>NZ_BAAAYB010000131.1:0-12500 GCF_039535905.1 Kitasatospora albolonga | reverse complement strand
GTACCGGCGCCGAGGAGTTGGCCGCGCTGATCACCGCCCGCGCGGTGCGGCGCGAGGGCCTGCTCGTCCTGCCGGACGAGACCGGCCTCGGCTCGGCACCCGCCTACGGCACCGGCACCTCGGGGCCGCTCGCCTTCCTGCACCGCCTGCTGCACGGCGGCCCCCGCCTCTGGCTGGACCCGCTCGCGGACACCCCCGCCACCCTGACCGCCCGCACCTGACCCTCTGTCACCAACCGCCCCCGAAGGAGGTGAGCCCGGATGAACACCGCCACCCGCACCACCGCCCAGGCGCTGCGTCGCCTGAGCTTCACCTTCGCCCTCGACGGCTCGCACGCGGCCTGCCTGGCCGCCGGAGCCGACGGCGGCTGGTACACCGAGGGCTGGCGTCTGCCCGGCACCGGGCCGGCCGTGCCGACCGCGCTGCCGCTGCCCGGCGGCCGCTCGGAGAGCCTGCACTCGCAGCTGATCGCGCTGCCCGACGGCCGGGTGCTGGTCTGCCGCCACGACGCCGACCGGCACGCCCTGCTGCTGCTCACCCCCGGCCCGGCCGGACAACCCGTCACCGAGACCGAGCTGGCCACCCTGCGCCGCCCCGGCCTGCGCCTGCTGCCGATGCCCGGCGGCACGGCCGACGGACCGCTCCCGGGAGCACCGGTCGCGGTGGCGCTCGGCACCGACACCCGGCCGGCCACCACGGTCTGGCTGGTCCCCGCCGACGGCACGCCGCCGATCGAGGTGGCCGAGCTGCCGGGGCTGCACGGCGGCGGCGTCTGGCTGGACCGCACCGGACGGCTGCTGGCGCTCGACCGGGTACAGGGCGGCCTGGTCCGCACCGTGGTGCTGGACCTCGAACTCGGCCAGGTCACCCCGCTGTTGGAGATCGGCGAGCGGAGCAACGACCGGCTGGCGCTGTACGACCCGGACACCCGCTTCGCCATGGTGCGCAGCGACGCCCCCGGCACCGACCGCCTCGGCTGGGGCGAGCTCGGCGGCCGGCAGCCGCTGCGCTTCCCGGAGAGCCTGCACCTGCCCGGACTGTTCCTGCGCCCGATCGCCCTGGACACCGAGGCCGGCCCGGACGGGCGGCGGGTGGTGCTCCAGATCGACCACGGCACCACCTCGGCGCTGACCCTCTGGCAGCCCGAGCTCAACCGCCTCACCCCGCTCCCCGTGCCGCCCGGCCGCCTCGGCGCCGTCGGCCACTGGTCGGCGGCGGGGCTGCGGATGCCGTACTCGGCCCCCGACCACCCGGCCGCGCTCACCACCATGGACGTGGACGCGCTGCTCGCCCTCGGGCGTCCCGGTGCCCCGGCCGCCGCCCCGCTCCCGCTGCGGCTCGCCCCGCTCGGCACCGAGCGCCCGGCCGCCACCCCCTGGCAGCACAACCACGGCTCCACGCCCGCCGGTTGGCGCCTCGACGGCTCCACCGGCCCGGGCGACGGCGGGCGCTGGCACCCGGCCCAGAGCCTCGAACTGGCCGGTCCCGCCGGCCCGGTGGAGGCCGTGGTCTACGGCGGCGACGCCTGGCTGAGCGCCCCGCACCTGGTGCTCGCCCTGCACGGCGGCCCGGCCGACGCCTGGCGGCTGGAGTTCGACCCGGCCCTGCAGCGGATGGCCGCCGAGGGCCTGGCCGTGCTCGCGCCCAACCAGCGCGGCTCCACCGGCTACGGCACCGAGCACGCGATGGCCATCCGCAGTGCCTGGGGCGGCCCCGACCTGGCCGACGTCCTGCACCTGCTGGACGGCATCGCCGGGCAGCGCGCCGCACTCGGCCTGGAGCCGCCCGCCCTCTTCGGGGTCAGCTACGGCGCCTTCCTGGCGCTGCTGGCCGCCGCCCACGCGCCGGACGGGCAGGTGGCCCGCTGCGCGGTGGTCGCCCCGTTCCTGTCCGGCGCCCGCCTGCTGGCCGAGGCCTCCGCCCCGGTCCGGGCACTCACCACCCGCCTCGGCGGTGGCGATCCGGTCGACGACCGGCTCGGCCCCCGGGACGTGCTCCAGCTGGCGCACCGCCTGACGGCACCGCTGCTGATCGTGCACGGCGACCGGGACGAGGTGGTGCCGGTCGGTCAGTCCCGCACCCTGCGGCACGAGTTGCTGCGGATCGGACGGACCGAGGGGGCCGACTTCCGCTACGTGGAGGCGGCGGGGGCCGGGCACGAGGTGCTGGTGGAGGAGGGCGCGGCCGTGCTGCACGAACTGCTGGCCGGCTTCCTGCGCACCGGCCGGCCCACCTAGGACTTCCCGGGCCCGACGGGTCCGGGGGAGCGTCGTCCGCACGGTGCGGACGGCGATCGTGACAAGGGGAGGAACCCATCATGGAGAACTTCGAGACCGACCTGGCCGCCCTGCAGGAGCTGCCGGAGACCGAGGCCGTCGAGCTCGGCGGGCACGGCGGCGGCTGCCAGTTCACCTGTCTGATCCTGACCTGCCTGATCTTCACCGTCAGCTAGTAGGTCACCGACCGGGGCCGTGCCGCACCCACCCGGGGGGAGCGGCACGGCCCCGACGCATTGGTTACACCGGGGGCGCGGGGAACTGCGCGAATCGGAAGGCGGACCAGCGCTGGATCGGGGCATGCGAGCCAGTTGCAGCACGTGCCGTTCCCCCTGCGCGCAGTTCCTCGCGCCCCCGGAGGCATCACCACATTCGTAGGAGGTTGTTCCGTGCGTGGTTGGGCCGTAGCCCTGGTGGTGGCGGTGCCGGTGGAGGCTGCGGCCGTGCTGGCGCTGCCCGGGGTGGTGGGGCGGGCGATCGACGGGGGGTCGGCCTGGGTGCCCGGGGTGGTGCTGGGGGTCGGAGCGGTGGCCGGGGTGGTGGCGACGGCGGCCGGGCCGGCGGTGGCCGCCGGGGCCACGGTGGAGCTGCGCAAGCGGCTGCTGCACCGCGTCCTGGCCAGGGGCCCCGTCCCCGACGGCCACCCCGCCGGTGACCTGACGGCCCGTCTGGTCGGCGCCGCCGCCGATGCGGGCGGCGCCCTGCCGTCCCGCGTCACGGCCGTCACGGCCCTGCTCACCTCCCTCGGCGCGATCCTCGGTCTCGGCCTGCTCTCGCCCTGGCTCGCGGCGGCGTTCTTCGCCGGCGTCGTCCCCGGCGTCGTGGTGATCCGCCTGTTCCTGCGCGATGCCACCGAGGCGTTCACCCGCTACCAGCAGGTGCAGTCCGAGCTGGCCGCCCGGATGACGGGCGCCCTCGCCGGGCTGCGCTCGATCCACGCCGCCGGAGCCCGCCGCACCGAGACCGAACGCGTCCTCGGGCCGCTCCCCCGTCTCGCCGACGCCGGCCACGCGCTCTGGGAGGCACAGCGCCGGACGGTCTGGCAGGCCACCCTGCTGGTCGCCCTGGTGGAGCTCTCGGTGCTCGGCGCGGCCGGTCTGCTGCTCTCCCGCGGCGGCCTCGCCCCGGGCGATCTGGCCGCGGCGGCCGGCTGGGCGGCCCTCGGCCTCGGCCTGTTCGAGCAGGTGGAGGCACTGGCCGGGATCGCCCACGCCAAGTCCGGCCGGGACCGGCTCTCGGAGCTCCTCGACCTGCCCGCCCCACCCTCCGGCACCCGTGAACTCCCGCCCGGCCCCGGCGAGTTGACCTTGATCGGCGTCACCGTCAACGACGCCGACGGCTTTCCCCTGCTCGGACCGCTCGACCTCACCGTGCCGGGCGGCCGGACGGTGGCGCTGGTCGGCCGCTCCGGCTCCGGCAAGACGCTGCTGGCCGCCCTGGCCGGCGGGCTGCGCTCCCCGGACTCCGGACTGGTACTGGTGGACGGCGTGCCGCTGGCCGAGCTCACCACCGAGCAGCGCCGCCTCGCCGTCGGCTACGCCTTCGAGCGCCCCGTCCTGGTCGGCGCCACCGTCGGCGAGGCCCTGGAGGGCGCGGGGGCCCGGGAGACCGGAGCGGCCCGGGCGGACGGCTTCCTCGCCCGCCTCCCGCAGGGCGCCGCCACCCCGCTCGCCGAACTCCGGCTCTCCGGCGGAGAGTTGCAGCGCCTGGGGCTGGCCCGACTGCTCGCCCAGCGGCCCCGGGCGGTGATCCTGGACGACGCCACCTCCAGCCTGGACCTGGCCACCGAGCACCAGGTGACCACCGCCCTGGCCGAGGCCACCCGCGGCCACACCCGGCTGGTGGTGGCCCACCGTCCGCAGGCCGCCGCCCGGGCCGACCTGGTCGCCTGGCTGGACAACGGCCGGCTGCGCGCCCTGGCCCCGCACAGCACCCTGATCACCGACCCCGACTACCGCTCCACCCTGGCCGGCTCCTCCACCACGGCCACCCCCGCCACCACCCCTGCCACCACCCCCGCCCCCGCCCCGATACCGGGAGATCCCCGATGACCCCGCGCCCCGGCGTCGCCCTGCTCCGGGCCCACCTGGCCACCTGCCGCCCCGCCCTGGTCCGGGTGCTGGCCTGGTCGGCCGGCGAGGCGCTGCCCGCGCTGCTCTCCGGGCTGCTGCTGGCCGCCGCCCTCGACCGGGGCTTCCTCGCCGGACGGCCCGGGGTGGGCTGCGCCTGGCTGGCCGGCTTCGGCGCGGCCGTCGCCGTCCGGGCGTACGCGGCCCGGGCAGCGCTGCCGTACGTGGCCGCCGTGGTGGAGCCGCTGCGGGACGTGCTGGTGCGCCGGGTGGTGGGCGGCGCCCTGAGCCGCACCGAGCCCTCCGGGGGCGGGCCCGCCGAGGTGGCCCGGCTGACCGAACAGGTGGAGTCCGCACGGCAGTTGACCGCCACCCTGCTGCGCACCCTGCGGGGGGTCGGGATCACCGTGCCGGCCGCGCTGGTCGGCCTGGCGGTGCTGGCCCCGGCCACGCTGCCGCTGGTGCTGCCGCCGCTGCTGGTCGGCGGACTGCTCTTCACCCGGCTGCTGGGGCCGCTGGTGGCCCGTCAGCGGGCGGTGGTACTGGCCGACGAGCGGGTGGCGGCCGAGGCCGGTGCGGCGTTCGCCGCCGTGCGGGACATCACCGCGAGCGGGGCCCGGCCCCGAGTGGAGCGTTCGGTCGGCGAGGCGGTGGACGCCCAGGGCGCGGCGGTCCGCGCGCTCGGCCGGGCGGCCGCGCTGCGCACGCTGAGCGTGGCGCTGGCCGGGCGGGCCCCCGTCCTGCTGGTGGTGCTGGCCGCCCCCTGGCTGCTGCGCAGTGGACATCTGACGCTCGGTCAGCTCATCGGCGCGGCCGCCTACCTGCTCCAGCAGTTGGAGCCGGCGGTGCGCAGCCTGGCCGGGATGGTGGGCAGTTGGCTGCTCGAACTCGCCGTCGTCCTCGACCGCCTGGCCGGCCTGCCCGCCGCCCTGCCCGCCGCGCTCCCCGCCGCACCGCCCGCCGCTCCCGGCCGGTCCGCCGGCGCCGCGCACGCCGACCCCGGCCCCGTCCCGCTGGCCGTCCGCTCCCTCCACCACACCCAGGGAGCCGCCGCCGAGCCCCTGTTCACCGCCCTGGACCTGGACCTCGGCCCGGAGGAGCACCTGGCGGTGGTCGGCCCCAGCGGCGCGGGCAAGTCCACCCTGGCCGCCCTGCTCGCCGGACTGCTTCCGCCGCAGCACGGCACCGTCACCCTCGGCGCCGTCACCGCCCCGCACGCCCTCCCCGGCCCCGAACGGGCCCGCCTGGTGGCCCTGTTGCCCCAGGAGGCCTACCTCTTCACCGGGACCGTCGGGGAGAACCTGCGCTGGCTGCGCCCGGACGCCACCGATGAGCAGCTCACCCGCGCCGCGGCCGAGGTGGGCGCCGCCGAGCTGCTGCACCGGCTCGGCGGGCCGACCGCGGCGCTGCCCGATCCGGCCGCGCTGTCCGCCGGAGAGCGCCAACTGCTGGCCCTGGTACGGACGTACCTCTCCCCGGCACCCCTGGTGGTGCTGGACGAGGCGACCTGTCACCTGGACGCGACGGCCGAGGCGGTGGCCGAGGCGGCCTTCGTCCGGCGGCCGGGCGCCCTGGTGGTGATCGCGCACCGGATCGGGTCCGCGCTGCGGGCCGACCGGGTGCTCCTGCTGGACTCCGGGCGGGCCCTGACGGCCCGCCACGGTGACCTGCAGGTGTTGTCCCCGCTCTACCGGGAGTTGGTCGGGCACTGGCTCGGGTCCACCGCGGAGCCCTCCCTGAGTGGGGCAATCGTGCCCGGCCCGTGATCGTCCCGGCGGGTCCCCGTCGGATCCGCTGGATAGGGTGGCCCTCGTAGTCCGGCTCGGGCAGAGCCGGGACCCTCGCACGGAAGAACGAACGCATGTCCGAGAACCGCACCGACACCAGCGACCACGAGAGCACCGGGCCCGGCGCCGACAAGGCCCCGACCGAGGCCGCGCGCGGCCGTCACCGGGGCGGCACCGCCGCCGACGACCACGCCGACGCCAGCCCGCACGGCCGCCACCGCCGCTGACCTGCGGTCAGGCCCGCACCACCGGACGGCCCGTCCTCCGCACCCCGGAGGGCGGGCCGTCCGCGTGCTCACTGCAGCGGCGCGCCGCCGGTCTTGACCTTGGTGCAGCCGGTCTCGTCCGCCTGATGGACCTTCACCTCGGTGGGCACCGCCGTCGGCACCGGTGCGGCGGACGGCGCGGCCCCGCCCGCCCGGAAGTCGGCCCCGAGCAGGACCACCACCCCGCTGCCGGTGCCGCCCGCCGCCACCGCCGACTCGGGCAGGCCGAGTGCCGCCGCCACCGCCCGGGCCGCGTCCCGCTGGTCGGCGCGCGCGTACGTGACGCTGCTGGTGGCCACGTTCTTCGGCGCTCCGGTGCCGGGCACCGCCTTGTACTTGAGCTTGGCCAGGGTCTCGGCCGTGGCGGTGGCGAGGCCGGCCGCCCCGGTGCCGTTGAGCACGGTGACGTTGACGGTCGCCGGGTTCACCGAAGGCGCGGGCGGCGCGGTGCTCGCGGCCGCCGCCGGCGAGGCCGGGGCGGAGGCCTGCGGGGAGGCCCCGTGGTCCTCGCCGCCGCTGAGCGGCTTGTCGGCCCGGATCAGCGCGAAGAGCTGGTTGGAACCGGGCTGGTCCAGCCGGTTCTTCGACCGGAAGTCCGGGTTGGGGTGGTCCCGGGTGAAGGAGGTCGGGGGCTGGACGAAGTCCACCTCGGCGGGCTTGACGTCCTTGAGCTCGGTGGCGAGCGCGACCAGCTTGGTGGTCCCCGCGATGTTGTCCGAGACGGTCAGTGCCTTGGTCGCGGCCTCGACCACCCCGAAGGCGGTGGCGGGGTTGAGCAGGGTGCCCTTGTCGGTGAGCTTGCGCAGCAGCGAGGAGAGGTAGGCGCGCTGCATCGAGAACCGGCCGATCGCGGTGCCGTCCCCGACGGCGTAGCGGGTGCGGACGAACTGCAGGCCCTGCTCGCCGGAGAGCTTGTAGGGCCCGGCCGGAATGTTCAGGTGCGATTCCTCGTCCTTCACCGGACTGCACAGGTTGACCTCGACGCCGTCCACCGCGTCGGTGAGGTCCTTGACGCCCTGGAAGTTGACGATCAGCCAGGAGTCCACCCGCAGACCGGTGATCGCCTCGACGGTGTCCTTCACGCACCCCGGCCCACCCCGGCCCATCGCGGCGTTGAGCGGCCAACCGGTCTTCGCCGAGGCCACCTTCCCGTCCTTGCCGGTGCACGCGGGCTGGTCGACCAGCGAGTCCCGGGGCAGGTCCAGCGCGACGGCCGCCTTCCGGTCCGGGTAGACGTGCAGCAGGATGTTGACGTCGTTGTTGCCCAGGCCGGTGTTCTCCCGGTCACCGTAGGCACCGCCCAGGCCCTTGCGGCTGTCGGTGCCGATCACCAGGACGTTCATCGCCACCCGGCCCTGCGCGTCGGCCTGGCCGGCCGGCGGCGGGGCGTTGCCCGCGCCGAGCCGGTCGGACTGGATGTTGGAGTCCAGGTGCCGCAGGTAGAGGAAGGCTCCTCCGCCCGCGGTCACCACCAGCGCACCGGTGGTGACCAGCACGGGCACCAGGACCCGGCGGCGGCCCTTCTTCTTCCTGCGGCGCCCGCTGCTCGCGGCCGCCCGTCGTGCGGCGGCCCGGCCCTCCGGCTTCGGCTCGGCAATGGTCATGGGAACAGACACGCACCGGCGGCCGGATCGGTAACGCCACTGGCCGAAAAAACTTGCCGGAGTGACGAAGGCCACGTGCGGACGCCGCCGGTGCGGGCGGCTCCGCCGGTGCGGGCGGGGTGGGTTCAGTCGAGGGTGATGACCGTCCGCAGGGCCTCGCCGCTGCGCATCTGGCGGATCGCCCCGTTCACCCCGTCCAGGCCGACCCGGTGGGTGATCATCCCGGCCAGGTCCAGGCGGCCGGCCCGCCAGAGGTCGACGGCTCGGGCGGCGGTGCGCCGCACGTCGCCGCCGCCGTACATCGAGGGGAGCAGACGCTTCTCGTTGAAGAACAGTTCACCCATGCTGAACTGCACCAGGTCGTCCCGGGCCCCCGCCCCGATCACCACGACCGCGCCGCCCCGCCGGGTGGCGTCGTACGCCGCCCGCACCGTGGCCCCGCGGCCGACCGCCTCGAAGACGTAGTCGAAACCGCCCGCCTCCTGCCCCTTGGCCGCCGCCTTCAGCCCCTCGGGGGCGATCGCCTCGGTGGCGCCGAAGGCGAGCGCCCGCTCGCGCCGGGACTCCACCGGGTCGACCACGGTGATCCGGGCCGCTCCGCAGATCCGGGCGCCCTGGACGGCGGCCACGCCGACCCCGCCCGCACCGATCACCGCGACCGAACTGCCGGGCTCCACCCGGGCGGTGTTCACCGCCGCGCCGAGGCCGGTGGTCACCCCGCAGCCGATCAACGCCGCCTGCTCGTACGGCATGTCGGCGGGCACCGGGATCACCGAGTCGGCGGTGACCACCAGCTCCTGGGCGAAGGTGCCGGTGCCGTAGAAGCCGGAGACCTCGGTGCCGTCGGCCAGCGCGAAACCGGGGGTGCCGAGCCGCCGCAGGCTGGTGACGCACAGGTGGCCCTGGCCCCGACGGCAGTGCGGGCAGCTGCCGCAGGGCGGCATCCAGCAGAGCACCACCCGGTCGCCGACCGCGACGCCCGTCACGCCCTCGCCGACCTCGACCACGTCGCCCGCACCCTCGTGCCCGGGCACGAACGGGGCCGGCTGCGGCAGCACGCCGCTCATCGCGGAGAGGTCCGAGTGGCACAGGCTGGTGGCCCGCAGCCGGACCCGGACCTTGCCGGGGCCGAAGCCGACCACCTCGACGTCCTCGCGGACCTCCAGCTTGTCCTGGCCGGTCTCGTGCAGGATCGCTGCGCGCATGGGGCTCGCTCCCGGGGTCGCCTGTGGGTGATGGACAGCAGCGTACGACTGCCGTGATCTAGAACAAGTTCCAGAAATCGGCTCCCAGATATACCCCATCCCCCGGCACCCCGGTAGCCCCCGACTACCGTCGAGTAGGGTTCGCACCGGCAGACCCGCACCGCACCACAGGGAGCAGCACCATGACGGACCTCCGCCCGGCCCCCGAGGTGCTCGCCTCCTTCGAGGCCGCGACCGGTTTCATGCCGGTGGACGAGGGCCTCGCGCTGTACGCCGCCGCCGTCGGGGCGGCCCGGGCCACCGGGCGGCCGGTGCTGGAGATCGGCACCTACTGCGGCCGCTCCGCGATCCTGCTGGCCGACGCCGCCCGGGCCACCGGCACGGTCGCGCTCACCGTGGACCACCACCGGGGCTCGGAGGAGCAGCAGCCCGGTTGGGAGTACCACGACACCTCGCTGGTCGACCCCGAGGTCGGCCGGATGGACACCCTGCCGAACTTCCGCCGCACCCTCTTCCACGCGGGCCTGGAGGAGCACGTGGTCGCCCTGGTCGGCCGCTCGCCGCAGATCGCCGGGCTCTGGTCCACCCCGCTGGCCCTGGTCTTCATCGACGGCGGCCACACCGACGAGCACGCGACCGCCGACTACCTGGGCTGGGCCCCGCACCTGGCCGACGGCGGCCTGCTCGCCGTCCACGACGTCTTCCCGGACCCCGCGGACGGCGGACAGGCCCCCTACCGGGTCTATCTGCGCGCCCTGGAGGACGGCTTCGAGGAGCTCTCCGTCACCGGCTCGCTCCGCATCCTCCGCCGCCGCACCGCCTGACGGACCGTCGGCCGCGCCGGCTGACGTACCGTCGGCCGGCCCGCCGTCAGGCCTCGGTTCCGGCGGCGGCCGCCCGCAGCACCTCCGCCGCCCCGCCGACCAGTGGGTCGCCGTGGCCGAACAGCGCGGCCTCGCTCTCCAGCGCGGCCAGCCGGTGGAAGGACTCCACCGCACGGGCCCGGTCGGTGTTGAAGACCCCCAGCATGGTGAGCCCGTTGACGTTGGCCACCGCGTCCCCGGTGAACAGCACCTTGGGCTCCGGCAGCCAGAGCGCCAGCGAACCGTCGGTGTGCCCGGGCGCGGCCACCACCACGGCACCGCCCGCGAAGTCGAGCGCGTCCCCGTCCGCCACCTCGCGGTCCACCCGGCAGGGCGGGGCCGGCGGCAGCTTCGGCAGCGACTCCCAGATCGGCACCTCGAACTCCTCCAGCACCGGCGGCGGCCCCGGCACCTCGCCCCGGATCACGGGCGCCTCCAGCCGGTGCGCCACCACCTCCGCCCCGTGCCGCGCGGCCAGCTCGGCGGCCGAACCGCTGTGGTCCTCGTGGAAGTGCGTCAGCACGATCCTGCGCAGCCGCCCCCCGTCCAACGCCTCCTCGATCTCCCCGGCCCGGTCCGCCGACCCGGTGTCCACCAGCGTCAACTCCCCGCCGTCGTCCCACAGATACGCGGCCCCGACCTCGAACCTCAGCATCCGCAGCCGCGGCACCACCTCGATGATCTCCATGCCAGGCCCGACGCCCGGCCGCCGCACCGCGTTCCCGCGTTCGCCCTGGGCTCAGCGCGCGTGCGTTCCCCCGTGCGTCCTCGTGGGCCAGTCGGGGACGGTCGCACGGGTGAACGAGCCCCGAAGATCGTTGTCATCCTGCGGGCACGATCGGCGATGCTCTAACGTCATCCCGAATGCCGGGTGGACCGGGTGCCCGCGTTGGTGCGCCCGAGAACTGCCGGTACCGTGTCGCCGAACGAACGGACGATGCGAACCCAGGACGCACCACTTCCACAGCGGGGGCGAGGCCAGGAATGACCGAGCAGGACAGCACCGCGCCGGCGGTCTGGGACCCGACCGCCCGGAACGGCGCCGGCGGGTGGATCCGTCCCTCGCCCGCCCAGGCTGCCCCACCGGCCGCACAGCCCCCGCAGGCGCAGCAGCCCGCACCCCCGCAGGTGCCCTTCGGCAAGCCCGGCGCTCCCGCCTCCCCGCTCCCGCCCGGGCAGCAGCCGCTGGACGACGGGCCCAGCACGGCGATCTTCCAGCTGGCCGCCCCGGCCCCGGCACCGCCGGGCGGTCAGCCCGGACCGGGGCAGCAGCCGCTGACACCTCCTCAGCCGGGCCACCCCCAGCCGCCCGCCGCGCCGGGCAGCTACGGCTACCCGGCGCAGACCCCGCCCGGCGCGGTCGGCGACCAGGGCCCCCCGATCGGCGGCCGCCCCTACCTCCCGCAGTCCGGGGCGGTGCCCGGCGCACCCGGCGGCTACGGCTACCCCGCCGAACCCTCCCCCGGCGCACCCGCCGCTCCGGGCGCCCCCGGCGGCTACGGCTTCCCGCAGGCCGCGGCCCAGCCGCAGCCCGGCGCCGTCCCTCCGGCCGCCCAACCCCAGCAGCCCGGTTTCCCGCAGGCCGCACAGCAACCCCAACCCGCACCCACCGCACCGCAGTTCGGCCCCCCGCAACCCCCGGCCCAGTCGCAGCCCGGCGGCTACGGCTTCCCGCAGGCCGCAGCCCCCGGTGCCTTCCCCCCGGCCGCCCAGCCCTCACCCGCAGCAGGCGCACGCCAGCAGCAGCCCGGCGCCTTCCCCGGCCCGGCCCCGGCCGGAGGTTCCCGGGCCGCCGCCGGTGCCGCCCAGGGCGCCGCCCCGGGCCAGTTCCCGCGTTCCCCCAGCAGCCGCACCAGCAGCCGCAGTTCCCGCCCCGCTACCCGGAGTACGACTACGAGGACCAGTCCGGGTTCGAGCAGCTGGCCAAGGTGCCGGGCTCCGAGGGCAGGGCCTTCGACGGCCAACGCCTGCACCAACCGACCTTACGGGCCCAACGGGACCAACCCGTTCGCGGCCGGGGCGCCGATGCCCCAGGAGTGCGACAAGAAGGGCGCCCAGATGTGCGGCACCGCCACCGGGCGGCGCGCGGTGCTCGGGCGGCTCCAACTCCTCTGGCGGAAGCGGGTGGTTCGGGCAGCACGGCGGGCGGTGGCACGGCCGGCTACCGGCGGTGCCCGGGGGACGGCCGGCCGGTGCTGCGGGCAGCACCGGGGGAGCGGGCGGCACCGGTGGCGCGGCGGCGGGCGGAGAGCGCGGCGGCGCGGCCGGTGGAGCCGCGGGGGGTGCCTCCGGTGGCGCCCAACGGCGGTGCGGCGGGCGGCGGTTCGGGTGGTCCCGCGCTCGGCGGCGGGGACCCCGGCGCTCGGGGGCGGGGGTGGTGGCGGCGGCGGCCGGTGGCGGCGACGGCGGCCAGCAGGTGTCCGCGACCCA
>NZ_BAAAYB010000130.1:0-18317 GCF_039535905.1 Kitasatospora albolonga | reverse complement strand
TGCCGCCGCGGGTGGACGCCCTGGCGGCGCTGACCCCGGCCACCGGGGACGGGCCGCGCGCGGACTGCGTCCAGTGCGGCGAACCGACCGAGTACCCGGCCGACCACCCGGGGCTGACGCTCTGTCCGGTCTGCGCCTGGCAGGAGGCCCAGCGGGTGGCCTGCTCGGGCTGACGGGGGCCGGAGCCCTCGGCCCCGGGCGCCGTCAGCCGAGGGCGGTGCGGAGGCGTTCGAGCTCGTCCGCGCGGCGGTGGTCCTTGGGGCGGCCGATGGCGCGCCGCATCCGGATCAGGTCGTCCAGCGCCGCGTAGCGGACGGTCAGGCCGTCCGCCGGGTCGGTGGCGGTCAGGGCGCGGGTGAGGCAGCCGGTGGTGTCCAGGCCGCCCCAGGGGAGGGCCGGGGTGCAGAGGTCGCCGGTGACGCCGCTGACGCGGTAGGCGGCCTGAGGGCGGGTCAGATCGGGCAGCTCGGTGCAGTCGGCGGCGGACAGCGCCTCGTGCAGGGCGCGCGCCTCCTCCGGCGAACCGTCCCAGAGCAGGTCCAGGTCCCCGGTCGGCTCGGCCGAGCCGTGCAGGATCCCAGCCACCTGGCCGACCAGCACCGCGCGCGAACCCGCCGCGTGCAGGGTACGGAGGAAGGGGAACGGGTCGAAGCCCAGCGCCCCGTCGGTGGCGAAGGTGCCGTCGGTCTCGTCGGCGGCCTCGGCCGCCCGGCCGGTGGGGATCCGGTCGCGGGTCAGCTCGGCGGTGCGGCGGACGGTCTCGTGCAGCCGTGCGAGAGGTGAGAGGGCAGTGGGTGGAGTGGTCATCCCGCCATCCCACCACCGCGGCGTCGGTGCGGGGGCCGGTTCGCCGTGGCCGGGTGGAGGTCAGCGGGTGAGGCGGGCGGTCACCGGGAGGTGGTCGCTGCCGGTCGCGGGCAGGGTCGAGGTGGAGAGCGCGCGCAGGCCGCGGCTCAGTACCTGGTCGATCCGGGCCAGGGGTGCGGAGGTCGGCCAGCTGAAGTCGAAGCCGGAGCGGGCCGGGGTGAGCCGGGAGGTCAGCGGCCGCAGGCCCCGGTCGTCGAGGGTGCCGTTGAGGTCGCCCATCAGGACCACCTCGTGGATCGGCTCCGCACGCAGGGCGGCGGCGAGGATGCGGGCGCTCTCGTCGCGGCGGGCGCTGCCGAGGCCGGCGAAGCCGAAGCGGATCGAGGGGAGGTGCGCCACGTAGACGGCGAGCGCGCCGTCCGGCGTGCGGGCGGTGGCGCGCAGGCCGCGCTGCCAGCGCGGATCGGTGAGGCCCGCCGGGCGGAGGTCGAGCGCGCGGGCCTCGGTCAACGGGAAGCGGGACCACAGGCCGACGCTGCCGAAGACCGCGTGGTGGGGGAAGTCCGCCGCCAGCACCGCCTGGTAGGCGGGCAGGGCGGCCGGGGTCAGCTCCTCCAGGGCGATCAGGTCGGGCCGGGCCCCGGCCAGCGCCCGTGCGGTGCCGCCGGGGTCGCGGTTCTGGTCGCTGACGTTGTGCTGCACCACCGTCAGGGTGCCGCCCGCCTGCGGGCGGTGCGGGATCAGCAGGGGACCGAAGGCCAGCGCCCAGGCGGTGGCCGGTATCAGCACGGCGAGCGCCGCGCCCCGGGACCGACGGACCAGGGCGCAGAGCAGCAGGGCGGGCACGGCCAGGCCGAGCCACGGCAGGAAGGTCTCCAGCAGACTGCCGAGGCGGCCGATCCGGTTGGGCACCAGGCGGTGACCGAGGATCAGGAGGGCGACCAGCACCGCGGCCGAGACGGTCAGCCCGCCGCGCCTGCGCCACGGCCGCTGCCACCGCCACGTCCTCCGCACCGCCACCGTCCGCTCCTCCCGGGCCCACCGTGGGCAACGCGGAGGGGGACGCGTACGGAGTGATCTTCGGTTCCGTGGGGTGTGGCGACAGGAGTGGGGACGGAGGCGTGGGTGGGGATCCTCGGTTCCGTGCGGGTCGAGTAGGAGTGGCGGCGGGGGTGGGGGCGTGGGCAGAGCCGTCAGGGGCGCTCGCGGGTGGTGAGGCGCAGGGTGGAGCCGTGGCGGCCCTTGTGGACCAGGAGCTGGGCCGGGATGCGGGAGCGCAGGTCGGCCACGTGGCTGACGATGCCGACGGCGCGGTCGCGTTCGCGCAGCCCGTCCAGCACGTCGAGCACCTCCTCCAGGGTCTGCTCGTCCAGGCTGCCGAAGCCCTCGTCGATGAAGAGCGTGTCCAGTGGCATGCCGCCCGACTCGTCGGTGACCACGTCGGCCAGGCCGAGGGCCAGGGCCAGCGAGGCGAAGAAGCTCTCGCCGCCGGAGAGGGTGGAGGTGTCCCGGTCCTGGCCGGTCCAGGCGTCGACGACCCGGAGGGAGAGGCCGGAGCGGCGGTTGCCGGAGGCGCGGCCGTCGCTGTGGACCAGGGTGTAGCGGCCGCCGGACATCCGCAGCAGCCGTCCGCTGGCGGCGGCCGCGACCTGCTCCAGCCGGGCCGCCAGCACGTAGGACTCCAGGCGCATCCGGAGCACGTTCTCGGTCGAGGTGCCGGAGGCCAGTTCGGCCAGCCGCTTGATCTGCTCGTACCGGGTCAGGGTGGGGCCGAGGGCCTCGACCAGCGCGGTCAGTCGACGCCCGAGCCCGGCCAGGGCGGTGACCCGGTCGGCGGCGGCGCTGTCGGCGGCGGAGGCGGCCCGGAGCCGGGTGAGGGTCTGCTGCTCCTCCTGCCGGGCGGCGGCCGGATCGGCCGGAGGAAGGGCCGCAGCGGCGACCAACTCCGGCTGGGCCAGGCGGTGTTCGATCAGTTCGCGGTCGGCGCGGGCCCGCTCCACCCGGGCCCGCAGCGCCTCCCGCTCGGCGGTGGGCAGCAGCGCGGCCCGGGCCTCGGCGGGGGAGGCGAACCCGGCCGAGGCGCTGACCTCGCCCAACTCGGCCCCGGCGTCCGCGAGTCGGGCCGCCGCCTCGGCCCGGGCGCGGGTGGCGGCCAGGGCGGCGGCCACCGCGTCGGCCAGTGCGGCCAGGGCGGCGGCCCGCGCGGCGACGCTGGGGGCGCCGCCCCGGGCGTCGGCGACCCGCGCGGTGAGCCGCTCCCGCTCCTCGGCGAGGGTCTGCAGCTTGCTGGTGAGGGCGGCGGCGCGGATCCGAGCCTGCTCCTGCTCGGCCTGGCGGGCCTGCTGCTGATGGGTCAACTGTTCGGCCTGACGCTGGAGTTGCCCGAGCGCGTCGGCCTCCGCGAGGGTGCGGCGCAGCGCGGCGTCGGCCTCGGTGAGCGCGTCGGCCAGCTGCCCGGCGGAGTCCTCGCCGGCGGTGGCGGCGGCCGCCGCCTCGGCCACCCGGAGCGCGGCCAGCTCCTGGGCGGCGGTGTCCCGGTGCTGCTCGGCCCGCTGCTGCGCGGCCCGGGCCCGCTCCTCGTCGGCCTGGCCGACCGGCGCTCCGGTCGGCTGCGCGGGGGCGGGGTGCGCGGTCGCTCCGCAGACCCGGCACGGCGCGCCGTCGGCCAGCTGGGCCGCCAGCTCGGCGGCCATCCCGGCGAGGCGGCGCTCCCGCAGGTCGAGGGTGTGCTCCCGGGCGTCACCGGCCCGCTCGCGCAGGGTGGCCAACTCGCCCTCGGCGGTGGCGATCCGGCCCCGGAGGCGGTCCCGCTCGGCGGCGGCGGTCAGCCGGGCGCGAAGCTCCGCGCGGCGGGCGTCCAGCTGCTCGACCCGGGCCTCGGCGGCCCGGGCGGCGGCCTGCTGCTCCTGGAGCTCCTTGAGGCGGGTGTCGAAGTCCAGCAGCCAGTCGGCGGCGTCGTCCGCGGCCTCCTGCGCGAGGCCCAGCTGGTGGTTGGTCCGCTCGGCCTCGCGCAGGGCCTCGGGGAGGCGGCGTTCGTCGGCCCGGGCGACGTCGAGGCGGCCGAGGTCGGCGCGCAGGCCGCGCTCCGCCTCGGCGAGGCGCTCGGCCCCGGCCCGGTGGAGCGGGGTCCGCGCGTCGGTGGCGGCGCGGCCCGCCGCGGCCTCGGTGCCGACGGGAAGGTCGGCCCCGGCCGGGGTGGGCGCGACGCGGTCCTGCCCGGTGGGGTCGCCTTCCTCGGTGGGATGGCCTTCCCCGGCCACGGCCGGCCCGGTGGGGCCGTCCGCCCCGGCCGGGGCCTGCTCGGCGAGGGCCGTGCGAGCGCGGTGCTCGGCCGCCTCGGCGGTGGCCAGGGCGGTCGCGACGGTGGCGTGGTGGCGCAGGACGGGCTCGACGGTGGCGGCCTGCTGGGCGACGGCGAGCCGGTCGGCGTCCCGCTGGTGGGCCTCGGCGCCGAGCGCCGACTGCTCCGCGGCCCGGACGGCCTCGGCGTGCCGCTGCTGACGCTCCGCCAGTTCCTGGGTCGTACGGAGCCGGGCCCGGGCCCGCTCGTGCGCCTGCTCCGCCCCGGCCAGGGCCAGCGAGGCCACCGTCGAGCGCTCCGCCGCGTCGGTGCGCAGCAGGGCGGCCCAGCCGAGGAAGGCCGCCGGCCCGGCCGACTCCGGGACCCAGGCGGTGAGCGGCTCGGCGGACGGCCCGGCGGCCTGCTCGGCCCGGGTGGCCAGCGCGTGCAGCTGCTGACGGTCGGTCCGGACCACGGCCTCCTGGCGGGTCTTCTGCTCGGTGAGCCAGCGCTCCACCTGCTCGAAGCGGCCGGTGTCGAAGAGCTGCCGGAGCAGCTTGGCCCGCTCGTTGGCGTCGCCCCGCAGGAAGCGGGCGAAGTCGCCCTGCGGCAGCAGCACCACCTGGCAGAACTGGTCGCGGCTCATCCCGATCAGCCGGTGGATCTGCTCCCCGGCCTCCTGGTGCGAGCGGCTGACGGCCCGCCAGCCCGGTGCGCCCTCCCCGGCGTCCGGCACCCACTCGCTGAGCAGGGTCTCCGGCTTCTCCGGCGTCATGCCGGTGCCGCGCTTCTTGGGGCGCAGCTGCTCGGGCCGCCGCACCACCTTCAACCGCTGCCCGCCCAGGGTGAGTTCGAGCTCGACCTCGGTGAGCAGGCCGGGCTCGGCGTGGTCGCTGCGCAGCGGGTTGCCCTTGCGGGCGCCGGGCACCTCGCCGTAGAGGGCGAAGCAGACCGCGTCCAGCACGCTGCTCTTGCCCGCACCGGTGGCGCCGCGCAGCAGGAACAGGCCGGAGGCGCCGAGCTCGTCGAAGTCCACCTGCTCCGTGGCGGCGAACGGGCCGAACGCGGTGATCCGCAGCCGGTGCAGCCTCATCGGGGCAACTCCTGCTTCTGCTGGTCGAGTTGGCGGACCTCTTCGAAGGCCTGGCGGAGCCAGTCCCGTTCGGCGGGGTCGGCCTCGGTACCGGGCCGGACGTGCCGGACGAAGCCCTCGGCCACCTCCTGGTCGGTCCGGCCGCTGACCCGCGAGGCGTAGGACTCGGGCCGCTCACCCTCCACCGGCTCGGGGTCGAAGAGCAGTTGGAGGGTGTGCGGGAAGCGGGTGCGCAGCTGCTCCATCGGCTTCGCCGGGCGGGCCGGATCGGTCAGGGTGGCCTGCACCCAGGAGCCGGTGTGCTTCCCGTACTTCTCGTCCTCGAGCAACTCGTCGAGCCTGCCGCGCAGTTGGGCCAGCGGGCGGGGCGCGGGGGTGTACACCCGCTCGGCCTCCACCGAGCCGTCGGCGGCCAGGTCGACCAGCCACATGCTCTTGCGGTGGGTGGTCTCGGAGAAGGAGTAGGCGAGCGGCGAGCCGCTGTAGCGCAGATGCGGGGCGATGGTCTGGCAGCCGTGCAGATGGCCGAGGGCCACGTAGTGCGCCCCGTCGAAGACCGCCGAGGGCACCGCCGCGATGCCGCCCACCGTGATGTCCCGCTCGCTGTCGCTGGCCTCGCCGCCGGCCACGAAGGCGTGCGCCAGCACCACGGCCCTGGTCCCCTCCGGCCGCCCCGCCAGGTCCTCCCGGACCCGGCCCATCGCCGCCGCCAGCACCTGCTCGTGCCCGCCCTTGGCCAGCCCGAACCGCTCCCTGGTCAGCGCCGGCTCCAGGTACGGCAGACCGTAGACCGCCACCGGCCCGTGCTCGTCGGCCAGCACCACCGGCTCGGCCACTCCGCCGGGGTCGGTCCGCAGGTGGATCCCGGCCCGGTCGATCAGCCCGGAGGCCACGCCGAGCCGGCGGGCGGAGTCGTGGTTCCCGCTGATGAAGACCGTCGGCACGCCCAGCTCCGCGAGCCGGTGCAGCACCTCGTCGAACAGCTCCACCGCGTCCAGCCCCGGCAGCGCCCGGTCGTACACGTCCCCGGCGACCAGCACCGCCTCGACCCCGCGCTCCTCGACCACCTCCACCAGGTGCTCCAGGAAGCCGCGCTGCGCGGCGATCAGGTTCTCCCGGTGGAACGACCTCCCGAGGTGCCAGTCCGAGGTGTGCAGCAGTCGCACGTACCCAACCCCCACACGTCTCGCACTCACCAGGACCGTCCCCGAGTATCCCAGCTCGCGCCGACAACCCGGGAATCCCGTGCCCGCCTCCGGCTCAGCCGCGCTGCCAGAACTTCTTCGGCTTCTCGGCCGGCGGAGCCTTTTCGGAGAGAACCAGCTCCGCCACGCTGACCTGGAGGTGGCGCGTGGACACCCGGGCCCGCTCGTCCCAGTACTCGTAGCTGAGCTCCACCAGCCAGCTGGTCGGAGACCTCCGGAAGACAAGACGGCCGTCCTTCTCGCGCGAGCCGACCGTCCGGCACAGTTCCTCGGCCCGGGCGACGGCCGCGTCGCGGTCACCCTCCACCGCGACCTTCTGCGTCAGGACCCAGGTGTTGTCGCCTCCCAAGGATTCGCTCTGCTCGACCAGCACGTACCAGCTCATGGTGTTCTCCCCCGTGATCCGCTCGACCCGCTGGAATCTACCGGGCGGGGAAGGACCTCGTTCGGACGGTTGCTCCATGTGTTCTGTCGGTGACCGTGTGTACGTTTCGGTCGTCGGCACCCGTCGGGGGTCGGCGGTTCGACCCTGGGAGGGGATCTGCATGGCCAGGAAGTACGGGGCGCGGCGGCGGACGGCGGGGCGGCGGGCGTGCGGGGAGGTGCGGCAGACGGTCGCCCTGGCGGTGGCGACGGATGCGGCGGCGTACGCGCGGCTGCGGCGGTGCGGGCTGTTCGAGGGGGTGGACTTCGGGGCGTACCTGCGGTGCACGGAGGGCCGGCTGCGGGCGCTGCGGGGGACGGGGGTGGACGTGCACCTGCGGGTGCTGGAGCCGGTGGACTTCGAGGACTTCTGCGCGGAGCACCTGCTGGACCCGGCGGATCCGGTGGCGGAGGTGGCGTACGCGGCCGATCCGGAGCTGGCCGGCGAGCCGTTCGCCTACGCGGGGGAGGGGCTGGCGGAGCTGCTGCCGGTGCTGACGGAGGATCACCGGGCGCGGGTGCGGATCTCGATCGGGTGCGCCGCGCTGCTGGCGGCGGTGGGGTGGGAGTCGAGCCCGCAGGAGCGGGTGGCGGCGGTGCTGGGGTACGTGTCGGAGGTGGTGCTGGCGCTGGCCGAGGGCGCGGGGGACGGGCGGCACCGGCTGACGCTCCGTTCGCTGGGGCTGTTGGACGGCGAGGAGCTGACGGCGGTGGCCGGGCTGGTGGTGCGGGAGGGGCTGCCGGATGCGGTGGGGCGGGAGGTGGAGGCGTTCTGCGTCACGCTGGCGGCGGCGGTCGCGGGGTGCGGCTCGGGGGAGTTGATGCTGTACCGGGCGGACGGCGCGGTGCACGGGTGGGTGCTGGTGGACGGCTGGCTGCGGCCGATGACGGCGGCGGAGACCGGCGCGGTGCTGGAGCTGGGGGCGGCCGGGGCCGGGGTGCTGGGGCCCGAGCTGCCGGTGGGGGAGGGCGGGGTCCTGGGGTGCCCCGGCTTCCCGCTGCCGCTGCCGTGACCGTCCCGGGGGTGGCCGGGAGCTGAACCCCGGGCGGACTGCCGTGCCCCGGGCGGCGGCCAGGACTGTTCATCGACCGAATGTTCGGGGAAGATCAACAGTCGGAGGCATCGACTCCGAATCGCCGCCGGCACCCGAGACCGAGGGAGGGGGACGCATGGGCAGCATCGAGTACAGCGCGGAGATCGCCGAGCTGCTCGGCCGCGTCCGCCGCCGCCCGACGGCGGGGTGGCCCTGGCGTCCGGGCGAGCCGGTGCCGCAGGGGCTGCCGGTGAAGCAGTCCTGGGGCTGGCTGTTCGTGCCCGACGGCCGGGTGCTGACGCTGGTGAACCCGCGGGACGGGGTGGTCAGCCTGCCGGGCGGTTCGCTGGAGCCGGAGGACGCGGGGGATCCGGCGCTGGCGCTGGCCCGGGAGGCGGGGGAGGAGGCGCAGGCCGTGATCGGCACCGCGCACTACCTGGGCTACCTCTACGACCGGATCGGCTCGGCCAACGGCGGCCACGAGTGCGCCCGGGTCCGGATGGCGGCCCCGCTGCACGCCGTCGGGCCGACGGCTCCCGACCCGGCCTCGGGGCGGCAC
Organism: Kitasatospora albolonga; assembly: GCF_039535905.1. GTDB lineage: Bacteria > Actinomycetota > Actinomycetes > Streptomycetales > Streptomycetaceae > Kitasatospora > Kitasatospora albolonga. Next base: position 9,916 of record NZ_BAAAYB010000130.1, on the reverse strand, counting down.
TACCGCCGTCTGCTGGTGGCGCCGGGGCTGGCGGTGGAGCTGCTCGGCTGGGGCGGGCCGGGCCTGCGGCAGGCGCGCGCGGCGGTGGAGGTGGCCGTCCGGCAGCTGGGCATACCCACGGCCGCCAACGAGACCATCGAGGAGCTCCCGGCGGACGGCGCGGTCCTCGGCTGAGACCCGGAGCCGGCCCCGGTCGCGAGTCGGCCGCGAGCCGCCCGGGGGGTGAGCGGGAACTGACACCGCGTCGGACTGACGGTGTCACACGGGCTAATCCTCGCAACAACTTTGGCATGGCCACCATCCGGCGTAGCTACTCCCTGGTATCAAAAATGTGACCCGCGTCACGTGACCTGTGTCACTCCAGTGGAGGTGCCCGTGCGTCCAGTCCGTGCTGTCTCCGTCGCCTTCTCGGCGATGCTGCTCACCCTGACCACCCTCGTCGTCGCCCCCGCGGCCCACGCCGCCGGGGCCCGCTACGTCGCCCTCGGCGACTCCTACTCCGCAGGGGTGGGGGCGGGCAGCTACACCAGCGAGAGCGGTAGCTGCAAGCGGAGCACCAACGCGTACCCGTACCTGTGGAAGAACGCCAACGCGCCCGCCTCGTTCTCCTTCCTGGCCTGTTCGGGGGCGAGAACCGGTGACGTGCTGGCCAACCAGCTCGGCACCCTCAGCTCGACCACCACGCTGGTGTCGATCACCATCGGCGGCAACGACGCCGGCTTCGCCAGCACCATGCAGACCTGCGTGCTCAACTCCGAGAGCGCCTGCCTGACGGCGGTCGACAACGCGAAGGCGTACGCGACCAACACGCTGCCCGGCAAGCTCGACCAGGTGTACGCGCAGATCCGCAGCAAGGCGCCGAGCGCCAAGGTGGTGGTGATCGGCTACCCGCGCCTCTACAAGGTCGGCGGCGACTGCGTCTTCGGCATCGGCGACACCAAGCGGGCCGCCATCAACAGCGCGGCGGACCTGCTGGACGACGTGATCTCCAAGCGGGCGGCCAACGCGGGCTTCACCTACCGCGACGTCCGGGGCCTGTTCACCACCCACGAGATCTGCGGCTCCGGCGCCACCTGGCTGAACTCCACCGTGCTCCCGGTGGACGAGAGCTACCACCCGAAGGCGTCCGGCCAGTCCGGCGGCTACCTGCCGGCCTTCTCCGGCGGCGTGTGAGCCGTCCGGTAGACGGCGTGAGCCCGTACCCCCTGCCCCGAGACGCGGGCGGCGGGGGGGTACGGGCTCTGCGGCGTGAGGGATCGTCAGGGCAGGTAGGAGCGCAGGCCGCCGACGGTCAGGCCGGCCGCGGTGACGTCCGCCAGGGCGCGCTGGAGGTCGGTGGCCAGCGTGTCGGAGAAGTGGAAGATCACCACGTCACCGGCCTGGAGGCCGCCGCGGTAGCTGGTGGAGGCGCCCCAGCTGTAGTCCGCGGTGGCGGTCATCACGGTGCGCAGGCCGCAGTTGGCGGCGGCCTGCAGGGTGTCGGCGTTGAAGGCGAAGTACGGCGGGCGGAAGACCTTGGGGGCGGTGCCGTACCGCTGAGCCACGGCGTCCCGGGCGGTGCAGATCTCGGCCTGCTGCTCGGCGAGCGGCAGGGTGGTGAGGTCGCGGTGGGAGACGCTGTGCACCTCCACCGAGCCGCCGGTGCCGGCCGAGGTGACCCGCTTGAAGAAGTCCGGCTCGAAGCCGACCGGCATCGGCAGCGGGAAGGCGGTGACGGGCAGCTTGTTGGCCTCGACGAAGTTCACCACGTCGGGGGTGCGCTGCCAGCCGTCGTCCACGGTGAAGAAGACCTTCTTGTCCTGGACGGCGGCCGGGTAGGGCACGTTCCAGGTGGCCCAGGCCGGGTCGACGGCCGGGCCGCTGAGCTCCACGTCGTCGGCGGAGAAGGCGCCCTGCTCGTACCAGCCGTGCAGGTAGAGGCGGACGGTGGAGGCGTTCGGGCCGGTGGTGAAGCGGGTGGTGAGCTTCTGCCAGCCGCCGTTGGTGGTCTCGGTCCAGGACGGAGCGACGTCGTTGCCGGTGCCGGTGGCGCCGAGGAAGACGTAGTTGCCGCGCACCCAGGCCGAGTAGCTGTAGGTCGTGTTGGGGCGCACGGCCACGGTCTGGGCGCACTCGCCGTTGCTGTGGTCGTTCGCCGGGGTCACGGTGAGGCCGGCTGTGCCGGTGCGGGCCGCCGTGTCGCGGATGAACGCCTCGCCCGGGACGCACTGCCAGCCCGGGATCGTGCCCCAGTCGGCCAGCGGCAGGGTGGTGGTCTCGAAGCCCGGGTTGGTGGCCAGGTTGACGGCCGGAGCGGTCTCGGCGTGCGCGGCGGTGGGCCCGGCGGCGCCGAGGACCGTGAGGGCGCCGACGGTGGCGCAGGCGATCCGGCGCAGAGAGGTGTGCACGAGTGAACTCCTGTGTGGGGGAAGGACGCTGCACTCCCCGGAGGGGCGGGGAAGAGGGGACGGCCCGCCGCACGTCCGGGCCGGGCCTGGGTACCGGCCGGGGCCCCACATTGGACTGGACCAGACGGCCCGTCAAGGGTGCGCGGGCCCGGCGGGGGCACCTTGCCCCGGCTTGCCCGATCATGCCCCCGGCATCCCGTCACCACGGTTCGTCCACCTCCCGGAAACGGAAGCGTCACGGCCGTCAGCCCGTGTACAACTCCTCGACGTCGTCCGCCCAGTGGGCCAGGATGGCCGAGCGGCGCAGCTTCAGCGAGGGCGTCAGCAGGCCCTCCGCCACGGTGAACTCCCGCGGCAGCAGCCGGAAGGCGCGGATCGACTCGGCCCGGGAGACGGTGGAGTTGGCGGCGGCGATGCCGCGCTGCACCTCGGCGTGCAGCGCCTCGTCCGCCAGCACCGCCCAAGGATCGAGCTGGGCCCGGCCGTTGGCCTTCAGCCAGTGCGCCAGGGCCAGCGGGTCGAGGGTCAGCAGGGCGGCCACGTAGGGGCGGTTGTCGCCGACCACCAGGCACTGCGAGATCAGCGGATGGGCCCGGACACGCTCCTCCAGCAGCCCGGGCGCCAGGTTCTTGCCGCTGCTGGTGACGATCAGCTCCTTCTTCCGGCCGGTGATGGTCAGGTAGCCGTCGCGGTCCAGCGCGCCCAGGTCCCCGGTGGCGAACCAGCCGCCGTGGACGGCCGGTTCGGCGTGGTTGAGGTAGCCGGCGAAGACCGTGGGGCCGGCCACCCAGACCTCGCCGTCCGGGCCGATCGCCACCTCGGCCCCGGGCAGCGGCCGGCCGACCGTGCCGGCCTTGGTGCGGCCCGGCGGGTTGGCGGTGATCGCGGCGCCGGTCTCGGTCAGGCCGTAGCCCTCGTAGACGGTCATCCCGGCCCCGGTGAAGAACAGGCCCAGCTCGCGGCCGAGGTGGGAGCCGCCGCACATCAGGGCCCGGGCCCGGCCGCCGAAGACGGCCCGCAGCCGCTGGTAGGCCAGCCGGTCGTACCCGGCGTGCCGCAGCCGCAGGGCGGGGCCGGGGCCGGGGCCGGTGGAGAAGGCCCGCTGCTCCCGGGCGGCGGCCCACTCCACGGCCACCTGCCGGGCCTGCTCGAAGAGTTCGCCGCGCCCGGCCTCCTCGGCGGCCTGCCGGGCCCGCTGCGCCACCTTCTCCAGCACGTACGGCACCAGGTGCAGGAAGGTGGGCCGGAAGGAGGCCAGCGCGGGGAGCAGCGAGTCGGTGGTCAGCTCGGCGTGGTGGCCCAGCCGGATGCCGCCGCGCACCGCCGCGATCTGCACCACCCGGCCGTAGACGTGCGCCATCGGCAGCATCAGCAGGGTGGCCGGCTGCCCGCCGCCCTCGGCCAGCACCTGGGCCCAGCCGGTCAGCAGCGCGTCCGCCTCGGCGGCCAGGTTCCCGTGGGTGAGCATGCAGCCCTTGGGGCGGCCGGTGGTGCCGGAGGTGTAGATGACGGTGGCCACCGAGTCTGGGGTGACGCCGAGGCGCTGACGGTGCACCAGGGAGTCGGGCAGGCCGCGGCCGTCCCGGGAGAGCTCGGCCACGCAGTCCTGGTCCAGCTGCCAGATCGCGGTCAGCCCGGGCAGCGCGTCGCAGACCGCGCCGACCGTCATGGCGTGGTCCTCGTGCTCCACCACGCAGGCCACCGCCTGGGTCTCGGCCAGGATCCAGCGCACCTGCTCGGGGGCCGAGGTCGGGTAGACCGGCACGGGGACGGCGCCGACGGACCAGAGCGCGTAGTCGAAGAGGGTCCACTCGTACCGGGTGCCGGACATCACCGCGACCCGGTCGCCGTAGCGCACCCCGTGGCCCAGCAGTCCCTTGGCCAGCGCCAGCACCTCGTCGCGGAAGCGCAGCGCGGAGAGCGGACGCCAGCCGTCCGGCCCGGGGAGGGCCAGCTGCACCAGTCCGGGCGTCCGGTCGGCGGTGTCGTACAGCGAGTCCGCCAGTCCACCGACCGCCGGGGGAGGGGCCGCCGGTCCGCTGAACTGCCGCAAGGCCACCCCCGTCCGCCCCGGCCCGTGGGCCGGGCCCGCCGCCCCGGCGCGGCATGCGGCGAAGCTACCGGATCGTCGCGGCCCTGCCCAGAGCTGCCGCACCGTCAGGCACTCTTGGCACGTGCCGGTGTCGCGCCCGGCAGGACAGACCTGTGCAAGTGTCAGAAACCGGGAGGAACATCACCGTTTGGTTCCGGCTGGCCATTCGACCCTTCGAACGAGTGGTCAGGGAGTAGTAAGGTGACGCAGATCTCGGGCAGAGGACGTGCCCGAACACTCCTTTCCGTGTCCATGACTGGCCTCCCGCACCCCCTCCCTGCACCGAGGACTCCATGCGTCTGCGCAGCAGCTCGATCCGCGCGAAGATGATCGCGCTGCTCTTGGTGCCCATCGTCGCCCTCACCGGTCTGTGGGTGTACGCGACGATGGTGACCACCGGCGACGTCTGGGCCCAGCTGGACGTCTCCACCGCGTACCGGACCTTCGGCACCCCCACCGACCAGTACGCCCGCGACGTGCAGAACGAGCGCCGGGCCGCGGTGCTCCGGCTGGCCGACCCGCGGGACAAGGAGCTCCAGGAGCGCTACCTCCAGGCCCGGACGATCACCGACCGCTCGCTGCAACTGCTGCGCTACCAGGCCGACTCCTCCGACAAGGGGAAGCTCGACGCGGTGCAGCGGCTCCGGCTGACCGAGATGCTCACGGCGGCCGACGGCCTTGCCCCGTTGCGCGACGTGGTGGACCAGCGCCTCAAGGACTGGGACGTGGTGGTCACCGAGTACAGCAAGCTGGTGCTGCCGGTCTTCTCCTTCCGCTCCGCCTTCGTCAGCCGGCAGACCGGCCAACTGCCCCGCCAGGGAATGGTCCTGACGGAGCTGGTGCGGGCCCGTGAGTACCTCTCCCAGGGCGAGACCGGCATCCGGGCACTGCGGCTGATGCTGGACCTCAAGGAGGCCAGCCCGAAGGACCGGCCCGAGCCCACCCCCGCGATGTACCAGGTGGCCAAGGACGCCCTCCACAACGAGCAGGCGCTGTTCACCGTCTACATCCCCGAGTTGGACGAGCAGGACCGGGTCGACTACCTCGCCGTCCGCAACGGCAACAGCCTCTCGGCGCTGGCCGAGTCCGAGGGCCTCTTCCTCGGCTCGCCGGACCCGCGCCAGGCCGTGCTCGGCATCCCGCCGGTCTCCTGGAACGGCCCGGCCGAGAAGGGTCTGGAGGAGCTGGCCACCCTCAACACCCGGCTGGTCGGCGAGATCGGCGCCCGGGCCCGCTCGTACGCGGTGAACCAGCTGGTGCGCGGCGGCATCGCCGGTCTGATCGGCCTGATCGCGGTGGTCGCCTCGGTGGTCATCTCCTACCGGATCGGCCGGGGCCTGGCCCGCGAGCTGATCGGCCTGCGCAACTCCGCACTCGAACTCTCCGGCACCCGCCTGCCCGCCGTGATGCTCAAGCTGCGGCGCGGCGAGCCGGTGAACATCGCGGCCGAGGCGCCCGAGCTGGAGTTCGGCCCGGCCGAGATCGGCGAGGTCGGCCGCGCCTTCAACCAGGTGCAGCGGGTGGCCGTGGAGGCCGCCGTCGAGCAGGCCGAGCTGCGCCGCGGCGTCTCCGCCGTCTTCGTGAACCTGGCCCGCCGGAGCCAGGTGCTGCTGCACCGTCAGCTCACCCTGCTGGACACCATGGAGCGCCGCACCGAGGACCCGGCCGAGCTGGAGGACCTGTTCCGCCTCGACCACCTCACCACCCGCATGCGCCGCCACGCGGAGGGCCTGATCATCCTCTCCGGCGGCTCGCCGGGCCGGGCCTGGCGCAAGCCCGTCAGGATGGTGGACGTGGTCCGCGCCGCCGTCGGCGAGGTCGAGGACTACGCCCGGGTGATCGTCCGTCCGTTCCCCGGTACCGGACTGCTCGGCAGCGCGGTCGCCGACGTCACCCACCTGATCGCCGAGCTGGTGGAGAACGCCGCGGTGTACTCGCCGCCGCACGCCCAGGTCACGGTGCAGGGCGAGGTGGTCGCGCACGGCTTCTCGCTGGAGATCGACGACCGGGGCCTCGGCCTGAGCGAGACCGCGCTCGCCGAGATCAACCAACGCCTGGCGGTGGAGCAGGAGTTCGACCTCGCCGACACCGACCGGCTGGGCCTCTTCGTGGTCAGCCGGCTGGCCCGGCGGCACGGCATCCGGGTGCACCTGCGGCCCTCGCCGTACGGCGGCACCACGGCGATCGTGCTGATCCCGCGCGAACTGCTGGCCGAGGCACCCGACCTGCTGGCCGAGCCGACCGCAGCCCCCCGCCAGGCCCCCGCGCCGACCCCGGCCGCCCGACCTGGCCGCGGTCCCCTCGCCCGCCGCCGCCTTCCTCTGCACTCAAAGAAGTGGAGCGCTTGAGACGGGCCGCACCTTCGGCGACGCGGCGCGACCGCCCGAGCCCCGACCACGGCTCGGGCTTGGGGAGTTCTGGTAGCTGTCTCAGACCGCGAGGACTGGGGGACCGTGGCCGGCTCCTGTAGGGATGCCGGGACACGCTACTGCCGGTTCCGACTCGGAAAGGAGTCCATTTATTGTACTGGACGCGGGGGCACCTGGGCTATGAAGAGCGGGGACTCCGTCGTACGAACAAGACTTCTGGCTCGGGCCCAAAAAACACAGCCGATGCGCGGTCTTGCACCCGCCGTATTGGACCCGGAGCTCCGTGCGCATGCTCTAGCACTAGAGCACACCCATACTGGCACCCCGCGACTGTCGAACAAAAACAGTGTGCGCTCCCCTGGGACTTTACGAGGTACGGATGTGCGGGAATGGGGAAACCTGGCTGGACCAGGTGCTACAACTTTCTCGCCCAGTCCTGAAGGGGAGGCCGAAGACGGGGAGCTGACAGAAGGCCACTGGTCACAACCTCGTCGAGACCTCCGTGTCCGTCCCCGACACCGCTGGCTTTCCCAGAATCGGCGCACGGATTGAACGCGGTTCTCCGGTCACCCTGTTTTACCCCCGGTCACGCTTGTGCACACGCGACCGGACACTCGAACGTCAACGGCTGAGCGCGCACGAGGGGAACGGGGGCGGTGAGCCCCGACACCCCACCACCAGTCGCTGCCCACAGTCCAGCCGGTGTCCGACCCGACGCTCAACCCCGATACAGCGACTATCCAGATTAACGGTGTGATTCCTATCCTTCCAGGATCCCTGGTTACGCTTTGTCAGCCGAATCCTCGTCCGCCTGACCACCTTTAGCGCATCAAAAAACTAGTATGGCGGGCCTGTGCGGACACGCAGTACCCGCCTGACCTGAGTGACCGTTGGCTCCCCCGAACAAGTAACATCCGCGGCACAAAAGAAAGAATGTATCCACCCGGCTAGATAAATGGTCCAAAAGGCCCGCGACACGTGAGCCCACCAAACGTCCACGGCTGTTCTATTAGGCCTTAGACCGCAGCCCTCAAATAGGGGCGCCAACAGTAATAAAGGCAAGTAACTCCAAGATAGTTCGTGGCGGCTTCCTCAACTTTCCAAACTCGGAACCGACCCAGTGAGTCCGCGGAGTGGGCTGACTCGCTCCACCGTTAACTCCACGCGCGTACACACTTCGGATTCGCCGGCTGAATCGAGTACGGCGTTCGTGCGCTCGACGCCCGATTCCTGGCGCAGGTACCTTGCTCCATCAAGCCGCAATACACTTATGAAAACTGCTGCGCATGCCATCTAAACTCACCTCGAGTAACAAACGACTAACAAGTTACCCATCGGATCACGCCCGGCCCTCTGACTCTGACATCTCCTCTTATCGACCGGCCTTCCCGACCCTCCCGGCCACCATCCTCCCCCCAGACAACCCGCGTAACCCGCGCGCTTCACCCCACACCAATGCTCCAAGCGATGCTGCGGCCCGACAACGAAAGCGGCGAGCCTGGCGAAAGTGCTTCGTAGGGGTGCCGTCAAGTTCAACTAGATCCGTCGACGGATGGCGCGCCCCGGGTGGAGTATCGGCATCCAGCGGCCAGACAGCGGCCCCCGAGTGGGCCGAGCGAGCTGGGACGAGCTGCCTAGACAACCGTCACGTGCTGGTACTGCCCATATCGTCCATTTTCGCGCCTCGGTACACGAATTACCCATGGACACCACTCGCCCAACCAGATCACCCTCTTGTCTCAACCCACCCCCAGACGGTTATCACCACGTAAAAATCATTGGCGGCGCACCGTAAGCTGAGAACACTCGCCCGCGCGCCCGGGACACTTGAATACTCCGACGCCGAGGCAAATGAAACGCGTACCTGCCTCGCCCTTTCCCTCATCTGCCGGACATAGCTCACACCAGAACCCCCAAACGCGCGAAACTCAGGTTCCCCGTCCTAGTGGGCACTGCGCTATCCCCGCAAGCAATTAATATATCCCGCCCCGCGCTCCCGCACGTCGTCCGACGACGCAACCCGAACTGGTGAATGATCGGAGCCCGGGCACCGGCGTCGCGCCGTTCGTCGGTTCCTGGAGGAGCGCCGGGCAAACCGCGGGCACCGGGTGCCCCAGCTCGGCTAGTTCTTCGGCGAGCAGCGTCACGGGGCTGACGGATCTTTTCTGTACTACGAAGAGGAGCTGGTACCGCACCCTGCTCTCGCGCGAAACACGGCTCCCCCTCCAGGCATCAACTATATCAGTCAGAGCTCCAACAAGTGACGGCAAGTGAGCGATCGGAATAATCGTGGTAGTTGAGCGGGCCAAGTCTCGTCCTCCAGCCAGACTCACGCAGTCTCCCGCGCTCGCCACACTGTGCTACGGACCAACCTGTGGCTTCGTTAGCATTTTACCGCAGGACCGGCACCGTGACTCCTTGGAATATAAGGCGAAGAGGACGTGGACCAAGTCGCCAAGATCTCAACGCGTCGGAAGAACGTGGCACATTCGTCGACTCACCAGTTACCCTATTGGCGGGCACCCAAGCCATCGACACAACATAAACCCGTAGAGCTGAGGCTGGGCGAGTCAACAAGCCCTACGCTGGAAGCAACCTCGCACTCCGACAAGACGCGTAAATGTGCAGTGACTGTTGTTGTACTGACGGGAGTCACAACAACAAAAGGTCGAACCAAAAGAAGTGTACAACGAGCGAGATGCTAAATCACCAAGTGGTGTTGCGCGCGTCCGAAATCAGAATTGATGAATTACAGGCAAAAGGAAATTGACACCTTCGCCACGATGTTGAGGCGCGTTCTTATGTTCGATAACTATTAAAACACCTACTCCTTAACCGTCCTTAGCGAGTGAGACACCAAAAACTACAATCTGACGACATCCAATTCTGGACGTCACATTCTAAAGCGCAGAGACTCCCAGGTGCTAGCCACATAATTCAATTCAAGTACAGAGCAACGGTCCGCGGCCCTCATAGACCCATGTCTAGCGCTGATTCCGGCCCCACCGCCCCATTGACCCCCGGTCCAGAATTGAGCGAGAGCGCCCTGCACCCCCACGCCACAACTA
>NZ_BAAAYB010000129.1:0-33448 GCF_039535905.1 Kitasatospora albolonga | reverse complement strand
GTGCGGGAGTGCGTTCCCATGTCGAGCGGGCACCCGAGATCTCGTCCTCGATGGCACCGGGATCCCACTGGATACCGTCCTTGTGCAGAGGGAGGAGCACACTCAGCAGGTCATCGATGCCCCCACCGCCGTAGAGCGACATGAACGCCTTGTAGTCGCCGGGCAGCCGGCAGTCCAGTCGCTCTTCGACCGAGGGCCAGTCAAGGGCCTCGTCAACGCCGAAGGTCGGGGCCATGACCTGGGCGAGTGCTGCGATATCCGGGTGCTCAGTCATGGGCCTCCCCTTCACTCCAGTTGGTCGGCTCAACCTAGCGGCTTGGGCGGACAGCACGGCCGGCGGATGCTGTCTCGGGCCGGCGCATCGGTCTCAACGATCGGCAGTGCCACGGCGCCGGGAGGCAGGCTGAGCTCTCGCGGACCGGGCCCGGCCGGCGTCGGGCGACAGTCCGTTCGGCCGCTTCGCCGAGGTCGTGCCACAGGTGCCATCGGTCCGCGACCTGCACCGCCTGCGGTGGCGCCTGCGGCGAAGAACGGCGCGCGGTCGCGGCAAACGAACACCGAGGCCGTCCGCCGGGAACGCGCCGCCCGCCGAAAGCACGTCCAAGAGCTCGAACAACGGCTGGCCGCCGCCCACAGAGAATTACTGAGACTGCGTCGGCGGCTCCAGGCGCAGGGGATTCAGCCCTGATTTCTGGCGCCTCGAGACTCCCCGCGAGGCTCAGGACTCCTGGACGCCGACCGAACGCACTGAGCACTTTGACGAGACCGCAGACAGCTTTTGTCGAGCTGCCGCGCATGCCAACGGTGGCGATGGGCTCAGACACGCGCATCACCCCCAGGGCGGCTTGCCGGTGCCCTCCGCCCAGAGGGCGAGGGCGCGGCGGTCGAGGGCGCGGATCCCGACCTGCTCGCAGAAGGCGGCGGCGGCCTTGGTGTAGGTGCTGGTGGTGACGACGACTGCGAGGTCGCAGTGGTGGACGTCGCGGTAGGTGCCGTTGACCTTCTGCACGTCCTGCGAGCCGACCAGGGTCCTCGGTCCGTAGCGCTTGGCCTGGATCAGGATGCGCCTGCCGGTGGGCGTGGTGGCCAGGATGTCGGCGGCCAGAATCGCCGGCGCCGCCAACCACGGTGACCTTCGTGCAGCCGTCGCGCCTGCACAGCACCGCGAGGGCGTGCTCGAACTCCTTCGGGCTCATCGCCAGGAACGGGCCGATGTGCCGCAACTGGGCCGCCTGGGCCTCGAACGCGCGGCGGCCCGCCAGTACCCGGCGGCGCACCAGCACGACCGCCATGGCGAGCACGGCGCCCGCCACGGTGAGCAGGATCAGCAGGTGCTGAAGGAGCCAGCCCACCACGGAGACAGCGAGGACGACGGCGACCAGGGCGCCGACGCGAGCAGCATGGCGCTGTCGCGGGCGGCCCGGATCCGGCGGCGGGCGGCCGCCCGGCTCCGCCCCCGGCCGCGGGGTCGTCGTGCTGGTGCCCTGCCTGCCACGGTGCTCCCCTCCGACGCACGGTGTGAAGGGCGATCGTAAGAACGCCGGGCTTCCGGGCGCGGCCGGTTCGTGGCAGGACGGCCGGTCAACGACACAGGAATGACCGGAACACGACCTGGCCCAACCTCGTCGTCGGCGCCGCCCAGGCCACCCGGTGAACCGTCACGGCACTGCTCGGTAGAGGTGGGGACACTCCGCATCCATCGTGGGCCGCACGGTCGACCGGCGGACCGGAAGCCCGGCGTCGGCGCCTTCGCGCCGAGGCAGTGCAGGCACTCGGTCGCAGGGCGACGTCCACGGCGGAGAGGTCTCAGCATTCCTGGTCGAGAGCTGGCCAGGCACGCCGGTGCGGCGTGCCTGACCAGCTGGGCGCAGGGCCCTGAGCGCATGAAGACCATCAAGCGCGGCGCCAGTAGCCGGATCCGTGCTCTATGAATTCCAGAACACCGGATAGAATTTCTGATTGATGGCCATGTTCTTGCCGTCGCACGGCCAGAAGCTCTCGTAGCCAGGATTGTCACCCATGGCATCGAGGCACATCGACGGATTCCACACGCTCCTGAGCTGCCAGGCGCCGGGATCGAAGGTGCTCCAATACAGATGGAACATCTGCGTGGTCAGATTGTCCTGACACGTGTACTGATCCATCACGGTTCCCGGCGTGGAATAGATTCCGTTGTACATGTCCAGGCAGAGGCCGGTGTCGACATTCTGGAGGCGGAATTCCCACTCGACGGCCCCCGCCTTCAGAAGCCTCCACCGCGTGCGGGAGTCAGTGTCCTTGGTCCCGGTCGCCGTGATTTTTGCCCCACGAGCACCGCTCTCGGCCCGCATGAAGGCGTCGTGCTTCTGGTCGGTCAGACTGACCACGTCGCCGGCCGCGGCGAGGTGCTGGCGGAAGAAGACCGGCGCATGATCCGCGTTGTTGATGACCCACGGGGGGAGTTCACCCCGGAAGTTCGGCATGATGCGACTCGATACCATGTAGTCCAACTCATGACCCGCGTCATGGGTCATGACGTTGTCACCCACACGATAGATTCGCCCGGTTCCGGCCATGGCGTCCGACGCTATCTGATGGACCCCTGGCGTTGGCTCCAGATTGAAGTCCCCCAGAACACTGACTCCCCAGTTGTTCTGGTGACCCCAGGCGTAGGCGCTGTTGAGCATCTGCTGGAACGGGACGAGGTTGTTCCCGCCCGAAGGCAGGTGGACATTGAAATAGACGTCGTCCTGGAAGCGGAGCCCGAGAGCGGCGCGACCGGTGGCCCCGCCCGGAGCGGCGACCAGGACCTGGTCCGCCGCCGTCGCCGAGACGAAGGCGAAATTCACCCGCCCACCGTGTGCGTCGTTGTCGACGCCGGACATCCAGTAGACATGGTAAACCGCTCCCCCGCCGGCATTCCAGTGATAGTACTCCACGGTCCTGTAATTGGCCGTTATCGTCCCCACGTGCTGCATGTTCGCCATTCCGGCCGGGTCCGCCCCGGCCTCCTGGACTGCGAGCAGGCGGTTCTGGTTCATGAGGTTGCGATATTGGGGCCACCGTGCCCCCTGCGAATTCCAGGTGGCGACCCCCCGACCAAAGGCGTTGAGCTCATTGGGCGCGAAGGCGTGCGCCACAGGGGCAGGCACCACGACCAAGGTCACGATCATTCCGAGCAGCGCCAACAGCAGGGCCGTCGCCCTGGGTAGGCCGGGGAACAGTTTCATGCGGGACATTTCCATCCTGCTTTCATGGGCGATTGCCTGGACGGAGCACGGGAACCGGGCAGAAAGTCGTGCCGCGAACGCGGAGCCTCGGGAGGCTCCGGAACTGCCCTCGATCACTCACGAGGGCCGCCGCAAGCCATGGCGGATTCGGCCTCGGCCCCCGGCTCTGGCTTCGCGTGCCATGACGCAGCGTCACTTCTCGTAGTGCATGTGCAACTCTGTGACCGGCATCCGCCGCTGTCAACGGGCCGTCAGTATGCGGCCCGTACTTCCCGGCACGACTGCCCGATCGGGCAACGGCCTCCCCCCGTCCGGGGCTATTCCCACCTTCCCTCCGTGAGGAGTCCTGCTTGGCGAACGACGCCCACGGGGTCCGATTCGCCCCGAACGGGTCCATCGGACGGTCACGGCCGCTCGGACCGGAGCGGCCCGGGCTGCCGGGTGCACCGGCGGAGCCGGTGACCAGTGCGCAGGCTCTGCTGGATCAAGTGCCCGACGGCGCACGGTCGTTCGTGGCGTGCAGCCTGGACAGCACCTCGCTACGCCGCGAACGTCGCCGGGTCGCGAGCGACCTGCATCCGAGTGCCGGGCGGCGGGTTCGCATGATGGGGCGTCAGGTGCAGCCAGGCGCAAGCTGGAGAGGCGCCACCCGGGCGCGAGGCAGCAGGTACCCGTCCCCGGGGTCGTGCCTGTTCAGCCCGGACGCACGGTGCCGCTCTTCCGGTGCTCGCTCCCCGTCCTGTTCGCCACCGCCGTCGGCTTCACCGGCCCGGGCCCGTGGCGAGGCCCCCGTGGCGGGCGGTGGCCCGGCCGCCACGGGGGCCGTTGTCGGACGGTCAGGCGGCGGTGCAGGTGAGGGTCGGGGCCGGGTTGCTGCCCGCCCAGGTGCCCTGGAGGCCGAAGGTGGTCGAACTGCCGGGTGACAGCGCGCCGTTGTAGGAAAGGTTGGTCGCGGTGACGGCGGCCGCCGACTGCTGGGCGGTCGCGTTCCAGGCGCTGGTGAGCTGCTGGCCGTTCGGCCAGGTCCACTTCACCGACCAGGACTTCGTGGCCGCGGTGGTGGCGGTCACCGTGACGGTGGCGTTGAAGCCCGGGGTCCACTGGTCGTTGAGGCGCCAGGCCGCCGTGCAGCCCGCGCTGCCGCCGCCGGTGCCGCTCGTGGTGGCGCTCACGGGGGCGGAGGCCGCCGAGACGTTTCCGGCCGCGTCCCTGGCCCGGACGGTGTAGGAGTACGCGGTGGCGGCGGTCAGCCCGGAATCGGTGTAGGTGGTGCCGGAGGCCGTACCGGCCAGGGTGGTGCCGCGGTAGACGTCGTAGCCGGTGACGCCGAGGTTGTCGGTGGAGGCCGTCCAGGAGAGGGCGACGGTGCTCGCGGTGCTGCCGGTCACGGTGAGCCCGGTGGGCGCGGAGGGCGCCTGGACGTCGCCTCCGCCGCCCGGGGAGCCGAAGCCGGGTGCCTTGACGTCCGTCAGGTAGGCGTCCTTGGTGGTGTTGACGGTGGTCCAGTCGTCGTTCAGGATGCCGCCGGTGTCACCGGAGTTGGGGTTCCAGGACCAGAACGTCCAGCTGATGCTGTCCGCGCCGTACTGGGCCGTCGGCCGCATGTACTGGACCAGCGCCTTCAGCCACTTCTGGTCGACGGCCGCCTGCAGGGTGGTGCCGAACTCGCCGACCCACACCGGCGCGACGTTCTGCTGGAACAGGTAGCCCCAGTTGCGGTCCCAGACGCCCGGCATGTTGGCCGGGAAGGACGGGTCGTCGAACCAGCTCTGCTGCGCCACGCTGGTGGCGTAGTCGTGCACCGAGTAGACCAGGCGGTTCGGGACGTCCAGCCGGACGGGGTACTGCGCGGCGCCCTGCAGGTTGCCGCCCCACCAGTACGAACTGCCGTTGAAGGTCTGGTTCCCCTCGACGAAGACCAGCAGCTTCGGATTGGCGGCGAGCACCGCGTTGCCGGCCCGCTCGGCCGCCAGGCGCCAGTCCAGGGCCGGGTCGCCGCAGCCCCAACAGGCCGGGTCGTGCGGCTCGTTGTGCAGGTCGATGCCGATCACGGTGGGCTTCCCCGCGTACCGGGTGGCCAGCGCGCTGAGGTGGGCGACCCAGGTGGACTCGGGGACCGCGGCGGTGTACCAGAGGGCCGACTGCCCGTTGGCGTCCGGACGGTGACGGTCCAGGATCACCTTCAGGCCGGCCGCTCCGGCCTGGTCGACGATCTTGTCCATCACCTGGAGCGAGTTCAGCCCTTGAAGATCGGCGTTGAGACCGCCCGAGGTGTTGAGGCCGGCCGGCGAGGTGCCCTTGAAGAGGTCGTCGCTGTAGGGGAGCCGGATGGCGTTGTAGCCGAGGGACTTGATCTGGTCGATCATGCTCTTGTAGTCCCGGGTCCAGAGCCCGTGCGGGACGTAGTTGGCGGTCTCGAAGCCGAACCAGTTGACGCCCGCGATCCGGACCGGGCGGTTGGCCTCGTCGAGCAACTGGCGGCCGCTGGTGTGCCAGTAGCCGGACCCGACCGCGCTGCTCACGGCGGGTGTGGACACCGGCGCGGCGGCTTGGGCGGTTCCGGTGGCCCGGGCCGTGGCGGTGGTGGGGGCGATCGCGGCGGGGGCGATCACGGTGGTCGTGGCGAGGGCGAGGCCCAACAGGGCATCGCGCAGGCGGCGTACGGGGTGGGGCACGTCGCTGGTCCTCTCTGGGACGGGCCCGGCGGAATCAGGAGTGGGAGCGCTCCCACTCAGGTGGGGATGATCCTGCCGAGGTGGGGGATGGAGCCGGGGGTGGGCATGCCGATGCGGCGGGGTCCAGTGAATCCATGGAGCCTCGAAGCGTCAAGAGGCCGTTCGGTATTCGCTAGTTGAACCCCGCCGCGTCGGCCGAGGCGGTCGGCCCGTCAGCGCCGTGGGCCGGCCACCGCGTACAGCAGGGTGCCGACACCTGCCAGGACCCAGGCCGTCCAGGCGGAGGCGGCGGGTGCCGGGTCGAGCACCGTCCAGTTCAGGACCTCGCCCGCCCGCCCGGGCACGATCGGCGCGCAGAGGGTGACGGCCAGCCAGGAGGTGGGCAGGGTCCAGGCGTAGGCCGCGCCGCCGAGGACCGCGCCGAGGGCGGCGAGGCCGGTCAGACCCGCACTGTCGCGGACCAGCAGGGAGGCCGGGGCGAGGTCGGCGCCCGCCGCGCGGGCGGCCAGCAGGGCGGCGGCGGTCGCGGCGCCGAGCAGCAGGACATGGGCCGCTCGGCGCGGGGCCCAGCGGATGGCGGCGGTGCGGTCCAAGTCGCGGTCCTGGCCTGCCAGTCCGATGCTGCCGGCCGCCACGGCGGCCGTGATCACCAGGGCGGCGAGCGGCGGGTTGGACGATCCGTCGCCTCCGCGCGCGAGGGCCGCCACGGCCGTCCCGAGGACGAGGACCGCCGCCGCCGACAGCGGCACCTGGCGTGAACGGGTGTAGAGCGTCGTCCAGTTCATCGGGCGACCTCCCGGGCGGACGACGGCACGCGGCGCGAACAGGAGGACGGCGTACGGCGGTTCACCGTTGGACCTCCCCGGTCAGCAGCGGCAGCTGCGCGCCGCGGTCGCAGGAGAGGGCGCTCGCCCGGACCTCCGCGACCAGGGTCCGCTGCTCCTGCGGACCCAGTGCCGCCAGCTTCGCCCGCGCCGTCTCGGCCTGGGCCCAGAGCCGGCGCGCGTACTCGTCGGTGCCGGGCTGCTCCAGCGGGACGAGGCGTGCGTCCCCGAGCGCCCAGGAGGCGAGGACGCTCTGCACGGCCACGCCCTCCTCCCCGCCGCCCTCGCGGTCGTTGTGGCCGTGGCAGTTCGGCGCCAGGCCCTGGCCGACCAGGGCCCGGGTCAGGGCCGGGCCGGTGGCGTCGGTGAAGACGCGTTCGTCGAAGTCGACCAGCACCGCACCGTCCGTGAGGAGGCGGTCCTCGCCGAGCCCGCGCAGCCGCGTGTCCTCCGTGATCGCTCCGGGGGCCTTCTCCCCCAGCGTGCCGCGCAGCACCTCCAGCGCCTCCTGTCCGCGCCTGGCCAGCTCCGGAAGGCGTGCGCCGTTGGCCCTGGTGACACAGACCGGCCCGTCGCAGACGGGGGTGGCGGCCGCCCGGTCGACGACGTAGGTGTCACGTGCTTCGGCCGGGAGCACGGCGAGCGCCAGCGCGGCACCGGCCAACACCGGTACCAGGGCGAGCAGTCGGGCCCGGCCGGTGGTCGCGGCCAGCAGGGCGAAGCCGGTGGTGAGCAGGCCGAGCAGCCAGAGGGTCTGACCGAGGTGGACCGGGCCGGAGAGGGTGAGCAGCATCTCCCTGGGCTCCACCACCGTCGGGGAGAGCAGCGAGAGGCGGTTCGGCGCGAGGCCCGCCGGGAGCGCTCGGTCGCCGTTCTGTCGCAGCAGGCTGACGGCCAGCAGGGCGAGCACCGTCAGGGCGGGCGGGGTGAGCACCGACGGGAGCGCCCGTGCGACGCCCATCCCGAACACCGCTCCGGCCGCCAGTGCCAGCGCCGCCACCAGCGAGAGCGGCACCCACCCGAGGGTCGGGTACTCGCTCGCACCGGCCGCCACCCGGACGGCGCCGACCAGGACCAGCAGCCCGAAGCCGACGACGAGGGCGAGGGCCGCCGCCGCGACCGGAACGGCCGCTCGCTGCCAGGGAGTTCGCGGCGTGGTGGCCAGCAGTTCGGTCATCCGGGAGCGCGCGTCGCGCAGGCCGTGGAGCGCGCCGAGGCCCACCACCAGCGGCCACCAGAAGCCCAGCAGGTACCTGGTCCACATCGCCATCGAGGTCCACTGCGCCGTCCATCCGGCCGTGCCCCGCCACCACACCCCGTCGATCAGGAAGAGGACGGCCAGGCTTCCGGCCAGGACCAGCAGACCGGCCCAGGGGGCGGCCGAGCGCCGCAGTTCGGTGCGCAGCACCCGTGTCATCCCGGTCACCAAGTGCCCCCGATCTGACCGGAGTTGCTCAGCAGCGCCGAGTATCCGCGCTCCAGCGGGCTGTCGCCCGGATGCTCCGGCCCACCGGCCGCCGCCAGCTGCTCCGGCGTCCCTTGGAACACCAGCCGGCCGGCCGCGAACAGCACCACGTCCGTGCAGGCCGCCGCGACGTCCTCCACCAAGTGGGTGGAGACCACCACGCAGGACTCCCGCCCCAACTCCTGGAGCAGCTCGCGGAATCGCAGCCGCTGCGCCGGGTCCAGCCCGGCCGTCGGCTCGTCCAGCAGCAGCACGTCCGGGTCGTTGACGATCGCCTGGGCGATGCCGGCCCGGCGCACCATGCCGCCGGAGAGGGTCTTCATCCGGTGGTCGGCGCGGTCCGCCAGGCCCACCCGTTCCACCGCCCGCTGGACGGCGCCGGGGATCTCGGCTGCCGGCACCTCCTTCAACCAGGCCATGTACTCGACGAACTCACGCACCGTGAAGCGCTTGTAGTAGCCGAACTCCTGCGGGAGGTAGCCGATCCGGCGGCGCAGCGACCGGTGGTCCGTGCGCCCGCCCACCGAGGTGCCGAGCAGTTCCAGCTCGCCCCCGGCGGGGCGCAGCGCGGTGGCGAGGGCGCGGATCAGGGTGGTCTTGCCGGCGCCGTTGGGGCCGAGCAGGCCGTGGGCGCCGGTGCCGAGGGAGAGGTCGAGGCCGTCGACGGCCATCTTGGTGCGCCCGGCCCGCACCTTGAGGCCGGTGGCCCGGATCTCCCAGGCGTAGGTCCTGGGCGCGATGTCGGCCGCGCTGGTGGCGGGTGTCATGTGCTGGGGGCCTTTCGGGGTCGGGTAGGAGTGGTCGTCACCGTGGGTCGGGTTCGAGCGTGTCGGGTTCGAGCGGGTCTTCACCGTGTCGAGTACGCGTTCCTGCGCAGTGCCACGGCGACGGCGCCGATGGCCAGCAGTGCGGCCCAGAGCGGGAGTTGGTCAGGGGCGGGCACCAGGGGGGCGCGACCGGCGACCACGGCGGGGGTCAGGACGGCGACCGCCCAGCCGCCCGTGAGCGCGGCGGCGGCGCGGGTGACGCCGACGAAGCTGCCCAGGGCCAGGGCGGTGGAGGTGAAGGCCAGTGAGGGAAGCAGCCACTGAGCGGCCGTCATGGCGCCGGTCAGCCACCCCTCCAGCAGGAGCAGCGGCAGCACGAGGGCCAGCACCGCGGTGGTGCGGCGCAGCAGCAGGGGCAGGCCGGCCCGGGCGGTGGTGGCGGTGAGCTCGTGCGCAGGGTCGAGGGCGCTCGACCAGGAGGCGGCGACCGCGCCGAGCGGCAGCACGGGCGCGAGCAGCAGCAGGGGCGACACCCCGCCGAACGGACCCGGTAGCCCGGCCCGGTCCAGCAACAGCGCCGGCGCGGTGACGGCGAAGGTCATCGCCAGCCAAGGGCCCATCACCGGCGTCAGCCAGGCGGAGAACCACGGCGGGCGCCACCTCTGCGGCGTCGGCGCGGTCACCAACTGCGGCTCCAGGCCGACCCGTACGGTCTCCAGCAGCACGCTGAGGTCCGGCGCCCCGGTGGCCACGGACGCCGCCAACAGCCCCCGGCAGGGTGCGCAGCCCTCCAGGTGCGCCTCCAGTGCCCAGACCGTGTCGGCGGGCAGTTCCACGGCGCCGCCCGCGTAGTCGTCGATCAGCTGCCTCGACGCGTGCTCCAGGTCCGCGCCCCTGCGATCCGCCCTCACGTCAGTGCCTTCCGCATCGCGATCCGGGCCCGGCGCGCACGGGTCTTGACCGTGCCTTCGG
The DNA here is from genome assembly GCF_039535905.1 of Kitasatospora albolonga. GTDB lineage: Bacteria > Actinomycetota > Actinomycetes > Streptomycetales > Streptomycetaceae > Kitasatospora > Kitasatospora albolonga. The sequence goes on along the minus strand of NZ_BAAAYB010000129.1, from coordinate 23,536 downwards.
GCAGTCTGAGCAGCACCGCGGTCTCCCGGACCGTCAGCCCGTCGAGCACCGTGGCCTGCAGCACCTCGCGCAGCTCGGGTGCCAGGCGCCGCAGGGCGTCACCGACGTCGCCGCCGACCGTCCCGGCCAGCGCCTCCTCCTCGGCGCCGGGCGCCACCGCCCGTTCGACGGCCGCCGCCGGAGGTTCCGCGTGGTGCGCACGGCGGCGGAAGGCGTCGACCAGCCGCCGCGCGGCGATGGTCCACAGCCATCCCACCGCAGAGCCGCCGACCACGCTCCCGGCGAAGGCCCCGGCCGCGCGCCACACCGCGAGGTAGGTCTCCTGCATCACCTCGGCGACGATCTGCTCGTCCGCGCAGCGCCGCCGCAGCCGCACCGCCAGCCACGGCGCCGTCCGCCGGTACAGCTCGTCGAAGGCCGCCCGCTCACCGCGCGCGACCAGCCGGACGAGCTGTTCCTCGTCGAGTGTCTCCAGCGCCCCTGGCGCCCTCCTGCGTGATCTCACACCTGCCAGACGGCGCAGACCGCCCTCAGGTTCTCGGAATCAGGTGACCTGCCTCACACTCTGCTGACGGAACGCCAGGTCAGGCCCCCTCGCCCGCCCCGGCCCGTCGCGTCCTGCGCGCCGCCTCCCGGATCGCCTCCGCGTACGGGGTGTCGTGGGCACGCGTCTCGGCGGGGAGGTCGTGGAACGGCACCAGGGCGCGGTGGCCGCCGTCGACCGATCGCATCCAGGCGGACCAGGCGTCGTGCACGTCCTCGTCGGTGACCTGCTCCCCCTTGGCGCGCAGCAGGACCGCGTAGATGCGGAAGAGGCCGTCGGAGTCGGGCGGCGGCACCGCGGACGGCGGCAGGCAGGACCGGATGAGGTCGGCGAGGCGGTCGATGTAGGTCACCTGAGCAGCGTTCCCACGAGCAGGAGCGGATAGACCCCGGCGAACACCAGGGGCACGAGGCGTTCGGAGAGCCCGAGTTCGGCGTACCGGCCGCGTCGTCCGTTCGTCGACGGTGCCGCCTTGAGGTGGTCCCACTCCTCGGTGAAGATCTGCGCGGGGAGGCGCTGCTCCAGCGCGTTGATGACCCGGAACTTCGCGGCGTTGAGGTCCCGGTAGGTGCGCAGTTGGAGCCACCAGGCCGCCGAGAGGGTCATGCCGGCGACGGTGACGGCGGCCACGACCCACCAGGCCGAGTCCTCCAGCCGGGGGATGCCGAGGCCGAGGACGGTGACCAGGGCGGTCTGGACCGAGAGGAAGAAGGCGTTGGCGCTGCCCCGGCGGGCCGAGACCCGGTCGGCCATCTCCACCGCGAGGCCGTAGAGCGCGAGCAGGTCGGACGAATCGGCCGGCCCGGGGCCGGGCCTGGGCGAGGGAAGGGGGACGGTGGTCACCGGACGCTCCCGGTGAGCTCCTGGGCGCTGTCCTGCCACGCGGTGATCCGCCTGATCAGGACGATGGCCAGCACACCGGCCGCCAGACTCAGCAGCGCCAGCACCGTGCTCACCTGTGCGGAGGAGAGCACTTCGGCCTCGCTCGTCCACTCCTCGGCCATGCCTCGCTGGATCGGGGTGAGGAAGCCGAGGAGCACGAAGCACGCCCACCAGGCCTTCACCGGACCGTCGGAGGCCGACCGCCCGGGCGAACTGGCGCGCCACACGTCCGAGACGAGCTGGTAGGGATACCAGAGGTTGACCAGCACCGTGCTCCACGACCACACGATCCAGAGCCGGGAGCGGCGGTGTGCTTCCCGGCCGCTGATCGCCTCCGCGTTCGCCCGAGCCCGCCACAGCCAGACGATGAACGCCAGGCCGGCCGCGAACCCGGGGACCAGCAGGTACGCCAACTCCGATGAGACCGTCGTGAGGAAGCTGGAGTCCAACGCCAGCGCGTCCGCCTCGGTGGCCGTCCCGGCGAGGGCGTCGCGGACGAGCGCGTAGTACCGCCACGCCGTCACCGCGACCACCAGCTCGCGGACCACGACCAACCCGATCAGCAGCGAGGCGGCGACGGCCCGGCCCGCCAGCGGCCTGTGCCGCGCGGGGCCGGCACTGCCGAGGTCCGTCCGGACCTTCTGCCCTGAATCCCCCATGGTTCCCCTCCGAATGAGTCCGGATCACCGGCTCCGCCCCTGACGGTGCGGCCCCGGTGTGAAGTTCGGCCGAGCGCTAACGGACACCGAGCAGGTCGAGCACCCGAAAGGGCAGGGCCAGCGCGGCGAGCACCAGCACGCCCCTCCACCACACGACGAACATCGTGCTGTCGCTCCGCCACACGACCAGCCGGCCCCGGACCCCGACGGAGGCCAGCGCGGCCTTCATCGCGCGGCCCGTGAGCCGCGCGGGTGAGGGTTCCCAGACCAGCGGTGCGGCGGCCTTGAGGGCTCGGCGGAGGAAGCCGGGACGCGGGAGGGTGCCGGGTGCGGGCTCCACCGCCCGCACCTGTGGCACCCACTCCGGGTCGAACGCGACCGCCGCCGACACCCAGGTGGTGTCCGCCGCCACCTCGGCGAGCCGCATCGGCACCGGCATCAGGCCGTCCAGGCTCCGCTCCGCGTCCGCGGTCCGCCCCGGCGTCAACAGGACGATCCGGTGCGGTGGTTGAGTGGCGAACGCCCGCTCGATCTCCCAGCGCAGCCCCTCCCCCGCTCCCACCCGCAGCACGATGAGCCGGGACAGGTCCATCAGCCTGAGGACCGTCGGCTTCCAGTCGTCCAACGGCAGGTAGAACCGTGCGGCCCCCAGGTGCGGCAACGGCTCCCCGGGCCGGCCCACCGCGATCACCGGTCCGAAAGCCTTCAAGGAGGCGGCGAGTTGCTCCTCCCGCGAGTGGATGGTGAATCCCATCGCGTCGTCGACGGCCATCGCGCTCCGGTCGTCGGCGAAGCTGCGCAGGTACAGCACCGGCTTACGGCCGTCCGCCCGCAGGGCGCGGGCCGCGCCCCGCGCCGAACGGGGACGGGAGTACCTGAGGATCAGCAGACCTGCTCCGACGGCGACCAGCCCGATCGGCAGCAGAAGGAGCTGAACCCCCAACGAGTGCTCCTCTCCGCGCTGTTGCGCGTTGGCGACCGACCCGGCCCCGGCGAGGAACAGGGCGTATCCGGTCCAGGTCACGGACAGGAACACCGGCCTGCGCCACCGCGGCTGACGCGCGGCGAACCGGTTCACCACGCGCACCAGTTCCTCGCCGGCCGTGATGCGCCGACGCCGGAGCCGCACCATCGGTGCGACCAGGGCTCCCGCGACCACGGCCGGCCACAGCGTGGCCTGCTCGAAGGAGTCGAGGTGGCGCTCGAGCGCCACCCCGTCCCGGGCGACGTCCGCGCCGAGCGGAACCACCCGCTCGCGAGCGGCGGACAGCTCGCCCGCCGCCAGCAGCTCGGCGGTGGCGCGCACCGTCTCCCGACTCCGGCCCGCAGGGGCGTGCGCCTCGAACCAGTCCCTCAAGGCGGTGACCTCGGCCCGCGCCGACGCGTCCGCGCCCGCGTACCGGTCCGTGACGAGGGTGAAAGCGGCGGCGTGCCCGGGGCCGTCGCGGAAACGATCGCGGGCCTGTACGTCCTGGCACACCGTGATCGCGAAGTGCAGCGAGAGGTAGGCGGCGACGACGGCCACCGCCGTGACCCATCGGGCCAGCAGCCTCAGTCCAGGTGACATCCCATCACGCCCCCCGCGCCGGAACATCGGTACCCATACGAATTGACCGCATACCACCGGCCTCAAACGCGGACGAGGGCTCGGCGGCAGCCGTTGGCAGAAGCGGCACGAGGTCGTTCCGGTACGCACGCACCAGGATTCACACAGGTCCGTCGTGCACCCGCCCTGCGTACCCTCCTTCGAGTGGTCCCATCGACGGCCCCGGCGTTGCGCTCCGGCCGTCCGCCGGGCGCAACCTACGCTCCGCAGATGGACGACGCATGGACCGCAGAGCAGGCAGGGTGGTACCGGATCGGGCCCGGGGGCCAGGAGTTCCTCGGTCTCGAACGACCGGACGGCGCACCGCACTTGGAGGGTGAGGGCCTGGTCCTGGAGCTGAACCCCGGGGACACGGCCAGCTGGCACCCGGGTGCCCTCGGGGCGGCACGGGCGGATGACGCGCCGGCGCGCACGATCCCCTGGGACCACTCCTACGACAACGACTGACCGACCGTCCGGGCGCCGCCGCACGCCCGAGGGCGGCGGGGCTCCGCGCGTCCACCCGGTCGGCCTGGTCCACACCCTCCCAAGGGCCCGCGGACTCCTGCGGAGCGGCGGTCGGCCGTCGGCAACGCGCGGCAGCGGGCGGCGGGCCGTCAGCGCCCCGGGGCCGTGGTCGGCAGGGCGTCCAGGACGCGGAAGGTGATGCCGGTCTTGAGCAGGCGGTCGATCAGGGGGCGGCCCATGGCGACAGCCGTGGTCAACTGACCCGACAGCGCCGGGAGTTCGTCGTAGGCGAGGCAGAGGGCGGATTCGGCGAGCATCTTGGCCGTCTCCTGGTAGCCGGGGTCGCCGCCGGAGACCTCGGTCAGGACGGCGCGGCCGTCGTCCGCCCGGGCGGCGAAACGGACGGTGAACCAGTTCCGGGCCCGCTGCTCGGCGCTCGGGCCCTCGCCGGGCTTGCGCAGGTTCCCCAGCAGGCGGCGCAGGGGCGGTAGTTGGGCGGCGAGGGCGAGGCCCGCCACCGTCGCGATGCCGCCGAGGGCGACCGGCAGGTGCTTGACGGCGGCGTAGTGGGTGTAGCCGAACTCCTCGCCGTACTCCTCCAGGCCCGCCGCCGACCGGGCGACCACCTGGGGGTCGATCGCGGGCATCGGGACCACCCATGCCCGGGCCGGCACCGAGCGCCGCACTCCGCCCATCGGGGTGTGGATCCGGCGCCCCTTCGGCCACGGCTCCGCCGCGCGGCGCTCCTTCGCCGCCCCGGCCATCGCGCGGGGCCGGGAGAAGGCGAGCAGCGCCGAGGCGAAGGTGCCGCCGGAGACGGTACCGCCGACCCGGACGAAGCCCTCCACCGTCAGCTGCTTCAACGGGCCGCCGCGGCGCAGCAGTTCCTCCACCGTGAAGAGGACGCCGAGGTCGTGCGGGACGGAGTCGAATCCGCAGGCGTGCACGATGCGGGCGCCGCTGGCCACCGCCCGTTCGTGGTGGCGCAGGTACATCCGGTCGACGAACTCGGGTTCGCCGGTGAGGTCCACGTAGTCGGTGCCGCTCTCCGCGCAGGCGGCCACCAAGGGCTCGCCGTGGCGCAGGTACGGGCCGACCGTGGAGATCACCACCCGGGCGGAGGCCGCGACCTTGCGCAGCGCCTCGCGGTCCGCCGCGTCGGCCACCAGCAGGGGGAGGTCCGCGCAGCGCGGGTCGATCTCGGCCAGCCGGGAGCGGACGGCGGCGAGCCGGCCCCGGTCGCGCCCGGCGAGCGCCCAACGGCAGCCCTCGGGGGCGGCGGCGGCCAGGTACTCGGCGGTGAGACCGCCGGTGAACCCGGTGGCGCCGAACAGGACGAGGTCGTACGGGCGCGGCTCTGCCATCAACTGTCCCTGCCTACCTACTCGCGGGTAATCGACTGCGCCACGCTAGGAGCCCACCGGGGCGCTGTCAACGACCCCGCCCGCACGGTGGTCCGACCGGCCGTCAGGATCCGCCCGGGGAGGACCGGAACCGCCCACGGCCCCGCTCAGCGGAGCAGCCGACGGATGCACCCGTCCCAGTCGACCAGTTCGCCCTCCGCCCCCGGCGGCACCAGCCGGTGGGTGCGGGTCAGGAAGGCGGCCAGGTCCCGGGTCGGGGCCCGGAGCGCGGCGATGCCGTCGCCGGTCGGGCCGCAGAGGGCGAGCAGAGTGGTGCGGCCGTCCACCGGCCGGATGTGCACGTCGCCGTCGCCGCTCGGGCCCACCAGGCCCTCCGCCAGCAGGTCGCGGCCGAAGGCCCAGAAGACCGGGACCGGCTCCTTGGGGAAGTAGCAGCGGATCGCCCACGGGTCGCCCGTGCTGTAGTACAGCTCCACCGGCACGTCCGCGCGCGGCCCGACGTGGTGGCGCATCGCCGTCCGCGCCGTGATCAAGTCCGCCATCCGCCGCTCTCCCCTCGTCCCCGGCCCACAGCCCGCAGCCCGCAACCGACTGCCGACTGCCGACTGCCGACTGCCGACTGCCGGGAGGCGCCTGCCCCGTAATCGGCGGAGCATGCATCCGGCGGCGGACCACCGGATGCCGTCGGCCCGCTGACGCCGCGTCGGCGAACGGTCCACCCTCACGACCGGCCGCGGTGGCGGCCTGTCATGACCAGTGCCGGATCACCGCCGCGGTCACCCTCGGGTGCGCCAGGCCCGCCGGGGAACCGCTCAGGCTGACCGCGTTCCAGACGCTGATGGCGACCCGGTCGTCGGCGGCCGCGGCCCGCATCGTCGCCCCGAAGGCCCTCCCCAGCAGCCGCGCCAGCGCGGGGTGGGTCCCCGGGACCTGCGGCATGGCCCGGTCGGCCATCGTCGAGAAGAGCCAGGGCAGCCGCACCGCCCGCGCGGCCTCCCGGTAGAAGCGCCGCGGCAGGCCCTCCGGCCCGTCGGCCAGACACCGTGCCAGGGCCCGCGCCTCCAGTGCGGCCACCGTCATGCCCGCGCCGTAGATCGGGTTCAGGCTGCACACCGCGTCCCCGACGGAGACCAGGCCCTCGGGAACCCGGCGCAGCCGGTGGTACTCCCGGCGCACGCAGTCCGGGTACTTGAAGGCGGAGATCCCGGTGAGCGGCTCGGCCACCGCGAGCGCCTTCCTGGTGGCGGCGGGGAGCATCGCCCCGGCGAAGGCCAGGAACTCCTCCGGTGTCTGCGGCGGGTGGTTCTCCAGGCCGAACCCGTAGAGGGAGAGCACCCAGGCGTCGTTCTCCTGCTGGGTGAGGACCAGGCCGCGCGGGCGCGCCGGTGTCGCCCCGACCAGCACGCCCTTCGCCGCGCCCAGCACGCCCGGGGGCACCTGGAAGCGGCGGCTGGCGTAGCCGACGTCGACGCGCAGCCGCCTCTCGGCGGGGGCCGGGTAGCCGAGCGAGCGGAGCCAGGCCGCGCCCCGCCCGGCCCGGCCCATCGCGTCCAGCACGAGGTCGGCCGCGAGGTCCTCGGAGGAGCCGGCCACCCCGGCCCGGGACAGCCGCACGCCGCTCACCCGTACGCCGCTCGATCCGGCACCGCCCGCCCGGGCAGGGCCCGCCGCGATCGGCGCGGTGGCCTCGAACCCTTGCCGCAGGCTGACGTTGGGCAGCGCGGCGACCCGCTCGCGCAGCTGGCCCTCCAGGAACGGCCGACTCGTCTGGAGCACCCGGCCGATGGGCACCTGCCGCAGGCGCGAGCCGAAGAAGACGATGTCGAGCTCGTCCAGCGCACCGGCGAACGTGCCGCCCGCGCGGACCAGTTCGGCGACGAGTCCGGGGAAGAAGCCGTCCAGCACCTCCGCGCCGGCGGCCGTCAGCGAGTGCACGTGTGCTCCCTGCGGGACGCCGCGCCGGACGGCGGGGGGCGCTCTCGAAGGCGTCCCGCTCGACGAGGGTGACGCGGTCGAAGTGCCCGGAGAGGGCTCGGGCCGAGCACAGCCCCGCGATGCCCGCTCCGAGCACCACCGCGTGCCCGGATCCGGACCGGCCGCCACTTCGCGCTGGATTCACCATCGCCTCCGATCGCCCGCCGACTTCGGGAAGTCGGGCCGACCGTACCGCCGGGCCGGGCGGCGGAACAGCGTCGGCGTCGGGCCGCCCGAGGCACTCGACGCACGGGGCGCGAACCCGCCCGCGCCTCGCGCCGCCGACGCCCCTCGGAGAACGCCCCGCCCGCGAACCGTCACCGGAGCCGCCGGCAAACCCTCCAGCGGACCCTCGACGGACTCTCAGCGGACCTTCAACGGACCGGCGAAGGACTTCCGCAGCGCCGACGGCGCGACCACGGGCAGGAGCGCGGCCAGCAGCTTCCCCTTCAGGGTGTCCGGTGTCCGGGTCAGCCGGACGTCGACCCGGGTGCCGCCGCCCTCCGGCGTCATCCGGAAGTGCCAACCCCCGCCCGGGCCGAAGAGCTTGGAGTCGAGGGTGGTGACGGTGACCTCGTCCCCGCCGGGCTGCCAGTCGTAGCGGGCCCGCTCCCAGGCGGCGGCGGTGCCCTCGGTGACCTCGGCCCAGCCCTCGCCCAGGCCGTGCACCGCGAAGTGCGCCGCGTCGATGGAGGGCCAGGCCTGCGCCCGCGCCGGCCCGAAATCGGTGAGCACGTCCAGGACTTCGGCCGGGCCGAGCGAGGAGAGGAGGTGGAAGCTGACGACGGTCACGGGGTCCTCCGGTGAAGGGGTGCACCGGACGGTCTGCCCGGCTGCGGCTCCACCCTGTCCGGACCGCCGTCGGCGCCGCATCGGTCAGTTGACGTCGGCCCTCGCCGGTGACCGAGGTCATGACGGTGTCGAGGGTCCGACCGTCAACTGACGGATCTGCGGCCGGTGGTGGTCGGGCGAGGGTGTGGTCATCAGAAGCCCCGGTCACCCCGGGTGCCCCAGAGAGGAACAGTCCCATGGCAGCAGAGAAGAGGGCCAAGGCCGTGCTGGTGGCCGCCGCGAGTGCGGCCCTGGCCACGGCCGTGGTCGGCGGCACCGCCACCGCCAGCGCCAGTGCCCCCGCACCCGAAACCGCCCTGGCCACGGCCACGGCCGGCGCCAAGCCCACCATCGTGCTGGTGCACGGGGCGTTCGCCGACGCGTCCAGCTGGTCCGGCGTCATCAAGCGCCTCCAGGCGGACGGTTACCCGGTGGTGGCGCCCGCCGTGCCGCTGCGCGGGCCGGCCTCGGACGCGGCCGCGCTCCGCGGGGTCATCCGGCACATCCCCGGCCCCAAGGTCCTGGTGGGCCACTCCTACGGCGGCTCGGTGATCAGCGCGGCCGGCGCGGGGGACCCCGACGTCAAGGCGCTGGTGTACGTGGCCGCGTTCCTGCCGGAGGCCGGGGAGACGGCGCTCGGGCTCTCGGGGAAGTACCCGGGCTCCACGCTCGGGCCGACCCTGGACCCGGTCACCTACACGCTCCCCGACGGCTCCACCACCACCGACCTCTCCATCCGCCCCGATGCCTTCCACCACCAGTTCGCGGCCCGACGTCCCGGCCGGCCAGGCCGCGTTGATGGCCGCGACCCAGCGGCCGATCGCCGAGGCGGCCCTGAAGGAGCCGGCCACCGTGGCCGCCTGGAAGGAGAAGCCGAGCTGGGACGTGGTCACCACCGAGGACCTGAACATCCCGCGCGCCGCCCAGCTGTTCATGGCGGGCCGGGCCCACGCCCGGGTCACCGAGGTGGCCGCCTCGCACTCCGTCGCCGTCTCCCACCCGGGCACCGTGGCGCGGTGGTCGCCGAGGCCGCCCGTACCACCCGCTCCGCCAACTGACCGGCCGGAGCAGGAGGATGAACGAGAACGACGACCTCTCCCCCGGCCCGCACCTGCTCCGGGTGGACGGCCTGGAGCAGCGCTACCACGTGTACGGCTCCGGACCGGTCTGCCTGGCCGTGCCCGGCGGGCCGGGTGTCGACTGGGAGTACCTCCGGGCACCCGCCCTGGAGGAGTTCCTGACCGTGGTCTACGTGGAGCCGCTGGGCACCGGCGGCTCGCAGCGCCTGCCCACCCACCCCGACGGCTACACCCGGGCGCGGATCACCCGCAGCCTGGCCGCCCTGCTCGACCGCCTGTCGCTGGAGCGGGTGTTCCTGCTCGGCCACTCCCACGGCGGCTTCGTGGCCCAGCACTTCGCCCTGCACCACCCCGGGCGGCTGCACGGGCTGGTGCTCTACGAGAGCGCACCGGTGACCGGCCCGGAGCACCAGGCCGAGGCCGCCACCCGGGTGGGCGAGTTCGTCGCGCGGAACGCGGCGCACCCCGAGCTCCCGGCGGCGCTGGCCGGTCTGCACGCGGCCGGCACCGTCACCGACGACGAGGAGATCACCTCGGCGCTGCGCGCGCTCATGCCCGTCTACTTCGCCCATTTCTGGTCCCGGGAAAGCGAGTTCGGGCCGCTGCGCGAGCGGGTTCGGTGCACCTACATCTCGCCGCTCGACGAGCACGGCGTCCCCGACCGGATCGACGACCGTGAGGCGCTCGCCTTCCTCACCGTGCCGGCCTTGGTCGTGGTCGGCCGCTACGACGTGGTCTGCGGGCCGCGGTGGGCGCGCGAGCTGCACGCCCTGATCCCGGGGTCCCGGCTGGCGGTCCTGGCGGAGAGCGGCCACTTCGGCCACTTGGAGGAGCCCACCGTGTTCGCCGACGCGGTGCGCGCGTTCGTCCGTTCGGTGCCCGTGCGGGTGCTGGACGGATCCACCGAAGGGAACGGACGATGACCGGAACCTGGCTCATCACGGGAGCCTCCAGGGGCTTCGGACGGAGCCTCACCGAGGCGGTGCTCACGGCCGGCGGACAGGTGGTCGCCACCGCCCGGCGCCCGGAGCGGCTGGCCGACCTGGCGGACCGTCACGGCGGGCGGCTCAGGGCCGTGGCCCTGGACGTCACGGACCCGGCCGCCGCCCGCGAGGCGGTCCGGACCGGCGTCGAGGCCTTCGGGGTGCTGGACGTGGTGGTGAACAACGCCGGCTACGCCAACAGCGCCCCCATCGAGGAGATGACGGACCAGGACTTCCGGGCCCAGGTCGAGGCGAACTTCTTCGGCGTGGTGAACGTGACCCGGGCCGCGCTGCCCGTGCTGCGCGCCCAACGCGCGGGCACCTTCGTGCAGTTCTCCTCCGTCGGCGGCCGGGTGGGCGGCACGCCCGGCATGGGGGCCTACCAGAGCGCCAAGTTCGCCGTCGAGGGCTTCTCGGAGGTGCTGGCCGCCGAGGTCGCACCGTTCGGGCTCGCCGTGGTCATCGTCGAGCCCGGCGCGTTCCGCACCGACTGGCAGGGCTCCTCGATGGAGCTGCACGCCGTGGGCGAGGACTACCGGGAGACGGTCGGCGCGATGAACGCCTACCGGGCCGCCAACGACGGCACCCAGCCCGGTGATCCGGACCGGGCGGCCCGGGTGATCCTCGACGTGGTCGGACGCCCGGACCCGCCGCGCCGCCTGCTGCTCGGCGCCCAGGCCGTGACGGCCGCCCTGGCGGCGGGCCGGGCCCGCGAGGCCGAGACCGAGCACTGGGCCGAGATCAGCCGCTCGGCGGACTTCCCCGCCTGAGCACCGAACTGAGCACCGAACAACTCACCGACAGGAGAAGGAACATGACAGTCAGCTACACCGGAACGGTGACCGTGACGGGTGAGGGCCGCAACGGCGGTCAGGTCGCCTCCGACGACGGTCTTCTCACCACCGCGCTCGCCATACCCGCCGAGCTCGGCGGCGCCGGCGGCGCCACCAACCCCGAGCAGCTATTCGCCGCCGGCTGGGGCGCGTGCTTCCTCGGCGCGGTGCGACGGGCCGCCGCCGGCCGCCAGGTCCGGCTCACCAGCACCCGCGTCACGGTGGAGGCGACGCTGACCCACGGGGCGGACGACACCTTCGGCCTGAGTGCCGTGCTCAACCTCGAACTCGGCGGCGTGGAGCAGGAGATGGCCGAGGAGCTCGGCGCCGCCGCGCACCAGCTCTGCCCGTACTCGAAGGCCACCCGGGGCAACATCCCGGTCACCGTCAAGGCCGTCGCGGTCTGACCCCCCGCCCCTCCCGCTCCGGGCCGGTCCTCGACGGGCCGGCCCGGAGCCCCGCCCCGAAAGGCTCCTCATGATCACCAGGCGTACCTTCACCCAGGCCCTCGGCACCGGCGCGGCCGCCGCCTCCCTGACCGTCACCGGTCTTCCGGCCGCCCTCGCCTCGTCCCGCTCCTCCGCCACGCAGAACACCCCCGTCGTCCCGGTCGTCACCCCGGGCGCCCACACCGCCTTTCAGGCTCTCCGGCAGGTCCGGGCCGGGCAGCTCGACGTCGGATACGCCGAACTCGGCCCCGCTGACGGGCCGGTGGTGATCTGTCTGCACGGCTGGCCCTACGACATCCACAGCTTCGTGGACGTCGCCCCGCTCCTCGCGGACCTCGGCTACCGGGTGATCGTCCCCTACCTCCGGGGCCACGGCACCACCCGTTTCCTCTCCCCGCGCACCTTCCGCAACGGCCAGCAGTCCGCCGTGGCCCTGGACGTGCTGGCCCTGATGGACGCGCTCGGGATCCACCGCGCAGTGCTGGCCGGCTTCGACTGGGGCTCGCGGACCGCCGACATCCTGGCGGCACTGTGGCCCGAGCGGGTCAAGGCCCTGGTCTCGGTGAGCGGCTACCTGATCACCGACCGGGCGGCGCAGCGGAACCCGATCGCGGCGGCGGCCGAGCACACCTGGTGGTACCAGTACTACTTCGCCACCGAGCGCGGCGCGCGGGCGATGCAGGACGCGGACCGCCGCCGTGAGCTGACCCGCTTCGTCTGGCAACAGGTCTCCCCCACCTGGCAGTTCGACGAGGCCACCTTCGCCCGTACCGCCGCCGCCTTCGAGAACCCGGACTACGCCGCCGTGGTGGTCCACAACTACCGCTGGCGCCTGGGCATCGCCGAGGGCGAGCACCGCTACGACCAGTACGAGGCCCGGCTCGCCCGGCGTCCCGTCATCACCGTGCCCGCCGTCACGCTCGACGCCGGGCGCGACCCCTTCACCGCCCCGGGCGACGGCGCGTCCTACCGCTCCATGTTCACCGGCCCGTACGAGCACCGCGCCCTGCCGGCCATCGGTCACAACCTCCCCCAGGAGGCCCCGACCGCCTTCGCCCAGGCCGTGGTCGACGCCGACCACCTCTGACCCGCGCCCCGCACGACGAGGGGGACCGTCACCCGACGGTCCCCCTCGTCCGCGTCCGCTCCGTCACCTGGCACTGCCCAGGTTCCGGTCGCCCTCGGCCCCTTCGAGCAGCAGGGTGGTCTCCTCGATCCGGCGGAAGCGGCCGTCGGGGGCGAACTCGGCGAACAGGTAGACCTCCATCCGGACGGTGGAGCCGTCGGTCTTGACCACCTCCATGGTGTGGCGGTCGGCGTAGCGGTCGCCGCAGGAGAGCTCGTCGTGGACCTCGACCGAGCCGCCCGCCACCACCGTGCGCAGGTGGGCGATGTGGGCGAGGAACTCGGTGCGGTCGTCCCAGCGGCCGTCGGTGCGCTGGCGGTAGTCGGGGGCGAAGTGCCGGTCCGCGGCCTCCTCCAGGGCGAGGCCCGGGGTCAGCAGCAGGTCGGTCAGGGCAGTGCGGATGTCGGTGCGGGACATGGGAGTTCCTCCACGGCAGGGGCTGGCACACGAGAGTGGATGCGTGCTTCGAGCACGCATCTGACCCTAGCCGAAAAGCGTGCGCAGCGCACGCTATTCTTCGAGGGTGACCAACTCCACCGGCGAGGACATCGCCCACGCCCTCGGCCAGCTCCTCCGTCGCGGGACCCGCGCCCGCCTCTACGCCCACCTGACCGACGGCCTCGGGGCGGCGGTCGACGACCTCACCTACCCCGTCCTCAGCGGCCTGGCCCGCACCGGACCGTGCAGCGCCGCCGACCTCGGCCGCGAGGTGGAGCTCGACCGCACCACCGTCACCCGCCGCGCCGACCGCCTCGAACAGGCCGGACTGCTGCGCCGAGAACCCGATCCCGCGGACGGCCGGGCCACCCTCCTCGCCCTCACCCCCGCCGGCCGGGAGGTCATCGCGACCACCCGCCGCCGCCTGGCCGCCGCCATCGAGTCGGCCCTCGCCGACTGGCCGGAGGAGGAGGCCAGGACCTTCGCCCGCCTCCTCCACCGCTTCGTCGCCGAGGGCCCCTTCGCCGCGTAGGACACCGTCTCCCGAAACACCGTCGCCCGGGACAGCGCCACCCGAGGCACCGTCCCTGCCCGACCTCAGCCGGGCGTGATCCCACGCTCCGTCAGCCAGCCCAGCACGTGGTCGGCGACGGGGCGCCAGCCGCCGTCCACGGTGAGGGAGTGGCCACGGTCGGCCCACTGCTTCAGATCGGTCGGGGCGGTGGAGTCGCCGTACTGCTTGTAGACGGCGCGCGTGACGTGGTCGGGGACCAGGCGGTCCTCCTGCCCCGAGACCAGCAGCAACGGGCCGCGGGCCGGGTTGGCGGTGTCCACGGCAGTGCCGCGGTGCCGCAGCACGTCCTCGACCAGGCGCCGCGGCGCGGGCACTGCGTAGCGCTCGTGGAGGAGCTCGGCCTCCTCCCGGCCGACGGTGTTCGCGACCAGCTCGTGGAAGCGCTCGACGGAGAGCTCGACGGAACTCCCCGTGCACTCGGGCGCGCACTCCCGCTCCAGCAGCTCCACCCCGTTGATCGGCGCCGGCGCGAGCGCCACCGCCGCGCGCCCGACACCGTCCCCGAGCAGGTGCTGCACGACCAGCCCGCCGACCGAGTGGCCGATCAGCACCGGCGGCACCTCGAAGGCGCGGGCGATCCCGGCGTAGTGCCCCGTCAGCTCGTCCAACCCCGGATCGGGCGGCGTCCCCGGCCAACCCGGGGCGTGCGCCGGGTAGCCGTGGTTCGCGAAGTGCTCGACCCAGCACTCCCAGGAGCTCGCGCGCAGCCAGGCACCGGGGACGAACAGGACGGGAGTGCGGATCACAACGGACCCTCCGGAGGGGAGAAGAGGATGAGAACGGGGAGCCGTCCCAGCCTCCGGCATGTCACCCGCCTTCGGGATCAGTCGAATGACTGAATGATCGCCCACCGACGACGGACGGACGGCGGACGGACACGGACGAACGCGAACGGCCCGCACCCCGGGAGCGGGGTGCGGGCCGGACGGTGCGTCAGGCGGCGCAGCGGAAGCTGGACGCCTGCGCCGGATCGCCGTGGCCGCGGTAGCGCGGCAGCTGCGGGTAGGGGCACAGCTCCCGGTTGACGGTCCGTCCGTCGGCGGTGGCCAGGGCCGCCGGCAGGGTCTTCGGGGCCTTGCCCTGCTCGACCCAGGCCGTCAGCGCGCCGAGGGCGTCGGTGCCCCCGACCGCGGTGTTCAGGGCGCAGTGCGCCGTGCCGGGCGCCAGGAAGACGCGGTAGAACTCGTCGGTCCGCTTCGCACCGCCCATCCGCCGCTCCACCGCCTCCCGGTAGCGGACCGTGCCGTCCGCCGGGATGAACTCGTCGGCCAGGCCGTGCCAGGTGAGCAGCTTGCCCCCGGCCCTGCGGAAGCCCGAGAGGTCCGGGTCGTCCGTCCCGATCACCCGGTCGTACTCGGCCTGCGAGCGGCGGAACAGGCGGGCGAGCTCGCCGGAGGTGACCGTCGAGAGGTCCGCCGTGGGCTGCTTGCGCACCCACGAGTTCACCCAGGCCGCCGGCACCGGGAACGGCGCGCCGACCCGTGCGCCCGTGGCCTCGTCCACCCGGGTGCCGGCCAGGCCGCCGCCCAGCTCGGCGCCGACCGGCACCCCGGGCCACAGCCGCTCGCCCGAGGCCGAGCGCGGCCCGTCCCAGATCCGGCGCACCACCTCCGCGTCGGCGGCGGTGACCGTCACCGCCTTGCCCTCGCACTCCACCACGGTGCCGACCAGCCGACGCGGGTCGTAGCCGCAGCGGCCCGGATCGGTCACCAACCCGTCCCGTACGCCGTCGAGTTGGTCACACTCCCGAACGGCGGCCGCGGTGAAGGCCTTGAACTCGCAGGCGCTCGGGTAGGTCTTCGCCTCGTTCATCACCACCTGCGGCCAGAGCGTGGCCACCTCGAACTCGTCCCAGTGGACGGCCGGAGCGTTGGCGAGGATGCCGTCGTAGTCCTCGGGGTACTTCTGGGCCTCCGCGTAGCCCTGCCGCCCGCCGGTGGAGCAGCCGTTGAAGTAGGCGTAGGAGGCGCCGCGGCCGTAGTGCCCGGCGATCACCGCCTTGGCCACCACGGCCGCCTCGTGCTCGGAGCGCGAGGCGAAGTTCTCCAGGAGCGGCCGGTTGACCGAACCCCCGGCCGTCAGGGCCCATCCGGCGTCGATGTAACTGGAGACGCCCGCATCGGTGGTGGCGGCGGCGTACCCGCTCTTCAGCGCGGCGGCCAGACCGCTGCCGTAGTCCCCGGCGGCGTACGCGCTGCCGCCGACCGTCTGGAGCCGGCCGTTCCAGTTCTGCTGCGGCAGCCAGACCCGGACGGTGGCGTGGTCGCCCTGGCCGGGGTGGGCGAGCACCACCGTGACGTCGCAGAACGCCGGGACGTCAGGGATCCGCTGGGACGGCAGCGGGAAGACGGCCGGCACCTCGAAGTCCCCGGCGGCACGGGCGACGGCGTCCGCCCGCTCGACCACCGTCCCGGGCGGGGCCTTCACCGCCGGTGCCGCACAGGCGGGCGGTGCCGCGGCGGCCCCGGGGGCGTACACCACGGCGGCCAGTGGCACGGCCGCCGCGAGGGCGGCGAGGAGTCGTCGGTTCACGTGAGGTTCCCGTCGTCAGGCGCCCCGGCGCAGGCTCCGGGGCTGATGGGGACGACGCTCCCGCGCACCGTCGCCGCTGAGGATCCGTCAAATGACGGCGGGCGACGGCTGCTTCGACACACCGAAGAAAACCGGTCGACGGACCTGCGGACCGTCCTGTTACGCTGGCGAACGAACGACCCATCGGCAACACGAGCAGAGGCAGACATGGCGGGTGACGACGACATCTCCGGGTGAGACCCGGTCCTGAGGCCGTCGACGGGTGGTGGACACCCGGCGGAGCGGCCCGGTTCGTCGTACCTCCTTCCCCCAGTCTCCCGTCCTCCCGGCGGAGTCCGCTCCGCCCTGCCCACTCCGGGGTCCTTCCATGTCCGATGCCTCCATCGTCTGCTCCCACCTGTCCTTCTCCTGGCCCGACGACACCCCCGTCCTCCAGGACCTCTCCTTCGCCCTCGGCATCGGCCGCACCGGCCTGGTCGCGCCCAACGGCTCCGGCAAGTCCACCCTGCTGCGCCTGCTGGCCAGCCGACTCACGCCCACGGCGGGGACGGTGACGGTCAACGGCACCGCCGGCTACCTCCCGCAGGACCTGCCGCTCTCGGCCGGCCTGACGGTGGCCGAGGTGCTCGGCGTCGCCGACGTGATCCGCGCCATCGACGCCGTCGAGTCCGGCGACGTCTCGGAGCAGCACTTCACCACCATCGGCGACGACTGGGACGTGGAGGAGCGCTGCACCGCCCAGCTCGAACGGCTCGGCCTCGACGGCATCGGCCTCGACCGGCGCCTGGAGACCCTCAGCGGCGGCCAGACCGTCCAACTCGGCCTCGCCGCCCAACTCCTGGCCCGGCCGGACGTGCTGCTGCTGGACGAGCCCACCAACAACCTCGACCTCGCCGCCCGTCACCGGCTCTACGACGCCCTGGACGGCTTCTCCGGCTGCCTGCTCCTGGTCAGCCACGACCGGGCACTGCTGGACCGGATGGAGCGGATCGCCGAACTCGGCGGCGACGAACTACGCCTGTACGGGGGCGACTTCACCGCCTACGAGCAGGCCGTCCACTCCGCGCAGGAGGTCGCGGAGCGGAACGTCCGCAACGCGGAGCAGGAACTCAAGCGCGAGAAGCGGGAGTTGCAGCAGGCCAGGGAGCGCGCCGACCGGCGGGCCAGCAACGCGGCGCGCAACCTGAAGAGCGCCGGGCTGCCCAAGATCTTCGCCGGGACCATGAAGCGCGGCGCCCAGGAGTCGGCGGGCCGGGCCGGCCAGGTCCACGCGGGCCGGGTCGGGGAGGCGAGGGCACGGCTGGACGAGGCCGAGCGCGCCCTGCGCGACGACCAGCGGCTGGTCCTGGAACTCCCCGACACCAAGGTCCCCGCCGGGCGCGACCTCTTCGTCGGCGAGGGCCTCCAACTCCTGCGCGACGGCGCCCCGTCCTTCGCGCCCGGCGGCATCGACCTGACCGTCCGGGGCCCGGAGCGGATCGCCCTGACCGGCCCCAACGGCGCCGGCAAGACCACCCTGCTCCGCCTGCTGCTCGGTGACCTCACCCCCTCCGGCGGCCGGCTGCGCCGGGCCGAGGGCCGAAGCGCCTACCTCTCCCAGCGCCTCGACCTGCTCGACCCCGAGCTCACCGTGGCCGAGAACTTCGCGCTGGCCGCCCCCGAACTCCCCTCCGCCGACCGGATGAACCTGCTGGCCCGCTTCCTCTTCCGCGGCGCCAAGGCCCACCTCCCCACCCGCGCCCTCTCCGGCGGCGAGCGCCTGCGCGCCACCCTCGCCTGCGTGCTCTGCGCCTCCCCCGCGCCCCACCTGCTCCTGCTGGACGAGCCCACCAACAACCTCGACCTGGTCAGCCTCGCCCAACTGGAGAGCGCCCTCGCCTCCTACCAGGGCGCCCTCCTGGTCGTCAGCCACGACGAACGCTTCCTCACCGCCATCGGCACCACCCGCCGCCTCCACCTCGCCGACGGCACCCTCACCGAGGCGGCGGCCCCCATCGCGTAGCCCCGGCCCGGGCCGCCTACTCGCCGACCTCTCCGTCGATCGCCTCGCGGAGCAGGTCGGCGTGGCCGTCGTGGCGCGCACGGTACTCGATCGTGTCGGTGCGGACGGAGCGGAGCGGGACGGCCCGATGGTCCTCCTCCCGTCGCCCGCGAAGTCCGTCGACCGGGTCCCCACTACTCCCGGGGGCCGTTCACGGAAGGTCGGCGGGCAGGGCGGCGAGGGCGTCGCGCAGGGCGGCGCGGGAGGTGATGCCGAGCTTGGGGAAGACGCGGTAGAGGTGGGAGCTGACGGTGCGCGGGGAGAGGTGGGTGCGTTCGCCGATCTCCTTGTTGGTCAGGCCGGTGGCGGCCAGGTCGGCGATCCGGCGTTCCTGCCAGGTGAGCGCGGAGGGGTCAGGGGTTCCGGGCACGCCCGCGGAGGCGGCGGCCGGGGCGCCGCAGGTGCGGAGTTCGGCACGGGCGCGTTCGGCCCAGGCGCGGGCGCCGAGGCGTCCGAGGGTCTCGGCGGCTGCGGTGAGGACGGGGCGCGCCGCCCGGGGGCCGGCGTGCTGGCGCAGGTGGATGCCGTGGGCCAGCCGGATGCGGGCCAGCTCGAAGGGGAAGTCACCGGCGGCCGGGTGGGCCTCCGCCCGCCGGTACATCGCGGTGGCCTCGTCGAGGTCCGCGGCGGTCATGGCCAGCGTGCCGTAGGTGGTGACCGCGAGCCGGGGCGAGACCTGCGGGAGGCCGGCCTCCCGGGCGGCCACCGCGTGGCGGCGGGCCTCCTCGTCCCGCCCGGTGTGCAGGGCGGCCTCGACCAGGTCCAGCAGAGTGCGCGGGGCCTGGTGGGAGCAGGGCTCGAACGCGCCGGGCGCGGTGATCCCGATCGCGCACCGGTAGGCGGCCTCGTAGTCCCCCTCGCTCAGCGCCGCCGTGGTGGCGGCCGCCTCGGTGATCTGGACCAGGAAGCCGACCCGGCGCGGCCGCGCCCAGCGGTCGACCTCCGCCTGGAGTTCCCTGGCCCGCTCCGTCTCCCCTCGCAGCGCGGCGAGTTGGGCCAGGTAGGCGCGGCTCTGCTGGGCGAAGAGCACGTTCCCGTGGGCCAGCGTCAGTTCCAGGACCTGCTGCCCGGTGCGCTCGGCCGCCTCCCACTCGCCGGAGGCCATCCGGTCGAGCATGATCAGGTGGAGCATGGTCATGCCGTTGGCCACCGCGCCCGTCCGCAGCTCGCGCTCCACGCTGCGCAGCAGGTAGGTGCGGTAGTGGCTGAGGTGGTCGACGTGGTAGGCGGCGACGCCGAGCCGGGTGATGTCCCACGGGTCGAGGTCCGGGTAGTCCGCGTACGCCTCGGCGACCCGCTCGGCGACCCCGGTGCCGCGCCGCACCACGTCGCTCCAGGCGTCCCGGTAGATCCGCGAGCTCACGGGCACCAACTCGCCCAGCCCGTCCAGGAGTCGGTGCGTCCGCTCCCAGTACCCGGCGTCGCCGACGTACTGGCTGACCCCGAGCAGCAGGTTCACCACCCGGGTGAGCTCCGCCGACGGGCCGGCCGCACCGGCCCGCTCCGCGGCGGCGAGCAGCTGCCGGTGCGCCGAGCGCACGTCCCCGTCCTCGTACAGGACCGCGTAGGCGAAGGCCAGCGCCGAAGCCGTCGTCCCGGCGGCCCCGGACACCCGCTCCGCGCCCGCCAGCAGCTGGGCCTGGTGGAGCAGCCCGGCGTGCCCGGCCACGAAGGCGGCGTCACCGAGACGGCGGGCCCGGTCGGCCGCCACCGGGCTCAGCTCGGCCGCCCGGGTCAGCCAGGTCACCGCGGCGGCGGCGCCACCGCGCCGGGTGGCGGAGGCGGCGGCCTCCTCCAGGGCGACGGCGACCTCCTCGTCCGGGTCGACCGCCGCGGCCGCCAGGTGGGTGGCCCGGCGTTCGACCTCGTCGCGGTGCACCCGGGCGAGCTCCGCGTGCGCGGCCCGCCGCTCGTTCGGGGTGGCCAGCCGGACGACCGTCGAGCGCACCAGCGGGTGCCGGAAGGCGAACTCCCCGCTCACCGGGTCCTGGTCCAACAGCCCGGCGGCGGCCGCCTCCTCGACGTCCCGCATCCGGTACCGCACGGCCGGGCCGACCCGGCCGGCCGGCACCGCTCCGCGCGACGCCCCGCCGACCGGTGCCTCGCCGACCGGCGCTTCACTGCTCGACGTCCCTCCGAACACCCCGCCGCCCGAGACCGCGACGGCGTTGACGCCGTCCAGCGCACCGCGCAGCAGCTCCGCCCGCACCGCCGCCCCGAGCCCGGCGATCCGCGCGCCGTACACCTGGCGGAACCGGTCCGGCAGCGGCACCGCCACCGGCCCGGCCCCGGGCTCGCCCTCCGTCAGGCCGCCCAGGTAGGCGGGGAGTTCGAGCAGGGCCAGCGGATTGCCCCGCGCCTGCTCCAGCACCTGCCGCCGCACCCGCGGGTCCACCGCCGGATGCCGCCCGTCGAGCAGCCGCTCCGCGGCGGCCCCGTCCAGGGGCGGCACCGGCAGCACCGGGAGGGCGGCCGCGTCGAAGCCCGCCGAGCTCTCCGGGCGCAGCGCGGCGAGCAGCTTCGCGGTGGTACCGGCCAGCCGCCTGCCGACGAAGCCGCAGACCTCCGTGCTGGCCGCGTCCAGCCACTGGCCGTCGTCCAGCACCAGCAGCAGCCGCTCCCGCTCGGCCGCGACGGCCACCAGGTCCAGCACCGCGATGCCCAGGGTCATCACGGACGGCGGGGTCTCCCGGCTGCGGCCGAAGACCACGTCGATGGCGGTCCGGTGCGCGACGTCCAGCGCTCCGGCCTGCGGGAGCAGCGGGTGGAGCAGTTGGTGCAGGCCCGAGTAGGGCAGCTGCGACTCCGCCTCCACTCCCACGGCGCGGACCACCCGGTGTCCGGAGGCGGCCGCCTGCCGCGCGGTGTCCTCCAACAGGGCGCTCTTCCCGACGCCGGTCTCGCCCTTGAGCACCAGCGCCTGGCCGTGAGGGTCCGTCAGGAAGGCGGAGAGCACCGCCCGTTCGTTCTCGCGACCGACCATGGGCGTGGTGAGGTGTTCCACCGCTGCTGCTCCTTCCCTCGGCTGTGCCGCCTCCAGCCTTCCCCCCTGCTCGACCGACGGCCAGGCAGTCGGCAGGCGGTTCCCGGGCAGTTCGGTGAGATGATCTCCGTTCGGGGGCAGGTCGAGGGGGTACGAAGATGGAACGGACGGCGTTCGGCACGCTGCTGCGGGGGGCACGCGAACGGGCCCGGCTCACGTTGGAGGGGCTGGCGTCGGCGTCGGGCGTCAGCGTGCGGGCGATCGGGGACATGGAGCGCGGCCGCAGCGTTCCCCGGCTCAGCACCCTGGCCGAGCTGCTGGACGCCCTCCCGCTGGACGAGCACGAGCGCCGCGCCCTCACCGAGGCCGCGCGCCCCGGCACGTCCGCCACGGGCCCGGGCGCAAGCACAGGCTCAGGCATGGGCGCGAGCGCGGGAGCGGGAACCGCCGGGCCGACGGACCGCCCGATTCCCCGTCAACTCCCGCCCGATCTCCGGACGTTCCGCGGCCGCGAGGCGCTGCTCGACCGCCTCAGCACCGCCACCGCCCCCGACGGCCACCCGCCGGTGGTGGCGGTGAGCGGCCTGGGCGGCGTGGGCAAGACCAGCCTGGCCGTGCACTGGGCCCACCGCCACGCCGACCGCTTCCCGGACGGCCTGCTCCACCTCGACCTGCGCGGCTTCGACCCCTCCGGCCACCACCTGGAGGCCGGCGAGGCGCTCTCCGGCCTGCTCACCGCCCTCGGCGTTCCCGCCGCCTCGATCCCCGACGGGGCGGAGCAGCGCGCCGCCGCGTTCCGGGAGCGGATCGCGGGCCGCCGGATGCTCCTGCTGCTGGACAACGCCCGCGACTCCCGGCAGGTCCGCCCGCTGCTCCCCAGGTCCGCCGACTGCCCGACCGTCATCACCTCCCGCCACCACCTCACCGGCTTGGCCGCCACCGACGAGGCCGTGCTGCTCGACCTGGGCCCCTGGAGCGCCGCCGAGGGCCTGGCCGCACTGGCCGCCCGGATCGGCGCGGACCGGGCGGCGGCCGAACCCGCCCACGCCGCCGGACTGGTGGAGCTGTGCGGGCGGCTACCGCTCGCCGTGGCCGTCCTGGCGGCCCGCCTCAGCGCCGAACCCGCCCTCCGCCTGCGGACCGTGGCGGACGAGCTGGCCCGGACCCGCACCCTGCTCGACGAGTTCACCACCGACGACCCGCACACCGACGTCCGGGCCGTCTTCTCCTGGTCGTACCGTGCCCTCGACGCCGAGACCGCCCGGTTCTTCCGCCACCTGGCCGTGCTCCCCGGCCCGTCGTTCTCCACCGAGGCGGCGGCCTCGGCCGCCGCCGAACCGCCGTCCCGGGCCCGGAAGTTGCTCCGCTCCCTGGTCGCGAAGAGCCTGCTCGGGCGGGACGCGGCCGGACAGTTCGCACTGCACGACCTGGTGCGCGCGCACGCCGCCGAGCTGCTGGACCGCGAGGGGGACGACCGGTACGCCGCCGAGCTGCGCCTGCTGGACTACCTGCGGCACAACGCGCGCTCCGCCGTCCGTGCCTGGGAGACCCGCACCATCCACGAGTTGGACCACGCGCCCGCTCCCGGCGTCGCCCTGCTGCCCTTCGACGACCCTGAGGGGGCGCTCGCCTGGTTCCGGCAGGAGGAGCGCACCATCCTGGCCGCGTTGCGCCAGGGCGAGGACCCCCGGCTGCTGCACTTCCGGACGGGCCTGGCGCAGGACTGCGTGCCCTACTTCTCCGCGCTGGGCCAGTGGGCCGACCAGATCGAGCTGCAGCGACTGGCCCTGGACGCCGGCCTCCTGCTGGACGACCCCGCAGCGATCAGCCAGGCCGCCGCGGCACTGGGCCGGGCCCTCGCCGAGGCGGGGCGGGGCGAGGAGGCCGACGAGGCGGTCGGCCACGTGGAGCGTCGGCTGGACCACCTGACCCCGCACGAACGGGCCGACGCCCTGCGCAGCCTGGGCTGGGTCCGGGGCCGGCAGCAACGGCTCCCGGAGGCCCTCGACCACGCCCGGGCCGCGCTGGCGATCTACCGGACCCTGGACGACCCCAACCCCGTCGCCCGCGAACTCAACGCCGTGGGCTGGTACTCGACCCTCCTCGGCCGGCACCGCGAGGCCATCGCCAGCTGCCGCGAGGCGCTGCCGCTGCTCCAGCGGACCGGCAACACCTTCAGCGAGGCCGCGAC
>NZ_BAAAYB010000128.1:0-41003 GCF_039535905.1 Kitasatospora albolonga | reverse complement strand
GCACCGGCTCGCGGTCGAAGTCGTACAGCTGGGCGTCGCTCTCCGCGCCCAGCACGAAGCGGTGCTTCACCGGGACGCCGGCCAGCGCCTCGTCCAGCTCGGGGTCGACCAACAGGGCACTGGCGCCGCTGTGTTCGACGATGTAGGCGACCTCCTCGGCCCGCAGCCGGAAGTTCACCGGGACCAGGATGCGGCCGTGGCCGCTCACCCCGTAGAGCGAGGTCATCAACCGGGCGGAGTTGTGGGAGACGATCGCCACCCGCTCGCCCGGCCCGATGCCCAGCCGGTCCAGCCCGGCCGCCTGGGCGCGGGCCAGCTCGGCCACCCGTCGGTACGTCAGGTCGCCCCAGGACTCGGCGGGTTGGAGGGGTTCGTCGACGATCCCGATCCGGTCGCCGTAGACCGTCTCGGCCCGCCGGAGGAAGTCCATCACGGTGAGTGGAGTCTGCATGGGGCACACTCTGCCGCGCGGGCCGCCGCACCGACAGGGGGCGTACCCCTTCCGGCCCACCGGCACCAGGGGGCCGCCCCGTCACTCCTGCCCGTACCGGGGGCGGACCCGTCACTCCTCGGGCACCAGCCCCAGCTGGCTCATGAACTCGAACTGGTCGAAGTAGAGCCGGTACTCGACGATCCGGCCGTCCCGCACGGTGGCCAGGTCGCAGCCGCGGATCCTGATCTCCCGCTGGGTGGGCGGCAGTTTCGAGCCGTCGGGCATCGTCAGCGGCCCGGTGTTCCGGCCGGTGTAGTAGCCCTCGTCGATCGCGGTGTCACCGGCCTCGTACGTGGCGGTCGCTTCGAAGTAGGCCTCGGGGACCGACTCCGTCATGTCCCCGAAGTAGTCCACCAGGGCCTTGCGCCCCCGCAGTTCGGGCTGGTCCGGGGTCGACGCGACCACGTCCTCGGCGAGGCACTCGCCGAGCGCCTCCAGGTCGGGCGTACCGGTCACCGCAGCGGTCAGGCGGTCCATGAGCTCGCGAGCCTCGCCCATGGCGACCACCTCCTCGGTCAAGAGGGGAAGTGCCTCCCATTCTCCTCCCGGGACGGCCCCCGGTCGCGCCCCCGGGACGGCCCCGGCCGGCACTCCCGGGACGGCCGTCCCCGCTCCCGGGACGCCCCCCGGGGCCGGTGCCAGACTGGGAGGGCGGGGGCCGGACGGCGGCGAGGGAAGAGCCGATGGACACCAGCACGCAGGTGGACGTCAGGGAGCTGCGGCGCGGGTTCCGCGGCCGGCTGGTGCGGCCCGGGGATCCGGAGTACGAGGAGGGCCGCCGGATCTGGAACGGCTCGATCGACCGCCGCCCGGCCCTGATCGCCTACTGCGCCGACCCGGCGGACGTGGCCGCCGCGGTCCGCTGGGCCGCCGCCCGGCACGCCGGCGGCGACGGCCTGCCGGTGGCGGTCCGCAGCGGCGGGCACAGCTTCTCCGGCCAGTCGCTCTGCGAGGGCGGCATCGTGATCGACCTCTCCGGGCTGCGCCGGATCACCGTGGACGAGCAGGCCGGTACCGTCCGCGCCCAGGCCGGGGCGCTGCTCGGCGAGCTGGACGCGGCCACCCAGCGGGTGGGGATGGCCGTCCCGTCCGGGATCGTCACCCACACCGGCCTGGCGGGGCTCACCCTCGGCGGCGGGATCGGCTGGCTGATGCGCAAGTACGGCCTGACGGTCGATCAGCTGCTCGGCGCCGAGCTGGTCACCGCCGGCGGCGAGCGGGTCCGGGCCGACGCCCGGGAGAACCCGGAGCTGTACTGGGGGCTGCGCGGGGGCGGAGGCAACTTCGGGGTGGTCACCGAGTTCGAGTACCGGATGCACCCGGTCGGGCCGGCCGTGCTGGCCGGGCCGCTGTTCTGGCCGGTGGCCGACTCGGCGCGGCTGCTGCGCTTCTACCGGGAGTGGATCGAGGAGGCCCCGGACGAGCTGACCACCGCCGTGGTGCACCGCACCGCGCCGCCGCTGCCCGGCGTACCGGCCGAGCTGGTCGGGCGGTTGGCCGTGGTGGTGATGTGCTGCTGGGCCGGTGACCCGGAGCGGGGCGAGAAGGTGCTGGGCCCGCTGCGCCGCTTCGGCCCGCCGGCCGCCGACCTGTGCCGCCCCAAGCCCTACCTGGAGCACCAGGCCTCGCTGGACCCGTCCTTCCCGGCCGGGCGCTGGTACTACTTCAAGTCCTGCGACGTGGCCCGGCTCTCCGACGAGGTGATCGAGGTGACGGCCGAGCACGCGGCGCGGATCGCCTCCCCGCTCACCAGCTTCCCGATCTTCCAACTCGGTGGCGCCATCGCCCGGGTGGGCGAGGACGAGACCGCCTTCAGCGGCCGCGGCGCCGGGCACACCTTCAACATCAACGCCACCTGCGCCGGCTCCGAGGGCTTCGAGGAGGAGCGGGCGTGGTCCCGCGGTCTGTGGCGGGCGCTCGCCCCGCACCACACCGGCGTGTACGTCAACTTCCTGATGGAGGAGGGCGAGCAGCGCGTACGGCAGGCCTACGGCGAGGCGAAGTACCGGCGGCTGCGGGAGCTCAAGCGCGCCTGGGACCCGGGTAACCTGTTCCGGCTCAACCAGAACATCAGACCGGATCCGCCGGACACACCAGACTGAGGAGCCATCAGGTGCCGCACGCCTCCTGGGCCGAACTGACCGCGTACCGTTCCCGGCTGCGGGGCTGCCTGCTCGGCGGAGCGATCGGCGACGCGCTGGGCAACCCGGTGGAGTTCCGCTCCCTCGCGGAGATCCGGGCCTCGTACGGACCGGCCGGGATCACCGGCCCGGTGGCCGACCACGAGGGCGTGGTCGGGCGGATCACCGACGACACCCAGATGACGCTCTTCAGCGCCGAGGGCCGGTTGAACGGCTACCGCCGGGCCCGGGACCGCGGCATCACCGGCGCCGAGGGCGAACTGGTGCTGGACGCCTACCTCCGCTGGCTGGACACCCAGCAGCTCCCGGCCCCGCCCCCGGCCGAGGGGCTGCGGCACCGGAGCGGCGAACTGCGGCTGGAGCCCTGGCTCTACGCCCGCCGCGCCCCCGGCAACGCCTGCCTCTCCGGCCTGCGCAGCCCACAGGCCCCGCACCCGTACGCGAAGCTCACCGGCGCGCCCGGTCCGGTCAACCCGGACTCCAAGGGGTGCGGCACCGTGATGCGCTCGGCGCCGTTCGGCTTCACCCTGCAGGGCGCCGAGCACTCCTTCCAACTGGCCGCCAACTGTGCCCAGATCACCCACGGGCACCCCACCGGCTACTACGCGGCCGGGGCCTTCGCGGCGATCATCAGCCACCTGGTGGACGGGGAGTCGCCGCTGGGCGCGGTGCTGCGGACCCTGGAGCTGCTGCGGCGCCACCCCGGGCACGAGGAGACCTCCACCGCGCTGCGGCGGGCGGTCGACCTGGCGGAGGAGGGCGAGGCGAGCGCGGAGCAGCTGGAGCGGCTCGGCCAGGGCTGGGTGGCGGAGGAGGCGCTGGCCATCGGCGTCTACGCGGTGCTGGCCCGGACCCGCCCGCAGACCTACAGCTACGGCCACGGCCCCACCGTCTGCGACCCCTCCCCGGCCCGCACCCCGATCGAGGCCGCCCTCCTGCTCTCCGTCAACCACTCCGGCGACAGCGACTCCACCGGCTCCATCGCCGGCAACCTGCTCGGCGCCCACCACGGCGACGTCCGCCTGCCCCTCCACTGGCTGAAGCGGATCGAGGGCCGCGCGGTGATCGCCCAACTGGCCGACGACTTCGCCGCCGAGGTGCGTCCGGGCGAGGACCGCCCTTGGGAGCACTGAGCCCCGGCGCCGTGACGGCGGGCGGGTGGGGGAGCTCCGGTGCACTCGTGGGGGTGGAAGCGGAGGTGATCGCTCCGCCGGGCGGGTGACGGGGGCTCATGGGGCGGGCGGGGGGTGCCGATTCAGGTGGAGTCCCGTACCGACCTCGGAGGACTTCATCATCATGCGTACGAC
This sequence comes from Kitasatospora albolonga, assembly GCF_039535905.1. Lineage (GTDB taxonomy): Bacteria > Actinomycetota > Actinomycetes > Streptomycetales > Streptomycetaceae > Kitasatospora > Kitasatospora albolonga. Next base: position 37,062 of record NZ_BAAAYB010000128.1, on the reverse strand, counting down.
TCTTGCCAAGATCACCGCTGCCGCCGCCCTCTGCGGCTGTGCCCTCGTCATGGGCGCGGGCGTGGCCTCGGCCCACGACCACTGCCGCCACTCGCACGGTTCGCTGGCCGTCGGCGGCAACGCCGTGACCGTGGGCGACGGGTCCGCGCTGGCCGTCGGCGGTGACGTCGACGCCGCCGGTGACGCGGGCGCGGTCGGCGGCGACGCCACGGGCGGCGGCGAGGCCGGCGCGGTGGGCGGCGACGCCAAGGGCGGCGAGTTCGCGGGCGCCGTGGGCGGCGACGCCTGGGCGGAGGGCCCGGCCGCCGCGATCGGCGGCGACGCCGAGTCGCTCTGCGAGGACGCGTTCGCGGTCGGCGGCGACGCGCTGGGCTACTGAGCCCGGGCGCGTAGGGCCTGAGCACGGGCAGGGGCCCGGCCGGTGATCCGGCCGGGCCCCTGCGGCGCGTCACGGGCGCGGACGGTCCGTCAGGTGGCGGAGCCGGCCGCCGCGCCGGTCTTCAGGTCGGCGCCCCAGCGGGCCAGCTCGGCGTGCAGGTCGAGGGAGCGCATGCCGGCCCCGTCCTCGGCGGAGGGCCACTCCTCGCGCGGCACCCGCCACATCACCTCGAACTCGATGCCGTCCGGGTCCTTGGCGTAGAAGGACTTGGAGACCCCGTGGTCGGTGGCGCCGACGATCGAGCCGGTGGCGCTCAGCCTGGTGGCGATCTCCGCGAGCTCGCCGAGGGTGCCGACCTCCCAGGCCAGGTGGTACAGCCCGACGCTGCCCCGGCCGGGGGAGGGGGCCTGCTCACCGACGGCGAAGAGGCCGAGGTCGTGGTCGTTGAGGGTGTCCTCGGCGCTCAGGAAGGCGGCGCGGCCGGGGATCTCGACGTCGACCTTGAAGCCGAAGGCGTTGGTGTAGAAGGCGACCGAACGGGCCACGTCGCGGACGTAGAGGACGGCGTGGTTCAGGCGACGGACTGGCATGGCTGGCTCCTGCTCCGAGAATCTGGTTCAAATTTGAACCTGACATACGTCACGGTACACCTTGGTTCGAATTTGAACAACCGGTAGAATCGGCGGCATGGACGAGCCCAGATGGTTGGACGACGAGGAACAGGTGGCTTGGCGGGCGTTCGTGGTCGCCAGCAACCTGATCGAGCGCCGCCTGGAGCAGCAGCTCAAGGAGAGCGCGGGCCTGTCCCACACCCAGTACGAGATCCTCAGTCAGCTCTCCGAGGCCCCCGGCCGCTCGCTCCGGATGACCGACCTGGCCGACCGCCTGGTCACCTCCAAGAGCGGCCTCACCTACCAGATCACCCAGTTGGAGAAGGCCGGTCTGGTCGGCCGCCGCTCCTGCTCCAGCGACGTGCGCGGCGTCTTCGCCGAGCTCACCGAGTACGGCTGGCAGGTCCTGCGCGAGGTCGCCCCCGGCCACGTCGCCACCGTCCGCGAGGTGCTGATCGACGTCCTCACCCGGGAGCAGCTGGCCGTGCTGGCCGAGGGCCTGGGCACCGTCAGCGGACGCCTGCGCTCGGCCGATCGCTGACCCCCTGTCATACTCCCCCCGGCACGGGACGTCTCCAGGGGGAGTGGCACGGTGTTGATGTGGTGGGTGCGCGGGCTCGGGCTGGCGGTGTACGCGTTGGTGCTCGCGGGGGCGGTCCTGGCGGTCGGGACGCCGGAGGGTCCGCCGGCGGCCGTCGGGGTGGCTCCGGCGGTGCTGGTGCTGCTCTGGCTGCGGCTGGCGGTGCTCCGGCGGTGGCGGGCCGAGAGCCGCGGCGACGCCCCGGCCCGGCGGCCGGTCCGGCTGACCAAGGGGCCCTCGTTCGACGAACTGACGGCCCGCCACCTGTCCCGGGCCCGGCGGCCCGTCCGACTGCACCCGGACGGGCCCGAGCTGGTGGACTTCGACCGCCCGGCCTGGGTCTGGCTGCGCTCGGTGGCGGTCTGGCTGCTGCTGGTGCCCGTCGGGGCGGCGCTGGCCGGGACGGACGCCACGGCGGTGGTCCGGTCGGACCAGGGGTGGACGCTGACGGACCGTGACCTGACCGCGGCCGGTGCCGGGCTCTTCCTGGTGCTCGCCGCGCTGCTGCCCGCGGCCCTGCCGGGCGGCGCGGACGGCCTGCACCGGGTCGCCTGGTCGACCGGGGCGCAGACGGTGCACACGCTGGTGGTCACGGTGGCGGTGCTGCTCGTCGCGGTGGGCGGAGCCGCCTCGGCGGTGGTGGTCTGCGCCGGGCTGCTCCTGCTCCACCTCGGGCTGGAGGTCCGTGCCGCGCTGGTCCGTTCGGCGCGCTGACCCTCGCGGCGCGGGGCCCGGCGGTGCCGGCCGGTGGTTGCGGATGCCGGGTGGCAGGGCGTGCCTCGCTTCTCGACGGGGATGCGGAACCGGTCCGCCCGGGTCGTTCCGGTGCCGGTCCAGGTGGTCATCCGTGCGGGCCGGAGGGTCCGCGCGGAGGCGAGCCTGACGGGCCGTCACCCTCGCGGGCGCGAGCTCAGGGCAGCGTGACGGCGCGTACGCAGAGGACGTCCGGGAGGTGCTGGGCCAGCAGGCTCCAGCTCTCGCCCTCGTCGGCCGAGCCGTAGACCTCGCCGTTGCGGTTGCCGAAGTAGACGCCGGCGGGGGAGGCGTCGTCGGTGCACAGCGCGTCGCGCAGGACCACGCCGTAGTGGTCCTCGCCGGGGAGGCCGGTGGCCAGCGGCTGCCAGGTGGCGCCGGCGTCGGTGGTGCGGAAGACGCGGCAGCGGCGGTCCACCGGGAGGCGGGCGTGGTCGGCGTCGAGCGGGAAGAGGTAGGCGGTGCCGCCGTGGTGGGGGTGGGCGGCCAGGCCGAAGCCGAAGGTGGCGGGGAGGTCGGTGCCGATGTCCTGCCAGTGGCCGCCCGCGTCGTCGCTGCGGTAGACCCCGCCGTGGTTCTGCAGGTAGAGGCGGTCCGGGTCGGCCGGGTCGACGGCGACCTTGTGCACGCACTGGCCGAACTCGGGGTACTCGTCCGGCAGGAAGGTGGCCCGGATGCCGGTGTTGGAGGGCTGCCAGCTCTTGCCGCCGTCGGTGGTGCGGTAGACGCCGCCGGTGGAGACCGCGACGGTGACCGCGTCCGGGCTCCGACGGTCCGTCAGGATCGTGTGCAGGCCCTGGCCGCCGAAGCCGGCCGCCCACTCGGCGCGCTGCGGGTGGGCCCAGAGGTTCTCGTCCAGGGCGAAGCTCTCGCCGCCGTCGGTGGAGCGGAACAGCGCGGCCGGCTGGGTGCCCGCGTACACCACGCCGGGCGCCTCCGGGCCCGCCGGGTGGAGCTGCCAGACCCGCTCCAGCGAGGTGCCGGTGTGCTCGGGGAAGCGGACGGCGGGGGTGGTGGGCTCCTGCCAGGTGGCGCCGAGGTCGTCGGACCACCAGACGGACGGGCCCCAGTGGCTGCTGTCGGCGCCGGCCAGGATGCGCGGGCGCTCCGGGCGGCGGTCCACGGCCACCGAGTAGATCGCGTTCATGGGGAAGTGCGGGCCGGTGAAGTCCCACGTGCGGCGGTCGCGGCTGCGGCCCAGGAAGAGGCCCTTCTGCGTTCCGACGGCCAGCAGTGACTCGGTCATGGCGTACCACCTGGGGGAGAGGTCGTTGGCGGCGCCAGTCTGCTCCGGGCGGGGGGTGGTCGCACGTCAGCGCGCCGGGAATCGGGGAGGGTGGTCGATGGTTTATGATTCAACAAGTACCTGAGAGGAGCCGTACCGATGGCCACCACCACCGACGTCCGCCGCGCGGCCGACCGCTTCCACACCGAGGCGGGCTGGCTCGACTCCCGCCACTCCTTCTCCTTCTCCCGGCACTGGGACCCGGCCAACACCCACTTCGGTCTGCTGCTGGTCTCCAACGACGACGTGGTGGCCCCCGGCGCCGGCTTCGACACCCACCCGCACCGGGACATGGAGATCGTCACCTGGGTGCTGGAGGGCGGCCTGGTGCACCAGGACTCCGAGGGGCACAACGGCGTCATCTACCCGGGCCTGGCCCAGCGGATGAGCGCGGGTGCCGGGATCCTGCACAGCGAGAAGAACGACTCCTGGACGCTCACCGGGCAGCCCGAGCACCAGGACCCGGTCCGCTTCGTCCAGATGTGGGTCATCCCGGACACCGCCGGGATCGCCCCCGGCTACGAGCAGCTGGACATCAACGACCAGCTGGCGCAGGGTGGTTGGACCGTCGTCGCGTCCGGGATGGGCAAGCACGCCGGGCAGCGCGCGATCGGCATCCGGCAGAAGCACGCCGCGCTGCACGTGGCCCGGCTGCGCCCGGCGGAGACCGTGGACACGGCGACCGCGCCGTTCGTCCACCTCTTCGTCGCCAAGGGCGAGGTCGCCCTGGAGGGCACCGGCCTGCTGCACGAGGGCGACGCCGCCCGGATCGCCGCCGCCGAGGGGCAGCGGATCACCGCCGGGGCGGCGGGCGCCGAGGTGCTGATGTGGGAGATGGACGCGGCGGTCAGCTTCTCCTGACGGGGGCCCGGGGGAGGCATGCGAAGCAGTCGGTATTGGTGGGTATGCGAAGGAACTGCCGCCGGGGGAGTGACAGGTCGTCAAATGGACTGGTAGGAAGGTCAGTCCGCGCTGTCGCGGAGCGCCTCCAGTAGCCGCAGCCAGACCTCGCTGACCGTCGGGTACGCCGGGACGGCGTGCCAGAGCCGGGCCACCGGCACCTCGCCGACCACCGCGACGGTGGCCGAGTGCAGCAGCTCCGCCACCCCGGGACCGACGAAGGTCGCGCCGACCAGCACGCCGCGGTCCAGGTCCACCACCAGCCGGGCCCGCCCCCGGTAGTCGTCCACGTAGAGCGAGGCGCCCGCGACGTGGCCCAGCTCGTGGTCGACCGCCCGGACCCGCAGCCCGGCCCGCTCCGCCTCGGCCAGGCTCAGGCCGACCGCCGCCGCCTCCGGCTCGGTGAAGACCACCTGCGGCGCCCCGGCGGTGTCCGCGCTGGCCGCGTGCGCGCCCCAGCGGGCGGTGTCCAGCGGCTCGCCGGCCGCCCGGGCGGCGATGGCCGCGCCGGTGATCCGGGCCTGGTACTTGCCCTGGTGGGTCAGCAGGGCCCGGTGGTTGACGTCCCCGGCCGCGTACAGCCAGCCCCCCGGCACTCCCTCGACCAGGCAGGTGTCGTCCACCGGCAGCCAGCGGCCCGGCTCCAGGCCGACGCTGGCCAGCCCGAGGTCGTCGGTGCGCGGCACCCGGCCGGTGGCGTACAGCACCTCGTCCGCCGCCGCCGAGGAGCCGTCGGCCAGCGAGAGCGTCACCTCCCCGCCCTGCCGGGCCAGGCGCACCACCTCGGCACCGAGCCGGACGTCCACCCCGGCGGCCCGCAGGCCGTCCGCCACCAGCTCACCGGCGAACGGCTCCATCCGGTCCAGCAGCGTCCCGCCGCGCACCAGCAGGGTGACCCGGGAGCCGAGCGCCCGCCAGGCGGTGGCCATCTCCACCGCGACCACCCCGCCGCCGACCACCGCCAGCCGGCCCGGCACCTTGGCCGAGCTGGTCGCGTCCCGGCTGGTCCACGGATGGGCCTCGGCCAGCCCCGGCACCGGCGGCAGCGCGGCCCGCGAGCCGGTGCACACCGCCACCGCGTGACGGGCCGTCAGCACCCGCACCCCGTCCGGCGTCTCCACCTCCACCCGCCGCTCCCCGGCCAGCCGGCCGTGGCCCCGGACCAGGTCGATCCCGGTGTCGCGCAGCCAGGTCACCTGGCTGTCGTCGTGCCAGTGCCAGGTGAACTCGTCCCGCCGGGCCAGCACCGCCGCCGCGTCCAGCTCCCCGGTCACCGCCTCCCGCGCACCCGGCAGTGCCCGGGCGTGGGCCAGCGCGTGGGCCGGGCGCAGCAGCGCCTTGCTCGGCATGCAGGCCCAGTAGGAGCACTCGCCGCCGATCAGCTGACTCTCCACCAGCACCGTGCTCAGCCCCGCCGCCCTGGTCCGGTCGGCGAGGTTCTCCCCGGTCGGACCGCCCCCGAGGACCACCACGTCGTACTGCTCCGCCTCGCCGCTCATCCCTGCCCCGCTCTCTCCGTCGGCCCTCCGTACGGGCCCATCCTGCGGGGGGCCGGGCGGCCGGGCCAGCGCCGACGCCGGTGTGTCGCCGAGCGGGAAACCAGGGGCGGGCGCGGTGGGGGCTCTGGCATCATCTCCGTCCGTGCCGATAGCCACCACGTGCCCGAACTGCACGACCGAGCTCCCCGCCGACGACCGCTTCCCGGTCTGGTGCCACGCCTGCGAGTGGAACCTGGTGCCGCCCCGGCCGAAGCCCGACGGCTCGGCGAAGGAGCGTCGCAAGGCCGCCCGGAACCGGGCCCGGGAGGAGCGCCGCGAGCAGGTGGCGCGGCGGCGGGCGGAGCGGCTGTACCACGCGCTGGAGCGCGGTGACGGCCCGGGCGCCGACCGCAACTGGCTGATCGCCGCGGCCTTGGCGGGGGTGGTGCACCTGGTGACGGTCACCGTGGTCCTCGGCTCGCTCTGGCTGGTGGTGACCGGGACCCTGCCCATGCGGCTGGTGGGCTGCCTGGGCCTGCTGATCGGATTCCTGCTGCGCCCGAGGTTCGGCCGGATCAGGACGGACGACTCCTTCCTCACCCGCGCCCAGGCCCCGCAGCTGTACGCCCTGGCCGACCGGGTCGCCACGGCCGTCGGCGGCCGGCCGGTGGACCGCATCAGGGTCACCGGCAGCTTCAACGCCTCCTTCGGCCGGTTCGGCCTGCGCCGCCGCGGCGTGCTGGAGATCGGACTGCCGCTCTGGGCGGTGCTGTCCGCGCCGGAGCGGGTCGCCCTGCTCGGCCACGAGCTCGGCCACGACGTGAACGGGGACCACCGGCGCGGACTCTGGCTGCACTCGGCGGTGGCGGCCGTGCGCGAGTGGCACCTGCTGACCCTGGACGACGAGACGCCCGCGGAGGACGGCCTGGTCAACCTGGTCCAGGCCCTGCTGCTGGTGCCGAGGCTGCTGCTGCAGGTCCTGACGGAGCGTCTGCTGTTCCTGCTGGACCGGCTGACCAGCCGCTCCGGCCAGGGCGCCGAGTACCGGGCGGACCTGCTGGCCGCCACCGTCGCCTCGCCCGCTGCGGCCCGCGGGATGCTCGCCGCGCTGCTGCTCGAACCCACCGCCGAGGCCGCGGTGGTCCGTATCCGCAGCCGGTCGCGCCTGCGGACCTCCCGGCCCGGCCGGGACGGCGGCGAGGCGGTGGTCGAGCTCTGGACCGAGCTGGCCGGCCTGGCGGGCGGACTCACCCCGCGCGAGCGGGAGCGCCGACTGCGGCTGGGCGCCCACGAGTTCGCCGCGGTGGACTCGACCCACCCGCCGACCCACCTGCGGATCGCCCTGCTGGACCGCCCGGTCGAGCCGCGGCCGGTGGCCTTCGGCCGGATCGAGCAGGAGAAGGTGGAGGCCGAGCTCGCCCCGGCCCGCGCCCGGGTGGGCGAGCGGCTGCTGGACGGCTGAGCGGCGCGTCCGGTCCGGACGGTCCCGTCCCGCCGCAGGTCAGGCGTTGTGCTTTCGGTACGAAATTCGCGGGCCCGGCGGCCGGGTCGCTGGCTAGGGTGCCGTGGTGACGGTCAAGAGAACTGGTCCGGGGGAACCGGACGTGCGGGGTGCCGGGCGGTACCTCTGGTGGCTGGCGGCCAGCCAGCCGGGGCGGGTCGCGCTCGGCGCGGTGCTCAGTGCGGTGTGGCTGGGCGCGCTGACGATGATGCCCTACATCCTCTCCCGGGCCGTGGACGACGGCCTCAAGGCCGACGACTACCCGGCACTGGCCGGGTGGGCGGTGGCCTTCCTGGTCATCGGCGCGGTGAACGCGGTGATCGGGGCGTACCGCCACCGCACCATGACCAAGGTCCGGATGGACGCCACCTTCCGCACCACCCGCGTGGTGGTCCGTCAGGCCGTCCGGCTCGGTGGCGAGCTGCCCCGGCAGACCGCCACCGGCGAGGTGGTGACCATCGGCGTCTCCGACGTGCAGCGGATGAGCCAGACCCTCACCTTCAGCGGACCGGGCTTCGGCGCCGTGGTGGCCTACCTGCTGGTCGCGGGCCAGCTGCTGCGGATCTCGCCGGTGCTCGCCGCGCTGGTGCTGCTCGGCGTCCCCGCGCTGGCCGGGCTGATCGGTCCGATGCTCGCCCGGGTCCAGCGGGCCGAGGCCGGGTACCGGGAGCAGCAGGGCGAGGTGGCGGCCCGGTTCGAGGACCTGAGCGACGGCCTGCGGGTGCTCAACGGGCTCGGCGGCAAGGAGGAGTTCGCCGCCCGGTACGCCCGGGAGTCGCGCAAGCTGATGGCCGACGGCTTCAAGGTCGGCAGGGTGGCCAGCTGGATCGAGGCGCTCGGCAGCGGACTGCCGCTGCTCTTCCTCGGCGCGGTGACCTGGGTCGCCGCCCGGATGGCGGCCCAGGGCTCCATCACGATCGGCGAGCTGGTCGCCGTCTACGGCTACACGGCGGCCCTCACCGTGCCGGTCTACTTCCTGATCGAGGGCGGCCGCGACCTCACCCGCGGTCTGGTCGCGGCCGAGCGGACGGTCGGCTTCCTCCGGCTGGAGCCCCGCCCGGCCGGCCCGGCCGCCGCGGCCACCCCGGCCCCCGCCGGCCCCGCCCCGCTCCGGGACGGGCTCTCCGGCGTCGAACTCGTCCCCGGCGGGCTCACGGTGCTCGCCGCCCGGCGGCCCGCCGAGGCGCTGGAGGTGGCGGACCGGCTGGCGCTGTTCGCCGACCCCGGTGCGGAGGGCGGCCGTTGGGACGGCCGCCCGCTGGAGGAGTACGCGCTGCGCGAGGTGCGCGGCCGGATCGTGCTGGCGGAGAACGAGGCGGCGCTGTTCGCCGGGCCGCTGCGCGAGGTGCTCGGCGGGCGGCGGGAGCGGGCCGACCAGGAGCTGCTCGCCGCCCTGGAGGCGGCCTCGGCGCTGGACGTCCTGCGCGGGCTGCCCGGCGGCCTGGCCGCCCCGATCCGGACGGAGGGCCGTAACCTCTCCGGCGGCCAGCGTCAGCGGCTGCGCCTGGCACGGGCGTTGCTCGCCGATCCGGAGGTGCTGATCGCGGTCGAGCCCAGCTCCGCCGTGGACACCCACACCGAGGCGGCGATGGCGGCCGGCCTGCGGGCCTTCCGGGCCGGGCGGACCACGCTGGTGGTCTCCACCTCGCCGCTGCTGCTCGACCTCGCCGACACCGTGCTGTACCTGGCCGACGGCCGGGTCGCCGCCGCCGGCACCCACCGCGAACTGCTGCGCCGGGCCCCGGAGTACCGGGCCCTGGTCTCCCGCGACGAGGAGGAGCCGCCCGCGCCCGCCCGCGTCCCGCTGCCGACGGCCCGTACGTCCTCGCCCACCACCACCGAGGAGGCCGCCCGATGAGCACCGAACGAGCCCTTCCCGTCGCCACGCCCCGGGAGACCCGCCGGGCCGCCGCCGCGCTGCTGCGCCAGGACGGCCGGGCGCTCGGCGGCGTGACCGCGCTGAACGGCCTGGCCGCCCTGGCCGGCCTGGCCGGGCCCTGGCTGCTCGGCCTGATCGTCGACGCGGTGGTGAAGGGCCACGGCGCCGCCGCCGTGGACCGGCTGGCACTCGCCGTGGTGGTCTGCGGCGTGCTGCAGCTCCTGCTGACCCGTCAGGCGGTGCACCAGGGCTACCGGGTGGCCGAGCGGGCCGCCGCCCGGCTGCGCGAGCGCCTGGTCGAGCGGGTGCTGGCGCTGCCGCCGACCGTGGTGGAGCGGGTCGGCACCGGCGATCTGACGACCCGTGGCACCACCGACGTGGCCACCGTCGGCACCACCCTCAAGGACAGCGTCCCGGAGATGGCGGTGGGGGTCTTCCAGGGGCTGTTCATCCTGGTCGCGATCTTCCTGGTCGACCCGCTGCTCGGGGCGTGCAGCGTGCTCGCCCTCTCCGGCCTGTGGTTCGTCGCCCGCTGGTACCTGGCCCGGGCCCGGGACGCCTACCTGGCCGAGGGCGCCGCCAACTCGGAGGTCGCCGACGTGCTCGGCACCACCGCCGCCGGGGCCCGGACGGTCGAGGCGCTCGGCCTCCAGGAGCGCCGCACCGCCGCCATGGAGACCGCGATCGAGGTCTCCCGCACGGCCCGGCTGCGCACCCTGCTGCTGCGCAGCTTCCTCTTCCCGCTGGTCGACACCTCCTACGTGGCGCCGGTGACGGTGGTGCTGCTGGTCGGCGGCGCGCTGCACGCCAACGGTTCGGTGGAGCTCAGCGCGGTGGTGACCTGCACGCTCTACCTGCGGCGGCTGGTCGACCCGCTGGACACCGTGATGCTCCGGCTGGAGCAGCTGCAGAGCAGTGCCGCCTCCTTCGCCCGGGTGGAGGGCGTCGGCGCGGTGCCCGCCGAGGACGCGGGGACGGCCGGCACGGCCCGCCCGGCCGACCAGCGGATCGAGGTGAGCGCCGTCCGCTACGCCTACGAGGGCGGCCAGGACGTGCTGCACGGGGTCGACCTGACGGTCCGTCCGGGGGAGCGGCTGGCGGTGGTCGGCCCCTCCGGCTCGGGCAAGACCACGCTGAGCCGGCTGCTGGCCGGGATGGACCGGCCGAGCGGCGGCTCGGTGCTGGTCGGCGGCGTGCCGGTGGCCGACCTGGACCCGGAGCTGCTGCGCCGCGAGGTGGTGCTGGTCACCCAGGAGCACCACGTCTTCCTCGGCACGCTGCGGGACAACCTGCGGATCGCCGCGCCCGCCGCCGAGGACGGCGAGCTGGCCGAGGCGCTGGCGGCGGTCGGCTGGACGCACGGGCTGCCGGACGGCCTGGACACCGAGCTCGGCCCGACCGGTCACCGGCTCGACGGTGCCCAGGCCCAGCAGTTGGCGCTCGCCCGGGTGGTGCTGGCGGATCCGCACACCGTGATCCTGGACGAGGCCACCGCCCTGCTCGACCCGACAGCGGCCCGGGCCACCGAGCGGGCGCTGGCCGCGGTGCTCAAGGGCCGCACCGTGATCGCGGTGGCGCACCGGCTGCACACCGCGCACGACGCCGACCGGGTGGCCGTGATGGCGGACGGGCGGCTGACCGAGCTGGGCAGCCACGAGGAGCTGGTCGCCCGCGACGGGGCGTACGCGGCGCTCTGGCGCTCCTGGCAGCAGAAGTGAGACGACGTCAGGGGGCCGGGGCCCGAAGGTGCCCCGGCCCCCTGACGTTCCGCGCCGCGCTCAGTGCATCCGGCGCACCCGGAGGAAGCAGAGGCCGAGCAGCAGTGCGGTGACGGCCAGGCAGATCCCGGTCTGGGTCCAGAGCATCGGCCACTCGTGGGCCGGCGGGTGGAACAGCACGAAGGCCCGGTCGACGGTGGCCACGTGGGGCTCGCAGCCGGAGTCCTGGCAGAGCAGGCTGCCGTCCGGCAGGGCGTAGGGCGGCCAGTTGCCCTGGCCGGCGATGGTGATCCCGTCCGAGGTGCGGTAGCCGGTCGCCAGGATCTCGGAGTTCAGCGGGGACTCGGCGGGGAAGCCGTACCCGGTGACCAGGTCCCGGATGTCGGCGTTCTGCGGCATCAGCGCGAGCCGCACCGGAGCCTCCACCTCGACGGCGGGGGTGAACACGTCGCGCAGGTCGTCCACAGCCAGCCGCAGGCCGGCGGTGAGCACGGCGGTGACCGCCATCGCCGCCACCACCCGGCGCACCAGCAGGCCGGCCGTGACGCCGACCGCCAGCCCGACCAGGCAGAAGGCGATCGTGGACGGGCCCTCGGTGGAGCGGGCCATCCAGCCGAACCAGTGGTAGTACCCGGGCACCCCGAAGCGGCCCTCGACCACCGTCCTCCACCAGCTGGCGACACCCGCCAGCACGGCCGATCCGACCAGTGTCAGGGCGAACGGGGCGGCCAGCCGCCCGGCCAGCCAGCGGGAGCGGGAGACCGACTGGGTCCAGGCCAGTCGGTGGGTGCCGGACTCGAACTCGCGGGCCAGCAGCGGCGCCCCGGCGAACAGCCCGAGGGCGAACGGGAGCAGGAACAGCACCCAGCCGGTGCCGGAGACGGCCGGCGGCCACCACTCCGGGATGGCGCGCCGCAGGTCGGAGACGTCCGAGCACTCCGGTGGGTAGTAGACGTCGTTGCAGTTCCGGAGCCCGTTGGAGTCGATCCAGGCGCTGATCCGCCAGCCGAACAGGAGTACCCAGGTGCTGAAGGCGAGCAGGATGCCGCCGGCGGCCAGCAGGGTGGTCCGCTCCTGACGCAGGCTCAGCCAGGCGGTGCCGCGCAGCGAGGGACGGGGGAGGACGGCGGTGCTCAACGGACCGTCACCTCCTCGCGGACGGTCGGCGCGGCGGTGCCGGGGGCGCGCAGGTGGGCCAGCAGGAGTTCCTCCAGGGTGGGCTCGCCCAGGTCCCAGTCCGGGTCGACCGGGCCGGTGGGGCGGATCATCGCGGTGGCCTGACGGCCCGTCCGGCGGAGTTCGACGAGGTGGTGGGGGGCGAGGGCGGGCGGAGTGCCCTCGCCCTCGTGGGCGCCGACCACCTTGCGGTGGGCGGCGAGCAGCTCGTCCACCTCCCCGGCCAGCCGGACGCTGCCGTCGCGCAGCAGCAGCACGTGGTCGCAGACGCCGTCCAGTTCGGCCAGCACGTGCGAGGAGATCAGCACGGTGGTGCCGTGCTCGACGGCCTGGGCCAGCAGCAGGCCGGTCAGCTCGTGCCGGGCCACCGGGTCGACGTCGGCCAGGGGTTCGTCCAGCAGCAGCAGGTCGGGCCGCTTGCCGAGGGCCAGGGCCAGGGCGACCCGGGTGCGCTGGCCGCCGGAGAGCGAGCCGACCCGGGTGTTGGGTGCCAAGTCGCCCTGCTCCAGGACCAGTTCGGCGGCCTTCTGGTCCCAGGAGGGGTTGAGCTCGCGCCCCATCCGGAGGGTGTCGGCGACGGACAGCCGCGGGTAGAGCGGTCTGTCCTGGGCCAGCAGGGCGAACCGGCGGCGGCCCTCCGCCGTGCCCGGTGCGTGGCCGAAGACCTCGACGGTGCCGGTGGTGGGGGCGAGCAGTCCGGCGGCCAGCGCCATCAGGGTGGACTTGCCGGCGCCGTTCGGGCCGACCAGGGCGCTGATCCGGCCGGCCGGGAGGGTCAGCTCGCAGTCCCGAAGGGCCCAGCCGCGGCGGTATCTCAGCCCGAGTCCGCTTGTCCTCAACGCCGGTATTTCCTGCGGGAGTTGGACTTCGCTGGGGTGGTTCACCCGGGCTCCTCGGCCGTGCTGGCGCGTGCGCTGGTGGTCGGTGGGGGCGGTGGTCGGTGGGGATCTGTTCGGTCAGCTGCCGGTCGGCGCGGCGGGGCCGGGGTCGGGGCCGGCGAAGCCGGTGTCCAGTGCGGTGGTGACGACGGCCTCGACGTCCTCCCGGTCCAGCCCGGCCTCCCGGGCCCGGCGCACCCAGTCGGCCAGCTCCTCGTGCAGTGCGGAGGCGGCGACCGTCTCGGGCTTGGCCAGCGAGCGCCGGACGAAGGTGCCGACCCCTCGCCGGCTGTCGACCAGACCCTCCCGCTCCAGCTCGCGGTAGGCCTTGAGCACGGTGTTGGGGTTGATCGCCGTCGCCTCCACCACCTCGCGGGCGGTGGGGAGTTGGTCACCGGGGCGGAGCACGCCCAGTCTCAGGGCGCGCTTGGTCTGCTCCACGATCTGGAGATACGGGGAGAGACCGCTGTGCCGGTCGATGAGGTACTCGACCACGTGCTGACCTTCATTCCACTAGTTATCTAGGGAAATCCTGCCCAGTCGTGGGGGCAGGCGTCAAGTGCCGCTCTTGACAGGCCTGGACGCGCCGTGATCACCATTCCACTAGTTAACTAGTGGAATGGTGATCAGATGAACCTCACCCTGCTGGAGCGCCGGTCCGGCCGGACCGCGCCCCCGAAGCCCGAGGAGCGGCGCCGTACGGTGCCCGGCCCGAACGCGGTGGCGCTCGCCGTCACCTGCCTGTTCGCCGTGGTGTACGCGCTGCTCTCGATCACCCGGCACCGCCGGATGCTCAGCTCGGCCTTCGACCTGGGGATCTTCGAGCAGGCGGTGAGCGCCTACGCTCAGGGCCGGGCGCCGCTGGTCGAGCTCAAGGGCCCCGGCTACAACCTGCTGGGCGACCACTTCCACCCGGTGCTGGCCGCGCTGGCGCCCGCCTACCGGCTGGCCCCCGGCCCGATCACCCTGCTGCTGGCCCAGGCGGTGCTGATGGCGCTGGCCTGCCTGCCGCTCACCCGCTGGGCGTGCCGGGCGGCCGGCCGCCGGGCCGGCCTGCTGATCGGTCTGGCCTTCGGGAGTTCGTGGGGCATGGTCTCGGCGGTGGCCTTCGACTTCCACGAAATCGCCTTCGCGGTACCGCTGTTGGCCTTCACGGTCGAGGCGCTGGCGGCCCGGCGGTGGCGAGCGGCGGTGCTCTGGGCGCTGCCGCTGGTGCTGGTCAAGGAGGACCTCGGGCTGACCGTCGGCGCGGTCGGGGGCTACCTGCTGTGGCGCGGGGACCGCCGCGCCGTGCGCCGGGGCGGTCTGGCCCTGTTGGTGCTCGGCCCGGCGGCCACCGTGCTGGAGACGCTGGTGCTGCTGCCGATGGCCAACACGAACGGCGTCTTCGACTACTGGAACCAGGTGCCCGGAGCCGAGGGCTTGACCGGCCTCTCGCCGTTCCTGCTGTTCTGGCCGCCGGTGAAGTGGCTGCTGCTCTTCATGCTGGCCGCCCCGGTCGCCTTCGTCGCGGTGCGCTCGCCGCTGGTGCTGCTGGCCGCGCCCACCCTGGGCTGGCGGCTGCTGGGGGCCAACGAGCACTACTGGGAACCCTCGTACCACTACAGCGCGGTGCTGATGCCGGTGCTGTTCGGCGCCTTGGTCCACCGCCTCGGGCAGGCCGGCGGGTGGCGGCGGGGCCGGGCGCGGCGGTTGGTGCTGGGCTGGGTGGCCGCGTTCGCCGTGGTCGGGGCGGTGGTCTACCCGCTGCGCGATCTGGTCCTGCCCGGCGGCTGGACGCCGAACGCGCACGTCCGGACCGCGCACCGGCTGCTGGCCCAGGTGCCGGACGGCGCGACGGTGGCGGCCAGCAACCGGTTGAGCCCGCTGCTGGTCTCCCGGGCCACCGTCAGTCTGGCCTGCCAGGGCGGCCCGGAGGCGGCCGACCCGCCCCGGTGGGTCGTGATCGACCGCACGGACCCGACGGTGCAGAGCCCCTGCCCCGAGGCCCGCACCCTGGAGCGGCTGGCGGCGTACCGGGCCGCCGGCTACCTGACGGTGGCCGAGGAGGACGGCGTCATCGTGCTGCGGAGGCCGTGAGTTCGCCCTCGGCGGCGGTGAGTTGAACGCTCATCAGGCGCTGCGGCCGGCGCACCAGCAGGTAGCCGACCCCGGCCAGGGTGACCAGGCCGACGCCGAGCAGGGCGGCCCAGACCTGGTACCAGGGGGCGCCGGCCGGGGCCAGCACCGTGCGGGGCCAGCAGATGTTGACCACCTCGAAGCCGGTCCACAGCACCGCCAGCAGGTTGACCGGGGTGCCCCAGCGGCCGAGTGAGAAGGCCCCGGCCGGGCGCCAGGTGCCGCGCAGGCGGGCGGTGAGGGCGGTCAGGCAGAGCAGGAAGAACGGCAGGAAGGTGGCTGCGGTGCCGAAGGTGATCAGGCTGCCGATCGCGGTGGACTCCAGGCCGAGCGGCAGCGCGGCGGCGCTCACCAGGGTGGCCGCGACCAGGCCGCCGATCGGGGCCTGGTGGCGGTTCACCGTGCGGATCCGCCGGGAGAACGGGAAGACCCCGTCCCGGGCCAGCGAGTACAGGCCGCGGGCGGCTCCGCCCTGGGAGGCCATCAGGCAGGCGGCGAAGCTGACCAGCACCACCAGCACGAAGGGCTTGGCGGCCCAGCCGCCGAAGCCGGTCACCACGGCGGTGGTGACCGGGTCGAGGTCCTCGCCCCGTACCACCCGGGCCGGGTCGGGGTGGGCGAGCGCCACCGAGACGGCGTTCAGGATCACCACGGCGCCCACGCTCAGCAGGGCCCAGCGCATCGCGCGCGGCACCTGGCGGGCCGCGTCCTTGGTCTCCTCGGCGGTGGAGACGCAGGCGTCGAAGCCGATGAAGGCCCAGCCGCCGACCGCCACCACGGCCAGCAGGCCGGCCAGGCCGCCGGTGCCGGTGGTCACCGAGGCGCCGAGGTCGTCGGTCAGCAGGGCGAAGCCGTGCTCGCGGAAGAACAGCAGCAGGGCCAGCCCGACCAGCACCGAGGCCACCGTCTCGGCCGCGATCCCGGCGCTGACGAACCAGCGCAGCAGGTTGATCCCGTAGGCGTTGACCAGCAGGCAGGCCACGGTGAACGCGGCCGCGGTGAGCACGAGTTGGGGAGGGGTGGGCACCGCGTCGAAGAGCGCGAAGAACCAGGGCGCGGCCAGGTAGGCCACGGTGGTGTTGGCGAACATCACCGCGAACTGCCAGAGCCAGCCGCTCAGCCAGGCGAAGCCGGGCGAGGCCAGCCGGCGGGCCCACTGGTAGGCCCCGCCGGCCAGCGGCCACTGCGAGGCCAGCTCGGAGTAGACGCCCACCACCAGCAGCTGCCCGATCAGGCAGACCGGCAGGGCCCAGACCCAGGCCCCGCCGCGCAGGCTCATGCCCACCTGGGCCACCGCGTACAGGCCCACCACCGGGGAGACCACGGCGAAGCCCATCGCCACGTTGCCCAGCATGCCCAGGCTGCGGCGCAGCTCCTGGCGGTAGCCGAGCGCGGCCAGCCTCTCGCTGTCCGTGCCGGGGATGTCATCGGTCATCGGGAACCGCCTCGCCCTCGTAAAACTAACTTTGTTAGTCCGTGACCGTAGCCGCCCGCCGCGAGGGAGGGAAGGGGTGAGACCAGGCTGTAACGTGGCCGGTCGGACGAGGTGGAAGGGCGGGGCGGGCGTGGGCCGACCGAACAGGGCGCTGCTGAGCCGGGAGGCCATCGCGGCCGCCGCGCTGGCGGTGGTGGACGAGGGCGGGGCGGACGGCCTCACCATGCGGGCGCTGGCCGAGCGGCTCGGCGTCAAGGCGGCCTCGCTCTACAACCACGTCGCCGGCAAGGACGAACTGGTCGACGGACTGGCCGAGTTGGTCAACGCCGAGATCGACCTCGGGCCGCTCGCCGGGCCGGACTGGAAGGCCGGGGTGGCCGAGTACGCCCGCGGTTACCGGGCGGCCTTCCTGCGCCACCCGCACACCATCGCCCTGCTGGCCCGGCGCAGGGTCGGCGCCGAGCGCCAACTCCTCGGCTACGAGAGCCTGCTGTCCTGCCTGGGCCGGGCCGGCTTCGAGCCCGCCGACGCCGCCGAGGCGGCCGCCGCACTGGACTACCTGGTGCTCGGCTCCGCACTGGAGACCTTCACGGCCGGCTTCGCCCGCCCGGTGGAGGACTACCGGCCCGGCTACCCGTCACTGGCCGAGGCGCTCACCGCCTCGGCGGCCCGGGGGAGCGGACTGGACGACCGGGGCTTCGAGCTCGCGCTGCGGCTGCTGCTGGACGGCCTGGCCGCCCGGCTCTGAGGCGCCGCTCAGGGCCCCGGGCCCGGGTGCGGCCGAGGGCGTGGGCCCCGGACATGACGGTGGGCGGGCCCGGTCTCGTCCCCGGGCCCGCCCATGCTCCCGCCCACCGGTCACGACCGGTGCGCCCTCCGGCCCCGCGGGCGGGGCCGGAAGCCTGGTGTCAGGCCTGCGCGGCGGCCTGCTCGGCCGCGATCTTGGCGCGGACCTCGTCCATGTCCAGCTCGCGGGCCTTGCCGATCAGCTCCTCGAAGGCCTGCTCGGGCAGGGCGCCGGCCTGGGAGAAGATCATCACGCCTTCGCGGATGATCGCCAGGGTCGGGATCGACCGGATCTCGAACGCGGCCGCGAGCTCCTGCTGCGCCTCGGTGTCCACCTTGGCGAAGACCAGGTCGGAGTGGCGCTCGGCGGCCTTCTCGAAGACCGGCGCGAAGCGCAGGCAGGGGCCGCACCAGCCCGCCCAGAAGTCGATGAAGACGAAGGCCTTCCCGTCCGGGCCCTGTACCACCTCGTCGAAGTTCTCGGTGGTCAGTTCGACGGTGCTCATGTTCTGCTCCTGCCTCTCTCGTGGTCGCGTCCCGCACCGCCCTCAACAGGCCCTCGCCCCGGGCTATTCCGCCGCTCGGTCTACCTGGTCGGCACGTAGTCGAAGCGTGGGGTCAGCACGCCGAACAGCGAGTCCGGCTCCGGTCCGCTGCCGAAGTACGTCGCGGCCAGCCCGGCGGCGTCCTTGGAGAAGTGGAACGGCACCTGCTCCAGCTTGAAGCCGGTCAGGGTCGGGCGGCCGCCCGCGATGACCTCGGCCGGGGTGGTGTAGGCGACCATCACCTCCTCCAGCACCGGCCTGCCGTCCGCCAGCACCCCGGCCGAGTAGCCCGGCTGCGGCATCACCCGGATCCAGGTCGGGAGCAGTGCGACCACGTGGCCGCTGCTCTCCTGGGTGAGGGTGATCCCGCCCGGGTAGAAGATCCGGCCCTTCTCGTCCAGGTGGTCCCCGGCGGTGGAGCCGATCGGCATGTCGAAGCCGAAGCCGTCCGGGTCGAGCACGAAGGGCGCGATGGCGCCCAGCTTGACCCCGGCGCCGGTCAGCCACGTCTTGGCGGCCTCGCTCACTCGGAGGTGGGCGCTGCCCCAGGGCGAGATGTACGGGCCGACGGCCCGCAGCTGCGGGGGTTGGCTCCCGGCGTCCTGGTGCACGGGCACCGACGCGCGCGCGGCGGCCGGGACGAGCGGAAGGGCCAGGGCCAGGGCGGCGGTGGCGAGTTTTCGGAAGAGGTTCACTGTCCGGGATCCGATCGGGTGTCAGGGCAGGTAGCGGAAGGTGCCGGAGAGGGTGCCGAAGGCGTCGCCGGCCTCGAAGGAGGTGCCGAGCGCCTCGTTCAGCGTCCCGGCGCCGACCTCGGTGAGGGTCAGCGGCACCCGGGCGGTACGGATCCCGCCCGGGGCCAGGCCCCAGCCCGGGCCGAAGGCGTCCCGCAGGGTGTAGGAACAGAACAGCTGCTCGGTCTCGGACTTGACGCCGTTCACCTCCAGGTAGGAGGAGAGGCCCCGGGTCGGCGCGAACCGCAGGTAGAACTCGTCCATGGTCCAACTGCCCCCGGACCGAGGGGAGCTGAGGTTCACTCCGCCCGGGTAGTAGACCCGGCCGAACTCCTCCAGGTCGATGTGGTCGCCGGAGGTCCAGCCGATGTCGCTCTTGATGCCGCTGTCCCCGGGCAGCGCGTGCACGGGGGCGATCGGGGTGATCGCCACCTCCTGCTCGGCCAGGGCGGCCTTGAACCCCGGTGCCCACTCGACCTGGGCCTCGCCCCAGGGCGAGACGTACGGGCCGGACGGCATCCCGGCGGCCCGGGCGGCTCCGGGAGCGACCGTCCAGCACATCAGAACGGCGAAGAGCACGGAGAGGAGTTGACGTACTTTCATATCGGATCCCCAGTCATGGGACGGCCCAACTCGCTTGCGGCGGCGGGCGGATGGCACCGCACGGCGGAACGGACCCGCACGGCGGATCGGCTCCGGACGCTACCCCGGCCCGGCCGGTCCATCCGCATGCGGATGACTCTCCCGGGTGCGGTCCGGTCCGGAAATTGATCCGGCCGGGGGAATCGCGTGACTCTTTCGGGGGGCGACGGCTGCGTGAAGATCCACGGGGCGCCTAGGTTGGCCGTGGCCGCCGGACGGGACCCGTCCACGGTCGCCCTTCACGCGCCCAACGGCGGCTGAAGCCAGGCTGGTTGGGCTCGCCCCCGTTTCCCGTACCCGGACCCCTGGGAGCCACTGTGCCCGGACCTGACGGTCCCCGCCCCGGTCGGCGGACCTTCCTCGGCGCCGCCGCCGCCACGTTGACCGCGGCCGCACTCGGCGGGCCGCTGCTCGGCCGCAGCCTGGCGGGCGGGCACGTCGACGCGCCCGCCGTGACGGCCGACCCGCAGGCCAATGTCACCGACGTGTTCGCCTTCACCAGCCCGGACGACCACTCGACGGTCACCATCGCCGTCGACGTCCAGCCGGCCCAGCTGCCCGGGTCGTCCCTGCTCAACTACCCATTCGCCACCCGGGCCCGGTACGAGGTGCACGTGGACCGGACCGGCGACGGCCGCCCGGACCTGACCTACCGGTGGACCTTCCGGAACGAGGACCGCCGGCTCTTCGGCAGCGGGCCGATCGCGCTCTCCCCGGTGCGCTCGCTCACCGACTCCTCGCTGCTCTTCCGCCAGCGCTACACGCTGGAACGGATCCGCCCCGGCCGCCCCGCCGAGCTGCTCCTCTCCGACGCGATCGCGGCGCCCACCCACACCGGCCTGGCGCTGATGCCCGACTACCGGGCACTGCGTACCGAGGCCACCCGCGCACTGCCGGGCGGCGGCCGGACGCTGGCCGGCCAGATCGCCGAGCCGTTCATCGCGGACACCCGGGTCTTCGGACTGTTCGTGCTGGGCACGGTGGGGCCGGTCCCCGGCGCCCTGCCCGCCGCCGGGCCGCTCTCCGCGCTCAACGTCGGCTCGCTGATCCTCCAGCTGCCCAAGCGCGAACTCGCCCTGAACGGCGACCCGGTGCGCAATCCGGTGATCGGCGTCTGGGCCACCGTCTCCCGGGAGGGGGCCGACCTCTCCCGCGACCTGCGCACCCAGGCGGCGAGCTACCGGCAGATCGGCCGGCTCGGCATGCCGCACGTCTGCTTCGCGCTCTGGGGCAGCGCCGCCTTCAACGCCGCTCCCGGCGGGCCGGAGGACCGCTTCAACGCCCGTCCGGCCGAACTCGACCACCAGGACGCCGAGTTCGTCGCCGCCACGCTCGACCCGGCACCGCCCCGGCGGATCGAGGCGGCCCAGGGCTTCGCCGCCCCGGCCACCCCGCGCGAGGACATCAGGGCGCTCTTCCTCAGCGGCATCGGCGCGGCCAACGGCTCCCGCTTCGGCTTCGACCTCAACACCCACGCCCTGAACGCCGACGCCGACCCGGCCGCGATCACCCACGCCGAGGAGCTCCGGCTCAACCTCACCACCCCGGCCAGCGCCGAACCGCACCCCTACGGCGTGCTCGCCGGCGACCGCCAGGGCTACCCCAACGGCCGCCGGTTCAACGACGTCATCGACGTCCCGCTGCTGCGGATGCTGGAGGGCGAGCCCTCCGAGCGCTCCGCCGCCCACCTGCTGCCGCCGCCGAGCTTCGACGTCCAGCCCGCACCGGCCTCGGACGTCTTCCCGTACGTCAACCTCCCGCACGCGGGCCCGTGACGGGCCGTCAGTGGCTGGGCGGCGGGCTGCTCGTCCTGGCCTGCGCGGCGGGGCTGGTGGCGTTCTCGCCCGAGCGCGCGGTCCGGCCGATCGGTGTGGTCGGCCCGGTGGCGGTGCCCGTACCGCCGCCGCCCGACCGCCTGGCCGCCGCCCGGGAGGACGCCAGGCGGCGCCCCGAGGACGCGGCGGCCTGGGCCGAGGTCGGGCTCGCGGCCGTGGAGCAGGCCCGGACCTCCCTGGACGCCGGCGGGCTCGACCTGGCCGAACGGGCCCTGGCCCGATCGCTGGAGCTGAAGCCGGAGGCCAACTACGCCGCCGTGGTCGGCTCCGGCGCACTCGCCAACGCCCGGCACGAGTTCGGGGCCGCCCGGGAGCACGGGCTGCGGGCCACCGCGATGGCACCCGAGCGGGCGGCCGCGTACGCGGTGCTGGCCGACGCGGAGCTCGAACTCGGCGACTACCCGGCCGCCACCGCCGCCACCCAGCGCCTGCTGGACCTGGCCCCGACCGCCGCCGCCCTGGTCCGGGCCGCCCAGGACCTGCAGGCGCACGGCCGCCGGGCCGAGGCGCAGCTCGCGCTGGAACGGGCCCTGGAGGCGGCCGGGCCGGCCGGGGAACGGGCCTTCTGCGCCCGTCGGCTGGGTGATCTCGCCTGGGAGGACGGCCGGTTGACGGAGGCGGACGGCCGCTACCGGGAGGCCCTGGCCGCCCGCACCGATGACGCGGCCGCCGCCTTCGGGCTGGCCAGGACCGCTGCGCCCAGGGGCGGACGGAGGAGGCGGCGCGGCGGCTGGCCGAACTGACCGCGCGGACACCGCTCCCGCAGTTCCTGCTGGAGCAGGCCGAACTCGCCCTCGCCACCGGCCACCGGGCCGACGCCGAAGGCCCGTTGGCCGCCCTCGCGGCGGAGGCCCGGCTGGCGGTCGGTCCGGCGGACCTGCACCTGGCGCGCTACCTGGCCGACCACGGTGACGCCGGCGAGGCCGTGCGGCAGCTCACCGAGGAGTGGGAACGGCGCCGCAGCGCCCCCGTCGCGGCCGAGCTGGCCTGGGCGCTGCACCGGACCGGGGACGACCGCGGTGCCCTCCAACACGCCCGGTCCGCAGCCGAGTCGGGGGACGAGCCGGTGCTCGCGGCCTACCACCGGGGGCGTGATCGAACTCGCCCTCGGCCTGCCGGAGGGCAAGGAGACCCTGCGCACCGCGCTGGAGCGCAACCCCGCGGTTCTCCGCCTACCACGCGGACCTGGCCCGCCGCCTGCTCGCCGAGGGGGAGCGATGAACGGAGTCAACGGCCTTGCGGGGCACAGTACTCGGGATCGCCGTAGCCGGGCGGCCGGGCTGATCCTGACGGTACTGCTGCCGGGGGTGGTGCTCCCGGTAACGGCGGTGGCGCACCCGCTGGGCAACTTCAGCGTCAACCGCTACGACGGCCTGCGACTGCGGCCCGACCGGATCCAGGACAGCCTGGTGCTCGACACCGCCGAGATCCCCACCGCCCAGGACCGGACCGCCGCCGACCGGGACCACGACGGTGCGGTGGACGCGGCCGAGGCGGCCGACCGCGCCGGGCAGCGGTGCGCCGAACTCGCGGGCGCGGTCCGGGCGGACATCGGCGGGCGCGAGGCGTCCTGGCGGGTGGAGGCGAGCAGCCTGGCGTACGGGCCGGGCGCCGCCGGTCTGCCGACCGCGCGGCTGAGCTGCGAACTCTCGGCCGACGCCGACCTCACCCGCCCGGTCCGGGTGGCCTTCCACTCCGGGGCGGACGGCGCCCGCCCGGGCTGGAAGGAGATCACGGCGGTCGGCGAGGGCGTCGAACTCCGCGAGGGCAGCGTGCCCCGGCGGAGCGCCACCGACGGCCTGCGCAGCTACCCGGCCGACTCCGTCGAGCAGCCGCTGTCGGTGGTTGCCGTCGAGCTCGCGGCCGACGGTGCGTCAGCCGCACTGCCGCCGCCGCCGGCGATCGGCGGGTCGGCGGGCGACGGTGCGTCAGGGGATCCGGCCGACGGTGCGTCAGCGGCGCCACCCGCGGACGGGTCGGCGCCCGCGCCCGACGGGGCTCCGGCCGGGCGGCGGTCCGTCCCGGGGGCCCACCGCTCCGCCGAACGGCGGGCCGTCCCGGCCGGGGCCGTCGGCCTGCCACCGCTGGACGGGGTGGAGCGGCACCTTGCCGCCCTCACCACCACCCGCGACCTGACCGTCCCCGTCGGTCTGGCGGCCACCGCCCTCGCCCTGCTGCTGGGCGCCGGGCACGCCGCCCTCCCCGGCCACGCCAAACTCGCGGTCGCCGCCTGTCTGGCCCGCACCTCGGGGCGGCCCCGGCGGGGCGGCCTGCGGTCCGCCCTGGCGGTGGGGGGCGACGGTGACGGCCACCCACACGGCGGGGGTGCTGGTGGTCGGCCTGCTGCTGACCGCGTCGACCACCCTGGTGGGCGAGCGTCTGCTGAGCGGCCTCGGACTGGCCGGCGGTGCCCTGGTCACCCTCATCGGTGCCGCCCTGCTGGTCTCGGCCGTCCGCGCGCTGCCCGCCGTCCGCACCCTCAGCCGCGGCCGCTCCGCCCTCGTGGCGGAGAAGGCCGCGGACGCCGGCCGTGACAGCGGGGCGGAGGACGGCCACGGGCATGAGCACGGGCGCGCACCGGACCACCGCGACCACGACGGGCACGGACACGAGCACGGCCACGGCCACCGGATCGGGAGGCTCCGCCTCCCCTCGCTGATCGGTGTCGGCCTGGCGGGCGGGCTGGTGCCCAGCCCCTCCGCCCTGGTGATCCTGCTCGGAGCGGTGGCGCTCGGCCGCACCTCCTTCGGCGTGCTGCTGGTGCTCGGGTACGGCCTCGGCATGGCGATCGCGCTGGCCGCCGCCGGACTGCTCCTCTCGGGCGGCTCGACCCGGGTCGCCTCGTTCACCGCCCGGTACGTCCCGGCGCTCGGCCGGTACGCCCGCTTCGGCGGCCTGCTCACCGCCCTGGTGGTGCTGGCCGTCGGCCTCGGCCTGGTGCTGCGCGGCGCCTCCGGTCTGTAGGAGCCCGACGCCGCGTCAGGCGGCCGGGTCCACGCTGCGCCGGACGGCCCGGGCGTAGCGGCGGGCGGCCAGCTGCTGGAGCAGCGGCACCAGCGGTCCGCCGAGACGGGTGTACCAGCGGCCGGGGCGGCTGAAGGCGGTGACGGTCATCCGGACCGCGCCGTCCGGACCGAGCTCGACCACGAAGGACTCCTCGCCGGCCTCCGGATGGCCCGTCAGGGTGCCGTAGGCGAAGCCGATCCGGTCGGGTCCGTCGACCGACCAGAGCACCTCGGCCGGTGCGGTCACCGCGAGCGGCCCGAGCCCGATCCGGCAGACCACCCGCACCCCGGCCTCGGCCGGCGGCGTCCCGGGGGCGACGCCGATCCCCGCGCCCCGGTGCATCCGCCAGCTGGTGACGGTCTCCCCGGCGGCCTCCAGCACGTCCCGGCCGTACCCGATCACCTCCCGGTGGCGCAGGTGGCGGTACCCGGCGGGCAGCCGGTCGGAGGCGGCGAGGGCGCCGACGTCGGGGTAGTTGAAGGCCGGCCGGCGGGTGGCGGCGGTCGCGGCCCGCCGCACCACCCGGCCGCAGCCCCGCACGTACAGGCCCTGGAGCAGTCCGAGCAGCGGTCCGCCGAGGCGGGTGTACCAGCGGTCGGGGCGGCTGAAGGCGGTCACGGTGAGCCGGACGGCCCCGTCCTCGCCCATCTCGACCACGAAGGACTCCTCCCCGCTGGCCGGATGGCCCGTCAGGGTGCCGTAGGCGAAGCCGATGCGGTCGGGTTCGCGGACCGACCAGACCACCTCGGCGGGGGCCGAGACGGTGAGCGGCCCGAACCCGAGGCCGAGCGAGGCCCGCACGCCCGGGTCGGTCCGCTCGGCCTCGGCGTGGACCTTGGTGCCCATCCCGCGGTGCATCCGCCAGCTGGTCACCGTCTCCCCGGCGGCCTCCAGCGTCTCCCGGCCGTACCCGATCAGGACGCGGTGGCGCAGGTGGCGGTAGCCGGCCGGGAGGCGGTCGGGCGTCCGGGTGGCGCCGACCTCGGGGTAGCTGAAGGCGGTGGTGCGGCGGTGGTCCGTGCGGCGGTGGTCCGTGCCGTACTGGTCCGTGCCGTGCTGGTCCGTGCGGTGGTTCATCGCGCGAGCTCCTCGAGTCTGCGCCAGGCCAGCAGCGAGCAGAGCGCGAAGCCGAGCGCGTTGCCGAGGCCGTGGGTGGCGGCCATCCAGGTCAGGGTGGGGTGGATCAGTCCGGTGGCCTCGCCGAGCGCCCACCAGAGGGCGAGCAGCATGGTGACCACCAGGACGGCGGCGGAGCCGAGCAGCAGCCGGGCGGTGAGCCGGTCGGGGGCGCGTCGGCTGACGTCCCGCCAGGTGAGCAGGCCGGTCAGCCACATGCCGACGGTCAGCACCACGGCGCCGACCAGCTCGGCCCAGTCCCCGACGAAGTAGCCGCCGAGCACCAGCAGGGTGCCGAGCGGCACGCTCAGCGCCGCGGCCGCCGCAGGGCCGGGGCGGTCGGTGACGGTCCGTCCGACCAGCCCGGCCACCAGGGCGGCGGTGAAGCCGGCGAAGTGGAAGTGCGGCACGGTGAGCGCCAGGATGTCCAGGTCGAAGCCGAAGAGCTCGGTGCCGGAGCGCTCGGCGACCAGCGCGAGGCCGGCCACCGAGGGTGCGGCGAGGGCGGTGAGCGCGGCGAGCTCGGCCGGGGCCAGGGACCGGCGGCGGGCCAGCCGGGCGGGCGCCAGCAGGGCCAGCGCCACGGTGGCGGCGGCGTAGACCGAGGCCAGGGCGGTGGCGGTGGTGCCGCGCGGGAGCCAGAGCGCGACTGCTCCCGGCAGGGCGGCGAAGGGCCAGAGCCGGGCCAGGGCGGCACTGCCGGGGCCGCCGAGCAGGCCGAGGCCCAGGGGTACGACGGCCAGCATGCCGAGCATGACGATGAGGTTGACCAGGGCGGTCACGGCAGCTGCCCCCTCTCGTTGAACGTGTTCAAAGCTGCTGCGCGGATGACTCTACGGCAACTCTGAACATGTTCAACAGCCACCCCCTCCCGGAACGAGGGGGTGGCTGCGGGGCCTGGCCGGGGCCCGGTCGGGGCCTGCCCGGGGCCGGGGTCGTGCCGGGGTCAGCGGCCGATCCGGTCCAGCGGGACGGCCGGATCGGCGAGCTGGTCCGGGTCCACCGTGCGGCCGGAGCGGACCAGGTCGCGGATCGGGTCGGTGACGTCCCAGACGTTGACGTTCATCCCGGCGAGCACCCGCCCGCCGGAGAGCCAGAAGGCGATGAACTCGCGCGAGCGCCGCTCGCCCCGGAAGACCACCCGGTCGAAGCCGCCCGGCTCCACGTAGCCGGTGTACTCCATGCCCAGGTCGTACTGGTCGGTGAAGAAGTACGGCACCCGGTCGTGCACCGCCTCCTGCCCGAGCATCGCCCGGGCGGCCACCCTCGGCTGGTGCAGCGCGTTGGCCCAGTGCTCGACCCGGACCGGCCGGTCGAAGAGCGGGTGGTAGGCGTTGGCCACGTCCCCCGCCGCGAACACGTCCGGCGCCGAGGTGGTCAGCTGCTGGTCGGTGCGGATCCCGTTGTCCACGTGCAGCCCCGCGGCCTCGGCCAGCCCGGTGTTCGGGACGATGCCGATGCCGACCACCACCGCGTCGGCCGGGACCAGTTCGCCGCCCTCCAGCCGCACGCCCTCGTCGGTCACCTCCGTCACCCGGACGCCGAAGCGCAGGTCCACCCCGTGCTCCCGGTGCAGGTCGGCGAAGACCTCGGCCGCCTCCCGGCCCAGCACCCGCAGCAGCGGGAGCTCGGCGGCCTCCAGCACCGTCACCTCCGCCCCCGCCTCCCGGGCGGCCGAGGCGGTCTCCAGGCCGATCCAGCCCGCGCCGATCACCACGATCCGGGCCTTCGGACGGATCGCCGCCTTGATCCGCTCGCTGTCCCCGACGGTGCGCAGGTAGTGCACCTGCCCGCCCTCGGCGCCGGGCACGGTCAGCCGTCGCGGCGAGGAGCCGGTGGTGAGCAGCAGCCGGGTGTACGGGACCAGCCCGCCGTCGTCCAGGCTGACGGTCCGTTGGCCCGGGTCGATCGCGGTCGCGGTCACCCCGAGCCGCAGGTCCACCCCCTGCTCGGCGTACCACTCCGCCGGATGGACGTAGATCTTCTCCCGGGCGGTCTTGCCCATCAGGTAGCCCTTGGAGAGCGGCGGCCGCTCGTACGGCCGCTCCTCCTCGCTGCCGATCAACGTCACCGGGCCGTCGTAGCCCTCCGCCCGCAGGGTCTCGACCGCCTTCGCCCCGGCCAGACCCGCCCCCACCACGACGTAGCCCATCCGCATCGCCCGCTCCTCTCCTCGGCTGCGCCACACCCCGCCATCACACCCCGGAGGACTGCCCGCCGCGCGTCGAACCACACGTCCCGTCCGGCGCTGTCGCCCCCCTCCCCCTAGGCTGTGGAGCGCCACGACCGGAAGGAAGGGCTCCGCATGAGCGAGCAGACCACCACCGTGCGCTGCGTCCCGGCCGCCCCCTGCTGGGTCAGCCTGATGGCGCGTGACCTGACGGTGGCCCAGGAGTTCTACGGGCCGCTGCTCGGCTGGTCCTTCGAGGACGGGCGGCACGGCTTCGGCCCGTACGTCCGGGCGGTGGTGGACGGTGTGGAGGTGGCCGGGCTCGGCACCACCGAGGGGGAGTGGCAGCCGCCCGTCGCCTGGACCACCTACTTCGGCACCGAGAGCGCGGACGAGACCGCCGGCCGGATCCGCGAGCGCGGCGGCACCGTCGCGGTCGGCCCGCTCCCCTTCGACGCCGGGCGGATGGCCCTCGCCTCCGACCTGACCGGTGCCGCCTTCGGCCTCTGGGAGGGCGACCTCGGCTGCACCACCTGGGTCCGCTCGCCCGGAGCCCCGGTCTGGATCGAACTGCGCACCGGCGACCCGTTCCAGGCCGCCCTGTTCTACGGCGAGGTCTTCCGCTGGGACGAGCGCGACCCCGCGCGCCTGGAGGTCCGCTACGAGCACGAGCGCGTCGTGCTGCGCGCCGACGGCCGCAGCGTCGCCGCCCTGCGCCGCGGCGAACTGACCGGCTCGCACTGGGAGGTCTACTTCTCCGTCGCCGACACCGACGCCGCCACCACCCGCGCCACCGCCCTCGGCGGCAGCGTGGTCGACGCCCCCGCCGACAGCCCCTACGGCCGCACCGCCCGGCTGCGCGACAGCGAGGGCGGCCTGTTCTCCGTCATCACCCCGGCGGCCTGAGGAAATCCGCTTGAGCCGGGGCGCGGTCCGGGCGAGGCTGGGCCGGTGATCCTCGAACTCTCCCCGTACCGGCTGACCTGGGACGAGGTCGACCCCGCCCGCCGGCCCTTCGACCGCGCGACCGTGGCCGAGGTGGTGCGCGGGCTCGGCCCGGCCGGACAGGTGCCGTGGATGCCGGACGCCCCGGGTGGGCCCGAGCACCGGGCACTGGTCCGCGAGCGCGGGGACTCCTGGGGTGACGCGATGTCACACGCGCTCGCCCGGCACTACGGCGACTGGGCGCTGGGCTGGCGCTGGGCCCGGGCCGAGGGGGACGTCGACGGCGGACCGGTCGGGAGCTGGTGCTGTCCGCCGCACTCGATCGGCACCCCGGAGCAGACCCTCGCGAAGGTCACGGAGGCCCTGTGCGAGTGGCGGGACTGGCTGGAGGAGCTGGCGGCGCACTTCGACGCGTACCCACTGGAGCTCGCCGAGGTGGAGGACCGGCGGGACCTCTGGGAGGACGCCTCCCGGCGGCTGATCGCGCGCGTCGCCGACCGCACCGGGGCGGGCAGCGCGTGGTACGGCCACTGTCAGTTGGTGCTCGGCTGGTTCCTCGCCCGTTGGGGCGTGGCCTCCGGAACGGCGGTGCGACTGGTGAACGAGGCCGTCGGCGGCCGCTTCCACAGCTGGACCGCCCCGGAGCCCGAGGAGGCGGCCGAGGTCGCGGAGCGGCTGGCGGGCGCGCTCACGCCCGGTCTCGCCCGGCGGACCCCCGAGCCCGGGCGGGACCACCTCCGGGACTGGCTGACGGTCCGTGAGGAGGTGCCCTGGCACGAGGTCGGAGACCTGGGCCCCGGCCCCGTGGTGCCGTCGCGGGACGGTGCGGCGGAGGACGTCCGCGCCTTCGACCTGGCGATCGACCGGGCGCGCGGGGAGGGGATGCTGGCCGCCCTGGAGCAGGTCAGGGCCGACGCCGCGCGCGGGGCGGTGCTCGACTTCGAGCTGCTGAGCAGGTGGCAGCGGCACGTGCTGGGCGTCGAGCGGCCGCCGCCGTTCCGCACCCTTGCGGCCTTCGCCAAGGACGGCCGCGAGCGGTACGGCATCGGGCCGGACACCCGCGCGCGGCTGGACGCCTGCCTGGCCGGGAGCGCCGCCGGCGGGTTGCCGTTGGCCACCAGGGCCGCGCGGGCCTACCTGGACGTGGCCTTCTTCCACCCGTTCGACGACGGCAACGCCCGGGCGGGCTTCCTGGCCCTGCTCTTCGTCCTCGCCCGGGAGGGGTCCGGCATCGACGCCGTCGGCGCGCTCCGCCGGGTCTCCTACCGGGCGGACTCGCCGCAGGACGCGGTGGAGTGCGCCCGGAGCGTGGCGAACGCCCTCTACTGGACCCGGGAGGCCGCGGCCGGCAGCTGACCGGCGGCTACCCGACCCCGCGTCAACTCCCGTTCAGGGCTTCGGAGACGGCGAGGGCGAAGCCCTCGGGGTTGTCGAACATGATGGTGTGGCCGCAGTCCGGGACGGCCCGGACGGTGGTGCCGGTGGCGGTCAGTTCCGCCGCGCCGGCCGGGGCGCCGTCGGCCTCGGGGTGGAGGTAGGTGCGGGGGACGGTCAGGGCGGCCAGCTGTTCGCGCAGGGGCGGGGTGGTGCCCCGGGCGCGGTGGACGGCGGTGCGGTGCAGGGCGACGGGGCCGGCCAGGCGCATGGTGGCCCACCAGGTGGGGCCGACCCGTTCGGCGGTCCGGTGCCACCCTTCGGCGAGGAACTCCTCCTCGGTGTACTCGGTGATGCCGGTGGACCCGGCAGCGGGCACGGTCGGTGCCGGGTCCAGGACCGAGTCGACCAGCACCAGCTTCGAGACCAGGCGGGGGTGACGGGCCGCCAGCAGGACGGCGACCGCACCGCCCAGGCTGTGCGCGATCACCTCGGCACCCACCACCCCGGCGGCGGTGAGGGCGGTGGCCACCGCGTCGGCGTGCGACTCCAGGGTGTACGGGAAGTCGGCCGGCCGGTCGCTGATGCCGAAGCCGAGCAGGTCCAGCAGCAGGGAACGACGGCCCGTCAGCAGCGGGTGGGCGGCGGCCGCGGCGGAGTAGACGGGCGAGCTGGCGCCCAGGCCGTGCAGGTGGAGCCGGGCCGGCTCGGCGCCGGGCAGCTCGATCCAGCGGATCAGGTCGCCGTTCGGGGTCACGGGGGCTTGGCGCATGGCGGGGCTCCTGACGCGGGTGCGGTGAGCGGACGGCCCAGACCATACATCGGTGCCGAGGTATCACGGAAGCGATATATCCGGGCGCGCGGCATGGCAGCATGGGCGCATGCTGAAGCTCGCCATCCTCGGGTTCCTGTGCGACCGGCCGCTGCACGGCTACGAGCTGCGCCGCCACCTGGCCGCGCTCACCGGGCACGTCCGGCCGATCAGCGACGGCACCCTCTATCCGGCGATCAAGCGACTGGAGGCCGACGGCCTGCTGCGCCGCGAGACCGAACCGGGTGCGGCGGCCGCGCCCCGGCACACCCTCCACCTCACGCCGGCCGGGCAGCGCGCACTGCGCGAACTGCTGAGCGAGCCGGAGGAGTTGGACATCAGCGACGAGAACCGCTGGTTCACCGTGCTGGCCTTCCTGCGCCACCTGGAGAGCCCGGCCGAGCAGGCGGCGGTGCTCCGCCGCCGGCTCGCCTTCCTCGGCGAGCCGGCCAGCTTCTTCTACGAGGGTGCCCGCCCCCTCCGGGCGGAGGAGCTCACCGACCCGTTCCGGGCCGGCCTGCTGCGGATCGCCCGCGCCACCACCGAGGCCGAACTCGTCTGGCTGGAAGCGACGTTGAAGGACCTGGAGGCAGTGGACGGCGGGGCCTAGACGTCCAGCGCGGTGCCGTAGAGGCGGCTCACCTTCAGGCGGATGACCAGGCGGCGCTCGGCGACCAGCTCGGCCAGGAAGGCCTCCTCGTCCTCCGGGCCGGGGCGGGCGGCCGCCGGGATCATGGCGAGCAGCTCGCGGCCGACCGCGTCGCCCGGCTCGGTGGAGACCTCGGAGACCTCGGCCTCGCCCTCGGCCACCGCGAAGGACCAGACGTCGCCGCCCGTCACGTGCACGGCGGCCCGGGGGTTCGAGCGCAGGTGGGCGACCTTGACCCGGTCGGCGGTGGTGGAGAAGCGGATGATCCGGGCCTGCGGGTCCCAGCTGTAGACCATGGTGGTCAGGTGCGGGTGGCCGCTGCGCTTCACGGTGGAGAGGGTGCCGAACTGCTGCCGGGAGAGCAGCTCGGAGAGGGCGTCGTCGGACAGGGTGCGGGGCTTCGGCTTCTCGGTCATGCCG
Source organism: Kitasatospora albolonga (assembly GCF_039535905.1). GTDB lineage: Bacteria > Actinomycetota > Actinomycetes > Streptomycetales > Streptomycetaceae > Kitasatospora > Kitasatospora albolonga. The sequence goes on along the minus strand of NZ_BAAAYB010000128.1, from coordinate 5,338 downwards.
TGGCCAACCGAGCTGACGGTCCGACAATTTCCTCTGGTGGAAGAAAGATCGTCAGGCGTCCGCGCGGTGGGAGCCGGCCGGGCGGAAGAGGCGGTGCATGGCCTCGGGGAGCTGGTCGGCGGCGGTGACCGGGCGGTGGAACTCGAAGCGGGCGTCGAGGATGCGGGCACCGTCGATCATCCGGACCCGGAGGCCGAAGCGGTCCAGGGCGACCGGGCGGACGTCGAGGCCGACCGGGTGCCCGGTCCAGCCGGCCGGGCCGGCGGGGTGGTCGAGGGCCAGCGCGCCGAGCCGGGCGAGGTGGTCGGGGTGGGCGGCGGCCAGGTGCTGGAGCATGGCGGCCTCGTCGGCGGCGAGCGGGTCCGGTGCGGCCGCGCCGAGCCCGTCGAGCGGGACGCAGCACTCCGATCCCCAGAGGTCCTCGACCGAGAGGTGGTCGGGGGCGAGCCGGAGCAGGGCGTACCGGACTCCGGTGGGGCGCTGCGGGAAGAGGCCGTCGAGCACCTCGGGCGCGGCGGCGGTGAGCACGTCCAGATGCCCGTGCGCGGTGGCGCGGCCGCGGATGCGGTGCGGCATCGCGACCGGTGCCACGTCCACCGCCTCGACCACGGCCGGGAGTTCGTCGCCCCGGGCGACCGAGGCGATCCGGCAGAGCGGGGAGTCCTGTTCGACCAGGAGGGCGAGCGAGCCGTCCGCCAGCACCGCGCAGCGGGCGGCGGGCGGGATGCCGGGGCGCTGGGCCAGGTCCATGCCGGGCACGTCGACGATCACCGAGGAGGCGAACTCCAGCAGGGTGCGGGCGCGTTCGGCCGGGGTGGGCGCGGTGGCGGGGCTTCCGGAGCTGGGCAGGGCAGGGCTGGCGGGCATCCGTCCTCCTGGGTAGGTAAGGCGAGCCTAACCTAAGTCGAGGGAGGGTGGAAGGAGCGGCTCCGGCGGGACGTCAGATCGCGGCCCCGAGCATCCGCAGCACCAGCACCCCGTACCGCCGGCCCAGCTCCTCCGGGGTCTCGCTGCTCCGCTCGGTGTACCAGCGCGAGACGTCGATGCCGAGCGAGGTCACCGCGCGGGCCGCCGTCCGCACGTCCGGCACCTGGAAGGAACCTTCCGCCACCCCGGCCTCGATGATCCGCCGCACCGTCTCCTCGATCTGCCGCCGCAGCGCGGCGACCACCTCGAACTCCTCCTCCGGCAGCGCGTGCAGCTCGTGGTTGACGATCCGTCCGACCGTGTGGCCCCGGGCGTGCCAGCGAGTGAAGTCCTCGACCAGCTGCCGCATCTGCTCCACCGGGCCGCTGCCCTCGGCGGCCGCCCGCTCGACCAGGTCCAGGGTGGCCTGGTGGCCGGTGCGGCTGATCTCGGAGAGCAGTGCCGACTTGGAGGGGTAGTGGATGTAGAGGGCCGCCGGGCTCATCCCGGCGGCGGTGGCGATGTCCCGGGTGGTGGTGGCGTGGTAGCCGCGCCGGGCGAAGGACTCGACCGCCGCGAGCAGCAGCCGGCGGGCGGCCTCGGTCCGCTCGCCCGTACTGCCGGTGGGCCAGAGTTCGGCGGTCGCGTTGGTCGTTCATGGTGGCCATCCTCGCAGACGGGTGCGGTCCGCCCCGGGGTCGGAGTGGTTGACAGTGTGACCCGTCGCCAACATGCTAAGCAAGCGCTTAGTCACTCCTGCGCGTCGCACCAGTGGAGAGGAAATCGGCCATAGGCGCCGTCGTTCAAGGACCGGGTGGCCGTGTCACCGGAGCCAGCCGGGGCATCGGCCTCGGCCATCGCCCGCGAGCTGGGTCGGAGCGCGTGGGCCCGGGTCTGCATCACACGCCCGCAACCACCGAGCACGCTGGCCGAGGCGGTCCGTGAGCTGGGCGGCCCCGACCACGCGATCGCCGTGGCCGGCAAGTCCGACGACCACGGCCCACCAGGCCTGAGGTGGTGGCCCGCACGACAGGAGCAGTTCGGCCGCCTCGACCACCTGGTCACAACAACACCAGGCATCAACCCGGTGTTCGCTCCCTGCTGGACGTCGACCAGGCCGCCGCCGCCAAGATCCTCGGCGTCAACAGTGCTCGCCCGCTGGCCTGGATCCGCCTCGCCCGCGACGCCTGGATGGGCGAGCACGGCGGCTCGGTGTGTCAAACGTGGCCTCCCATCGCCGGCATCCGCGCCTCGCTCGGCATCGGCATGTACGGGGTCTCGAAGGCCGCCCTGATGCGCGTCACACCGAGCTCGGCGCCGAACTCGGCCCGTCGAATCCGGGTCAACGCCGTCGCGCCCGCCGTGGTCAAGACCCGCTTCGCCGAGGCCCTGTACGAGGGCCGCGAGGAGCAGGTGGCCGCGGCCTAACCCGATGAAGCGGCTCGGCGTCCCGCAGGACGTGGCCAGGCGCGGTCGCCTTCCTGCTCTCTCCGAGGACGCCGCCTGGATCACCGGCCAGACCCTGGTGGTGGAACGGCGGCATCACCCTGGGCGGACGGCCTGTGACCCGCAGGCTGGGCGTGGTGGTCACCGGCGCCGGGCACGGCATCGGGGCCGCCATGGCCGAGGCCTTCGCGGGCGGCGGGCGGGGCCCGCGTGGTGGTCAACGACCTCGACGTGCGGAGGCCGCTTCGGCCGTCGCCGAGACGGATCGGGGGCGTCGCGGTGCCGGGCGACGCGTCCCAGCCCCGAGGAGCTGATCGCGTGCCGCCCGCAAGGAGCTCGGCCACATCGACGTGTACTGCGCCAACGCGGGCGTCGCCCCGGTGGGCGGCGCCGACGCCGGGCCCGCCGCCTGGGAGAGCGCCTGGCAGGTCAACGTGCTGGCGCACGTCCGGGCCGCCGAACATCCTGCTCCCCGACTGGCTGGAGCGCGGCGCGGGCCGTTTCGTCGCCACGTCTCCGCGGCCGGGCTGCTCACCAGCCTCGTTCCGCCCCGTACTACCCGTCAGCAAGCACGGCGCGCTGGCCTTCGCCGAGTGGCTCTCCGCCACCTACCGCCACCGGGGCGTGCGGGTGCACGCGGTCTGCCCGCAGGGCGTGCGGACCAGGATGCTGGAGGAGACCGACGGGCCGGTCAACTGCTGCTGGCGGACGAGGCGTTGGAGCCCTCCGTGGTCGCCGAGGAGGTGATGCGGGGGATCGCCGAGGAGCGGTTCCTGATCCTTCCGCACCCCGAGGTGGCCCGGTACTGACCTGGCCAGGGCCGGGGACACACCGACCGCTGGCTGGGCACGATGAACCGGATGCAGCAACGGCTGGAGGACGAGGCGTGAGCACGATGCGGGCGTGGCAGGTCGGGGAGCTGGGCGAGCCGGGGGCGGTGATGCGGTCCAGGTCCGAGGTACCCATCGACCCGAGGCGGGGGACGGGCAGTTGCTGGTCCGGGTGCGGGCCGCCGTGCGGTCAACTTCCCGGACGCGCTGATGGTCCGGGGCCACTACCAGGTGCGGCCGCCGCTGCCGTTCACGAGCCCGGGGGTGGAGCTGTGCGGCGAGGTGGTCGGAGGCGCGCGGAGCCGGGGAGCGGTGATCGGCACCCCGCTGCTGCCCGCCGGGGCCTTCGCCGAGTACGCCCTGATGGACGCCTGGGGCGCCTTCGCGGCCCCGCCTGGCGCTGGACGACGCGGAGGCCGCCCGCGCTCCACATCGCCTACCAGACCGCCTGGTTCGCGCTGCAACCGGCGGGCCGGGCTGCGGGCCGGCGAGACGCTGCTGGTGCACGCCGCGGCCGGAGTGCGTCGGCAGCGCCGCCGTCCAGCTCGGCAAGGCGGCGGGCGCCACCGTGATCGCGGTCGTCGGCGGCCCCGAGAAGGCAGCCGTGGCACGGGAGTTGTGGCGCCGACATGGTGATCGACCGGCGCGCGAGGACTTCACCGCCGCGGTCAGCAGGCCACCGCCGGCCGGGGCGCGGGACGTGGTCTTCGACCCGGTCGGCAGGCGACGCCTACACACGGCTCCACCGCTGCATCGCCTTCGAGGGCCGCATCGTCGTCATCGGCTTCGCCAGCGGCACCATCCCCACCAGCCGCCCTCAACCACGCCCTGGTCAAGAACTACTCGGTGCTCGGCCTCCACTGGGGCCATCTACGCCACCCACGACCCGCCGCCGTCCACGCGGACCCACACCGAACTCACCGCCCTCAGCCGCCAAGTCCGTCATCCGCCCCCTGGTCAGCGAACGACCTGCCGCTCGACGCGGCGGCCGACGCCGTCCCAACGCGTCGCCGACGGCACCACCACCGGCCGGATCGCGATCCTGCCGTAGGGGTGCACGAGAGCTTCACCGGGACGTCGGCCGCACGCTCGCCCGCCGGCCGACCGGGGCGCCAGGGTGGCGGCCCATGACCACATCGTCAGGCCGTGCGGGCCGCCTCCCTCGTGCTCGGTACCCTCCTCGCCCTCTCCGTCCCGTTCCCCGCCGGGGCCGCCTCGCGGCTGCCGGAGGTGCATCCGAGGGCGAGAGACGGCTCCGTTGTTTCGACGACAAGGCGGGCGGGAAGGCCAACGCCGACGACCCGGCGATCTGGCGCAACGACGCCGATCCGGGGCGGAGCCTGGTGATCGCCACGGCGAAGCAGGGCGGGCTGCGGGTCTACGACCTGGAGGCGCGGCAGGTGCAGGCGCTGGCGGCGCCGGCCGGGCCGGGGGAGGAGGACGCGCCGGGGCGGTTCAACAACGTGGACCTGCTGAAGGGCGTCCGGATCGGCGGCGCCAAGGCCGACCTGGCCGTGGTGACGGACCGAGGCAACGACCGGTTGCGGGTCTACCGGATCGACCACGGACCGGCCCGGCGGCCCGCTCACCACGACGTGACCGACCACGGGGTGAGCCCGGTGTTCTCAGGCGGACCAGGCGGAGATCAACGAGCAGGCCACCGCCTACGGCCTGGCCACCTGGACGGACCGCCGCACCGGGCGCAGCTAACGCGATCGCCAGCCAGCGGCACCGCACCCGCCTCGCCCTGCTGGAGCTCACCGCCACCCCGGCCGGGCACGGTGACCTAACCGTCAGGTCCGCACCGTCGACCTCACCCAGCCTCCTTCCGCCTCCCCGACGGCGGCACCTGGGCCCCGTGCGCCGAGACCCGGCGAACTCCCGCAGGTGGAGGGCATGGTGGTCGATCCGGAGGGCGGCACCCTGTACGCGGGGCAGGAGGACGTCGGGATCTGGCGCATACCCCGCCGACCTCTCCGGGCGGCCGGAACTGATGGAACCGGGTCCGCGAGTACGGCGTGCCCGCCACCTACGACCCGGAGAACGAGGAGTGCGTCCCGGGTGCCGACCCGGGCTACGGCGGCAAGCACCTGACCGCCGACGTGGAGGGCCTGACCATCCTCGACCGGGGCCACGGCGGGGGCTACCTCCTCGCA
>NZ_BAAAYB010000127.1:0-64115 GCF_039535905.1 Kitasatospora albolonga | reverse complement strand
ATGCCCCCGTCTGCGGCTCGGACGAAGGTCTGCCACAAGCTCTGGTCCGAGGTGATCAGAGCCGCACCCGTCAACGGGGCCAGTGGGGGCAGCGGGTGATCGGCGCAGGTGAGGGTGACCTGCCAGCGGTGCTTGACCGGGTCCAGACCTGGCGGCACCTCGGCGGCGAGCGCGAGCGCCGTCTCAAGGGACCCGTCGGGCATCACAGCGGCGGGAAGGGATGTGGGCTGATCCCAAGCTGTCTGCAGCACCACCATCGACCGGCCGTGGAAATCCAGGTCCTGCGGATCCAGCACCGTGTACGGAAGCTTCTCCTCTTCGGCTGGCTCGATCATCCGGTAGCCGCGCTTGTCCCAGAGTTCGTTGATCCTCCGTTGGACCTCGGGCTGGTCGAGCGAGGCGCTAGTGACGGTCATCTGGTCGTTTCGGTTGCCCAGTTGGAACAGCCACATCGAAGCGAGGGACAGCTCCTCCGCCGGGAGCCACACGACCGTGACGTGGAGCTGTCTGAGGACCTGTGCCAGAGCGAAGTCTTCCGGGCCTTCCCCCAGCACCACCGTGGTCGCCCCGCGCCGGAACCCCCGTCGGACCGGAATGCACAGACCGGCTTCGTGGGACATCATCGCGAGCGCGTCCGGCGCCGCCTCGGGATGGAACTCTTTCAGGAGAGGCGACTCGCTGCCCTGGACGGCAGCCTGCAGCCAGCGCCCGGCTTCTACCGTTTTCTCCGACGGGCATTCCTGCGCCCCGACGTGCATGGCGTAGGCGAGCGAAGCCGCCGTTGTGACGAGCGCCTTCGGAACACCGAGCAGCGGGGCGACCGCCACCGACTCCAGCTCCGTCAACGACTGGCTGTCGCCGACGTCGAACAGGTGCTGGACATGGACGAACTCCTCCCGCTGGTTGGCCGCGAGGCGTGACCGCAGCGCGGTAGCCACCTCCTGAGCGGCTTGGACGTAGTCCGGCGTCCAAGGATTTTTGCGCAGAGACAGCCCGAACTGCTCCAACACCCCAGCATCGTCGATGCTCTGCCGGTCAAGCGCTGCATCGATGAGGCCCGGGATGATCTCGTCCGCAGTCCCAACCGACGGCACGTACGGCACCACCTGATCGGGCTGCAGACGAGCCAGGCCCCGCTGCAGTGCCGGATGCTCCACCGTCCCCGCCGGAAGCACCACGCTCCCGCTGCACCCCCACACCCTCGACAACCGGGCAAGAGCAGCGGCCGACCACCGCACCCAGTCCTCATTCTGCGGGGCTACGACCACCAGACGAGGCGGCCTCGCGGCATACGAAAGCGGAAGGAACGTCAGCTGCTCAGACACCCAGCAAGTCTCCCAGCGCGCAGGGACACCGGCGCCCCAAACCCCGAGAACACCTCGCCCAGCACCCACCTGACAGGCCATCAAGACAGCGCTCCCAGCGAACCGCCCTAGGAGCTCCCACTGAGCCAGTGAAAAGTCCCAGACCACCTCACAGGACCCACGATTCCCGACCTATCAGCGATACCCGCAGGTCAACAGCCAAGTGGGCAACCGTGAACCTCCTGAACGATCAAGGAACCGCGAAACAGCCCCCTCCACACCCGCCAGCGACGTCCCACACCACCCACAACACCCCAGACCACCCGCTACAACGCACAACTGAAATGACGACCCGTCACAACAGGGCCTCCTGGCGTGCTCACGGTCTCGACAACCTCGAGCTGCACCAGGGGCCCTGTCTCCATGCCCGGCACGCGGCAATATCACCCGACCGAGCCACACCAATCGAACCCACGTCCATCAAGACCGGTACAACAACGGCTTCTAAACAGCGCAACTCTCACCAAACCAGCGACATCACCAGCTCATGGCGCCACCCGCCTGCCCCTCGACACGGCCAACTCACCCACCTACCGCCACACCCCGGCCGACCCCGACACCAGAAACGCATCAACCAACCTGCGAAACCCCACCCCACGACCGCTCAACCCCGCACACCCGCCGCCACGCCATAAATCCTCACAAAATCAGAACCAGCGGGACCTCATTTCGGGCCCACCATCGAGAACGATGGCGGGCCCGAAATTAGAATCGAGGGATGACTTCAGATTCTCCTTAGAATGAGAGCAAGTTCATTCATTGTAGCTGCACAGAAATCCTGATTCTGCATCTTAAAACAACCGAGCGCGTCAGGATTTCCCGGCCCTGCCGACCGCATAACTCGATCGATTCTTTCGGGAACGATGTACCACGTTCGCCCGCCGAGTGAGACCGTCCACTCGTACACCGTGTCGGCAGAGCCAACGGCATCGCCGATCAGAGTAGCAATTGACACAGTGGGGCTTGCATACCGCCAAGCAATCAACGGGGGGCGAACCAATCCGTCGAGAGGATCCACCCCGACCGACAGCCTACCCCACTCCACTACACCATGACGACGAAGCGCTTCAAGAGCATATTCGGGTGAAATCATACCGTCGGCCTTCCCCAGCGTATTCCCGGATTCAGCTTCTTCAAAAGCTTGAAATAATCTCCGGCCGGAATGGCGCTCATTGACAAGCGAGGATCATATACATAGCGGCCATCAGTATAAACCTGATGGAAAATATAGCTCTCAGTGACTCGACCCTCGGGGACATCGATCCAACCTCCCCCGTCGACCCTGCCCTCGATAATCTTTCCAACCCCTCCTGCCTCTCTGAGTAGCCGCGCAGCAATTTCAGAACAGTCATACTCGTAAATATGAATAGGGAGCGTCGGCATCACATCAAGGACTGACTGAACCGGAGGATGCGCAAGATTAGGCGGCCGGAAATCCAGGTCGCACACGCTCAGATCCCGATTGTGCACAAGAACTGGCGTGGTGGCAGCGACGACGTAGTAGGTGTGCAGGTCACCGACGGTGAGATTATACGCAACGCGGCTGCTGTCGTCGTGACTGACGCTGGCGACTGTAACGGCGGCACCGTTCGGGGTGCGCAGGGTGTCACCGGGGCGGAGCTGAGATGCGTCGCGCCAGGAACGCTGGTTCTCGGTCCAATACCGGTGATGGTCGGTCGAGATGACGGTCCCGCTGCCGGAAGAATCGAGTTGTACGGTGGTGAATCCCCGGTCGTCGGGGGTGCGGATCGTCGCCTGTACAGGCTTGGATTCGGTTCGACCGGTGATCGGGTCGGTTGCTAGGACACTGTCACCGACAGTCACCTGCTCGATCGGGCGGATACTGCGGTCAGCCATCAAGACTCCGGTGCCTGCCGGGAAGCTGTCGAAACAGCTGGTTGTGGGCCCTGCCGCTGATACAGCCTTGCGCTCGCGGTTGATGCCCGAGAGGAGGTCGGCCCCCTTCTCTCCCCATTTTCCGAACTTGACGGCAGTTGCCGAATATCCTGCGATCGGGATCGCGCTGGCGCAGGAGAGTCCAGCGTCTACATACTTCTTCTCAATCCCGTAGATCCCGCAGCTGAGGAGGTCCATGGGTTCCCCGAGGACCGGGATTGTTCCAAGAGTGTCGAGAAGGAGGTGAACGCCGTCGAGTGCGGTGAAGCCGCTCTTCTTGGCTCTTGCCTCTGAAAAGTCAGAGAGGGCCTTATCGAACTCCTTCTCCCATTCCTGGCGGTCCATTTGGGCGCTCACCATAGCGTTGCTGGCGAGCGCTGCCAGGGTGAAGATTTCCTGCTTGCTCTTGCCGAGCGCCTCCGCGGACGTCCTTGCCTCGATGGCCTTCTTTCCGGCTTCCTCGGCGAACTTGCTTGCTGCGCGCTCCGATGCTGTGGCCCATCGCGCGCTGGAGGCGGCGCTGTTTGCGGCCTGCTGGGCCTGCGCGGCGGACTGGCGGGCCTTCTTCGCGGATTCGGCGGCTTTGGCTGCGGCGTCGGCGGCCTGGCCAGCGGAGGCTCTGGCCTGCCCCGCGTATATGGATGCCTGATTTTCGGATTTCGTCGCGCTGGTGGCCCAGTCGTTCGCTTCGTTGGCCGCGTTGCGCGCGAGGGCGGCGACCTTGAAGGCTTCGGCGGCGTTCTGCTGGGCGGTGGCGGCGGTGCCGGCGGACTGGGCGATCATCTGGTCGATCGCAGCGTTGTGGTGGGCGGTGAGCTGGTCCTTCTGCTGCGCCTTGTACTGGCCGGTTTCAACGAAGGAGCGGACTGCTTCGAGGGGCCCGTCGAAGGCGATCCTCGCGGCGGCCTTGACCTCAGGGGTTCCGCTGCTCATGGCCCGGGACACCAGGACGCGGTCGTCGGTGGCCCGTGCCCGGTACTGGCCGACACTGAGAAAGTCGGCCAAGACAGTGCTGGCGCCGTTGTCGAACGCGTTCTTGCCCGCCTGGTGGACGCTCGGTCCGCCCGCGTTGAGGACCTGAACCACCCGCACCCGCAGGTCGGCGGCCTGGACGTCGTACTGGCCCGTGGTCAGGAAAGCGTGAACAGCGGCGGCGTCGCCCTTGAGAGCGGTGGTGGCCGCGGTGGCGATCGGATCAGGGGCGGCCGGATCGCCAGAGTCGTTTTCGCGGATGATCTGCTGGACGCGGGTGCGCTCGTCACGCTCGGCTGCCTGGGCCCAGCCGGTGCGGGCGTACTCGGCTACGACTGCGTCGGTGTCGGCGAGGGCGAACTCGGCGGCGGACTTGCTCCACGGGCCGCGGGTCTTCATCGCGGCGACCGCCATCCGCCGGCCCTTCGCCGCGATCTGCTGCTCGTCGGCACCGGTCTGCGCGGCCTCGGCTGCGAGGCGGGTGGCGTCGGCATCGAGCTGCCTGGCGTCGTCGACGTCCTTCTGCAAGGCCGCCTGCCGCTCCTCCTCGGCGACGCGCAGGTCGTTGGCCTGGTTGATGCCCTGGACGGTGCGGGTGGCGAGGTCTTCGGCCTCGGTGCGGGTGGCGAGGTCGCGGAGCGATTTCTGCTTCTCCACCGCCGAGCTCGCGGCGTCGGCGGCCACCTTGGCCGCGTCGGCCTGGGCCTTTGAGCGGTCCGCCGCGGCGGAGGATTCCCCGGCGTGCTGCCACGCCCAGGTGGCGGCCTCGGCTGCGGCCCGCAGGCGGTCGGCCGCCGATGCGGCGGCGTCCGCCGCCTCCTTCGCGGCGCGGGAGGAGTCAGCGGAAAGCGCCTGGGCCGCGGTGGCCGCGCGCGAGGACTCGGCGGAGTTGCGGCGCGCGACGGCTGCCGCCGCACGGGCCTCGGCGGCCGGGGCCTTCGCCTGTTCGGCGAAGGCGGCCGAGGCGTCGGCTGAGGTGGCTGCCTGGTTCGCCTGGTCGTTCGCGTCCTTCGTCAGCTCGATGGTGACTTGGTACGCCGCATCGGCCTCGGCTGTGGCGCGTGTCCAACCGGAGACCCCGCTGATCTCGTTCGCCAGGCGGGTGGCCTTGCCGGCAGCTTCCTGTGCCTCTGTGATCTTCGTCTTGTCCCAGGACACCGCCGCGGCCGCCGCGAGGGTCTTGGCCGCCTCCTGCAGCGCGCCGACCATGGCGCTGTTCGCCCGGGAGGCCGCGTTGGCGGTCCGGCGGGAGGACGCCACGGCCGCCCGGGCCGCGGTGGCGGCGGTCTGCGACGCCTGCGCGGCCCGGCGCGTGGCCTCGGCCGCCCGTGCGGAGGCCGCTGCCGCCTTGGTGGCATCGCCCTTCGCGGCCTCCGTCTCGGCTGCTGCCTTGGCCGCGGCCTCCCGGGCCAGGCGGGCGGCGTCGATCGCGCGGTCCGCTTCCTCCTTGGCCTGGGTGAGGCTCGCCTTTGCCTGGGCCCCGGCGGTTTCCACCTGGGCCGCGAGCTGGCTGATGCTCGCGTACTCCGCGTCGCGGGCCTGGGCGACGAACTGCCCGACCTCGAGGAAGTCACGGACCTCGTCGGGCGTGCCGTTGAACGCGATCCGGCCGGCCGCCTTCGTCTGCGCTCCGCCCGCGCTGATCGCCTGGGCCGCCAGGACGCGGTCGTCCTGCTCACGCATCCGGTACTGCCCCTGCTCCAGGAAGGTCCGGGCGTCCTGGGGCGTGCCATCGAACGCGGTCCGGCCGGCCTTGGCAACGGCCGGGCCTCCGGCGTTGATCGCTCGGACGACCGCCTGTCGGTCGTCACGCTCCTGCGACACCTTCCAGCCGTCCTTCAAGAACGCGGACAGCTCGGCCGGCGTGCCCGCGAGTGCCTTCTTCGCGGCTTCGCGCACCTCTCGGCCGCCGATGCTGACCACCTGCAGGGCCAGCTGCCGGTCATCGAGCACCTCGGCCGCTGCCCGGTCCGTGTCCAGGAACCGGCGCACATCGGCATCCGAGCCCAGCAGGGCCACCTCGGCGGCCGCCTTCACGGCCGGCCCGCCCAGCTTCCAGAACCCGACGGCCCGCCCGCGGTCGGTCGCCGGCAGCGCCGACGCCGACGGCGCGGGCACCTCGGCCGCGAACGAGGGCACAGCCGTCACCAGACCGGCGGTCATGGCCAACGGAAGCAGGCCGTGCGCCAACGCGAGGGAAGAACGCCACCACCCCCCGCCGCCTCGCGCCCGAACATTGACTGAACTCAACGCCAATCCCTCCCAATCACCGCGCGGATAAATCGCTGGCGGATCTTACCCGAGAAAGCGGCGTAAACGAACCCAAGATCAACTTAGGGGGCCGTTGAATCGACTTTATGGTGGCCTGATACCTTGCGCTGACAGCCTCTATCGAGTCGTGTTTCCCGGGCGCTTGGCCAGCACCCTGCAAGGCGAGCTGTTTGCCCCGCCTTGAGGCAGATTAAGAAGCGTGACTCGAACCAAGGCAAGCACAATGTCCGATTTGGCACGTTTGAGAAAAATTAGTGCGCTTTGAAAAGTGAAAGAGATCACATGTCGATCCGTATGCGCCGATGGGCGCTAGCCGGCGCAGCCGTTGCCGTAGCCGCCGTTCTCGGTGCGCCTGCCCTCGCAACGGCCGCCGACAACGCCACCGACAACGCGCTGGCCCCGTTCGGAGTCGAGGACGGGGCCTACCCCGGCGCGGACCAGATCCTCCAGGAGAAGGGGATCACCCTGACGGCGGGCGACGGCCAGATCAACCTCGTGAGCTGCACGCAGGGTCACCAGATCGAGCTCTACTCCAAGGCGGGCGCCAGGGATCCTCGTGACCGGTACTGCTTCAGCGCACCCGCCTCGGCCGGCTGGCTCACCATGTCGATCCCGGAGGTCTACACGATGAGCACGACCGCCGAGAGGGCACTGACCGCAACCGTCTCCATCGATGGCAACACGGCAACCCTGCAACTGCCCAAGAATGGGGCCGCCAATGTCGGTGAACACAGCGTGAGCAACCATGGTGTCGTCCTGGAGCTTCGCATCACGGGCTGAGTCAGGTCACGCCTCACCCTCCTGTCTCACGCGCGGCTGCCGTGCGCGATCATATATTTTCCAGATGTCTTGAGGGCGAACCTTTACGTTCCTCGGCGCCAGCGGCGCAGGGCCGCGCCAGCAGCGAACACAATGCCAACCTCGGGGCCGGATGTGCGGCCGTGTGGTGGCCTGATGTTTTCCGCCCCACGGCCTCCATCGCGTCCTGACCCCCGGCGCCTGGCCAGCGCCCCGGGTACGAGCTGTTTACCCAAGTCCAATGCAGGTGAAGAAGCGCGGCCCAGGCAGGCATAATGTCCGATTTCGCACGTTTGGCAAAATCAATGCGCTTTAAAAAGTGAAAGAGATCACATGTCAATCCGTATACGACGATGGTCGCTGGTCGGCGCAGCCGTCGCTGCGGCCGCCGTTGTCAGTGTGTCGGCCCTCGCGACCGCTGCCGACAGCACCACCGACAACGTGCTGGCCCCGTTCGGGGTCGAGGACGGGGCCTACCCCGGCGCGGACCAGATCCTCCAGGAGAAGGGGGTCACCCTGACGGCGGGCGACGGCCAGATCAGCCTCGTGAGCTGCGGATCGGCGCATCAGATCGAGGTCTACTCCCGGCTGGGCCTCAGGGATCCTCGTGACCGGTTCTGCTTCACGGCACCCACGTCCACCGGCTGGCTCACCATGTCGATCCCGGAGGTCTTCGCGGTGCAGACCACACCCGAGCGGGCGGTGGCCGCACGCGTTTCCGCCGACGGCAACACGACGACCCTGCAGGTCGCCAAGGACCAACTGGTTCCGGTCGGTGAAGGCAGCAGGAACTCCAACGCCGTGATGCTCGAACTCCGTGTCACGGGCTGACCCGGACATCTGCCCCGACCCTGCCCTCCTCTGCGTCGCGTGCGGCGGACGTACGCGCACTCGCACCGGATTTCCATAGCTTTGAGGACCAACCTGCATGTTCACTGCCCGTCAACTTCCACGGCCCACCACTGCTCTGGCGACCGTCGCGCTCAGCATCGCCGCTCTCGCCAGCGGGCTGTCATCCAGCACCGCTGGCGCGGTATCCGGTGATGCCCAGACCGACGCGTCCTTCGCATTCACCGCCAAGCTCACCATCGGTGACAAGGGCCGTGTCTGCTCCGGCGCGCTCGTGAACCAGTACTGGGTCCTCACCGCCGCCAGCTGCTTCGCCGACAACCCGTCCCAGAGCCTCACCCTCCAGGCCGGCGCCCCGAAGGAACGGACCACCGCCGTCATCGGCCGCGCCGACCTGACCAACACCACCGGCGGTCACGTCACCGAGATCGCCGAGATCGTGCCGCGCACCGACCGTGACCTCGTCCTGGCCCGCCTCACCGCTCCCGCCGCCGGCATCACTCCCCTGGCTCTCAGCACCAGCGCCCCCGCCCAAGGTGAAGACTTGCAGATCGCGGGCTACGGACGGACCAGGACCACCTGGTCCAAGGACAAGCTGCGCACCGCCACCTTCACCGTCGGCAAGATCGCAGCGACCGGGGTCGACCTCGCCGCCAAGGCACCGGCCGGCGCGGCCATCTGCAAGGGCGACACGGGCGGCCCGGCCTGGCGCACCGTCGACGGCCAGCCCCAGCTGGTGGCCGTCAACAGCCGCTCCTGGCAGGGGAGCTGCCTTGGCATCCCCGCCGCCGAGACCCGCACAGGCGCCTACAGCACCCGTGTCGACGGCCTGGCAGCGTGGCTGAAGGAGCAGGTGGACCGGACCGACCGGTGGACGGAGACTGCACCGGTCGCGGTGTACCACCCGGACAAGAACACCATCGAGGACTTCCGCATCGGGGCGGACGGCCAGGTGTACCACGCGTTCTACACCACCGGCGGCGCCGGCTGGAGCAACTGGAACCTGGTCGCACCGGGCCAGTTCACCGCGATCAGCACCGTTCACCAGACTGACCTGAAGACCAGTGAGGTGTTCGCACTCGGCACCAACGGGCAGGTCTACCACTCCTTCTACACCACCAACAGCCCCAGCTGGAGTGCCTGGAAGCTGGTCGCCCCCGGCACGTTCACCGCGCTGAGCACGGTCTACCACGCCGACAAGAACACCATCGAGGTCTTCGCCACCGGCACCGACAAGCAGGTCTACCACGCCTACTACACCACCAACAGCAGTGGCTGGAGCAGCTGGAACCTCATCGCCTCCGGCACCTTCAAGGGCCAGACCAGCGCCGTCTACCAGGCCGACCTCAAGACCATCGAGATCTTCGCGCTGAGCACCGACGGGCAGGTCTACCACTCCTTCTACACCACGGGCAGCCCCAGCTGGAGCGCGTGGAAGCTGGTCGCCCCCGGCACGTTCACCGCGCTGAGCACGGTCTACCACGCCGACAAGAACACCATCGAGGTCTTTGCCACCGGCACCGACAGCCGCATCTACCACGCCTACTACACCACCGGCAGCAGCGGCTGGAGCAGCTGGAACCTCATCGGCTCCTGATCACGCCTCACCTGGCCGGGACGACACGCCCAGGACAATCTCCCCGGTCAGGCCGCTGGTGTGAGCTTGCCTCTGGGAGGGCTCGGCGCGGACCCGGTCAGGTGCGGTTCGCCGATAGTGACGTCCAGCCCGCGACGACAAGATCGTCGACACCCCGGTCCTGACGTTCACCCACGCGAGGTAGGACGCGTTCCTCTACCGTGCGGTCCCCGGTGGGTTCACCCTCCGCAGACCGCACGCCGCTCAAGAACTTGGTGGCCCGGCGCATCCCGCGTCGGGCCACCAACTTGTCCCGGCCCGCACTGGCGCTGGCGGTAGCGCGACAGTCAGCGAAGAGCGCGCTCTCGGGGTGTGTCTAGTGCTCTGACCGCACAGGTCCACCGGGTTGGTGGTGGCACGGTCCGGACGGGTTGGATGTGAGTCGACATCCAAGGTTCGGGGAGCGTGGTGGCGGGGCCGGTGAGGGTTCGGAGACTGACGGATCAGGAAGGTCAGCAGTTACATAGGATTGTGCGTCGGGGCAGTACGAGTTCGGTGCGCTACCGCCGGGCGATGATGCTGCTGGCCTCGGCCGGCGGCAACCGGGTGCCGGTCATCGCCCAGCTGGTAGCGGCCGACGAGAACACCGTGCGGGATGTGATCCACCGGTTCAACGAGATCGGCCTGGCCTGTCTGTGGACCCTCGGTGGGCGGGAGGCCGTCCTCGCCAACTCAGCACTGACGACGAGGACTTCGTCGTCCAGATGGCCACCACCCGCCGGGCCAAGCTCGGCCAGCCCTTCACCCGCTGGTCGATCCGCAAGCTCGCCGCCTACCTGCGCAAGGTTCATGGCCGGGTGGTCCGCCTGGGCCGCGAGGCCCTGCGCTGCCTGCTCTCCCGACGCGGCGTCGCCTTCCAACGGGCCAAGACGTGGAAGGAGTCCACCGATCCGGAGCGCGAAGCTAAGCTCGACCGGATCGAGCACGTGCTGAAACGCTTCCCGGATCGCACGTTCGCATTCGACGAGTTCGGGCCGCTCGGCATCCGCCCCACCGTAGGCAATTGCTGGGCCGAGCAAGGCCGGGCGAACCGGCTGCCTGAGACCTACCACCGCACCCACGGCGCTACCTACTTCCACGGCTGCTACTCGATCGGCGACGACTCCCTGTGGGGCGTCAAACGCTGACCCCGCATCGGCTCGGACTGGGCCCGGCTCTGGGCGAAGGAGCACGGGGGCAGCCTGGCCGCGCCGGCGCGGGCGGTGATCGGCGGCGGGTACGCCATCAGGGCCTGGCTCGCCGCGCTGCGGGCCGCCGCCGAGGTGCCGGACGGCGAAGCGGTCGCACTCGACGCGGAGCGCCGGGCGCAGCTGGAGGCGGTCGACCCGTGGTGGGCCCCGCGCTGGCCGATCATCTGGCAGCGCTCGTACGCCGTCGCCCGGATGTGGTGGCTGGAGGCCGACGGCCAGACCGACTGGGCCGGGCTGGACGTGGGCCTGCAGTTCGACGGCGAGGAGCGGGGCCGGCGGGTGCGGGCGCAGCGGGCCGCCTTCGCAGGGCTGAAGCAGGAGCGGCAGGACCTCCTGGCGGCGCTGGGCATCGAGGAGGACCAGGAGCCGGCCGCTGCCCGGGCGAAGGTGGCGGCCCGGCCGAACAAGTCCCGGGGTGACCGGTTCGCGGCCGGCCTCGCAGCCTTGGCGGCGTTCGTCGCCGAGCACCAGCACGCGAAGGTGCCCCGCCCTCACAAGCAGCCATTGGCGGCGGAGACAGGGGACAGAATAACGTTGTTCGCGCTTCGCACCTGGCTCAACAACAACAAAAGCCGCAGGGCGGGGCTGACGACGGATTAGCCCGCGCCGCTCGCCGAGCACGGCGTGGAGTGGGCGGTGGTGGAGGCGTGAGCGGGGCCGCTGTGCCTGGTGTGCCGTCGGGTGGTGACGCCCGGGGTCAGATTCCGATTCGCACCAGGAACATGCGCACCATCAGCAGCGCGTCGACGACGACGACGCCGACCAGCAGAGGGCTGGGGGTCTGCCGCAGGGTGGTGGCGCCGATCCTGATGCCGAGGGCGAGGAGTACCGCCGAGGCGGTGAAGACGGTGCCGACCAGCAGGGAGGGCGCGCCGAGTTCGGCGGCCAGGTTGCCGGCGATGAAGGCCAGGAGCACCTGGGGGATGCCGAGCAGCCAGACGGCGGCGACGCGTCGGGGGGGCCGGTCGGGGCCGGGTGGTGGTCTCGTGGAGCGGCCCCGGGCTGCCCGGCGAGGGCCCAGACGGGGGGTACGGCGGGGGCGGGGGGACGGGAGGGGTTTGGGCCGGACTGGGTACGAGGCCGTCCAGTGCGGTCTGGATCAGGTGTCCGAACACGGCGTCGGCGGCCATCTCGCGGGCCAGCACCTCCGCTGCGTCCGCTTCGGCGGCGGCGCTCCACTCCGTGTCGAGGCGCAGCACCGCCGATCGGCCCGTCTCCGTTCGGCCGAGGCGTTCCCGTACGAGTGCGATCACCTGGGCCTCTGGCCCCGTCGCCGCCCCGCCCCTGGCGACGGATTCGACGAGCACCCGGACCGCGGCCGCAGCCGGTTCCTGCTCCTGCATGTGCGTCCCCTCGTTTCCGCTCCCGGTGATGGTAGGGGCGGGCATGAAGGGCCGCCAGATGGCCGTGTCAGCTGAGCCGGGCGCGTGCGCACGCCGGCCGTTGTGGCAAGTCTGCGGCCGTCTCACGCCGGGGTGGCGGCGCCTGCGGCCGGCTTTCTGGCACGCCGAGGAGATCGGGCGGCAGTGGAGCCGGCCAGGGCGGGCTTCGCCGGTGTCGAGGGGCTGGGTGGGGGTGGGGCCGGGGTAGCGGGCGCGTTCCAACCAGCGGTCGGCGATGAGGTTGCCCTGCGCGTCCTTCTCGTCGGGGTAGGCCGCGCGGGCCTGCGCGGCGATCCGGTCGCACCATCAGCCGACCGCGGCCTGGGCGTCGCCTGGCTCGGGGACCGGCATCACGAAGTCGGGGTGCGGCTCCGCCTCGGTCTGCTCGGGGGCCTCGGTGGTGTCGGCGCTGGCGGTGGGGGTGTCGGGCACGCCGGGATCGTGGAGGGCGCCACCGACACCCTCGGGTGGCCGCCGCTGTGACCGGCAGCTCAGGATCGGTGGTGACCGGCGAGGCCCCGCTCCTCGCGGCGGAACCGGACCTGTGGGGCGCGTCGTCGTGGAGTACGACCTTGGGGGGAATCGTTGCTCGAATTCTTCGTGCTTGTCGCAGTGGTGCTGGCTGGGCTGGTTGCCGCGCCGGTCCTGTTCATCCTGGGGACCGTGGTACTGGTCCGCAGCAGCAGCGACGCCGGTCCGTCCGGCGGCCTGCGCGGGGTGGCGCTGCTGTCGGCCGGGGGCGCGGCCGCCGCGTACCTGTGGGGTGCGCTGCACCTCCTCGGCGCCGTCCTGACGACGGACGACAGTGGAACCGACGCTTTCCCGATCCAGCCCTGCCGTGAGGGCGGCATGGCCCGGGCGGAGACGGTCGTGGACCACAGCGTGAGCTTCCTGCCGCTGCGCTTCACGTGCGAGCTGCGCGCGGGAGGTGGCTACACCGTCGCCGTACCGGGGTACGTCAACCCGGCCGTGGGGGTTCTCGGGCTTGCTGCTGTGGCCTGCGGGATCCTGGCCGGCGCGGCCGGCGAACGGTCCGACCGAAAGCGATCCCCCGCACCCTGAGCCCGTGGAGAACGCTCGCATTGCCGCAGCGGTGCCCTCCGTGGTTCGCGGGCGCGCGGCAGTACTTGCGCTGCGATACGTCGCCCGGCCGTACCCCGGCGCTGTGTTGTCCGCGGACAACACGGTCGCGGAGGAGGCGGCGGCGCCCCGGGCCTCGGCGACCTGCTCCGGCAGGGCCCGTCGCCCGTTTCGCCTCTGCCCAACCCCGCTCGGGGCAGGGAAACTGACCAGTGTTCAGGAGATGCGACGGGCCGGGGAGACACGACCTGATGAGCGCGCTGAAGCTGATGACCTTCAACGTCCAGTTGCTGCCCACCGTGCCCGGCACGACCTCGCCGGGCAACGAGGCGGAGGGCCGGGCGCACGCGGTGGCGGACGCCCTCGACGCCCTTGCCCCCGACGACCGGCCGCACGTGATCGCCTTCAACGAGGTGTTCAGCGAGACCGGGCGCGACGTCCTCTACGACCGGCTCAAGCCCGCCTACCCGCACATCGCCGTCAAGCTGGACGACTGCGCCATCGGGCAGGACAGCGGGCTGATGCTGTTCAGCCGCCTGCCGTTCCGCACTCTCCCCCCTCAGGCCAGCGACCCCAAGGTGCACTTCTTCTCCTACCCGGACTCGGCCGACAAGGACGCCCTGGCGTGCAAGGGGGTGGGCCTGGTCCAGGTGCTGTTCCCGCCGACCGGGGTGGTGACGATCGCGTTCACCCACACCCAGGCCTTCTACAAGTGGGAGGACCAGTACGCGGCCGAGCGGGCCGGACAGTTCAAGGACCTCGGCCAGCAGCTCTCCCTGATCCTCGGCCCGCCCGGCACCGGGCTCTGGCGCACCCTGGTGGTCATGGGCGACTTCAACGTACGGGGCGACCCGGGCGCGGCCCTTGCGGAGTGGGGCACGGTGTTCGCCGCCCCGAGCGGTGTCTTCAGCACCGACCTGACCGACGGCTGGCGGACCTTCATGCGTCCCCCGAACGCGTTCGTGGAGTCCGATCCGGGCTACACCTGCAACAACCTGGACCCCGGCGAGAACGGGGAGCTCCCGGCCGGGCTGCTGATGCGGCTGGACTACCAGTGCTACAGCCGGGCCCCCGAGCGCAGGCTCGTGCCGCAGCACATGCGCACCAGGTTCCGCGCGCAGAGCGACCACTGGTCGCTGGAGGCCGACGCCCACCTGGAGACCCCCGCCTGCACCCCCTCCCGCGCCGTCACGGTGCCCTCCGCCACCACCCCGGAGGGGCTGCGGGCGTACGGGCTGAACATCGTCCACGACGGCAGCTACCAGTGGGTGTACATCGAGGAACCCGGGACGTACACCGTCTTCCCCGAACCCCAGCTCGACATCGACCTGTTCACCGCTGACGACATGTCAACTCCCCTCGTCCCCTACGACGTCCTGCCACCGGCCGCGAGCGGGCTGAGCACACTGCCGGGAGACCTGCGCCGGCTCGGGATCGAACCCGGCGCGGACGGGCAACAGTTCGAAAGCCGTGGCCCGTTCTTCATCCGCGTACGGGCCACGCGGCAGAGCGGCGGCTACCGCGGCGTCTGCCACGTCGGCGTCCTGCGCCACCGCGGTGAGACCCGAGCCACCGCCATCGCCCTTCTGCCCTGGGAAGCCGCGAAGGACCCGCAACTACCCAACGGCCAGAAGCTCGGCCCCAACGACGAGTGCTGGTTCCGCGCCCGCATCGACCGCGCCCACAGCGGCCTCCCGCACACCTCCACCTTCACCCTCCTCAACAGCACCGGCCACGAAGCCGCTCTCGAGGTCCTCAGCGGATCGGCCGGGACGCTCACCGCCTCCGGAAGCGGACCCCTCTCCGAGGTGGACCTGAGCGCCGTCGGCGTCGAGGTGGTGATGCTGCGCCTGCTGCGCTCCTCCCTCACCGACACCGGATTCCGGGTGGGCTGGAAGTCGGGCCTGACCTACCTGCGCTCCACCCCCACCGGTCCGATGGTCCTGTGCTGCATCGACGAGACCGGACCCGACTGGGCCGGCGGCGACGAGATCACCCTCCAACTCCAGGCGGACGGCCTGCCGGGCCACTTCTTCAGCACCTACTGGGACGACGCGGACTCCGGCGAGATGCTCAAACTCGAAGGCCAGGTCCCCGTGGTCGCGTTCGCCCAGCACATCGAGGTCTGGGTGAAGGAGCACGACTTCCTCCAAGACCCTCCGGACACCACCCTCATCCAGGCCCTGGCACCCGGCGACCCGCTCACCAAACGCGTCCAGTCGCCCTTCTCCGTCCAGAGCGGCACCTACCGCTTCGAATGCACCCTCACCCGAACCCCCGACTGACCGACCGCAGCGGCCCCGTGGGTACCGGCGCTGCCCGCAGGGTGGCCTGTACCGGCATGCTCCTCCCCCGCATCACCGCCCTGGGAGCTTCGTCACCACCGGCCGCCCGGTCATGAGGTCGGGCGAGGCGGGTTCGGTCGGAGCGTCCGCTGGGAACGCTCGTTCCGTGGACCAAGGGGTAGCCGCGTTGGTCGGCGCCGGGGTGGGTGTCGTCGGATCCGCGATCGTGGGCGGATCGGGCCGGTCGCCCATCGGCTCGTCTCGGCGACGGCCGATCTCCGGGCTCGGGCCGGACTCACAACGGCTCTCGGCGGACGGCCAGCGGACATCTGAGACGGCGTCGCGCCGCCGCACGACCTGGTGGGTTCGGCGGTGGTGTCCCGGGCTCGCCCCGGCCGGGGCGTTCTTGCCGGGTGGGTGAGACCGGTCAGAGCCGGTAGGGGTACAGCTCCACCTTGTCCGCTGCGACGGTGATCTCCACCCAGGTGCCGTCGATTCCGTCGGGCGGTGGTGGCGATCCGATCTCGAACCACACCGGCGAGTCGCCCAGATCGAGAACCGCGAGGGGTTCCTCGACGAGCTCCAGCCGACCGCGCAGGACCACGTGGCCGGCGTGCTCGCGGATGCCCGGTTCGGTGAGCGGGGTCGGTCGGGTGTTGAGGCCCCAGAGGATCTCCTCCCTGACGGTCCACTCGATGTAGTGCCGGCCCGCCACCTCGAACGGGTCGCCGCGCCACACCGCCACGGCACTGCCGACGGATGTGTGAAACCTGACCATCATCCGCTCCGGCTCGGAGGTCGGCATCAACTCTGTCTGCACCAGCACACCCTGATCATCCACCATCCCTCCGGTACGGCCGGCGGACCGACCACGAGCGCGTGTCGGAGGGCAGGTGACCGTCTCACCGGGGCTCGACCCCACCGGGGTGGGCCGAGCTGACCGAGGCCCTGCTCCGAGTGGCTCGCCGCGCTCGGCCTCGACCGGCAAGCCCGCCCGCCCGCCCGCCGTGATGGAACGTCGTGGCGGGCGGGCCGGTAGTCCACTCGGAGTTCTCCGTCAGGCCCCGCTCACCAGGTCACGGGCAGCGACCGCATGCCGTAGATGAACGAGTCGGTACGGAACTCGCGCTCGCCGGCCGGCCGCAGCCCCGGCAGTCGGCGGAACAGCGTCTCCAGGGCGATCTGGAGTTCGGCGCGGGCCAGCGGCTGGCCCAGGCACTGGTGCACGCCGAAACCGAACGCCAGCTGCCGCCGGGCGTCCCGCTCCAGGTCCAGCTCGTCCGTCGCCCGACGGCCGGCGCCACCGAACACCGTCTCGTCCCGGTTGGCGGTGGAGAGCAGCGCCATCACGCCCTCCCCGGCCCGGATGGTGACGCCGCCCAGCTCCACGTCCTCCAGCGCCACCCGGGGCAGGCCGGTGTGCACGATGGTCAGCAGCCGCAGCAGCTCCTCCACCGCACCCGGCAGGGTGGCCGGATCGGCCAGGGCGGGGATCTGCTCGGGGTGGTCCAGCAGCAGCGCGGTCGCCAGCGAGATCATGCTCGCGGTCGTGTCGTGCCCGGCGATCAGCAGCAGCACGCCCATGCCGGCCACGTCGTCCGGGGTCAGGTCGTCGCGCGCGGCGAGCCGGCTGAGGGCGTCGTCCTCCGGGTGTTCGCGCTTGCGGTCCGTCAGGCCGCGGAGGTAGTCGCGGACCTCCTCCTGGGCCACCCGGAGCTGCTCCACGGTGGCCTCCCGGCTGACCATCGTGCGGCTCAGGTCCTGGAAGCGCTCGTGGTCCTCGTACGGCACGCCGAGCAGCAGGCAGATCACCAGTGAGGGCACCGGCAGCGCGAAGTCGGTGACCAGGTCGGCGGTGGTCCGGCCCTCGGTCATCCGGTCCAGCACCCCGTCCACGATCCGCTGGATCTCCGGGCGGTGCTCCTCCACCCGCTTGACCAGGAACTCCCCGGTGATCATGCGGCGCTGGCGGGCGTGCTCGGGGTCGTCCAGTCGCAGGAAGTCCGGATTGTCGGTGATCAGCTCGCGAGCGCCCGCGATCAGCAGCGGGAAGGTCGGGTGGCGGATGTCGGCGCTGAACCGGCGGTCGGACAGTACGGTGCGGACCTCGGCGAAGCCGGTGACCAGCCAGCAGAGGTCGCCGTCGGGCAGCTTGGCCCTGGTCACCGGCCCGGTGGCGGCGGCCTCGGGGTACGCGGGCGGCGGGCCGAACGGACAGCCGCCGGAGTGCGGGGCCGGCAGGGCGAGGACAGGGGTGGTGGGTGCGCTGGTCACAGCGGGGGTCTCCTCACGTCGCGGGTGTTCTCGTGGGGCTGGGGACCGGGAAGGTTCCCGGCGCGGCCTGCGGGGTCGGTGGCGGAGGTCCGTCAGGCCCCGGTCCGCACGGGCTCGCCCCCGGTGACGGTGATCGCCCGGCCCGGGCAGAGCTCGGCGGCGAGTCGGGCGTCGTCGAACTGCTCCGGCAGCAGGACGGTCTGACGGAGCCTCACGAGACCGTCCCGGTCGTCCTGCTCGAACACCGCGGGGGCGTTCGTCACGCACATGCCGGAGGTGCAACAGAGGTCCCGGTCGACGCTCACCTGCATGTCGGGCACCTTTCGCCAGGGCGGCACCGGCTGGCCGGCGGCCGCCTCTCCTTGTCACGGCCAACCTAGCCGCCACTGGTCCAGACCACGGTGGCCGGAACGGGAATGGCTGATTCGGCCACCGTGCGCGAACCCCGTTACGGCGCAAGGCGTTTCACCCCGTGGTACCTGGCCGGACGGGTCGGCGGACCCAGCCGTCCGGACGGCCTCACAGGCCTTCGGTGGTGGCCAACTCCCCTACGGGGAAGGCCGTTTCATGCTCGGCGGCACTCTTGGCCGGCCGGGAGCCCACCACCTCGGCAAACCGCAGGGCCGACCGCGAGGTGACGGGACGTCGCGGGGGGGGGGCAGCAAGGACTGCCCTGGCGGGACAGCAAGGACTGCGCTCGCAGGGTAGCGGTGACTGCACCGGAGGCCGTCGAAGGTGACTTCGACGACGGGTTCCGGCCGGGCCGGCAGCGTCCGGGCGCCCCGGGACGGGCCCCTGCGGCACGGCCGGCCCGCCCCGAAAGGCCGGCCACGCCGTCGCGGAGGCGTCCCCGCGAGTCGTTCGGAACCGCAATCGGGGAGGAGGCCGGACCGAGGAACGAGCCGTCCGGTGACGGCATGTGACGGACGTCGCCGGTCTTGTCCGCCTCCGCGGCGGAGCGGCACCCGCCCGTGCTGCCGGCGACTTCGGCGGCTCGCAGCCCGTCGTAGGTCGGCGAGCGGTCGCGGTCGCCGTCTCGCTGGAGTGCTCCGGCGGCGAGGGCCCGCGCCGTGAACCACACGCGGGGATGCGGGCGTGGTCGCGCACTACGCGGTCGCCACGCCCAGGAACCGCAGCACCGCCGGCACGCGGCGGTGGTCGGCGTCGGCCCTGGGCAGGTCGAGCTTGGTGAGGATGCTGTTGATGTGTTTGGCGACCGCGCTCTCGCTCACGACCAGCTCGGCGGAGATGCCGGAGTTGGACCGGCCGCCCGCCATCAGCTCCAGGACCTCCCGCTCACGCGGTATCAGCCGGTCGAGCGGATCGCTGTGCCGGCGTACCAGCAGCTGCGCGACGACCAGACCAGCACCAGGGTGATGGCCAACCGCAGACGGAACCTCCTCCAGCACTCCGCCCGCCGGCCGTCAGGGGTGTCGGTGCGCCAGACCGACTCGACCTCGACGCGTCC
This sequence comes from Kitasatospora albolonga, assembly GCF_039535905.1. GTDB lineage: Bacteria > Actinomycetota > Actinomycetes > Streptomycetales > Streptomycetaceae > Kitasatospora > Kitasatospora albolonga. The sequence goes on along the minus strand of NZ_BAAAYB010000127.1, from coordinate 44,650 downwards.
CTCGGCGATGGCCACCGCCGCCAGCGGCACGTCCTCGGGGTGGTAGTAGGGGTGGTCCTGGCCCGCCCCGTACGTACCGTAGGTCGGCCCGGGAACCGTGTGGCTGCGCACCCCCGCCAGGTGTGCCACCCGTCGCACCCAGTCCTCCCGCACGGACCACAACACGGCGACCTCCTGGGCGGTCAGCCAGGCGCCCGGGGTGAACTTCTCGTCCGGATCGGGGTCGCCGGGGGACGGTTCCGGCGCATCACCGTGCGGCGCGGGCGGTCCTGGATCCGAGGTCTGCGACATACGGCCCCCTGACACGGCAGGCCACCAGTACACCCCCATCGGACCTCCACGACACCAGAGTTCCGGGAGCCGCCCCGTGCGAGGTACGCCCCCGCGACCAACGGTTTTGCAGGAAACGAGAATTGGCCGTCCCCCCGGCGGGCACGTCCGCGAGCTCGTCCCGGACCCGGCCCACCCCCACCACCGCCCCGGATGGCTCAACCGTCCGGGACCAAGACGGCAAGCACTGCATCGGCAGTCGGCAGTCGGCAGCCAGGAGAACAGGCCGCCGGCAACTGAACTGCCAGGCCGCACGCCTCCCAGTCAGGCTGGCGTGCTCGATCGCCAACTCTTCCGGGGGGGCGACCCAGCACCCGGCGCATGGTCCCTGCTTGTTGGGACTCAAGGAGTCCGGGTCGGATTCGGTGCGGGTGCCTTCGTCGTCCTGGTCGGGTTCGGTGCGGGTGCCTTCGTCGTCCTGGTCGGGTTCGGCGTGGGTGCCTTCGTGGTCCTGGTGGGGTTCGGCGTGGGTGCCTTCGTCGTCCTGGTCGGGTTCGGCGTCGGCGCCTTCGACGTCCCGCCGGGCGTGGGCTTGGAGTCCTTGAAATGCCAACTCACGCCGGAGATCGCGTTCTGGCTCTGGCCAGCGAAGTACTTGAACAGCCCCGGGGACATGTCGAGGTCGTTGATGCCCGCACCCGGTGCCCGATCGGTCACCTTCGCGGTCGCGGTGCGGCCCTTGTAGGTGATGCTGACCGTCGCGAAGCACACCGATCCGTTGTGGAACATCTGGGGGCTGACCGCCACGATGAAGTCCCCGTCGGAATCCACCGTCCCGCACGCGTTGAGCCCGGGCGAGTAGGAGGTAGCCCGGCCCTTGTACGTGGCCGCGGAGGCCGGCAGTGCCGCCGCCGCGAACACGGCCGCGAATGCCAGCGTTCCCACGCCTGCGGTGATGGTGTTCCTCGTCGAACTCTTCATGGTTCCTCTCAGGTGTTTTCTCATGGGAGTCGCTACACCGGGCCGTGCCCGGAGCGAATTTGACCCTTGTGGCCGGCTCGTCGACCGGTCCGCCGAACCGTGCACCGCGAACTCGGATATGCAGGTGTCGCCCTGGCAACGGTCACCGCACCGGACGCCCGGCACGACGCCGGGCGCTGCATCCAACCGGGCCGACAGTGGGTTTCGACGGAATCCGCCTTCGACGGCGGGTGACGTTACCGTTCCCGGCCGGCCCCCGGCCTTTTCGGGCAGCACCACCGCCATCGCAGCGATCGTCAGCCTTTCGGTGTGGGCACTGCTCGGCTGCCGAGGCCGCCTGTGCGAAAGCATGGCGGGAGCCCCTCCGTACTGACGGCCTCCCCCTCAGAACGAAGATCGCGAACCTGGCAACACCCGAACGCTAGCCACACGAACAACTCCGCGTCCATTCCACGACGCAGAACTGCCCTTTGAGGCAGAGCTTTTGGCCCTTCGTCACAGAAAACACTCTGGCGGCCTTGCTGCCGGCGCTCCCGCAGGTCGACCGCCGAGCGTCCAGGCCGCCTACACATGCGTCACCGCAGCCGGGGTTCGTCTGCGAGGGCTACAGGAGCTTCGGTGTCCTGCCCCCTCCACTCGGGAAAGCGCTGCGACCTGACACCAGGGCAGTCACGTCGGGGCCGTAACGGCCTTCCACCGAGCGGGGTGGGGCGTCGGCCGTGGGGCCCGCGGAAATTGCGTTGCCCGCGCCTTCGGCCGACGTGCACGCTTGCCCGGTGTTCAATGTGCTGTACCCCAAGGATCTGACCTGGGACCAGGTCGACCCCGCCGGCCACCCCTTCGACCCCGTTTCGGCGGCGCGGGAGATCCGCTCGCTCGGCCCGGCCCAGCGGGTGCCCTCCCGGCTCGACCCGGCGCTCGACCTGACCAAGGTCAACTGGGACTGGGACGTCGCCAAGCCGTGGTCCGATGCCATGACACACGTACTGATCCAGCGATTCGGCCCCTGGGCGGCAGGATGGCGCTGGTCGAACGGTGAAGGAGACGTCGACGGCGGACCCGTCGGCAACTGGTGCTGCGCCTCCCACTCGATCAGCACTCCTGAGCAGACCGTCGACCAAGTCGTGGCGGCGCTGTGCGAGTGGCGTGACTGGCTCGAACGCCTCGCGGACCTTTTCGAGGCCTACCCCCTGGACACCGAGCGCCTGGACGCGGACAGGGTCCTGTGGGAGCGGGCCGCTCGCAACCTCATCCTGCAGGTGGCCGACCAGACGGGCGCCGACAGCGGCTGGTACGGGCACTGCAACCAGGTCCTGGAGTGGTTCCTCACTTACTGGGGGGTTGGCCCCGAGCTGGCTGCGCGGCTCGTGAAGCAGGCGGTCGGCGGCCGGTTCAAGAGCTGGACCGCACCGGACTCCGTCCTGGCGGAGGACATCGCCGAACGGATGGTCGGCCCACTGCGGCCGCAGGACACCCAGTGGCCGCCGGAGGCCGGGCCGCTCCCGGACCACCTGGAGCGCTGGATCGCGGTGCGCGAGAGCGTGCCGTGGCCCGCCCGTGAGGACGGCGCGGACACCGGGAAGGTGGTCCCCGCCCGCGACGGCGCCGCGGAGGAATTCCGCTCCTTCGACGCAGCGGTGGACCCCGCCCGCGCCACCGGCCTCCTCACTGCGCTGGATCTGGTGCGGGCCGACGCGGGACGCGGTGCCGTGCTCGACTTCGAACTGCTGCGCGGCTGGCAGCAGCACGTGCTGGGCACACCCGAGCCGCCGAACCTGCGTACGCACCCGGCCTTCGCCAAGGACGGTGAGGAGCGCTACGGGATCGGCCCCGACACCCGTTCCCACCTCGACACCTGTCTCGCGCAGGCAGCCGACAACCGGCGGTCCCCGGCCGCCAGGGCAGCCCGGGCCTACCTCGATGTCTGCTTCTTCCACCCGTTCGACGACGGCAACGCCCGCGCCGCCCTGCTCGCCCTGCTGTTCGTGCTGGCCCGCGAGGGCATCACCCTCGATTCGGTGCTGTTCATCCGCCGGTTCAGCCTCCGGGCCGACGACCCGCAGGACGCGCTGAGTCTGTGCCGCACCGTCGAGTTCCAGATCGCACAGAGCCGCGCCGCCGCTCGGTGACGGTTGCCTCGCCAGTTCGGTGGCGGACGTCGCTCCGGACGCCACGCGCGCGCCTTGGCGGATGTGTATCGGTGAGGACCGTCACCGGCCGAGCGGCGTTCGGTGGCTTCGTTGCCACGGGCGGCCGAGTTGGTCAGGACGTGAAGCCGTCCCAGTACGCTTCGGGGCTTTCGCTGAAGCGTTCGGGGTACCGGTGCCGTAGCTGGGTGTACCGCTCGCTGAGCAGGTCCACCGCCAGGGGCAGACTCGCCCCGAACCGGGCTCGGATGGCCTGGACGGCATGGATCTTCCGGTTACCCGTGATCAGGTCATCGATTCCCGACCATCGCAGGTCGTCCGACCGCTCCGTGTCCACGAGTCTCGCCAGATCATCTCGAAGCCGTTGAACCCCCTGGACGATCTCCGCATCACTCGCAACGCTGAGAACTGCGGAGGGAGCCTCGTCCTGCTCCTCTCGGCGGACGATGCCGAGCTTGATGCACAGCCTGGCCCTCAAGTCGCCGAGTTCCCGCTGCAGTGCGTCGCGTTCGGCGCGGGCCTCGGCAAGCTCGCGCCGCATCGTCTCAAGATCGTCCTCCGCCATGGCGACAGTCTGCCAGGGGCTGCCACCCCCTCGGCCACTCCGGCAGACGGGCACGAACGTAACGGACCTGGCCGTCCGGTGCCACAACGACCACCGCCGACTACGCAGCCGGCGCCTGGACGCCACCGGGCTGCCGACCTGGGCGCTCGTGGCCACTGGGATTCCTTCGAGCAGCCTGCCGGAGGAGCCGCGGCTGCACGACGTTCGGTCCGTTCCAGTTCAACCGCGACCAATACGATGACGCGTTGCGGGGCCTGTGCGCGGAGATCGACTCCGACGCCGTCGAACCCACCTGAGCACCACCAGGTGCGGCCCGGCAGGGTAAGGACAAGGAAGAGGTTCATGGAGAGATTCGAGACGGAGAGTCTGGCGCTGATGCCTGGTCAGAGGGTTCGGGCCAACGTCCTGAGCCATCACCCATGGGGCGTGCTCGTTGAGATCGTCGGCTACGAGAACGCCCGTGGTCACGCCCGTCTCTCGGCCTCTGTCGACATGATCGAGCAGTTCTCCCGAACCACGAGCAGCCATGACGAACTGCTCGCGCTCTTTCCACCCGTCGGTTCGCAGATCGATGCGGTCATCGAGCAGGTCCGCCGCTGGCATCCGCCGGTGTCAGTGCGGCTCAGCATCCGCCCTGCCGACCTGGAGTCGCTGGTCCGGGCCTGCGACTTCTGCGGTGAACGGGTCACGGTGGCCCCAGGCGGAGACGCGCTTGTCCTGGACTCGCGGAGCAATGACGGTCCAGGAAGCCACACCGTCATAGCCCACCGAAACTGCCTGGCCGAGCGGATCCGCCCCGAGAACACCGGAGAGCGGGCTCGGGCATGGGAGATCGGGAAGATGTGCTGAGGATCGGACGGCGCGGACTCGACCGCTCGCTGACGTAGGTGGGGTCGACTGCTCGTGCGGCGTAGATCAACGGGTGATTCAGAGCAGCAGGCGTGATCGTGAGCGCACGGGGTGCTGTGGGGACAGCCGCAGGAGCCGAGGTCGGCGCGGACCTCGCGGTGGGGGTCACCGGTAGAGCCGGCCGACGAGGTGCACCCGAACCGGGCCGGCACGTGACGAGCCGTCACACCCGACCCGGGACAGCAGCGCGAAGAACAGCCGCGCGGTGAACGCGGTGGGTCTGCCACCATCGCCGCATGGACCTTCCGAACGAGCTCGCTGACTGGGTCGACTCCGACGGGGCCGCGTACCTGCTGGGTCGGACGCTCGGGATCTTCGCGGAGGACCAGGACTTCTCGTCGATGAAGTGGGCGTTCTGGACCGCGAACCCGGTGGGAGACGCCCTCCACGAGTCGCTGCTCCAGCTCACTGCGGCGGGCATCCTCGAACGGGACGAGGACGAGGACCGCTTCCGGTGGGCCGGCGACACCGCACAAGTACTCGAAGCAGCCAGGTGGGGGCGACCCCGGCTCACCTGAGCGGCCCGCCAGGTCCCGGCCGCCTGCTCAGGGCGTCGTGCGCCATCTCGGGCCGGTCTCGGCGTCCAGCGCCCACACCCACTGCCCGTCCGCGGTGACGGTCATGCCGTAGTCGTACACGCTCGGGCTGCCCAGCACGGACCACTGGTCCCACGCGGATTCGAGTTCGTCGGCCAGGCGGCGCGGCCCGCCCTGATGGGCGAAGACCCCGTGGGCCTTGGTGGACAGGCTCGCCCACGACCGGCCGTCGTGGATCCACGCCGACGTGCCGTCCCCGTCGGCCGCGGTGGTCAGCTCGACCTCGGGCAGCGCGACCCGGAGGTGGAAGCGCAGCCCCCAGTCCGCACCGAGCGGGGTCAGATCACGACGGAGGGGGCGTTCGCCGTCCGGCTCCCGGTGGCCGCGGACCTCGGCGTAGGCGCGGTGCGGGTGGCTGGGGGCGGTGCGGTCGGGCATGAACTGGGCCAGGCCCTGGAACCAGCCCTGGGCGTGGGTGTGGTCGTCGGCGACGGTGAGGGCGACGTGCCCGAGCCGACCCCACGGCACGACGAGTCGGCCGCCGGGCCGGCACTGGGCGATCCACGCCCACGGCACGCGCTCGACGGCGTAGGTGGCCACCACCCGGTCGTAGGGGGCGCCGGCCTCGCATCCCGCGTTGCCGTCGCCGGTCACGGCCGTGACGTGGAGGCCCAGGTGCTCCAGACGGACCGTGGCGGCGGCCGAGAGCCGGGGGTCGGCCTCGACGGTGGTCACGGTCTTGGGACCGGTGCGCCAGGTGAGGAGCGCGGCGTTCCAGGCGGACATGCCGGTGCCGAGCTCCAGTACCTGGTTCCCGGGCTCGGGTTGCAGGGAGTCGAGCATGTCGACGACGAGGGCCTGCGCGGAGAGGCTGGAGGTGGGCAGGTTCGCGGTGATCTGGGTGACGGCCGGGGCGTGCTGGTCGGCGTAGAGCAACCCGGCCCAGCGGTCAGGGCTGCTGTCCCGGTCGACAGGCTGCCAGGCGTGGCCGTCCCAGTCCCACAACCGCGAGGGGGCGAACCTGTCGCGCGGCAACGCGGTGACGGCTTCACGGATCCAGGGCGAGCGCCCGGGCCAGGTGCCCGCGCTCGCCATCCGCTCGTCCAGCCGCGCCCGCCATGACGCGATCCCGCCCTGACCAGTGGTGTCGCCGGCCTCGGCCACCTCGCCCGTCCCCTGCCGCTCCACTACTTCTTGTGCTTGCCGTCGCCGGGTGGCGGAGGCGGTACCTGGCCGTCCGCGTTGCCGGGAGGCGGAGTGCCCTGGCCCGGATCCGGCGCCGGCTTCTCGTGGTCTCCCATGCCCGCGTCCCTCCCTCGTCGTGGCCGCCCGGCCGACCCGGCGGGCCTCGACGCCCATCGTGCACGCCCGACGCCCGCCGGGAAAGAGCGCGTCGGGGTGGTGCGGCAGCACGCCGTGTTGACCGGCTACGCAGGACATCACGGCCAACCGGCAGGACCAGCCCGCGCCCGCTCATCCGTACCTGGCTGACCACCCGTCAGCGACCATCGCGGCGATGACGGCGGTGATCCCGATCGTGGCTCCGCTGTGCACGCTGTGTGCACCCTTCCAGGACAACGGCGGGTGAGGATTCGGTCCGGCCCGCCAACGGGTCACCCAGTTGCCCAGCCGGGCGCGACGGCGATGGTGATCAGCTGCTCGGCGTCCAACAGGGCCTGCCCCTCGTGCAGTTCGGGCCCGCTGCCGGCGTACGCCTCCAACAGCACGCGTCGGCCGTCGGGCCGCAGCACGTCCACCCGCCAGCGCGGCGCGGAACCGCTGCCGCTGGACACCAGCACCCGGTGGCCGTCGCGGACCTCTGCAGCCCGGTACCGGTCGCCGTAGCCGGGGAGGTCGGCCCGGTGGTCCTCGACCAGGACGTCCAGCAGGCCGCTGTTCTCGCCGCCCTTGACCGTGAGCCTGGCCCGGCCGTCGGCTCCGTGGCCGGCGGGGACGCCGATGAGGCCGGGCGGCATGAGGGAGCCGGCGACGGCGGCGGCCCACGCGGACGGCAGCACGGCCTGGCCGGGGCTCGCGCTCGCCGCGCTGCGCCGTTCGCCGGCCGTCGGCAGGTCGGCCACCACCGGATCCCAGGCCCGGGACTGCAGGGCGGCGGTCAGTTGGGCCACCGACAGTGGCGGCGTGGGCCGGCTGACCGGGGCGCCCTTGGACTCGGGGGCGTTCCATTCGTCGATCTCGACCACCCGGCCGTCCTTGCCCGCCAGCAGCGCGCTCCAGAACTTGGTGTCCTCCCGGCCGTCCGGGTACTCCAGCCCCTGATGGATCCTCAGTACCGAACCGTCCGGCAACGTCTCGATCCGGCAGACGGCCGCCGGTTCCACCGACTTGGGCCGGCAGCCGTAGGTGCCCTCGGCGACCTGGACCTGCCGGGCGAACCGCGTCACGGAGACGGAGATCTGGCCGAGGCCGGCACCGTCGTCGAACCGCGTCTGCATCCACGCCCCGTCCCTGGGGACGTCCTGCTCCTCCACGCCGTGCACCTCGCTGAACGCACCCGGTGGCAGGGCCGACTTGAGCGCCGCCAGAACTCGTTCCGTCGCCACCGGCACCGGCCCCGAGGTGCGACCCCGTCCGGTCGGGCCGGCCCCGCCACTGGGGGTGGCCGCACCGGACGGCGCGGTCGCGGACGGCGCGGTCGCGGACGGGTTCGGGCCGAGCGCCGGGCCGATCGGCGCGCCGGCCGGCACACCCGGCTGCGCGAACAGGTAGGCGCCCCCGCTCACCAGCGCCAGCGCGGTCGCGGCACCGACCGCCCGGCCGACCTGGCGACGGCGCCAGAGCCGCCGGCCCCGGGCCAGCCCGGCCGCCTCCAGGCGGAAGGCATCCGTGTGGAACGCCTCGCCGGCCCGCGCCATGGCGTGCGTCAGGTCCTCTTCGAACGTGTGGTCACTGCACATACGGGGTCCTCGTCACGGTGGTCGTGGTCCTGAGCGGGACGGGATCAGTGGTCGGCGAGCTCGGCCATCGAGTCGCCGAGCAGGGCGCGCAGCCTGGCCAGCGCCCGGGTGGTCCTGGTCCGCACCGCCCCCGGGGAGGAGCGCAGCACCTGAGCGGTCTCCTCGATGCTGCGGTCCTCCCAGTGCCGCAGGACCAGGACCGCACGGTCCTTGGGCGGCAGTTGGGCCAGTGCGTCCAGCAGCGTCAGCCGCAACGCGCTGTCCCCGTGCCCGCCGCCGGTCTCGGGGAGGTCGGCTACGGGCAGTTCGCCGCTCGACCTGCGTCTGCGGTGGTTGAGGAAGGCGCGGACCAGCACCTGGTGGGCGTACGCCCCCGGGTCCTCGATCCGCGAGCGGCCGGACAGCCAGGAGTTCTGCCGACGCCAGATCGTGTACATCCGCGCCAGCGTCTCCTGCACCAGGTCCTCGGCCAGGTGGGAGTCGCCACCGGTCAGCAGGCACGCCGTGCGGTACAGCTGCACTGCCCGACCGGCCGTCAGCTCCAGGAACCCGGCGTCCCCGGCCTCGGCGGGCGCGCGGTTGCCGGCCATCTCTCATCTCCCCCTCGAACGCTCTCCATCTCTCAGAACCCCGGGAGCGGCGGAACGTTACAGCCCGCTTCCGGAAATCCTTCCGGGCACCCGACCCAGCCCGGGCTGGGCGGAGCCACGGCGGGCCAGGAAGGGAGAGCAGACCCCGGCAGCCCGGCAGGGTGCGAACACCGTTCGGTTGCCGAGGTGGGCAATGAGCCTCATGCAGGGCCGAGCAAGCAGGGTCTCGCTCTTTTGAACACGTTCAAGCATGTGGCATGATGCCGTCTCCGAACCGATGGGATGAGGGGGCGTCAGTGAGGAGCTCGGCCACGGGCAGCGGTGGGGGACGGATGGCGTTCGCGTGGGCGTCGGTCATCGGATGGGCGGCACTGGCCGCCGTGGGCCCGTTCGTCGGGCTGCTGGTGGGGATGATCGTCCTCGGCTCGGTCCCGGCTGTCCCCCTGGGGACGTTCCTCGGACGGGCCCGAGCGGTGACCGCCCTGGTGGTGGCGGCCGCAGCGGGGACCGGCGTACTCCCCCTGACCGGCGCCGCGGTCGGCGGGCAGTCCTGGGGAGCACCCTGGCTCTGGTCACTCGCGCTGGCCGGCCTGATCCTCTACACCTTCCCCCTGGTCACGGCAGGCTGGGCAGCCGCATGGCTCGCCAGCCGCGAACAGGACTGAGCTCAACCGCACCCTCTCCCGACCTGCGCGGCCGATCGGCCGGGGAGACCTCAGTAGGCCCGCAAGTCGCGGCGGCGCACTCCGCTCACCAGGGCAGGAACCCGACCGCCGCCATCAGCACCAACCGCCCCGCAGTGCCACTCACCGGCTGCTGCGGAGAAGAAATTTCCTCGCCGCCTGTCACATTCCCCGGCTGGGGCGTGTCAGTGAGATGTCCGAGCAGGGAGGACGACCTCGCTCTCCCGCTCCCGCCCGACCACCATTGGAGCCACGCCATGTCCGTCGCCCACGTCGTCCTCTCCGTCGTCACCGCCCTGTGGATCGGGTTCTCCGGTGTGTCCCTGGCGCGCCGGGCGGAGTTCGTGACCCAGCCGCTGGTGGACTACGGCGTCCCCCGTTCCTGGTGGACTCCGCTGGCGCTCGCCAAGCTCGCCGGCGCGGCCGGTCTGCTGGTGGGCCTGGCCGTGCCCGCCCTCGGGATCGCGGCCGCTGTGGGACTGGTCCTCTACTTCCTCGGCGCCGTCATCACCAACCTCAGGGCGTGCTCCTACAAGACCGTGGTGTTCCCGATCCTGTACCTGGCCCCCGCCGCGGTCACCCTCGGCCTCGGCCTCGCCGCCTGACGACCGTCACCACGCCCGCCGACATCAGCAACCGTGCCGGAAGGACGCGATGACGGCTGAACAGCTCCCGGCCCAGAGGGGTCCGTCCGGTCTCCGGCCGACCGCCCCGAGGTGCCGGGCCCGGCCTCGGCCGGGCGGTGACCGCCCCGGCGCTGCCGGTGCGAGGCGCGCGGGTGGCACGGACCCAACACCTGCGGCCGGGAGCCCATCACACGCTCGCACAGCCGCACAAGCAGTGGCAGCGCACCATCAAGGGGGAACCACCAGTGGACACGCCATCACCTGATCTGCCGGGCAGCCCGCAGGGCCGAGCCGCGCAGGAGCGCGAATCCTTCACCGCACCTCAGGGCCCGAATCCATTCGCCGCACCGTCCCACCCATCACGGCACCCACGGCAGCAATTCGGCCCCGCGGCCTGGGCCGCCCTGATCGTCGCGGGCGGCCTGGTGGCCGTCACCGCGGTGGTGGCCGTGGTCAAGGGCCCGGCAGTGCTCCGCGAGGCCGGTGAGCGGGCCCGGGCCGCGGAGAGGCCGTTCGAACCGGGCGAGTGCTTCCGGGGTGACGGGGACGGATTGGAGCGGTCTGAGCAGGTGCCGTGCACCGAGCCGCACCGGATGGAGGTGTTCTCGTCCTTCGCGATGGATGACCGGGAGTACCCGGGGAAGGAGGCGCTGTTCGCCATGACCACGATGCTCTGCCGCCGCGCCCAGTCCGCGTACGTGCTCGACTGGATGACGATCCCGCGTGAGACCAGGACCGGCATGCTGCTGCCGAGCCAGGACATGTGGCGCCGAAGCGACCGTACGGTGGTCTGCCACTTCGCCCACCCGCGGCCCCGGCAGGGTTCGATCGCCAAGGACACATCCGAGTACCAGCCCGAGCAGTCCGCCTACCTGACGGCCGAGCGCACCACCGCCCGGACACAAGCCGAGTGGCCCGTTCAGGAGCCGTCTCGAGCACCGGACCAGTACCGTCAGTTCGCAGCCAGCCTGGCCAAAGCCCTCAGGGCCGAATCAGCCCAGCTCGACGCCACCCACTGGAGCGACGGCCCCCAACGGGAACTGCCCATCCTCAAAGCAGAGTTGGAAGCCCACGCCCAACAGGCCGACCGGGTCGTACTGGCCGACTCCACCCAACTGCTCACCGAAATCGACAAGCTGCACGACTACGCCCCGACCGGTCTGCGCTTCCGAGCCGCCTTGAGCCTGCCGACCGCCCAACAGGACAACCCCTGACCGGACCGCAGGACAGCAGCCCAACCGCGATCCGCAACACCTGGCAGAGCGACCTGGCCGCTCCGGTGGGGTCGGGCGGACGGGTTTGGTGGGCAGTTCCCGGCGGTGTGGTGTCGATGGCTTGTTGCCGGGCTGACCGAGGGGTGACAGGACCCTGGGAAGGCGGTTGTGACGGCGGCCACCTGCGGGCGGTGCCGAATCCAACGGTCCGTACCCGCGCCCTGGCACTGGGTCGACGATGTGGTCGCGGTCACCGCCCCAAAGGGGTGACTGCGACCACACCCACTCCCGCAACGATCTTCCGGAGGGCTCACCGGGCCCTTGGAATCAGGGGCCGGGCCTCGCTCGTACCTTCGGTAACGCCGCCCCGAGCTGGCATTTCGCCGAAATGCTTGTCCCAGACCCCCGACCGCTCGTAGCTTCGTAACCAGTGCACAGCGCACCACCCGGGCCCACCACCCGCGGCCCCCGCCCCACAGGCGGCCGGGCACACGCGGTCAAGGTGACCGGGGCGGCCCACCACACCCCTCGTGTGAACAGCCGCCCGCCGCGTGCGACACCCCGGAGACCCAGCCCACTGTTCAGGGCCCGCTCCGTGCTGTCCGCCCCGGGACTTCCGAAAGGATCTGCATGACCTTCCGTCACGAGACCACCGCCACCACCACCGCCACCGTCAAGCGCAACCGCCTGCGGATGGTCCTGATGGGCGGCGCTGTGGCCGCCCTTCCGGTTGCGGGCCTCGTCACGGCCACCTCGGCCTCCGCCGCGTCCTCCTCCACCTGGGACTCCGTCGCCCAGTGCGAGAGCACCGGCAACTGGAACATCAACACCGGCAACGGGTTCTCCGGCGGCCTGCAGTTCACCCCGAGCACCTGGGCCGCCTACGGCGGCACCCAGTACGCCTCCTCCGCCAACCAGGCCACCAAGGGCCAGCAGATCGCCGTCGCCGAGAAGGTCCTCGCCTCCCAGGGCCCCGGCGCCTGGCCCGTCTGCTCCGTCAAGGCCGGCCTCACCAAGGGCGGCACCCCCGCCCAGACCGACACCAGCGCCCCGGTGAAGTCCACCAAGCAGGCCGACCAGAGCACCAAGACCGCGCCCAAGAACGACACCCAGGCCGCCTCGCGCAGCACCGAGCGCAAGCCCGTCGCCAAGACCACCCCGGACACCGCGGCCGCGCCGGTGCAGAAGAGCACCGGTGGCAGCTACACCGTCAAGAGCGGCGACACCCTCGGCGCCATCGCCGCCGCCCACGGCGTCAACCTCACCACCCTGTACGGCAACAACGCCCAGGTCATCGGCAGCGACATCGACATGATCCTGCCCGGCCAGGTCCTCAGCATCTGACCCGACCACAGGCACCACACCACGAAGCCTCCCTCCACAGACCCAGGTCCGTGCAGAGAGGCTTCGTCGCACTCAGCGAACAGGGCAGACAGCTCTGCCACCGCGTCCTGCTGCGCTCAACCTGAGGTCGCGGGCTGCACTGCCCGTCGCTCGGTCTTGGGCAGTCGCCGACCTCCGGAGGGGGCGTCAGCTCCCAGCTCCTTCGGGGTGAGAGGTGTCCTGCTGGGAATGCCAGCCTCCTCTTCGCGCGTGCGGCTGCCAAGAGACGACAGAGGCTCCGAGAACAGCGGATCTAGTGGCTCGTCTCGGTTCCTTGGCCGACTGATCCTTCGTCCGTGGCACGGCAGGCTGCTTCCAGGTTGTGATCGTGGAGGTGGTTGTGGGGCGTCATATGGGGGTGTTCGTCCGGCCGGTGGGCTTGGAGGAAGAGCGTCGGCTGCAGCGAACCAGCCGAAACGCAGGGGAACCGGTGAGGCTGCGGCGGACGATCGTCGTGATGACCTCCGCGCAAGGGGACGGCTCGGCGATCGAGTGGTCACGGTGGGGACCAGGGTGCCGTCGAGGATCAGCACGGTGTCCTCGCGGAAGCGTCGGCAGGGCTTGAGCGCGAGCGGGGAGCCGATGTGGTCGATGATCCGGTCGGCAGCCGACTTCGATACCTCGCACAGCGGAGCAATCTGGCGCAGCGTCAGGTCCGTTCACCGGTAGGCCGTGACGAGCAGCACCCGCCCCAGCAACGGAAGACTCCACGGCCGGCCCGGTCGCACCGATTCGCCCCCCTCACGCCGCAGCGCCGTCATCAGCTTGCGGAAATCGCGGGGCCTCAGCCCGGTGAACAGGGCCGTCCAGACACCTCAGGGTTCCAACGTGTCAGGCCGAGGCTGCCAGCGGCTGTGCAGCCTGTCGTCCGCTCGAACGGATCGGGGGCTGGCGACCCGCTCTTCGTCAGCTGCCCTGCGGTGTTCCAAGATCCTGCTCTCCGCGCACCCAACTCCGAGGAACTGGCGGCAGTCACCGGTCTGCTCGGTGAAAGGCCACCCGTGCTCGTCGCCTTCGAGGCGGACGCCGCCGGGACCAACCCGACCTCGTGCCTCATCGCTGCGGATCGCCTGGACATTGTGCAGAGGACCGTCTTGAGGTACTGGCGTGAGGACGCGGCTCCTGGCCAGCGGTTCGCTTCGTGGGTCCGCCCTCCAGGTCAGTGACGGTCAGGCGGCCATGGAGTTCAACTCGTCCTGTGGGGCGGGGAAGGCCAGGGCCTCCTCGTAGCGGCGGCCTGTCCGAAGGCGGCGTCAGAGCTGTCCGATCATGCGGTTGAAGAGGTTGCGCTGGGCGACGGCGGGCCAGTCCCCGGCGTCGCGTCGGCGTCAACTGTAGGCCTTGGCCCCGGCTGAGGCGGTGGTGGCGGAGAGCGCCTAGCAGCAGCCGGCATGGTTGAGCCGGTCGTTCTTCACCCATCGCCGGGCGATGCTGGACTGTCACCGGTGAACCGACTGAATGCCTCGGACGGCCCCTCCAAGAATGTCGGATGCGTCGCTTCGTGGTCCAGGTCAGTGAGTGAAACGCGGGTCCAATGCGTCGTACTGGTATCCCCGGGACAGGACTGCTGCGAGCTCGACCTCTCCGTGCGCCTCAAACCACGCGCGGAGCAACTCCTGTGCCGCTCTGTGGCGTTCGGCTACCTCGCGCAGCAGTACAACGGTTTCGGCCAGCACTTCGCCTTCTGGCAAGGCCTCGTCGTCGACAGTCTCGGCACTGCCGTCATCCACTGCGGCGACCCTGACTCGGCGAGGCGTTCCGGGGGCATCCGACAGCGGGAGCAGTTTGGCGAAGTATGAACCCTCGAAGAAGTAGAAGTCATGAATGTCACCGTTGAGCGCCCCGGCAACCGCAGCCCCCATCGAGCCAAGCACGGAGAGGACCGCATCCGTCCACCCCGAGACCGGGAAGTCCCGGCCGCCCAGCGTCAGCCAGACCGGGCCGTCGACGAAGACGGGATCGCGGGAGTCGATCTTGAGCTTGTCCGGAACGACATGCACGTCAAACAACTGCTACTGCTCCCGTGTACGCGAAACCGCACCGGCTGCGGCCCCCTGTTGCAGCCTAGTTCCGTGACCGAGATGTTCGCCAGGTTGCTTGATCACACTACGAGGTCCGCGCTGCCGCCCCACCGGATGCCCTTCTCGCTGCGGATGCGGGCGCGCGGGTCTGGACCGGGTGGTTCGGATAGTGGGAGTTCGCCGGAGCGAACTGCCGCAGCGGTCCGAGGTGGGCCTCTATCGGGTTCGCCCAGGAGGTGCTGGTCGACGCGAGCGCGGCCAGGGTGTTCGTGGTGCCCTTGTGGCGCTGGTTGGCGCCCCACGAGGTGTCGTCGCCGATCGAGCAGCAGCCGTGGAAGTAGGTCACGCCGTGGGTGCGCTTGTAGGTCGCCGGGAGCCGGTCCGGCTTGCCCTGTTCGGCCCAGCATCTGCCGGCGGTGGGGGCGGATGCCGATCGGGCCGAACTCGTCGAAGGCGAACGTGCGGCACGGGAAGCGGTCCACGACGTGCTCGATCCAGTCGAGCTTGGCGTCGTAGTCGGGGTCCATGGGCGATCGAGGTCATCGTGACCGGCTTCCTGTACAACCTCCCCTTCCCGGGGCGGCCCGGCTACGGGATCGAGGTGCACCTCGGGCCGGTCATGATGGAGCGGTACCTGCGCATCCGCCCCTGGTACGGGGAGTACCCGCCGGGCACCGACCGCACCGAACCGGCATAGCCGCAGCAGCACAGCCCGGGCCCCGGGATCGGTAACTGCTCTGCTTCGGGCCCCTTCTGGCGGTACATCAGGAGCAGCGAAGGCCGGCGGACGATCGACCGGGGGTCACCGGGCCACCGGCAGGCCGTACTCGGGAAGGTCGATGTCGCCGGCCTTGGCGAACTGGGCTGCCAGGAGCTGCCGCATCGGCCAGCGGTTCATCGACCGCATCGACATCGCCCGCAGGCGGATCGCCAGGGCGCTGTTCGGGGCGAAGCCGCCGGCGCCGCCCGGCGGGAGCTGCTGCGCCTTGGCGACGTACGGGCGCATGATCCGGTCGTAGCCGCGGAAGGCGGAGGCGATGTCTCCGGGCGCAGCGGCGAGTTCGCCCGCCAGGACGTAGGCGCCGACCAGGGCGAGGCTGGTACCGAGGCCGGTGAGCGGGGAGGGGCTGTAGCCCGCGTCGCCGAGCAGGGCGACGCGGCCCCGGGTCCAGCTGTCGAGGTGGACCTGGCCGAGGGAGTCCAGGTGGAAGTCGGTGGAGCGGTGCATCGCGTCGAGCAGCCGGGGTGTCTGCCAGCCGACGTCGGCGAAGCGGCGGGCGACGGTCTCCTTCTGGGCGGCGAGGTCGCGGCGGTCGAAGGTGAGCGGGGGCGAGCGGAAGGCGAGGCCGGCCTTGACCTCGCCGGGGCAGCCGCCCCGGGCGGGCGGAGGCGACCAGTCCGCCGGGGGCGTTGTGCATCAGGTACCAGCCGTCGAGGTCGAGGTCGGTCTCGGCGGTGAACCAGGCGAGCTGGATGTCCAGCGGCCGGACGCAGGAGGACTCCGGGCCGAAGGCCAGGCCGCGGACGACGGAGTGCAGTCCGTCGGCGCCGATCACCGCGGCGAACCGCCGGGTGCCGGCCCGTTCGAAGTCGACGGTGACGCCGTCGCCGTCCTGGGCGAGGGCGGTGACGGTGTCGTCGAAGAGGTACTCGGTGTAGGGCGCGGTGGACTCGTGGAGCAGGCCGGCGAGGTCACCGCGGAGGATCTCGATCTCGGAGACGATGCCCTCGCCGCCGAAGGCGTCGGCGGGCAGCCGTGAGGTGATCCGGCCTGCGGCGTCGACCGTGGCGATGCCCTTCTGGTCGAGACTCAGCTCGCGGGCCCGGTCCATCAGCCCCATCCGGGTGATGACGGTGCGTCCGGCGCCGCGCAGGTCGACCGTCTGGCCGCCCGGGCGCGGGGCCGGCGCGCGTTCGACGACGGTGGCGGTGAAACCGGCCGCGTGCAGCCAGTGGGCGAGGGCCGGGCCGGCGATGCCGCCGCCGGAGATCAGGATGTCAGTGTTCCCCATGACTCGGAATGTACGCTGTACGCATTAGTCGTAGCAAGCGAGAAATGCCGTGCAGAAAAGGCAAGTTGAGTGGAGTGCACTAGTGCGGAGAGCATTGGTGGACCAGCCCTGGGGCGGCGCTGGCTAGGCTGACGGGCAGCGTAGGTGCACTAGTGCGGAGGGGATGCGGTGGACCGGAACGACGGGGCGCGTTACCGAGGAATCGTCGAGGAGCTGCGACGCCGGATCGAGCTGGGTGAGCTCGCTCCCGGCGAACGGGTGCCCTCCACCCGGGAGATCACCCGGCAGTGGGGGGTGGCGATGGCGACCGCGACCAAGGTGCTCACCGAGCTCCGGAACGCCGGGCTGGTCCGCGCCGTCCCGGGCGTCGGCACCGTGGTCGTGGGCCCGGAGCGGCCACCCGCCCTGCGTCCGCCCGCGGCCCGGCTCCGGCGGGCCGCACCGGAGGTCGCGCTCGCCGCGGAGCGGATCGTGGCCGCCGCGGTGGCGATCGCCGACGCCGAGGGGCTCGCCGCGCTCTCCATGCGGCGGGTCGCGGCCGACCTCGCCGTCTCCCCCATGGCGCTGTACCGGCACGTCGCGGACAAGGACGACCTGCTGGTGCGGATGATCGACGCCGTCTTCGCCGACCGCGCCCTCCCCGCCGAGCGGCCCGAGGGCTGGCGCGAGCCGCTCGCGGTGGCTGCCAGGACCCTCTGGGACGCCTTCCGCGCGCATCAGTGGCTGGCGCCCGCGCTCTCCATGACCCGCCCTCAACTCGCCGTCAACGCCCTGCCGTTCACCGAGTGGGTGCTCGCCGCCCTGGACGGCCGCGGCCTCGACCCGTGGACGGTCTTCACCGCCCACCTGACGCTGCTCACCTACGTGCGCGGCATCGCGATGAACGTCGAGAGCGAGAACGCGGCGGAGGCCGACACCGGCCTCGACGCCGAGGAGTGGATGGCCACCCAGGAGACGGCGCTGCGCGCGGTGCTGGCGAGCGGCCGGTTCCCGCTGCTGGAGCGGTACACCGTCGACGGCTACGACTTCGACCTGGACCGGCTCTTCGCGTTCGGCCTGGACCGGCTGCTCGACGGCATCGCCGTCCTGCTCGGCGAGTCCCCGCCGCGGCCCTGACCAGGTCCCGCCGGACCGCCTCCGAACTGCTCTGCTGATCATCGGAGTTGGCCCTCGGGATTCCTGCGACGGCCGCAGGGGAAGACCGACCCCGACGACGGACTCTGTCCCCGAGGGGGAACGGGTGGGGATCTTCCTGACGGTGTGTGCGGCACTGGTGGCCACGGCCTCGGCGTACCGCCTGGGGTACCGGCTCCGGGCCGAGCGTCCACCGGTGCGGACGCCACGGCCGACGGGCACCGAGCTGACGGTCTACGAGGTGGCGGCCCTGCGGTCCTGGCCGCTGCACCCCGATTCCCGTTTGGGCGGGCTCTGAGCGGGACGGAGCGCCGGCGGGCGTACTGCTGACCCTGGCTCAGGAACCGGGACGCCGCGCGACGTTCGGAGCAGGTCCGGTCACGGGGCGTGCAAGTGCACCGGCAGGCGGCTCACTCCGCCGATCAGGTTCCCGCCCGGGAAGGGGAGGTCGGTGGCGGCTTCCGCGAGGCGCAGGTGCGGGGCGTGGTCGGCGAGCGCGCCGATCGCGGTCCGCAGTTCCAGCCGTGCGAGGTCGGCGCCGATGCAGCGGTGCGGGCCGTGTCCGAAGGCCAGGTGCGGGCCCGGGGCGCGGGTGATGTCGAAGGTGTCGGGCCGGGTGAAGACGGCGGGGTCGCGTCCGGCGTGTGCGTGGGAGGGGACGACGGCTTCGCCGGCCCTGACCGTGGTGGCCCCGAGGGTGACGTCCGCGACGGCCAGGCGGGGCAGGCCGACGTCGGCGATGGTGTCGAAGCGCAGGATCTCCTCGACGGCCGGTCCGAGGAGGGTGCGGTCGGTGCACAGGGCCTGCCACTGGTCCGGGTGGTTGAGCAGGGCCAGCACGCCGTTGGTGAGGGTGGCGGCCGTGGTGGCGTGTCCGGCCACGAACAGGTTGACGGTGGTGGCGAGGAGTTCGGGCCGGCTCAACTCGCCTGCGGTGTGGGCGTCCCGCAGGCGGTCCAGCAGTCCGCCGGGGACGAGGGCACCGTCGGCCGGCGGGGCGGACAGCAGCCGGTCGAAGTGGGTGCGCAGCGCCTCGTGACCTGCCCGGGCCTGCTCCGGGGGCAGGGAGGTGAGCGAGAGCTTGTGCCGGGCCCACTCGGCGGTCGCGGCCTGGTGGGCGGCGGCGACCCCGAGGACGTCGCCGAGGACGGCCTCGGCCAGCGGGAGGGCGAAGGCGGCGTGCAGGTCGACCGGTTCGGGAGCGGCGGCCGACAGGGCCGACAGCAGGCGCCGCACATGGGCCTCCACCGCGGGGGCGAGGGCGTCGACGGCGTCGCGGCGGAACGCCCGGGCGCACAGCCGCCGCACCCGGGTGTGGTCCGGCGGGTCGAGGCCGAGCAGGCTGGGCTCGTCACGGTCCGCCAGGGTGAACCGGGGACCGCCGGGGGCCGTGAGCATCTCCCGGCGGCTGAACCGACGGTCCGTCAGGACCCGGACGACGTCGGCGTGCCGGACCGCGAGGTGGGCCGGGCAGCCGCTCGGCAGGGTGACGGCGGCCAGGCCCGGCAGGGCCAGGAAGTCGGTGTGCGGCATCGGTGCGAGGCAGTCGGCGCGGTCGAACGGATAGGGCGGGCGGCCGGGGCCCGGGGCGGCCGTCGTCATGGGGTGGCCTCCGTGCGGTGGGGAGCGGGCCGTGGGCCGACGGGCGGCAGGCCGCAGGACTCGCGGGGGTGGACGTGGTCGGGGCGCGGGTTGGACGAGAGGTGCTCGTGCCAGCGTCGGCGCAGGGCGCCGTCGGCGGTCAGACCCAGCCGCTCCAGCACGCGCCGGGCGGTGCCGTCGGGGTCGGCCGCCAGGTCCGTGAAACGGACCGTCAGGCAGCGGTCGGCGACCGACGGGTCGGCGGTGAAGGCGTGCATCCGCGACAGCGCGGCATGCGTGGCCGCCGTCATCTCCCGGCCGATCTCGACGGGGTCGACGGCGTCGCTGCGTCGGCGGCGGGCCGCGGCGACGAGGCCGCAGACCGAGCCGACCGCCTCGTCGACGTCGCGTTCGAGGACGACGTACCGGGCGCCGGGGTGGGCCCGGTCGAGGGCGGGCAGGTGCCACAGGTGGGAGGGGCTCTTCAGCAGGAGGCGGGAGCCGGCCGGGGCCGGGCGCCGCGCGAGGATGTGGGCGAGCTGGGCCCGGTGCAGGGCGTAGGCGGCCGTCAGGTCCTGCTCGGCGAGCCAGCGGGCGTAGGACGGGGTCCGGTAACTGAGCATCCCCAGCACGCTGTTGCGGAAGTCGGTGTTCATCAGGTGCTCGCACTCCTCCGGCTCCCTCGCCCCGGTGGGGTGGATGCGGGCCAGCTCGGGGGCGGTGCGGGAGAGCTCGGCCACGTGCCGTTCGGCGTCCGCGACCAGGTCCGCCGTTCCGGCCCCGGGCGGGGTGAGCGGCGCCAGCAGCTCCCACAGGCGGGGTGCGCGCAGCGCCGGATGGTGGGCCAGCAGCCGGTGCAGCAGGGTGCTGCCGGTGCGCGGCAGGCCGATCAGAACGACGGGCGGCTCCGGCGGCAGCACCGGTGGCACGGGCACGGCGTGCAGCCGCAGCCGGGTCCGGAGCGCGCGCAGCAGGGTCTCCCGCGCCTCGGCGCGGCCGACCGGGGTGAGCCGGGCCTCCGACTCCAGCGAGGCGACGAGCAGGTCCAGGGCCGGGCCGTGACCGGGCGCGCCGAAGTCCGCCAGACCGGTCGACCGCACCGCCTCGTCCCGCAGCGCGTCGGCGTCCAGACGCTCGGCGGCGTACGGGCCGCCGCGGGGCGCGCGGTTCACCGTACGGCTCCCACCCGCTGCTGCGGGGTTCCGGTCCGGGCGGCCCACAGCGCGGCGATCCGGTCCACCACGGCCCGGACGCCCTCGGGCCGCGCCCGTGGGTTGATCGTGCAGAGCCGGAACACCCGGCGGCCGGCCACCGTCACGGCGGCGACCATGGCGCTCCCCTCCGCGCGCAGGTCCTGGCAGACCGCCTCCACCGCCGCGTCGGCATCCCGTCCGGTCGGACCGGGCCCGGTGGAGGGCGGCAGCCCGCGGAAGGTGACGACGGCCAGGGACGGGCCCGTCACCACCTCCAGGCCGGGACGGACGGCGATGTACGCGGCGACGTCCTCCGCCGTCGCCAGGCCCCGCTGCACGGCGGCGCGGAACGCGTCCGCCCCGAACACCTTCAGCGACAGCCACAGGCGCAGCGCCCGGAACTCCCGGGTCTGCTCCACCCCCCAGTGCAGGTAGTCCACCCCGTCCCCCTCGTGACCGGTGGCACCCGTGTCCAGGTAGCCGGGCAGCCCGATGCCGAACGCCCGGGTCAGCCGGGCGGGGTCACGCAGCAGCACGCATCCCGTCCCCGCGGGCTGGAACAGCCACTTGTGCGGGTCGACGCTCAGCGAGTCCGCCTCCTCCAGGCCCTCCAGCACGCCGCGCCCGCGCGCGGTCAGCGCGGCGGGGGCGCCGAACGCGCCGTCCACGTGCAGCCACAGGCCCTCGGCGCGGCAGAAGGCGGCCAGTTCGGGGAGCGGGTCGACGTCACCGGTGGCCGTGGTGCCCGCGTTGGCCACCACCAGGAACGGCCGCAGGCCGTCCCGGCGGTCCCGGGCCACCTGCCGTGCGAGGACCTCCAACGGGATCCTGCGGTGCGCGTCGGCGGGCAGGACCCGGACCCGGTCCTCGCCGATGCCCAGCACGTGCAGCGCCCGGGGGACGGAGAAGTGGGTCTGGTCCGAGAAGTAGGCGCTCGCGCCGCGCGCCTCCGTCCCCACCAGCGCGTCGCGGGCCGCCGTCAGGGCGGTCAGGTTGGCGGTCGAGCCGCCCGACACGAACAGCCCGGAGGTACCCGGGGCGAGCCCCAGCAGCTCGACCAGCCACCGGACCGCGGCCGACTCGATCGCACTGGAGACCCCGCCGCTGAACCGCCATCCGGTGGGGACCGCGAACCCGGTGGCCAGCGCCGAGGCCAGCACCCCGGTCACCGTCCCCGGGGAGGGCACGAACGCCAGGAAGTCCGGGTGGTCCGGGTGCGCGTTGCCCTCCCGCAGCAGCCGTCCCACCTCGTCCACCAGCGCGAACGGATCGTCGGCCGCGGCCTCGGGCAGGGCTTCGGAGCCCAGCCGTGCCGCGTCGGCGGCCGCGCCCGCCGAGGCCACCGGAGCTCCCTCGCCACCGGCCACCAGGTGCCCCGCGACGATCTCCCACACCCGCTGCCCCAGCGCGTCGACCGCCTCCGGCGGCAGCGTCAGCGAATCCGACGCGCGGCCCCCACTGATGGTGTTCATGGAAGCACACTGTGGTACCTCGGCAGGGACGTGACAAGTACACCCCTCCCGGTGGCCCGGCACCGGGCCGGGATCGTCAACCGGTGCGGCCAGGGCGCTCGTGCGGGTGAACCCGGGCCGGTCCGCGTGTGTGGGCGCCACTGCCGGGCAGGGGACGGCCGCGGCCGTGATCGCTTGGCTGCCCAGTTCCTCTCGACCATGTGGAGTGCACGATGTCCTCAGTCCTCAAGCCCGGCGAGGTTCTCGCAGTGGACCAGGAGCTGCTGTCCGGCAACGGGCGGTTCCGGTTCACCCTGCAGCAGGACGGGAACCTCGTCCTGGCGGACCTCAGCACCAGCGCCGTGCTGTGGGCCTCCGCCACCGACGGCAGCGGCGGGGCCGAGGCGAGGATGCAGGGGGACGGGAACTTCGTCCTCTACGACGGCGCCGGGCAGGTCCGGTGGGCGGCCGGCACCGACGGCCACGACAGCGCCTACGTCAGCCTCGCCGAGGACGGCAACCTCGTGGTCACCAGCCAGGCGGGCGGGACGCTGTGGGAGACGGGGACCCGCGTCGCCGGAGCCGACCGGGTGGCCCCGGAGCCCGTCCGGGAGCCCGAGCCGGAGCCCGTGCAGCAGCAGACCTACACCGTCCAGCCCGGTGACAGCCTCTCGGCCATCGCCCAGCGCTTCTACGGCGACGGGAACCGGTACCAGCAGATCGCCGACGCCAACGGGATCCCCGACCCGGACCTGATCAACCCGGGCCAGACGCTGATCATCCCCTGACGCCTGCTCACCCGCCGCGCCCCCGCCCGGAGCGGACGGGGGCGCGGCGCAAGCGAAGTGACGGTGGGTCAGCCCGGCTCGCTCGCGCCGCGACGGCGGTCACCGTCCCAGGACGACCTGGTGTCCGACGGCTTCCAGCTGGAGCCCCTCCGGGGTGGAGCGGACCGCCGTGAGGTTGATGTTCTGGGGCAGGGGAACCGGCCAGGCGTACCTCAGGCCGCCGAGCACGGGGACGCGCAGCTCGAGCTCGTCGGCCGCGACCGCGACGCTCGCCGCCGTGTCCACCGGCCGGCCGTTCCAGGTCCCGGTGATGCGCAGGGCCGCCTCCTGCCCGCCGCCGGCACCGGTGGCCGGCGCGACGGTGAGGGCGCTGCCGGCACCGACCAGCCTGGACACCGCGCCGGACAGGTCCGCGTAGCCGATGGTGAGGCGGCCGGTGACCAGGTTGGCGCCCGCGCTGCGCCCGGTGAGCGAGGACGCGGCCAGGTCGTACAGGTCCAGGTCGAGCCTGCGCACGGTGAGGTGGTCGCCCTGGGCGCCGGCCGTGGTGTCGAGGGTGAAGTTCCCCGCGGTCACGGTCACGTGGTCGAGGCTGAGGTCGGCGGCCTGGGTGAGGAACGGGAATCCGTGGATCGAGACCTCGGTGAAGCCGTCGGTCGATCCCGCCCCGTAGCCGTAACGCTCCTGCGCGAGCGCGACGGCCTCCTTCTCCGCGTAGTGCAGGGCGATCCGGTCCGCGGCGACGAACAGAGCCGCGAGGACGACCACCACGACCACCAGCACCTTGACCCAGCGCCGCTTCATC
Source organism: Kitasatospora albolonga (assembly GCF_039535905.1). Lineage (GTDB taxonomy): Bacteria > Actinomycetota > Actinomycetes > Streptomycetales > Streptomycetaceae > Kitasatospora > Kitasatospora albolonga. The sequence goes on along the minus strand of NZ_BAAAYB010000127.1, from coordinate 20,843 downwards.
TCCCGCTCCCCCGTGCCGTGGGCCGGATCGGCCGCTGCCGACGGCTCGTTCCGGTCCCGCATCCCATTAGTGGCCACCGATCGGTCCGATGCATCCGATCAGCGGATCGGCCCATCAAAGCATGCGCCGGCCGATGGTGAACGCGTAGGCCCGGAGGCGCGGTTCGAGGTGGGCCCGGCGGGCAGTCGCGTGCTCCCCGCCGAACCGGTGAGCGGGCCCCGCCGTCACCCGGGCGGTGGAGCGGTCCGGTGTGCCGGATGCGGACCCCGGCCCGGTGGGCTTGGCTGGTGCGTGCACCGAGTGCCGTCCCGCCTGAACCGCCGCACGCGCACCGGACCGCCCTTCCGCCGGACCCCGACCCCCTGGCCGGGCGCACGTCCGAGGTCGGTGCGCCGCGTTCCCGTGGGTCCTCCCCGACATCCCGATTCGGAGTCAGTCATGCCCTACTGCACGACACGTGACGGTGTGGAGATCTTCTACAAGGACTGGGGCAGTGGCCGCCCGGTGGTGTTCATCCACGGCTGGCCGCTGAACGGCGACGCCTGGCAGGACCAGCTGAAGGCGGTCGCCGACGCCGGGTTCCGTGGCATCGCCCACGACCGCCGCGGTCACGGCCGCTCCACCCCGGTCTACGACGGCTACGACTTCGACACCTTCGCGGACGACCTCGACGACCTCCTCACCGAGCTCGACCTCCAGGACGTCACACTGGTCGCGCACTCGATGGGCGGCGGCGAACTCGCCCGCTACATCGGCCGCCACGGCACCTCGCGGATCAAGTCCGCGGTGCTGCTCTCGGCGATCCCGCCGCTGATGGTCCAAGGTCCCGACAACCCGGAGGGCGTGCCCGGCTCCGTCTTCGACGACATCAAGGCGGGCATCCTGAACGAGCGTTCCCAGTTCTGGAAGGACACCGCCGTCGGCTTCCTGTCCGCCAACCGCCCCGGCACCAAGGCGACCCAGGGCAACCAGGACGCGTTCTGGTACATGGCGATGGCCCAGACCGTCCAGGGCGGCGTCGACTGCGTGGACGCCTTCGGCTACACCGACTTCCACGACGACCTGAAGAAGTTCGACATCCCCCTGCTGGTCGTCCACGGCGACGACGACCAGGTCGTGCCGATCGACGCCACCGGTCGCAAGACCGCCGCCCTGGTCCCCGGCGCCGTGCTCAAGGTCTACGAGGGTGGCTCGCACGGCATCGCGATCGTCCCCGGCGACAAGGAGCGCTTCAACCAGGACCTGCTCGACTTCCTCAAGGCCTGAGAACCGCAGCCCTCCGCCGGGGCCGGCCGCGTACCCTCAGTCCCGCTCGTCGGCGGCCGGCTGCGTGCCCGCCGCCTCGGACTCCACCCGGTCCGGGGCGGCCGGCGCGGCCTGCTCCCCGGCGGGCGGAGCCGGTGCCACCGGCGTCTGTGCGGTCGAGACCCGCGACTTCGGCGGGTATCCCGTGCTCGGCATGTCCTGCTCCCAGCTGTCGTCGTCGTTCGGCCCCGCTCCGGGGCCGTGGCACCACCGGTGGGGTTGTGCCCGGCCTGACGGCCCCTCACCCCACCGGCGGGCAGCGGGATTCAGCGGACCGCCCGGGCGGCCGGGCTCAGGACGACCACGGTCCGAGCATCCCCCTCATCGCGTCCGTCAGCGCCAGCTGAAGCAGCGGGCCGTAGGTGATCCGGCCGACGCCCAGGCGGCGGAAGCGTTCGATGTCGTGCCTGACCGGGTGGGCGGTGGAGTTCACCGGGACCGACACCGCGCCCGTGACCGCCGCGAGCAGCTCGTCGTCGTCCTGGATGCGCACGGGGTAGACGCTGTCGGCGCCCGCCCGCTCCATCGCCAGCAGGCGCTCGATCGCCTCGTCCAGGACGGCCTTGGCGCTCTCCGCGTGGACGAAGAGGTCGGTGCGCCCGTTGATCCAGACCGGGACGCCCGCGTCGTCGGCCGCCGCCCGCAGACCGGCGATGTAGTCGGCGTGCTCCCGGGTGCTCCGCACGCGCCCACCCTCCGAGTGGACGGTGTCCTCGACGTTCAGGCCCGCCCCGCCCGCCTCGACGAGCCCGGCGATCAGGTCGGCCGGCGACTGGCCGTAGCCGGACTCCAGGTCCACCGAGACGGGGACGTCGACCGCCGCGATGATCGGCCGGACGGCCGCCAGCACCTCCTCGAAGCTCTGCCCCTCCTGGTCCTCCGCCCCGCGGGACTCGGCGAGGGGATGACTGCCGATCGTCAGCGCCGGGAAACCGGCCGCGGCCGCGGTCCGCGCGGACCAGGCGTCCCAGACGGTGGGGAGCACCAGCGGCTTGTGCTCGGCGTGCAGCTGCTTCAGGCGCTGGGCGCGCTCAACGGTGGTGTGAAGGTCCATGCCGAGGACGCTACCCCGTGGTGGCCCGGGAACGACGGAACAACGGAACGATCGGGCCCCGGTCCAGGCTGGGGCGGAGTCACCGTCGCGACCGTCTGACCTGCGGGATCTGACTGAATTCCGGCGACTTGGGTCACCTGACTGACGTGCCCGCCGGTGTCCGGGCGCGACAGTGGAGCCGCCGGCGGTGCTGACGCACCATCAGCCACCACCTGGCCGAGGCCGCCTCGAAACGGCGGATCGGCCTGCAACTCCCTTGGAGGGGATCCACCTTGAAGACCCGTACGAAGACCTGGCGCCTGCTCCCGGTCGCGCTCGTCGCCGCCACGTCCGTCCTCCTGGCGAGCTCGACGGCGTCCGCCGCGGAGCCCGGCGAGAGCAACGGCTGGAGCCAGGAGATCGAGGACAACGCGCCGGTCTACTCGGACGGGGACATGTCCGAGGCCCGCGATCCGAACGGCAACGCGCTGGTCCAGGTCTGGCGCGGATGGAGCAACAACAACATCTACCTCTCCATCAACCACGGGACTCCCATCCAGATGGGCGGCGCCCAGACCAACGTCAGCCCGGTGGTCGTGTTCGACACCCACGGCGGGAACAGCTCCTACTTCCGGGTCTTCCACACCGGCACCAACGGGTTCGTCTTCTACTCCAACATCCAGGTCACCGGCAACCTGCTGAACCCGAGCGCCTGGTACCAGGTGCCCAACGACGTGCGCACGCCCAACAACCTGTCGGTCGCCGTGACGGCGCTGCCCTCGCGCGGACTCCTGCTCGCCTACCGCGGGCAGGACAGCGCGAACGTCTACAGCGTCTTCTTCAACGGGCAGAACAACCTCTGGGACCTCCCGGTGGCGGTCCCGAACGCGACGAGCCCCTCCTCGCCCGCCCTCTCCGTTGCACCCTCGTCGAACATCATCCTGCTGGCCTGGCGCGGCACCGACAACCAGGTCAACGTGATCCGCCAGCACTACGGCAACGGCGGCTGGTGGGGGCAGGAGATCCTGCCGGGCGTACTCACCGACGCCCAGCCCGCCATCGCGATGGCGAACAGCGTCTGGGGTCAGATGGCCGTCCGCGAGCAGGGCACCCACCGACTCCGGCTGTCCTCGGTCGCCTCGACCGGCGGGTGGGCCGGCGGCTGGAGCGCCGAGGTCAACGGCTTCGTCGCCCGCTACGGCCCCACCCTGGTCGCCTACGCCGCGACCGTCTACCTCCTCGCCACCACCGCGAGCGGCGGCGTGTGGTGGAAGCAGTCCCGCCAGTACTGACGATCCGTTCTAGCCGAAGGTGAAGGCGAAGGCCTGGAGGCCCGGGGTCAGGCGGAGTTCGAGCTGCGCCTGACGGGCCGTGGCGTCGTCGGTGAGCCGGTAGAGGGTGGGGGTCCCGTGGATCTGGAGGGTCCCGGTCTGCTTGCCGTCGACCAGGACGGTGACGGTGCCTTCGCCGGCGAGGACGAGGTTGGCGTTCTTGGCGCGGTAGGTGAAGGCGAGGCGGGCGTCGGGGCCGGCGGTGAACCGTTCGTAGCCCGTGGTCCAGGTCCCGGCGAGGGAGAGCCGGCCCGGCGGGACGCCGTCGGCGGGGAAGGCGTAGACGGTCGCCTTGTCCTGGACCAGCCCGGGCGTGCCGGTGTAGCCGCGGATGCCGGTGGTGCTGAGGTAGGTCTCCGGTGTGCGGTCGGCCGCGAGCGCGTCGTTGGTCTGGCCCGTCGCCGGGGGCAGTTGGACCGTGGGGTCGGCCTGCCGGAGGAGGTCGCGGATCAGGTTCTCGGTCTGGGCGTAGCGGCCTTCGCCGAAGGTGAAGTAGCGGACGGTGCCCTGGGCGTCGACGAGGTACTTGGCGGGCCAGAAGCGGTTGCGGTAGTTGTCCCAGGTGTCGAGGTCGTTGTCGAGCGCCACGGGGTAGCTGACACCGAGTTTGCGGGCCTGGTCGGCGACGTTGCCGGCGTCCTTCTCGAACGCGAACTCCGGTGAGTGGACGCCGATGACGGCGAGGCCCTTGTCGCGGTAGGCGCGGTCCCAGGCCTCGATGTGGGGCAGGCTGCGCTGGCAGTTGATGCAGGAGTAGGTCCAGAAGTCGATCAGGACCACCTTCCCGCGCAGGGCGGCCAGGTCGACGGGTGCCCCGCCCGGTGTGTTGAGCCACTTGGCGATGCCGGCCAGCGGCGGGGCGGCGCCGCAGGAGCGGAGCTCGTCGACGCCGTCCTCGCAGCGGGCGAGGTCCTTGTTGGAGTCGTCGAACAGGCCGGAGAGCTTCTGCCGGGCGGTGTCGTTGTCCTCGACCCGCTTCTGCACGGTCGCCGTGTAGTCGGGCAGCGCCCGCTGCAGGGCGGTGGTGACGTCGAAGGCGAGGGCGAAGGCCAGCACGATCATCAGGCAGCCCGCCGCGATCCGAAGTTTGCGGGCGCGGGTGCGGAACGCGGCCACCCGCTCGGACACCCGGCGGCCCGCGAGCGCGAACACCAACAGCGGGATCGCGGTGCCGACGGCGAAGGCCAGGGTCAGCGCGACGATGCCGGCACTGATCTCCCCGCGGGCGCCCGCGACGGTGATCGCGGCGAGGACCGGGCCCGCGCAGGGCACGTAGAGCAGCCCGAGACCCAGCCCGAGGACGAAGGCGCTGCCCTCCTTGTTGACCCGGCGCTGCGGGATCCGGGAGAAGGGCCGTTCCAGCAGCCGCTCGACGGGCGGGAAGACGAGCCCGAGACCGATCAGGACCAGCAGTGCCAGCCCGGTGTAGCGCAGGACGTCCTGTGGCAGGCCCAGGGCCGAGATGATCGTGACCCCGAGCAGGGTGAAGAAGCTGAAGCTCAGCACCAGCCCGGCGACGACGGCGTACGGGCGGCGGTTGCGGCGGGGCGCCGACGGCGCTTCGGGGGCGGCGGTCACGACCGCCCCGGCTTCCGTCGGCGCCGCGTCCTTCGGGGCGGCCGGTGGTGTGGACGCACTGCTCGGGCCACCCGCGAGGAAGACCACGGGCAGGACCGGCAGGATGCACGGCGAGACCGCAGTGATCAGGCCGCCGAGCAGGCCGATCAGGACCAACGTGAGCATGAGGACCGCCTCCGTCCGAGGCAACGCCACCCGCGCCTCCTCACCCGGGAATTCGGAACCGCCCGGGGCCCAGATGGGTGCACCCGGCACTGCGCGGCGACGGATCCGGGGTGGCCCCGGTGCAGCGGCTCAGCGCCGGCGGGCGCGCCCACCGGCGGCTCGCGGCCTCGTCCGGCGGAAGGCCCCCGCCGGACGATGACGTGCCGTCAGGCGGCGGCCGCGAGGTCGGCGCGGCCGAAGAGCAGGGCGTAGCCGCGCGGGAGGTGGGCGAGGAGGCGGTCGGTGAGCTGCTCTCCGGCGAGGTCCGCGAGGGCGGCCAGGACTGCGGTGGTGTCCCAACGGGCGGTGGCGAGGGTGGTGTTCAGGGTGCGGGCGACCGCTTCGACGAAGGCGGGCCCGGCGACCGCCTCGGGCGCGGGGATCTGGGCGGCGAACAGGGCCCGGTCCTGCTCGGGCAGGACCGCGGCGAGGGCGCAGCGTTCGTCGCCGGCCAGTTGGCCGCCGAGGGCGGTGAGGACGGCGGCGAGGACGCTCTCGGTCTCCTGGTCGGTGGTGTGGTGGCCGTTGGCGCGGATCTGCTCGATGAGGCGGCGGTGGGTCATGGTGGTGGCCTTCCTGGGGCAGCCGGTGGGTCGGGGCGGTGGCGTGCTCGTCGCTCTGCGGATGTCCGGCGGCCGCGCCCCTCCCACGAGGGGTGCGGCCGCCGGACGGGCTGCGGGGTTCAGGCGCGGCTGCGGTGCTTGTTGCCCGTCACCAGGCGGTAGGCGATGAGGAGGATGACCGATCCGGCGACGGCCGCTATCCAGGTGGAGAGGTCGAAGAAGCCGTCGATGGAGTCGACGCCGAAGAGGACCTTGCCGAGCCAGCCGCCCAGTAGGCCGCCCGCGATGCCGAGGAGGATCGTGACGATGATGCCCCCGGGGTCCTTGCCCGGCATCAGTGCCTTGGCGATGAGGCCCGCGAACAGTCCGATCAGAATCCAGGCGATGATGCCCATGTGCTTCTCCTCACTCGGGGTACGACAGCGTCGGCACTCGTCTTCACCGATCTGCGATCCCCAAACCCACTGATCTTCCGCAGCCGCCCGAAGCGGACGTCGCCACGCACCGCCGTGAACCGGGCCCGACCCACCGCGGGTGGGGTCAGGTCGCGGTGCGGTCGGTGAGCGGCAGGGTGACGGTGATCCGCTTGCCACCCGCCGGCAGGGTCTGGACGGTGCAGGTGGCGGCCAGTTCCCGGACGATCGCCCATCCCCGCCCGCCGAGGGTGCCGAAGTCGTGCAGGGCAGCCCGGTCGGTGCGCGGGTGGCGGGGGTCGGCGTCCTCCACGGCGATCCGCAGCAGGCCGCCGCACTCCTCGATCCGGGTCTCGAACCCGGTGACGCCCCCGGCGTGGCGGATCGCGTTGGTGACCAGCTCGGTGGCGGCCAGGTGGGCGTCCGCCTCGGCCGTGGCGTGCACCGGCCCGGCCCCGACCAGCACCCGGCTGACGGCCCGCCGGGCCTGCGAGGCCGTCCGCACCGCGGTGTCCGAGAACGCTCTCCGGTCGCCCCGGGCACCGTCGTCGGCGAACGGGGACGGACGGGGAGACGGCATCGCGGTGACCTCGGATCGGTGAGCGGCCCCGCGGGAGCAGCGAGGGAGAGGTCTCCGCGGGCGGTCGGAGGCTCGCCTACCCCCGGACCCGTCCGGCATTCCGGTCCGGCCCGGGACACAAGGTGAGGGTGATGTGGATGCGTTTGCCGCGGCCGGGCAGGGCCCGCACGTCGACCGTGGTGGCGAGCAGCCGCACCAGGGGCCAGCCCCGGCCGCCGATCCGGGTGGGGTCGTCCAGGTCGGCGGCGGCGCCGCGCGGGTGGCGGGGGTCCGCGTCCTCGACGGTGACGTGCAGGACCTCCGCACCGGGATCAAGGGCGGCGGCGAAGGCGGTCACCCCGCCGGCGTGCCGGATGGCGTTGACGACCAGTTCGGTGGTGACCAGCAGGGCGTCGGCCTCCACCTGGGTCCCGGCCGCGACGGTGCCGTGCAGCACCCGGCCGACCAGGGCGCGGGCCTGGGCCGCGGACTCCACCGCCCCGGCGGCGGGCACCGACCCTGCGGCGGGCACCGGTCCGCCCGGCTTCGGCCCTGTCGGCACCGGCACGCTCCCCCGCCTCACCCGTTCGGGTGGTGGGTGCCGCGCCCGGCACCCTCGACGGCGGCCAGTGCGGCGGGCAGGTCGTCCGTGAAGGCGAGGTGGTCGCCGAGGTCGACGACCTCGAACAGCCTCCGCACCGTGGGGTGGAGCGGCCCGGCCAGCACCAGGGCCCGGCCCTCGGCGGCCATCCGCCGCCGGGCGAGCAGGAGGGTCTGCAGGACCGAGGAGTCCATGAACCGGACCGCCGCCAGGTCGACGACCACCGGCCCGGCCCCGGAGTCGAGTACGGCCTGGACCTCGGCGGTGAAGGCCGCCGCGGTCTCCCAGTCGAGCTCCGCCTGCGCCCGCACGACGCTCGTCCCGCCGGCGGCGGGGATCCGCGCCCCGCCTGTCGTCTCCTGAGCCATGACCGGCATCCTACTGACCTCTCCGGGGCGCGCCCTGACCGGCCGTCACCTGCCGCGGCCGGCCGGGGCGGACCGCACCAGGCCAGAGCCGGCCGGGGTCAGCCGGAGTCCGCCTCTCCGGCCGCGGCGGGCCGCCCGTACCAGTCGAGGCAGACGATGAGCGCGTCGTCCTGCGGGTCGTCGTCGCGGTGGACGGCGAGTTCGGTCAGGATCGCCCGGGGCACCTCCGCCGCCGGCAGCAGCCTGGTGGACTGGATGGCCCGGGCGAGCGCCGCCTTGCCGTAGATCTCTCCGGCCCGCGAGGCGACCGCGTGCACGCCGTCGCTGACGAAGATCAGCCGGTCGCCGGGCCGCACTTCGACGTGCTGGGCCTCGTAGGGGGTGTCGTCGGCGAGCCCCAGGGGCAGCTGGGCCTCGAACGGCACGTGCTCGACGGCGCCGGCCCGCAGCCGGTGCAGCTGCGGCGAGCCCGCGTCGACCACCTCGACCAGGCCGGTGTCGAGGTGGAACTCCAGCAGCAGGACCGACAGGTGGGCCTCGCCCCGGTGCTGGGCGTAGACGGCCTGGTCGGCCAGCGCGGCCTGGTCGGCGATGCCGATGCCGGCCCGGCGGGCGTTGCGCAGGGCGTTGACCGCGAGGTTGGTGAGCAGGGAGGCGTCGATGCCCTCGCCCATGCCGTTGGTGATGGTCAGCGTGAGGCGGTCCTCGGTGGCGGACCAGTCGAAGTTGTCGCCGTGGATGGCGTACGCGGGTTCGAGCTGCGCGCCGATCGCGTACTCCTCGCGGGCGCAGGCGCGGGCCGGCAGCAGCTGCCACTGCATCTCGGCGGCCAGGGTGAGGCGGTCCTTGCGGCGGGCCTGCAGGTAGAGGTCGGTGTCGCGTTCGGCGACCACCATCTGGTGGCCGAGCATCTCGGCGATCTCGAGCAGCTCGTCCCGCAGCTCCGGGGCCGGGTGGCCGGGGTCGAGGTCGAGGCTGAGCACGCCGAGGCGGTCGCCGCGCACGGTGACCGGCAGGTGCAGGAGCGTGCGGTCGGGCCCGGTCTCGGCGAAGGGCTGCTGGGAGCCGAAGGCCCGGCCCGGGGCGCTGGTGTGCACCGACACCGGCGCGGCGGTGAGCGGGAGGTCCGTCACCCGCTGAAGGACCGTCAGGCTGTAGTCGGCGAGCAGCAGTTCGGCCGTCCGCACGCGGTAGTGGCGCGTCAGGACGTCGCGCAGGGCGTCCAGCAGTGCGTAGGGGGCGGCGGTGCGCAGGGCGCGCTCCGCGGTGGCCGGGCCGGTCGTCACTCGTGCTCCTCGTTCTTCTGAAGGTCGGTTGATACGGCGTCGGGATGTCGTTGTCGTCCGGGAGGGTGTCAGGATGGGTCCATGAACCCCGCCTCCCCGCTTCCGGGCCCCGTCGACGCGGCGACCACGCTGTCGTCGGTCGCCGAGCTGCTGGAGGTGCTCTGGGGCGGCGGCCGGGACCTGGCCGCGACCCCGGTGTCGGTGTCGCAGCTGCGGGTGCTCTACGTCCTGGCGGAGAGCGACGGGATCAACCTGCGCACCCTCACCGAGATCCTGGCCTCGCGCCCGTCCTCGGTGAGCCGGCTGTGCGACCGCCTGGAGGCGGTCGGGCTCCTCCAGCGCGGGGCCAGCCCGGTCAGCCGGCGCGAGCTGGAGCTGCGCCTCACCCCGGCCGGGCGGAGCTTCGTGGCCGACCTGCGTGCGGCGCGGGAGGCGTCGCTGGGCGAGATCCTGGCCGTCATGTCGCCCTCCGACCGCCGGGCGCTGCTGACCGGGCTGACCGCGTTCCGGGCCGCCAGCGCCGCTGCGGCCGGGCCGGCCGCGGGCGGTGCCGCGGCAGCGGGCGTGCGCACCGCCTGAACACCTCGGCTCCTCAGGTCGGGATCTTCCGTGACGATTCCCGCATTCTTCCACACCGAAAATGTTGCCGAGCGGAAAATGTTGCCGCGCTTCCGCCTGGGTCGGGGGCCAGGTTGCCAGCGGACGCCGGCATGGGGGATTGTTGCCGGACGACAACTGTTCCGTCGACTTGATGAGGTGAGGGATCCGCCCAGCGGGTCTTCGACACTTGCTACCCATCCCCTCGCAGACCACCGAGACCCGGCACTTCCCCTGGTCGGGCGCGCCGTACCCGGCCCTGGTCGCCGACGCGCAGGACACCCTGACCCAGCGCAACGACGCCGCGGGCCTGCTGCTGCCGCTCTCCACCCCGGGGACGCCACTGGCCGACGCGGTCCCCGCCTGGCTCTACGAGGCGCACCGCGCCCTGGTCCGGACCGTCGATGGGACCGGAGGACGGACCGCAGGTCGGGGCGCCGAGGGCCCGCCCTCCGGTCCCATCGACGGCCGCACCTTCGAGGCCCACCCGAGCGTGCGGGCCGACGGCACGGTGGCCTGGTGGCTGGTGGACGACACCGACCGCCGGCTCGCCCGGGAGGCACTGCGGATGGAACGGGAACGGACCGCTTTCCTCGCCAGGGCGTCCAGCGCCCTGCTCTCCTCCCTCAACCTCGAACGCTGCATGAACACCACCGCCCGGCTGGCCGCGGAGAACCTCGCCGACGCCGCCCTGGTCCTCGCCCCCGCCAAGGGTGCGTGGCTCCCGGTGGTCAGCTGCCTGCGCGGCGGCGACCCCGTCGCCTCGCAGCACGCGGTGGACCCCGACGGGGTGCCCGGCCTCGGCGAGGCCCTGCGCGGCTTCCCGCCCGTCCCCTCGCGCTGGATCGACCCGGCCTCGGCCCCGGAGTGGATGCTGCCGGAGGGCTTCGGCCCGGTCGGCTCGATCGTCATCACCCCGCTCCCGGGCCACGGCGTGCCGGCCGGCGCGCTGGTGCTGCTGCGCCGTTCGGAGAGCGCCGCGTTCTCGGAGGCCGAGGAGGTGTTCGCCCGCCTGTTCGCCGCCCGCTCCGGGGCGGCGATGTCGGCCGCCCGGCTGTACTCGGAACAGGCCGCGATCAGCGAGATCCTGATGCGCGAGCTGCTGCCGCCGGTGCTGCACCAGGTCGCGGGGGTGGACTTCGCCGGCGGCTACCGGCCGTCCGCCGACCACGAGCGGGTCGGCGGGGACTTCTACGACGTGCACCCCGCCGTGGTGGAGGGCGAGGCGTCCCTGGTCACCATGGGGGACGTCTGCGGCAAGGGCCTGGAGGCCGCCGTGCTGACCGGGAAGATCCGCAACACCCTGCACGCCCTGCTGCCGCTGGCCGACGACCACGAGCGGATGCTCGACCTGTTGAACACCGCGCTGCTCACCTCGCGCCACACCCGCTTCGCGACGGTGGTGCTGGCCTCGGCCGTCCGGCGGGGCGGCGTGGTGGACCTGCGGCTGACCAGCGGCGGACACCCCGCGCCACTGATCGTCCGGGCGGACGGCACCGTCCACGAGGCCGACACCCACGGCAACCTGGTGGGGGTGCTCCCCCGGGTCGTCGCCCGTACCGCCGAAGTCGCCCTCGCACCGGGCGAGTTCTGCGTCCTGTACACCGACGGGATCACCGAGGCCCGGGGCGGGCCGATGGGAGACGCCCAGTTCGGCGAGGAGCGCCTGCAGCGGGCGCTGGCCGGGTGCGCGGGCATGCCGGCCGAGGGCGTCGTGGAGCACGTCCTGATGCTCGCCGCCCAGTGGCTCGGCGGGCGCCGGCACGACGACATGGCCGTCGTCGTCATCGCCGCACCGCCGGCCCGGCACCTGACCGCGGTGGACGGGCACACCCGGGGCCGGTACACCGCGTGACCACCGGCACCTCCGCCCGGCCCGCCGCCCCGCGCCCGGACCGGCTGGCCGACGCCCTGCTCGACGCCGTGCTGGCCATGGACGCCGACGCCGCCGCCGCGCTGGTGATGGGCGCCCTGGCCGACGGCCTGGCCCCGGAGCACCTGCTGCTGGACGTGATCGCGGTGGTGCAGCGCCGGATCGGCGAGCGGTGGGCCGACGACACCATCAGCGTCGCCCAGGAGCACGCCGCCACCGCCGTCAACGAGCGCGCCGTCGCCGCCCTCGCCGCGCGGACCCCCGACCCGCTCACCCCCGCGCGCGGCCGGGTCACCGTGGCCTGCGTGGACGGCGAGTGGCACGCGCTGCCCGCCCGGCTGCTGGCCGAGGTCCTCCGGCTGCGGGGCTGGCAGGTCGACTTCCTGGGCGCCCAGGTGCCCGCCACCCGGCTGATCGCCCACCTCCACACCACCCCGACCGACGTGGTCGCCCTGTCCGGCTCGATCACCACCCGACTGCCCGCCGCCCACGCGGCCGTCACCGCCTGCCAGGCCGTCGGCGTCCCGGTGATGGTCGGCGGCGCGGCCTTCGGCCCCGACGGCCGCTACGCCGAGCTGCTGGGCGCCGACGCCTGGGCCCCGGACGCCCGCGCGGCGGCGGACCTGCTGGCCGCGCGGCCGCTGCCGCGCCCGCAGCCCGACCACCAGCCCCTGGACGACCTGCCGCACCTGACCGACCAGGAGTACACCCTGGTCACCCGGAGCAGGGCCGAACTGGTCCGCACCGTCCTCGCCGGCCTGGAGGCCGCCGTCCCGGCCGTGGCCGCCTACAACGACCTCCAGCGCGAGCGCACCGCCGAGGACCTCGCCCACATCGTCGACTTCCTCGCCACCGCGCTCTACCTCGACGACCAGGACCTGTTCGGGGCCTTCCTCACCTGGACCACCCGGATCCTGGTACGAAGGGGTGTGCCAGCCGCCAGCCTGCCCCCCGCGCTCGTCCTGCTGGCCGACGAGCTCAAGGACTTTCCCCGCGCCACCCGGATCCTCGGCCACGGCCTGCGGGGACTGACGCACCAGCCCACCGCCACCACCGGGAAGACCGCATGACCAGCTCGCCCCTCACCCCGCTCCGCCTGACCACGGCCGACGACGGCCACGTCCTCCGGATGGAGCTGCACGGCGACCTGGACCACGACAGCGCCGACCTGCTGCTCGACCAGGTCACCGCCCGCCTCGCCGAGCGGCCTGGCCTGGAGCACCTGCACCTGCACTGCGCCGGGCTCGACACCGTCGACTCCACCGGCCTGTCGGTCCTGCTGATGATCCGCCGCCGGACCGACACGGCCTCGGTGCAGCTCCACCTGGACGACCGCCCCGCCCGCCTGGAGCGCCTGCTCCGGGTCACCGGCACGCTCGACCACCTCACCGCCGTCTCCCCCGTCGGCGACGGGGGCCGGGTGGGCTCCGCCGCCGGCCGCCCCGGGAGCGGCGGCTGACGCACCGTCAGTCCCGCTGCAGCAGGCCCAGCTGCCGGTGGACGGCGGAGCCCACCCGCTGCTCGTCACCGGTGGCGAGCAGGTCGAGCAGCGCTCCGCGCAGCACCGCCAGCGTCAGCGTGCGGCGGACGGCGCCCTCCTCGGTGTCCCGCTCGGCGGTCGGCTGGCAGTCGGCGAGCACGTCGAGCCAGTCGGTGACGGTGCTCCGCGCGAATCCCGCCCACGGGCCGTCGGGGTTCACCAGCGAGCGGGCGTACGCCTCGGCCCACAGGCGCAGCAGCGGCCGGTGCTCCTCCGCCGCGAGCCAGCTCCACACCCCGCGCGCGGCCTCGGCGAGGCCGACCGGCCGCTCGGGCCGGCGGAGTTCGGCCAGCAGCCCGAGCTCGTCCTCGCGGGCCCGCTCCAGCAGCGCCCGCACGAGCCCGTCCTTGGTCCCGAACAGGAACATCAGGACCCGGGTGCTGGACCCGATCGCCTCGGCCAGCGGGCGCAGCGACAGGTCGTTCAGACCGTGGCGGAGCGAGTAGCGGTACGCGGCCTCCAGCAGCTCGGTCTGACGCGGGGAGGGGTTTGCGGCGGTCGGAGGCACGGGCCTAGTCTAGGGCCACTGACACACTCGTGTCAGTAACGGAGCATGCCGATCCGACGACGGAGCGTCTTCATGGAACAGGTCCGCGACCCCCGGGTCACCCTCCGCCGAGCCGACCGCCCGGGCGACCTCGGCTGGATCGTGATGGCCCACGGCGAGCTGTACGACCGTCAGTTCGGCTGGGGCACCGCCTTCGAGACCCTGGTCGCCCGGATCGTCGCGGACTACGCGACCACACCGCCCTCGGCACCGCAGGAGGCCTGGATCGCGGAGGTCGACGGCGAGCGGGCCGGCTGCGTCATGCTCGTCGGCGACGGACAGCCGGGCACCGCCAGACTCCGCGTCCTGCTCGTCGACCCGGCCGCCCGGGGCCTCGGCCTCGGCACCCGCCTGGTCGAGACCGCCCTGCACTTCGCCCGCGCCTCCGCCTACCGGCGGGTGACCCTCTGGACCACCGACAACCTGCTGTCCGCCCGCCGGATCTACCAGCACTTCGGCTTCCGCCTCACCGACGAGAAGCCCCACGAGGGCTTCGGCCAAGGCCTGCTGGGCCAGACCTGGACCCTCGAACTCCCCACCGCCGACCGTCACCCCGACTCCCCCTGACAGGCCTGGGCCCGGGCGCACCGGTCGCATCCGGCAGGAGGACATCGGGCACCCCGGGCCACCGCCCTCAGACCCGCAGCCGGGCCAGGCACTCCTCCAGGTCGAGGTGCGCGCTCTCGGTGCCGGCCGGGACCTGCGCGAAGCAGTCGGCCAGGAAGGCCTCCACCTGCGCTCCGGACACCGCGAGGACCGCGCTCCCGGCGCAGCCGTGCAGCTCGATCAGGAGCGAGCCGTCCGCAGCGGGAGAGATCAGTACGTCACCCTCCCCGACCGCTTCGCGGCGGCCGCGCTCCAGCAGGTCACGCCCGAAGGTCCAGCACACCGGCGGCTCGCCGCCCCCGAACGGGTGGGCGTCCGCCACGCCGAAGTACACGGCGTACGGGTCGACGGGGTCGTAGGCGAGCCGGCCCGCGAGGACCACCTCCGGGTACGGGCTGCTGAGCACCCGTACGTCCAGCCGCTGCAGAACGGTCCGCGAAGCTCTCAACGTTCCCCCTCGGGACGGGCCGGGCGGCCGCGCTCGCCGCCCGGCCGCCGTCTCGAGGTGCGGCTGCCCCGTCCGCGCGGAAGCACACATCGGAGCGGGCCGCCGATCACGCCCCGCCGGTCTCCGGCCCCTCCGACGCTGCCGCCCGGCGCCGGTGACGGGGGAAGGCCCGGCGCTCGGTCTCGACCGGGACGAGCCGGTGGGCGCCGCGGTGACGCCCGTACGGTGCGGTGGCCACCTCGACGGCGGCGGCGGCGATCAACGCGAGCAACAGCAGGAGCATCATGGGCGGAACCTCCAACGTGCCGGGCCGGTCGGACGTCCTTCCTCCTGCCCCCGATCGCGGCACCGATGCCCCGGTTCACCCTCCCGCCCGATCCGGACACCGGTCCGGCCGACGGACCGCTCCCTCCCGTCAGAGGAAGTGCCGGATCGGCGCGGTGGCCGCCTCCAGGGCACGGCGGGCCGGGCCGCGGCGGTGCCAGCGGGTGGCGGTGACGGCCTCACTGCGGTTCAGGTCCTGGTCGAAGTCCCGGTCCAGCCGGGCGGTGAACTCCTGGTCCACCACGGCGAGGACCACCTCCTCGTCGTGGTCCAGCGAGCGGCGGTTGAAGTTGGCCGAGCCGATGACCGACATCTCACCGTCCATGGTGAGCACCTTGGCGTGCATCATCGTCGGCCCGTACTGCCACACCGTCACCCCGCACGCGGTCATCCGCCCGAAGTGGCGCTCGCCCGCCAACTGGCAGACCCGCTTGTCCATGTGACGCCCCGGCACCAGCAGTTCGACCTCGACGCCGCGTCCGGCGGCCTCGCAGAGCAGGTCGACGAAGTAGTCGTCGGGCGCGAAGTACGCCGTGGCCAGGCGCAGCCGGTGTTCGGCGGAGGAGATCACCACCCGCATCAGGGTCTGGAGGTCCTGCCAGCCGACCGCGGCCGATCCGCGCACCACCTGGACCACCGCACCTCCCGGCTGCTCGTGCGCCTCGAACCGGTCGGCCTCGTCGTACAGCGTGCCGGGGGCGCACTCGGCCCAGTTCTGCGCGAAGGCGGCGGCGATGCCGTCCACCGCCGGGCCGACCACCCGGACGTGGGTGTCCCGCCACTCCCCCGGGTGGCGGGCGTCGCCGCACCACTCCTCGGCGATGCCGACGCCCCCGGTGAACGCGGTCCGGCCGTCCACCACCAGGACCTTGCGGTGGCAGCGGTGGTTCTGCTTGAACGGCGACAGGCGCACCGGCCGCCGGAACCAGGAGATCCGGACGCCCGACCGCTCCATCTCGTCGATCAGTTCCGGTTCGATCAGCCGGCTGCCGAAGCCGTCCAGCAGGAGCCGCACCCGCACGCCCTCGGACGCCTTGCGGGCCAGTGCCCGGGCGAACCGGCGGGCGATGTCGCCGCGCCAGTAGACGAAGGTCATCAGGTCGACGGTGTGCCGGGCGCCGTCCACGGCCTCCAGCATCGCCGGGAAGATCTCGTCGCCGTTGCGCAGCGGGCTGAGCAGGTTCCCCTCGGTCGCGGCGATTCCGAGCAGCCCTTCCAGGCGGCGGCGCAGCAGCGGTCCGCGGGCGGCCGCCGAGGAGGCCGGGGCGGGTACGGGGGTCGCGGGATCGGCTTCGATCTGGGTGGTCATCGGGGTCTGCTCCGTCCTGACGGGGGGCGCTGGTGGCGCTGACGGATCTCCGGCTACCCGCTCGCGCCCGATCGACGCCCGGGCGGGCGAGGAGCCGGGCCGTGGCCGCCGTCACCCCGCCGGCGACGCCGGCCGCGAACGGAAGCGGATGAAAACCGCAGATCGGGGGACACGCCGTCCATGACGAGGACTCAGGAGCGCTCCGCTCGGATCGGCGCACCGGCCCGCACGGTGGCCGGCGTGGTGGCCTGCTCGGCAGCCGTCCAGACGGGTGTGCTGGTCGTGGCCGGGCTGGTGATCACCCACCCGCCGGGCGGGTGGTGGGACCCGGGCGAGCGAGGAGTGGTGGCCTGGCTGGCCGCCCACCGCTCCCCCGCCCTGACCACCGCCTCCGCCTGGCTGTCCACGCTCGCCTTCACTCCGGCGATCGTCGCGGTGACGGCGGTCGCCGCCGCCGTGGTGCTGATCCTGCGTCAGTGGCGGGGCGCGGCCCTGCTGGCGGGGGCGGTGGCGCTCCAGGCCACCGTCTTCGTGACCGCCGCCCACCTGGTCGACCGGAGCCGGCCGGAGGTGCTCCGCCTCGACGGCGCCCTGCCGACCTCCAGCTTCCCGTCCGGGCACGTCGGCGCCGCGACCGCGCTGTACGGCGGCCTGGGGCTGCTGGCGCTGCGCGCGGCGGGGGGGCGGGCGGTGGCGGGTCGTGGTGTGCGCGGTGGCCTGGACCGTGCCGTTGCTGGTGGCCGCCTCACGGCTGTACCGGGGCATGCACCACCCCACCGACGTGGTGGCGGGTGCGGTGTGAACGGCGCGGCCGCGCTCTGGGTGGTGTCGCGGGCCCTGTCCGCCGGTGAGCGGCGCTCCGCCGTACCCGACGCCCCTGGGCACCGCTCCGCCCCACCGGCCGACGACCGCGCGGGCG
This sequence comes from Kitasatospora albolonga, assembly GCF_039535905.1. Lineage (GTDB taxonomy): Bacteria > Actinomycetota > Actinomycetes > Streptomycetales > Streptomycetaceae > Kitasatospora > Kitasatospora albolonga. The sequence goes on along the minus strand of NZ_BAAAYB010000127.1, from coordinate 3,439 downwards.
GCCCCGTCGCGCTGGTCTACAACCCGGTGGGCGTGGACGACGCGCTCCTGGACCAGCTCGCCGCCGCCGTCACGGCACACGGCCACCTCCCACCACGCCTGCTTCCCGGCTCGGCACGTCAATACAAGGAGACTCGCCGGGCCGCTCGCGGATCCCTCGCCGGCCGCGGCCACCGGGGACGGCCTGCGACCGACCGACGCGCGCCGCCTACGGGACGCCACAACCCTGCTGGTTGTGTCCCGTGCGGCAACCCCACGGCAATACCAGAGATAGAGCTGCCTGTCACTCGACCGCGACACACACATCGGCCGTATAGGTGAGCGCCGACCACGACCCGGTCTCGAGGGCGTCCGATCACGTCCGAACCGCGCCGGTCGTCTCGGCGGTGCACGTCTACTGCAGCTACACAGACACAGCACGGTATCAGAATCGGACATACCGATACAATGGCGTTCAGAGTGAAGCGCAGGCCTGACCGCCTACGCGACCGCCACGAGCCCGACCCTAAGTGCGCCCACCAGGAACGGGCGACTGAGGCCTACAGCGCCGCCCGATCAATGGGCCATCACCACCCGCCATGGGCCTGAACTGGTCTCCCGGCACCCCAGCGGCTCGGCTGGACCTGCTCTGACCGGCTCTCTGGGCTACTCCCCCCCACCCCTTCGCGCTTTGAGGCACACCGGTCCGGACCTGTCACACTTTCGCGCTGCTGCCTACTCCGTGACACGTACCAGAGCACCTTCACCCTTTGGCACCACCACACCGCGGTGAACGGCGCGCCAACCACGCTTTGAAGAACGGATGAGCCGTGCGAGTCGGTGCTGCATAGCGTCGTGCCACGATGCTTCCACCGAACGGCGGCGCCGTCTATCGCCCTGCCCCACCAGTCAAGACCGCCGGTGTACCCTGACCGACAGAGACTGCTCGGACTCGGTACCAATGAGTGGCTGCACGCTATGACTGCGCGCACGGTCCTGCGCACCGCATGAGCGGCCGCCGATCCAGTCGCTACGCTACGCGGTTGACTGCACCCGCACTGGCGCACGGCTCCTGCACGCGACGCACGGGCTCGACCGCATCCTGGCTCCCACATAGACAGCATTCTCCGCGGCCGACCCGGATCGTAGCTCGAGCTCACCGAACGATCCGTCCCGCCACGCGCAGATGCGACACGGCGCCGCTCGGTCGACGCTACGGAACACGGTCGTCCTAGGCCCTGACGGTCCGTCCTGGGCGGGGACCGACCCCGTAGACGGATCCGCGGTGCATCCGGCCCGTGCCCGCCGCGACTCCAGACGAGAACGACACACGGAGCTGGCGCGCTAGAGAGACCCAGCACAGACGGACTCCCGCGACCGACTCGTCCAGTCCCCGAACGGACACCTAGGCCAAGACCCGCACTTGATCGCGTGAACAAGCCCGCCGAGGCTCCCGGCCGCTTGGCCATATGATGCTACAGCACCTTGTGTACTGCGCGCACCAGACGACAAAGAGCCACACGTGTCTTATACGGGATACAGCTCCGTACGGCTGCGAGATCTCGAGCCTGGTCCTGAATGGTCTCAACTAACCAGCTCTGATGCCATCTATCAACGCGCATTCCGCTTACGCCAGATCGCGCTTCAGCTCCCCACGGCCCAGCCGCTCTCTCTGCCTTGCCCCATGGTGCGTAAGCTAGTGCCACCTGTGCTCGCCGATTCGCCATCGCTCCACATAGCCAATGTCGCGCTACCACCTCGCCTCCTCCCGCAGCGGCACGTGGGGGAAGGCGCCCGGTTCGGCCCGGTTCTGCTCCGGGCCAGGTCCGACCTGCCTTCCGTGCGCGAGAATGACCTTTCGATGTAGGATAGTGTAGCAGCCCACGAATTGCTACCGTTGCATTCCGTCGATGCACTGGCTGCGTCCCCGAGTCCACGCGCCGACCTGGTCCGGCGTAACGCGCTCGACCCGCAGCAGCCGCGCGACACCCCGGCTGGCCAGACCCGTTACTGCGCATTCGGCTTCGGCGCGCCTTGTTCGCCCTCAAAACAAACCTGATCACACGCTGTAAAGCTGCCCCCGATTCGAGGCGCGGCTGCGAACCGCATCTACGGCAATCGGGAACGAAGGGAACACCGTACGCGTTCCACACCGACAAGTTCACGGCAGTGCAGACCCACATCGACACTGATGGACACCGTTCACGAGGAACAGCAGACGGTACACTGCCCCTCTCGGCCCACCGCTGCTTGCCGTCCTCGTTCTATACCTCGGCTCAAGATCCCGCCCCACAATCTAGGCTGTCAGCAGGCCGTATCCCCGCCCCCCTAGACGTAGGTGTGCTCTGTGTCTAGGCGCTTGCGCTGCACACGGTGGGCGTACCGGCCAGCCGTCCCCTGCGTACCCGCGCCTGCGCTAGGCCTCGCTCGCGCTGACTACTGCTCATCGCACTGTAACTTCCACGCCCGGCCTGGATATACGCTTCCGTTGTGCGGGGTTACGTCCCCGTCCGGTCGGACATCGCAATACTCCGGACGCTACACCGTCTGGCTCGCCGCCGGGGCCGGGGAGATACCGCTAGCTGGTGAGCTTCTGGCTGAACGCGGAGGACCTCCTGGGCTGACTGCACCCGGTGTCTACCTCCGCCTGACAGCGAGCGAAACTCGCCTTTGGTACTGGGCCTTTCGTTACTGACGAGAGCCCATTTCAAGTTACCCGTTCAGGCCCCGGTCTCACTCGCTCCCCTTCGCACTGGTCCTACTCTCGACGATGTCACAGATCTTCCTCTGTTCTACTATGGCCCGAGCTCTCGCCGCGCCCACGCTGCGATGGCATGACATCGCACCGGATTCGCCCCCGCACCCCGTCCTGCCCGAACGGAACGGAGCTGCCTGATCCGCCCGTCTGCTGAGTCCTCGCCACCGCCGCCCGCTCCCTCCGCTAGCGCGGACTACGACACTACATGCGGACGGACCCTGCCGCTTTGCTCTCGGCGAGCGCTCTGCTGACGCGCCGTTGTGACTTCCGCGGTATACGCACCGTATTCGTCTTCGTGCCGTATCCAGCAGCGCGGGTACGCTGCCACTCGCGAGTTGCATGCTGGTGCTGATCGAGGCCAACTCGGCACACACGCATGCACACGCCCATGATGCACTGGCGCCGCACCGCACGCGGTCTGCCACATCCGCCCCGTAGCGCGACCACCCGCCGCGCCGTCAACCGCGACTTGCGCTGGACTCAGCGTAGGGCGTGGTGGGTATCCGCTGACGCTACTGTCTGCCTGGTCCGAACTGGTCGCCGTCCTCAATGGAATGATAGCACACACACACTCACCGCTCCTCCTCTGGACTGATCGGGTAGTGGGCCGTCAAAGTTGCCGCCGGCACGTCGACCGCGGCCGCCGCCACCGCGCTGCCCGACCCGGTGGCTAACGCCCAGCCGGCTTTCTGTACCCCCGGCA
>NZ_BAAAYB010000126.1:0-67012 GCF_039535905.1 Kitasatospora albolonga | reverse complement strand
CGGTCTTCGGTATGCCTTCTGCGGCTCGGCGCGCTGGGCGAGCAGCATCCCGAAGACGTCCTCCTTGGTGATGACCGGGAAGATCGTCCGGCGCAACTCCTTGGCGATGATCGGGTCTCCGCCGAACTCGGCCAGCTGGGCGTCCAGTTCGGCCGGGTCGGGGAGCGGGAGCGGGGCGGCTGGGAAGTCGGTGATCACGTCGTTGCTCCTGACGTGGCCGGGACGGCGGTCGCGGCCTGAAGGAGGGCCAGCCGGGCGCAGGCGGCCACCAGCGGGCTGAGGCGGTAGTTGAACTGGACTCCGGGAACGAGCTCGGTGCTCTCCTCCTCCTGGGTCCACATGGTGCGCAGGTCGAAGGCACCGAAGATCTTGAGCCGCTCGGCCCGGGCCCAGATCCGCGGGTCGTCGGTCAGCACGGCCGCGGCCGGGCCGAAGCCGAGACCGGTGAGGTCGACCACCAGGGCGGGGGCCCCGGCGGCCGCGCCGGTGCGGGCCAACTCGCCCAGCCGGTGGGCGTTGTGGCCGTCCAGCGAGATCTGTACGAAGGACGGGGTCTCCCCGGCCTCCCGCACCGTGACGCCCAGCCAGGAGACGAAGGCGGCGGTCGGCCCGTCCAGGCCGGGCAGCACGGCGGTGTCGCCGTAGCCGATCTCCTGGCCGGTCAGCGCGGCGTGCACGGCTGCGGTCCTGGTGTTCACCAGGACCGCCTTCCGGCGGCCGGTGATCTTCGTCAACTGCCGTTCCAGTCCCGGCAGTTCCCGGTCACTCTTCTCGATGCTCATCACGGTCCCCGAGGTCAGTACCCGGGTCAGGACGACCGCCGTGTCGAACAGTTCCATCGAACCCTCTTCGTCGGTGTGGCAGGGCAGTTGGCCGGACCGGCCGGCCCCGCCTGGCGGTGGGGCCGGCCGGTCAGCCGGGCAGCGAAGCGGCGAGGTGGTCGGCCAGCCGGCCGGCCACGTCCACGCCGTGCAGGGCCGAGGACTTGGCGAACTCCGGGTTGGCGTTGACCTCCAGCACGGCGGTCTCACCGGTCTCCCGGTCCTCGATCAGGTCGACCCCGTAGAACCCCTCGCCGAGCTGGTCCACCACGGCCAGGCAGAGCTTGGCCATCTCCTCGGTCAGCTCGGCCCGTTCGACCTGGGCGCCGAGGTGGGTGTTGGTCCGCCAGTCCTCGGAGACCCGGCGGAAGGCGACCACCGGCTCCCGGCCGACCACCACCACCCGCAGGTCGTGGCCCGGCTTCTCGACGTACTGCTGGACCAGCACCGGGAAGAGCTTCCCGGTCGCGTCCACCGACTCGCGGGCCCCGGTCCAGACGTCCAGGCACTCCTCGTCCACCAGCCGGACCACGCCCCGGCCCCAGGAGCCGCTCACCGGCTTGACCACCGAGGGCCAGCCCAGCTCCTCGACCGCCTCCCGGACCTGGTCGTGGGTGAAGGCGTGCAGCGAGCGCGGGTGCGCGATGCCGTGCCGGGCCAGCATCAGGGCCTGCAGGCCCTTGTCGTTGCAGACCTCGATGGCGGCGGCCGAGTTGAAGGTGGGCACACCGGCCTGCTCCAGCCGGCGCGCGGTGCCGATCGCCTCCCGGTGCGAGAGATTGCGCAGCACCACCAGCCGGGGCGCCGCCTCCTGCCCGGACAGCACGCCCGCCAGGTCCGGCGGGAGCGCGGTGCGCACGGTCACGCCGCGGGACCGCAGGGCGTCCAGCAGCAGCCGCTCCTCCGGCCGCAGCATGGTGAGCGAGAGCAGGACGTCGGCCGCCTCCCGGCTCACTCGCCCCAGTCCTCTTCGACCTCGGGGGCCAGCTCGACCTTCACGGTGGCGTCGGTCTTCTCGACCACTTCGTGCTCCTGGCCGCAGGCCCCGCACTCCAGGATCTCGCCGACCTCCCAGCCGGGCTGGACCTCGATCGGGCTGTCACAGACCAGGCAGGCGGGGGCGGTTGTGGTGGCTGACATGGTTCCTCTCCTCTGTGTTCGTCGGGTAGTGGTGGTTCGGGCGGACCGGGTGTCGACCGGTCCGGTTCCGATCGGGGGTCAGCCGGCCGGTGCCGGGTCGACGACGACCCGGACCTGCTCGGCGAAGGTCTTGGTGGCCTGGGCGATCGGCTCGCCCAGCGGGGCGTCCAGGATCAGCGAGGCGGAGCGGTGGCCGGAGTCCACCTGCGGGCCGAGCAGGTCACCGGGTCGGCGGCCGGTCAGCACCGCGTGCAGCGCGGCCGGGGCGTCGGCGGCGAGCGGGGCGAAGGACGGCCAGCGGTCGTCCCGGGCGGTCCAGTACACCTCGGCGCCCTCGGCGGTGACGTCCGCCAGCACGCCGTGCCCGTGCTCCAGGAAGTGCTGCCGGGCCCGCCGCCGGGGCTGCGGGTACGAGGCCGGGAGACCGAGCGCCAGGTCGAGCATCACCGGCTCGACGCCCTGGCCGGTGGCCAGCTCCCAGAGGAAGGTGATGCCGTCGCCGGGCAGCCGGGCGGCCACCTCCATCAGCACCACGCCACGCTCGGTGTACCGGTACTCGGCGTGCGTGATGCCGTCCCGCAGGCCGACCAGCCGGAGCACCTCGCGGTTGGCCGCGACCAGCGCCTCCCGGGCCTCCTCGTCCAGCTCGGCCGGCGAGGTGTGCTCGACCTCGGTGAAGTAGCGGCCGCCGGCCTCGTTGCTCTCCTTCCCGGTGACGCCGGACCAGATCACCTCGCCGCCCTGCACCAGCGCCTCGACGGAGTACTCGGGCCCGCTCACCCGGGCCTCCACCAGCGCCGTCTCGTGCCCGGCCAGTGCGCCCAGCGCCTCGGTCAGCTCCGCCTGGGTGTGCACCATCCGCACCCCCGAGCTGTAGAACCGGCCGGCCGGCTTGACCACGACCGGGAACTCGCCGGCCGGCAGGGTGAAGGTGGCCCGGTCCTCGGCCGGGACGGTCCGCCAGGCCGGGGCGTAAGCCGGGGCGGCGATCCGCTGGAGCAGCTTGTCCCGGCAGATCAGTGCGGCGGCCGAGCCCGTGCCGGGCAGGCCGAGCGCGTCGGCCAGCACCCCGACCGGCTCGACGAAGACCTCGCCGACCGAGATCACCCCGCGCACCCGGTAGCGGTGCAGCAGCGGCGCCACCGCCGGGGCCACGGTGGACGGCTTGGCGTCGGCCACCCGCACCACCTCGGCCAGCCCGGCCAGCGGACTGGCCGGATCGGCCCGCAGCGCGGCCAGCCGGTCCTGGTCGGTGTCCGGGCTGACCACCGCGATCGGTGCCAGGCCACGCCGGACGGCGTCGGTGATCAGGCGGCCCTGACGGGCCAGCACCACCAGGTCGCCCATCAGCAGCAGGGCGTCGGGACGGTTCTCGGGCGGTTCGGTCCGGTGGTCGGAAGGCATGATGATTCGTCACTCCGTGGGTCAGAGGGGGGGCCGGGGCGGGTGGGGTCCGCCGCCGGCCTCGGTACGGGTGCGGGTCTCGTCGGGCGGCGGGTCCCGTCAGGCGGCGGCCGGGACGGCGTCCCGGGCGACGGCCGGGTCCTCGTGCCGCCCGCCCTCGCCGTCCGAGCCGGAGCGGAGCAGGGTGACCGCGAAGACCAGCCAGCCGAGCAGCAGGGCCACCGCCGCCACCCACAGGGCGGGCCGCAGGCCCAGCCCACTGCCGGCCGCGCCGCCGAGGGCGGCGCCGATGCCGATGGTGCCGAAGGCCACGAAGCGGTTGGTGGCCGAGGCCGGGGCCAGCAACTCCTCGGTGGTGGTGCGCTGACGGGCCGTCAGGCTGAAGATGTTGAAGACGGTCAGGCCGAAGCCGTAGACCACGAAGGAGGCGGTGCAGAGCGCGGCGGTCAGCCAGACCGGGCCGGAGACCAGCGGGAAGACCAGCGGTCCGGCCGAGGCCAGGCCGATCCCGGCGATCAGGGTGCGGGCCGCGCCGAGCCTGCGGCCGATCCGGGAGGCGGCCATCGAGCCGAGCACCGAACCCGCCCCGCCGATCATCATCGTGATCCCGAGCAGGCCGGGGGAGAAGCCCAACTCCTTGACGGCGTAGACCAGGTAGAGGGTGAGCACGGCCTGCTCGAAGAGGTTGAACCAGGCCGCCTGGAGGGTGAGCCGGCGCAGCAGCGGCACCCGCCAGGAGAACGCCAGGCCCTCCCGGACGAGCCGGACGATCCCGGCCCGGGGTGCCGCCTCCCCCGCCGCGGCGGCCGGGGCCGCCCGGTGCCGGATCAGCGTGAAGGAGACCACCGCCAGCAGGTAGGCCGCCACCCCGAGGGAGAGCGAGAGCGAGCCGCCGAGCGCGCCCAGCAGGATGCCGCCCACCCCGGGCGCGGCCACGGTGGCCAGTGCGTAGGTGGTCTCCAGCCTGCTGTTGGCCACCACCAGCCGCTCGCCGTCCACCAGCGCCGGGGCGTAGGCGAGGGCGCAGACGTCGGCGAAGCAGGTGATCGCGCCGATCGCGAAGACCACCGCGTAGAGCAGCCGGATGTCGAGGCCGCCGAGCGCGGTGACCAGGGGGACGAGGGCCAGCAGCACCGCGTTGGCGGTGTGCGCGGCGATCAGCACCGGGCGGTGCGGACGGCCGCTCAGCCAGGCCCCGGCGAACAGGGTGAACACCAGCAGCGGCAGGAACTGCGCCGCGTTCAGGAGGCCGACCTCGGCCGGGCCGGCGTCCAGGGCGACCACGGCCACCAGCGGGATCAGCAGGGTGATGCCCTTGCCCGCCAGATTGGCCAGCGCCTGGCCGAGCCAGAATCGGCCGAAGTCCGGCGAGATGACCAACGCCTGGGTCCGGCGCGGGAGTTCGGAGGGCATGACGATCCCATCGGGCGAGTTCGGAAACGGAGGTGGAAGGGTGACCGCAGGTCAGCAGAACGGGGCGAAGCTCTCGCCCACCAGCGCCTTGGCAACCGCCCCGGAGGCTCCGGTGAGCTTGGCCAGCTCGGCCGCGTTGTGCGCCCGGAACGTCGCGTCGTGCGCGGCCAGCGGGCTGTCCCCGGCCAGGTCGAGCAGCCAGAGCGGCCGCAGCTCGGCACCGCGCAGGGCCTTGGCGTCGGCCGCCTCGATCCCGGCGTGCACCCAGCGGCAGCCGGCCGCCGCCGCGGCCCGGATCGGCGCGTAGTAGACGGTGTTGAAGTACTCGCAGGCGTCCTGCAGCCGCCCGTAGTCGAAGCCGGCCGCCCGCAGGTAGGTGGTGTCGCCCCAGACGTAGTAGAGGCAGAAGCCGACCGGCGGTTCGCCCTCCCGGCCGCAGAACGCCACCCGGGCGGCGTCACCCATCGCGGCCGCCTGCCGGCGGAACGACTCGGTGAGCACCTCCGGATCGGCGCCGTGCCCGTACCGGGCCTGGGTGCCGACCAGCAGTTCGGCCGCCACCCGGGCGGACTCGCCCAGGGTGGAGTCGGTGATCCGGTAGCCCGCCTCCTCGAAGCGCTTGACGTCCCGTCGGACCATGTCGGTGCGGCGCTTGGACGGCAGGCCGTGCAGCCACTCCGTCCAACCGCCCTCGGGGATCGGGATCCAGGCGTCCGCCGCCAGCAGCAGCGGCGGCCCGGCGGCCCCCGCGGCCCGCAGCGCCAGCACGTCCTCGGTGGTCAGGAAGAGGCCGAAGGCCGGCACCGGCCGGTCCCCGGCGGAGGAGGGCAGCAGCTCCGATCCGGCCAGGTCCGACCGGAGCTTCTGGATCTGCTCGTACAGCGCCGCGGCGGCCCGGTCCCGCCCGAGGCCGGAGGAGGCCAACAGGTGGGTCTGGTAGCCGCGGCGCTGGCCGAGCAGCAGGCCGGCCGCCCCGCCGCCGGAGAGTCCGAGCGGCTCCAGGTGGGACTCCCACTGGTAGAAGGAGTTGGGCTCGTGCTCGACGGCGGTGACCGGCACCGCCGCGGTGCCCTCCTCCCCCACGGCCACGTGCAGCCCGCCGGTGGTGGTGGTCCCGCCGATGTCGGTCGCGCAGAACCGGAGCCAGTCCGCGGAGGAGTAGAGCCGGTCGGCGGCCAGGGTGTTCCAGTCGTCGGCGGGGATTCCGCCCCGGAAGTCGGCGAAGGCCGAGGTGAGTGTCATACCGGTGGGGTCCTGTCTCTGAGGGCGGCCGGCCCGTGGCCCAGCCGTGCGTGACGGCGGGTCAGCCGCGACGGGCAGCCAGCTCCGTCTGCTGCACCTCGGCGCCCTTGCGGGTGCGCAGCACCACCCGCGGGGTGTCGCCGTCCGGGACGACCTGCACGGTGCGCTCCTCGGTCCAGCCCGCGAAGCGGAACTCCAGGCCGTCCAGGTGCACCAGCCGGAACTCCGGCTTGCCCGCCAGGGTCAGCACCAGGTGCTCGCCGTCCCGCTCGACGGCGGCCGCCAGCTGCTCCTGCGGACGCAGGAACTCGCCTTCCTCCTCCTCCCAGTTGGCGAACGAGGCGGGCAGGTCGAAGCTGACCAGCACGGCCTCGGACTCGGCCTCGGTGAGCGGCTTGCGGCCCCGGTCGAAGACGATGTCGGCCGGGTCGACCGCCTCTCGCACCGCGTCCGGGAAGAGCGCGAACAGCTCCTTGCTCGGCAGGGTGTCGATCACCAGGTGGACCCGGGTCTCGGTGCCGGAGTTCTCCACCTTGTGGGTGCGGCTGAAGTCGCCGAACCAGAAGGTGCCCGGCTGCCACTGCTGGAGTTCGCCCGCGATGTACATCCGGGCCTCGGAGTGGGTGAGGATCGGGACGTGCACCCGGGCGGTGCCCCAGGCGACGCCGTACTTGTTGTCGTAGTGCTCGGCCGAGGCCGCGCCGGGGCCGAGCGCCATCAGGCGGGCGCTGCGGATCTCCGCCGGGATGGTCTCCAACACCTCGGCCAGGTACGGGGCCTGGGCCAGCCACTCGGTCGGGGCGAAGTCCACCAGCCCGGGGCCACCCGGGTCGGTGCGGTCCGGGTCGCCGCCGGGGCTGCGCAGCGGCAGCACCCGCCAGTCGATCGGCGCCTCACCGATCACGCCGTCGGCGCCGTAGGTGCGCTGCAGGCTCCAGGCCCGCCGGCGCAGCTCCGCGACGTCGGCGGCCAGTCGGTCGACGTCGAAGTCGAGCCCCAGCCGGGCTGCGGGCGGCAGGCCTGCCACCACATGCGGCTGGTGCTCCGTCACGTCGGTCATCTCGTGCTCTCTCCTCTTGCCGGACTCGGTGTGCGGACGGTTCGGGCAGCCGGGCTGACGACCGGTCAGCCCCAGCCCGGGTCCCCGGGAAGGAGGGAGACGGTGCCCGCCGCGACGACGGCCAGGGCCGCGAGCCGCAGGAGGAAGTGACGGAATGGGCGCATGTTCTGCCTCGCTTTCGCCGGGTTGGGGAACGCTTGGAACATCAGCTTGGGCGAACCCCGGGCCGATCCGGGAGTACTTCGGGGTCGCATGAACCTGAACTGCAGCAAGGTGAGGGGAGACCTCGGACACCATGCCCCGGACTACCTCAAGTCGGTGATTTCTCTGCGATTCGTCCACGGAGTATGAAGGCCGTGTTAAGGCTTCCCCTGGAGGTGACACAACTCCGGCCATCTCACGGATAGTTGCAGTAATCCGCAGCTCGCCCACCAGCATGCGAACTGCCTCGACCAGCAACCGAGTCGCCCCCACCACACGAGGTTGACATCGTGATCTTGCCGAACGCCGGACCCGCCCCGCTCCTGCCATCGCTCAGCTCCACCAGCGTGGCCATCTACCGGCTGGCCCTGGAGACCGGCACCCTCACCCTCTCCTCGGCCGCCGAGGTCGCCGGGGTCACCGAGTCCGAGGCCGGCACCCTGGTGGACGGACTGGTGGCCATGCACCTGCTCCAGCCCCAGGCCGACGGCTGGGCCGCGGTGCACCCCTCCACCGCCCTCACCAACCTGATCGCCCCGGTCGAAATGTCCATCCTGCTACAGAAGTTGGACATCACCCGGGTCCGCGAGGAGCTCACCGCGCTGCTCCCGGTGTACGAGGAGCACAGCACCGCACCCGAGCCGTCGACCACCTCGATCGAGGTGCTGGAGGACCTGGGCGCGGTGCGCACCGCGCTGGACGCGGCGAGCGCCCGGTGCCGGCAGGAGATCCTGACCGCCCAGCCCGGCGGCGGGCGCCAGCGCGAGATGCTGGTCGAGGCCACCCCTCGCGCGCTCGCGATGCTCCAGCGCGGCCTGCGGATGCGGACGATCTACCAGCACACCGCCGCCTTCTCCGGGCCGACCAGGGACTACGTCCACGAGGTCACCCGCAAGGGCGCGGAGGTCCGGATCTTCGGGGAGGACTTCACCCGAATGATCATCTTCGACCGGGAGACGGCCTTCGTCGGCGACCGGGAGCACCCCGAACGGGCACTGCTGATCCGCGAACCCACCCTGGTCGGGCTGCTCGCCGACGACTTCGAACGGGTCTGGCGCTGGAGCAATCCCTTCCTCACCCCGCACCGCCCGCACCGGCCGGCCGACTCCGGCCTGAGCAGCGCCAAGCGCACCGTGCTCCGGCTGATGGCCGACGGCCTCAAGGACGAGGTGATCGCCCGCTCGCTCGGCATGTCGGTGCGCACCTGCCGCAAGCACATCGCCGAGATCATGCAGGAGCTCGACGCCACCAGCCGCTTCCAGGCCGGCTACCGCGCGCTCCAGCGCGGCCTGATCGAGGACGGCCCGCTGAACGTCTCCCCCGACGGCTACCTGCTCGCCGACCCGTGCCGCCCGGTGCACTACGAGAGCATCCCCGCCTGACCGGCCCCCGGCCCCCGGCGGCCCGGCCGGGGGCCGGTGGCCCCACCGGCCGGAGCGCCGCCCCGGGGAGTCCCCTCCTCCCCCCGGAGCAGCGCGGTTCGGGTGACGACGGGTCAGTCGGCCAGCGGGAGGTAGACCCGGTTGCCGGCGGCGGCGAACTCCTCGGACTTGGCCTGCATGCCGGCCAGCGCCTCGGCGTCGAAGTCGGTGGCCACGGCACTGGAGCCGTCGCCGTGCTCGTCGCGGATCTTCTGCGAGATCTTCATCGAGCAGAACTTCAACAGAAGCGGCATCGGCTACTCTGCTGGCTGAAGTACTGGCTACAGCTGAGGGGGCCCGCACATGGCTGCACGCGAAGAGCTGATCAAGGCGCTCCGAGGGACGCCGCCCGACCTTCCGTCTGTGGAGGAGGTGCGCGCGATGCTCGAAGCCAACCCCGGTATGAAGTGCGTCGTCTGCTACGCGCGCATCTCGTTCGACGGGCGCGTGAAGGACGCCCACGGCGTTGAGGATCAACACCGGAACCTCGCGGAGAAGGCGCGGTCGTTCGGCTGGCTCGTGGTCTACCGCTACACGGACAACGACAAGAGCGCGAGCAAGGAGACCGTCGTCCGCGACGACTTCGAACAACTCGTCGTAGACCTCCGCGCCGGCCACACCCCCGAGGGCTACCCGATCCACGGCGTGATGGCGGACAACGACGACCGGCTGTACCGGCGGCCCGGAGACTGGGAGCGGTACCTTCGGGCGTTCACCAGCCACGAGGGCCGCGTGTACTGGGACTCCAACGGCGTCCAGGACCTCTACGCCGAGGGCTTCGAGATCAAGGGTCTCGTCGGGGTGGCGATGTCCCTCGCCGAGACCCGGAAGAAGCAGCGGCGCTCACGCAACAGCCACCGCAACCGGGCCATCCGTGGCCAGTCCGTCTCCGCATGGCGTCCGTTCGGCTGGGAGGACGACAAGATCACTCTCCGGCAGAAGGAAGCCGACGCGATCAAGAAGGCCGTGAAGGACGTGATCGCCGGAGCGTCCATCTCCGAGATCACGCGGCAGTGGCACGCCGCCGGTTACCTCACCGCGCGGGGAAACCTGTTCCAGTACCAGAGCGTCAAGCAGGTACTCATGAACGCCCGCCTCTGCGGATACCGCGAGATCAAGGGTGAGCTGGTGCGCGATGGCGACGATCAACCGATCGTCGGCGAGTGGGACGCCATCGTCACCCCGAAGGAGTGGTTCGCGGTCGTGGCCGCCATCCGCAAGCGCGGGGGCACGGGCCAGCCAGGGGGCGCACTCGTTCACAAGTACCTGCTCACCAACATCCTCCGGTGCGGCAACGTCCTGGAGGACGGCACGAAGTGCAACGCGAAGATGAAGGGTGAGAAGGCCAACCAGTGGGTTACGTACGAACACGGGTACTTCTGCAAGAAGACCGTTGACGGGGGCTGCAACGGCACCTGGAAGCGCGGGGACGAGACGGACAAACACATCACGAAGCTCGTGCTGAGGAAGCTCAAGGCAGACGCCGCAGCAGCCGCCAAGGAGGTTCCCGACTGGGGGCGGGAAGCCGAGCTAGAGGCCGCGTTGGGGCGTAGGACCGCTCTCGAACAGCGCTGGCACAACGGCGAGATCGACGACGAGCAGTTCTTCCGCAACCTGCCCGGGCTCGAAAAGAAGATCAAGGAACTGCACGCGGACCAGGCCAAGAACATAGCGGCGAAGGCCGCCGCCCAGGAGGCGACGGCCGACGTCGAGAAGGAATGGAAGTCGAAGACACTGGCGCAGCAGCGGGAGCTGATCAAGAAGGCCCTGCACGCTGTCATCGCGCTACCGAGCGGCATGGGCAACAAGCCGTTCGACGTGGATCAGCTCATCCCCGTGTGGAAGCAGTCCGGCGGGTCAGCTGCACTCCCAGGATGATGCCCATCTCCCGGAGCTGGTCGTCCGAGAAGCGCGGAGCAGCCGCCAAGTGCTTCTCGATCCAGCGTTCCACCGCCTCGTCATCGCAGAGGCGGGACGCCGAACGGCGGTCAGTCATCGCGCTCACTCGAACTCCCCCTCTCGCTTGAGGCGTTGGTGGGCTTGGCGGTTGTGGCGGACGGTTTGGGCGAGGAGTTCTTCGCCGGGGGTGTAGCCGGTGGCGAGGTAGCGCCAGTGGCCGACGACGAGGGTGGTGGTGGGGTCGGTGGGCGGGTGGCCGGCGCGGTGGCGGGCTTGTTCGGTGTGCCAGGTGCGGCGGGCTCCTCGGAGTGCGCCGAGGGTGGTGGAGTAGCGGCGGGACTTGGTGGAGAAGTGGCCGCGGAAGCCGAGCATGTGGGCCCACTTGGTGAGCTTGAGGTCGGCGAAGTCGGGGACGCGGTGGCCGAGGTCCCAGCAGGTGCGGATCATCTGGCGGACGTGCTGGGCAACGTCGAGGTCGGCGATGGGTTCGGCGAGGCCGGTTCCTTCGCAGGTGGCGCACTCGTGGGTGAGGCCGGTGGGGGTGGGGGTGCGTCCGCGTCCCTTGCAGGGCGTGCAGTAGAGGGGGCGGTCGATGGTGCCGGTGCCTTCGGCGGACTTGGTGGCGTACTTGGCGACGTAGCCGGCCACGGCGGCGTCGGTGAGCGGGGTGGTGCCGTCGGCGGTTGCGTCGGGGCGGGTGATCTCGCGTACGTCGAGCTGGGCGCCCCAGGTGAGGTGGCGTTCGCCGATGGAGTCGCCGGTGACGGTGATGGAGACCCGGGTGGCGGCGTCGCGGATGGCGGTGGTCAGGAGGGTGGTGGTGGCCCAGGCGGGCGGGGTGTTGGTGGAGCCTTCGGGGCCGTCGAGGCGGACGATGGCGTGGAAGTGGACCAGGCCGCGCTTTTGGAACTCGGCGACCTTGGCGAAGGAGATGCGGCACTGGTCGCGCAGTTCGGCGATGGTGAGTCCGGCGGCGCGGGCGACTTCGCGGCGCAGGTAGGTGGTGAAGCGGGCCCAGAGGGCTCCGGCGTGGGCGTTGAAGAGGACGGCTCCGGCGTAGTCGTAGGTGGTGGGGTCGAGGGGTGTGCCGAGGGCGGGGTGGCCGGCGGGGTGGAGGGTGCCGCAGCGGCAGGGGAAGGGCTTGCCGTTCTTGGTGGTGGGGCGGTTGTGGACGGGGCCGAAGGAGGGGGCGGTGAGGGTGAGGAAGACGCGGGGGTGGGTGCGGACCTGTTCGGGGGTGCCCTTGCCGCCGGAGAGTCCGGCGCGGATGAGCTGGTAGGTGTCGGCGGCGTAGGTGCGCGAGCAGGAGGGGCAGCGGGTGGCGCGTCGGTTGCCGCAGGCGGTGAGGGTGCGACCCAGCGGTTCGGAGGCGCTGGTGTAGTCGTGGACGGCTTCGCCGGTGGTGGTGTCGAACGTGGTGGTGCGGCCGACGAGTTGGATGGGGCTGGTGCATCCGGCGAGGCGCTCCACGGTGGCCTGTACGCGGTCGAAGCCGGGGTTGTTGGCCAGGGTGATGAGGTCCCGGGCGTACAGGGAGGAGATGTGCCGAAGGTCGGGCTCTTTGGTCATCTGGTCTGTCCTTCCGGGCAGTTGAGGTGAGGCGGGAGGCATGGGGGTGCCGTCGCGCCGACTGGGCGGGGTGTTCGCGCGGTCGGCGCGAGGCGGGTGGGGCAGGGGATCAGGCGGGGACGGCCACCAGGTGGGCGTGGGCGGCGTCGGCGAGGTGGGCGGGGACGCCGAGGCGCGTGCGGAGCTGGGCCGCGGTGATCAGGTCGCCGGTGGTGGAGTGGTGGTCGTCGGCGATCCGGCGGGCAGCGGCCAGGAGCGGGCCCGGCACGTCCGGCAGAGCCGGGGTGGCAGTGGCCGGGGTGGGCTGCGGGGCGTTGGGAGCGGCCGGGGCGGTCAGGCCAGGAAGCGCAATTGGGAGCGGCGTGGGCCCTTCACCGGGTTGCGCGTTGTGCGGTTGGGGGCCGGGTTCAGCGGGCGCCGGTGGTTGCGGTGGGGGTGGAGCCAGTACGGGAAGGGGGTCGGGGTGAACGGGCGCGGTCGGGACGGGGTCGGGGTCAGGGGTGGTGTCCTTCGGGGTGGTGGGGGTGTGGAGGTGGCGCAGGAGGGTGGGGCCGACGGCTCCCCAGCCGAGGAGGAGGGTGGGGGCGACGGTGTCGAGGGCGGCGCGGTCGTAGTGGCCGGCGGCGATGGGTTCGGCGACGTTGAGGGCGAGGGTGAGGAAGCCGCACAGGTGCATCAACCGCCGTGCGGGGGCGAGGTGTTCGGCCTCGGTGCCGCTGAGGGTGAGGTGGTGGAGGGCGACGAGGAGGCCGACGACGGACAGGTCCACCATGGGGGCGATCAGCGGGGCGATCGGGTGCGGGACACCCAGGCGCAGCGCGAGGGCCCAGACGTTGCCGAAGGAGAAGACGAAGGCGAGGGAGGCGATGACCGCCATCACGGCGGTGATGGTGACGCGGGTGAACTTGCCGGGGTCAGCCGGGCCGCTCCCGCGCGCGGTGGTGGCGGTCATCGCCAACTCCCTTGTGTGGTCTGCTAGTTGTTGTCATGGGGTCAGGCGGCCGGGGCGAGGTCGTCGCCCTTGAGGAGATCCGGGCCGTTGAGGAGGTCGAGGAGGTGGCCGGGGTCGGCGGTCAGGTGGGCGGAGGCTTGGGCGATGCGGGCGGTGTCGGCGGGATCGACGTAGGGGATGCGGATGCGGGTGAAGCCCTCGTGTCCCTGGCGGGCCATGGTGGCGACGCCGACGTATCCGGGGTCCTGCATGATGACCGGGTTGGCGTCGGGCCAGTTGCGGATGTCCTCGCCGAGGGCGGCCACCGCGGATTCGGTGGTCTTCTGGGCGAAGGAGAGGGAGACGGGGCACACGTCGCGGATGAAGGTGGGGATGGCGTCGCCGGTGGGCTTCTGGGTGGCGACGATGACGACGATGCCGACCGAGCGGCCCTTCTTGACCAGGTCTTCGACCAACCGGGCGTTGTCGGCGGTCAGGGCGGCGTACTTCTTGGTGGTGGGGTCGGAGCCCTTGTAGTCGCGGAAGTAGGTGTGGGCTTCGTCGATGACGAGGACCACCAGCGGCCACTTCTTGGACGGCCCGACTGACCACATGTTCGGCGTACCGAGCAGGCGCCGGATGCTGGAGGAGCGGGCACGCCGCAGGTCCACCAGGCGGGTGAACAGCTTGTTCGCCGCTTCCAGGTCGTCACCGACGAACGCGAACAGGCGGTCCACCACGTCCGCGTAGTCGCCTTCATGGGCTTCGCTGACCTTGCCGTCGGCCACGGCGAACTGCACCGCGCCGGAGGGGGCGAGGCGGGAGATCAGCCCGTTGATCAGGCTGGTCTTGCCGAAGCCGGGCAGGCCGGCGACGCAGACCCCGGGCACGTTCGACATGCGCAGCACGGTAGCCAGGGCGTATTCGTCCAGGCCGAGGTCCCAGACCGACAGGTCGGCGGGGGGCTTGCCGTCAGGGGTGAAGGTGGAGGGGATGAGGAGGGGTTCGTCCCGCACGGCCCGGATCATCAGACGGCCGGGCTTGCCGGGGTTGACCGAGACGCGGGTGCAGCCCCAGGCGTCGGCCAGGTGATCGACGTGGCGCTGGAACTCCGCCAGGCCGACCTTGGCCACCGTCTTGACCTCCACCATCACGCCGTACCGGTCGGCCTTGGTGGCCAGGGCGGGGGTGAGGACGCGGGGTTCGGGCTTGCCGCCCTTGTCGGTGGCGGTGAGCGACTGGAGGAAGGTGGGTGTGCGGTCGGTGGTGGTCAGGCCGAGGTTACGGGCCAGGCGGGGCCAGGTCCGGCGGATGCGCCACGCCTGGCGGATGGTGGCGCGAGTGCCAGCGTCGGCGCGCAGGTAGCGCCCACAGATCACGAGCAGCCAGGCGAGCAGCACCAGCGCCACCAGGCCGACGACGCACAGCAGCTCCGGCGGGATGATCACCCGCGCTAGGCCGGGGATGGTGATGTCCATCAGGGCACGTCCTTGGAGTAGAGGAAGGAGAAGAGGGCCTGTTGCAGGCGGATGAGGTCCGGCCCAGAGGTCACCGGCGGATAGCCGTGCCCTGCTACGACCGCCGCAATGTCCGACAGCAGGCCGAAGGTGAACCGGAAGTCGTCGTCCAGCGCGGGCAGCGGATAGATCACCGGGGCCGGGGCCGGGCCCGTGGAGGAGGAGTCCACGGGCCCGACGGAGCGGGAGGGGTCGGGTGTCACGGCGCGGCCACCGGCTCTGCGGCGGACACCTTCGAGGCCGACGCCTTCGGCGCGGAAGCCGGTGCGGCAGGGGCGACCGGGACCACGGAGGCCGCGCGATAGGCGACGCCGGACTGCACCTGACCGTTGAACAGGTTCGCCCACGGGGTGGCGGTCAGGCCGACCGGGCGCACGATCGCACCGGGCACGAGACCGGCGTCGAGACCGGTCTCCGGAACGGTGACCTTGATCAGCTGGGCGGTCGCCTCGAACGTCTCCAGGAGCTGGACCGTGTAGAGCGAGGCGCCGGTCTCCCGGTCGGTGGCGATCTGGCCGGTGGCGGCGTCGGCCAGCTTCGGGACCGGCGGCACCGCAACCATGTGGGTCGTGCCGGTCAGGTCGGGACGGATGGTGATACGAGCCATGAAGGACTCCAGGGGTGGGAGGGGAGGTGCCGGTGAACTCCGACACCCGGAACAGTAGCCGAACACATAGGACACATGCAACACATGAAACAAGCATCTGTGCTGATACACATGGCGGGGGTGTGTCATCTGTACGGGCGGGCGGCTACCCTCGACCTATGACGCTGCCGCTCGAAGACGACCCACGGCCCCCGTACCAGCAGGCCGCGGATGTCCTGCGCAAGGACATCGAGGAGGGTCGCCTGAAGGCGGGCGAGAAGCTGCCGAGCGCGCGGGAGTTGCAGGCGCGGTTCGGGCTGGCCAGCGCGACGATCCAGTCCGCGCTGAAGGTCCTCAAGGACGAGCGGTTGATCTACTCGGTGCAGAGTCGGGGCAGCTACGTCCGCAAGAGCCCGGAGCAGTTCAGCGACGCCCGGCCCTACCCCGTCCAGGGGTTCCCCGACTGGAAGCCCGAGTCCGCCGACGCGCCCGACCCCTACCGCGACACGCCCTTCGAGGAGGTGGAGCGCGCGGTCTACGACACCTTGCAGCCGATGCGCGAGAGTGAACTAGACGAGGTGTACGAGCAGTTCATGCGGAAGCTCCGATCGGGCGCCGAGCCCCGGCACGTGCTGCGCGACCTCGCGGAGGCCGGCTACTACCCTCCCGCCGAGCAGGACCAGGAGCAGGCGGCCAGCAGCGAAGAGGCGGCCAGCGAGGCAGCCGGGGGCGAGCAGGCCGAAGCACCGGCCGGCGGGGAGACCGTCCAGGTGTCCGCCGCCGACCTCGCCACGCTTACCGAACTGGTCACCGGACTGGCCGTCCAGGTCCAGCAGTTCCAGCAGGAGATGCGGGAGATGCGGGCCCGGGTTGAGCAAGTCGAGCGATCCGCTCGTTGAGGTCGGCCATTTCCTCGCCAAGGTCAGCCAGCTGGCCGCCGACGGTTGCCAGCATTTCGATAAGGCGGCCGAATTCGCCGTGCATCAGTGCTCGTTCTCCCCGTACGTCGTAGCCGATTCGGTCGCCCCGCTGAACCCTGCCAAACTCACCGCTTCTCTCCCCGAATCTGGGGTCCGCCCGCAACACCCTCGCGCAGGCCGCCGGTGAGAAAACCGGTGAGTTCCGCGCTGGCCCAGCTCAGAGCGCCAGGCTCCCCGGGGCGTAGGTCCCCGAAGCTCCACCATGGCACCGTGCGGGGCCCAAGGGCACCTCGCGGCCGGGCAGATCCCGCCCTGCGGGAGGAACGTTTCTGCGCTTCCCGCTGGGTGGGATCTGACGCACACACAACCCGAAGACGGCGGACAATTCAACTCTGCGAAAACCAGGAAGTAGTTTCCTGGAATAAGCGGTGAGAAAGAACGAGAGCCAACGGGACGGAATGACACAGGGTGAGACGATCCGGCATGACGCATTTCACACCCCTCCTCCCGTCGGCAAGCCCTTCCCGCCGACAACTCCGAACGGCCTGTCCGCCGGAGCAAGACTGATCCTGTGCGCCAGGCGTGTCCTTGCGCAGGCGATACAGCCCGTGGTAGCCGCCCCCAGGCGACACCTCCGGCCGAGTCAGCCGGCCACGGCCTGGCTCGCGCGGTCAGCCCCACAGTGCACTCCGATCCCCGGTTTGGTCCGGCCGGAGAACTCCGGTAGAAGCCCCTCGGCCCGCATGGCCAGTACGCCACGCACAGCCTGTGGACAGTCTTCGGCGAACGCCGCCCCATATCCGACATGCCCTGTTCCTCCCGGTTCGCTCCTGAAATGGCCCTTCACCTGATAGAGGCCGCGAAATCGGGGCCCGTGTGACATCTGCGGCGAACTTTCTTCCGCGACGCCCGGCAGCGAGACCGCACAGGCCAACCATGAGCCGCGATCAGCCCGACGTATCGCGCCGATCTTGTGCTAGGGGTCCGGGCGCGGGCAGGAGGCGGCATCGCACATAGAGGTGCCGATCCGGGCGTCGGTGTGACACCGGAGCCAGGATTCATCGCAGCAGCCCGGAGCACGGCCAGGGCCAAGGCCGGATCACGGCGCGCGGACAGCAGCCAGGGCCCGGCCAACAGGGTGCACGCGGGGATGGGCACCGCGGATTCCTGACGCAGACGGCCCGGCAAGGCGACGGGGATGGGGAAGGTGCACGGCCGGCAGAAGGCGGCCAGATCCAGGCAGACGGAGAGGGCGGGGGAGGCGGTGTTCAAAGTTTCATTACTGGATCAAGGGCGGCCCGCCAGAGGCGGGCCGCGCGCCGCCGCGTTTCCGCCCGCCGCTCCTGTCTCGCGCCCCGCTATGGGCGGCCCCGCTGGCGGCGCAAGGAACGGGGTGGCGGTCGAGCAGGGCCAGGACGACCCGGACAGCGGTCCGGCCCGGCGTGGCCAAGGTCAAGGCCGATGGTTGCCCGCCGTACGTCCAGGCTCCCCGCTGCCCGATGATCCGGGGCGGACGGAACCCGTCAAGCCCGCAACGCTCGCCACCACGGCCAGGTACAGGCCCGTCCAGCGGGCTTGACCGAACCCGCCCGCCCCTACTCTCGGCAGCTATCGGGGAGCCCGGCCGGAATGGTCCCCGTCTGCCCCCGCCCACCAACGCCCCTGGCCGCCCGTGCAACGCAAGTAGGGCCCGGCGCATCACACACGCCGAGCCCCTTGGGAAACTCGTGGGAGACCCCGCCCCGGTCGTCCCGGTCCGTCCCTGGCGGTCACCGGGGCGGGGGTTGTGCCACCCGGCGGGCGCAGGTACCGCCGGGAGTCGGGTGACCACTTCGCTTCGTGGCCGTTCGGTCTGAGGACGATCAGGCCGACGGAGCCGAGGCGAACAGGTGGTCGTCGGCAGTGGCGTCCATCAGCAGCTCATCGCAGGGGCGGCCGAGCCAGTAGCCCGACTGTCGCAGCCGTCCGGCGGGCTGGAATCCGGCCTTCTGGTAGGCCGCCACACCGGCCGCGTTCGGCTCCAGGACCTTGAGCCAGACCATGCGCAGGGCCGCGAACTCGAACGCCCAGCGGAGGGTCAGCGCGGTCGCTTCCGTGGCCAGTCCCTTCCCGCGCGACTCCGGGGCGAGGAGGACGACGAACTCGGCTGTCCTGACTGCGGCGTCGATCTGGAGCGTGGTGATGCCGACCGGGGTGTTGTCGTCGGTGGTGATCACCTCGAACTGGGGGTAGTCGCGGTTGCGTCCCTGGGCTTCCCAGCCGCTGGCCCGGACTTCCCAGGACTGGGTCACCTGCGTGCCGAAGCCGAGGATGGTGCCAGGGTCGTTCTCCCAGCGGTGGTAGTCGGGCAGGTGGTCACGGCTGGTCATGGCCAGGCTGACGCGCTTGCCGGGCAGCAGGATGTGCGGGTCGGGCATGGGGGTCTCGTTTCAGGTCGGTCGGTTCATTGATCGGCGTGTAGTCGCCAGTGTGCTCGGGTTCCTCTACCGGCCGGCCGTGAATGTCGCAGATCCAGGCGTGCAGCCGTATCGGGTCGGTGGCCACCCCATGGCGCCAGGCGCTTCCGCGACCGCCGAGCGCGAGCAGGAGCGAGGCCGCGGTGGACTCCTCCAGACAAGCGACGCGAGCAGGGAAGACGCGAGCGACCCACCGCACCGAGAGCAGCGCGAGCCTGGCATGGGCAGTGGTTGCGGCTGGAAGGTCACGGCCGGTTTCGGCGAGGCGGCGCAGCCGGCCGAACCTCTTTCCAGGACGGCCTACTTCGCGCGCGGCGAGGGTGGTCAGCAAGGCCGCTGCCGCCGCCATGCGCCAGGCCCACGGCGGTGGACTGACCGACTCCAGCCGGGCGGCTGTCTCGTTCGTGCCCCATGACACCTTGGACTCGCGGATGGCGACCGGAGCCGGTGCCGAGCTGTGCTCCAGGGAAGCGAGCCAGCGTGTCAACGTGTCGCCCGTGAGGACGACGGTCTCTCCGGTGCGGTAGTTGACGATGACGCCCGCACGGCCAGTCAGGGCGGTGCGGGTGTGCCTCGTCGGCGAGGGCAGAGTCACGGCGTTCGCTCCCATCGAATCTCCTGTCCGGCCATCCCGGAGGCCCTCAGCCAGAGTTCTGTGCCGAGCACGGGTTCGATCAGCCCCCACGGGATGTCAACGCCGAGTACGGCGTTCCGCAACAACGAGCGAAGAGCCGCCGGACGGATCAGTCCGAGGTCGGCCAGATGCCCGTCCACGAGGTCCAGCACGCGCCCTTGGTTCGCGCGGAGCCCGTGGTGGTGATCGACCGCGAACAGGCCCTTGGCTCCACGCTGAACGACAGATGAGGGCAACAGGTCGGCCACCACATCGGCCAGCAGGGGCTTGTAGCGGCGCGCGGACCACCGTTCCGACGCGGGTGTGGCGAGAACCGACTCCAGGATGCGGGTGTCCGTGAACGGGTTGTGCATCGTGATGCCGTGCGCGGCGGCGAGCTGGTTCTCCGTCGCGGCTGTACGGCCGACGTACCGGGCTTCCCGCAACAGGTAGCTGTCCGCGTGCCCGAGGCTGAGCACGTCGCCGTACGGAGCGGTGACTGAATCTGCCAGGTCGAGCGTTTGGTGGGTGAGCCACGGCATCGGCACCGCCGCGCCGCCTAGTTGACCAGGGTTGTTCCAGGCGGCAGCCACCACCGGCCAGGGACTCGACCGGTAGAGACGTGCCCACGCCTGAGCGTCACGGGCCAGGCGAAGAAGCCGGCCCGATTGGACAAGATCCGCCATGTGCACCGGGGGAGGCATGAACAAGGAGTCGCCGCCGTCGCCGGTCAGGTGCACGGTGGCATCTTCTGAGGTCAACAGGCCGAATTCTGCGCGGAGTTGGGCGATCGTGACGGAGGACGGTGCCGGTTCATCCGTGAGGGTGAGCGTGTCAAGGTCGGTGAACGGCAGGTGTTCCCGCCCCAGAGCCATCAAACGGTGACGGATGGTCGGGAAGGCGCTCGCAACGGCACGGGCGTGGTCGAGGTCTCCGCCAGCCTCTTTGCCCTTTGGGTGATAGGTGATGCCGGTGACCGGACCGTGCTGGGCGGCGTAGGCGGCGAGAGTGCTGGAGTCAAGACCACCGGACAGGTCCGAGGAGACATCCTGCTCAGCGACGCGGATACGAACGCCGTCCGCCAGGTCGTTGCGCAGCCGCTGTACGGCGTTTGCCCAGTTGAGTTCGGGCACCCGCCAGTAGGGGGCAAGGGCTGCGGCCCCACCTGCGGTGGCCGTCCAACGATGCCCCGGCGGAACCTGCTCCACCCCAGTCCAAGCCGAGCGTCCGGGCGTCCACGCCGTCGGGTCGGCAAGGTGCGCGGCCAGCCAGGCGGCATCGGGCTCGGCACGGAGCAGGGAGGCCAGAGCCAACGAACTCGATGCCCAGAAGCGTTCCCCGTCCGTACGGGCGACGTAGAGGGGGCATGCCCCCGCCGGATCGGCCCACAGGGTGAGTATGCCGTGTCCGTCATCGAGGACCAGGGCGTAAGCGCCCGCCCAGGAGGTGGCCGCCGCGTCCAGCGCCCGCGGATTCGTGGAGTGCACGAGACGGATCAACTCCGCATCTGTCGCCGCGCACGGACCGAAGACAGCGAGCCGACGCCCGTCTGCACCCTTAGCCAGCCGTACCGGAGTGCCGACAGACCAGGCATTGGGACCGCGCCACAGCACCCGCGCGCCGACAGGCGTCGGGGACGTGACAGCCCGGGTGAGAGACCCCCCGAACCAGCTCATGTGATCACCTCCGTGGATTGGGTCGGAGAGGGTGCGGCGGCACCCCCGGGGGAAATAGGGGTGCCGCCGCCGTGCGTCAGCCGCCGTACGGGGAGCGCTTGTTCTCCACGCTGGTGCTGGTGTTGCCCTTCGTCAGGAGCGCCGCGTCCCCCAGGACGACGACCTCCTCCTCCGGCTCGGGGTCGAGCTGGGTGAAGTCCTCCATGGTGTTCACCTCCCTCCGCTGTTCGCAGGGCGCGACGGGTCCAGTCCCGCCGCGGTGGTGCGGCCCTCCAGCCCGGTCTCGTCGTCGAGGCCAGAGGGAGTCTTAAGGTCCGTCCGCGCTCAGGCCGGCGGTTCGCGGTCCGGAGCCGACTGGGCCGTCCGCATCGGGCCGAGGTGGTCAGGGTCCAACTGCTGGGCCGCCGAGGTGCCGAGGAGAAGAACGGTGACCACGTGGCCAAGCGCCCAGAAGCCAGTCAGCACCGCGCCGACGGGATCGCGGTGTTCGCCGCGGTGACGGCCGCCAGCAGAGTTCCGCTCGATGGTCATGACTTCGCCGTCCTCAGCTCGAACCAGACCCACTTGCCGAACGGCGCCCAGGCCACGCCCCAGCGGGACGAGAGGGTTTCCACGAGCCCCAGGCCGTACCCGGACTCCGCCTCCCACGTTGGGGCGGTACGGCACGGCAGCGCGCCGGACGAATCCCGGATACCCACCCACACCGAAGCCTTCTGCCGGTTCACCGAAACCGCGATCCGTGTGCAGCCCGTGTGCCGGACCGCGTTGGTGACCAGCTCACTCACCAGTAGCTCGGCCACATCGCCCAACTCGGCAGCGGACCAGGCCGTGAGGGCAGCGGTCACCAACTTGCGTGCGCACCTTGCGGATTCGGGCTGGCAGGGCAGTTCCAGCAGGCACCCGAGATCATCGGGCTGCACTACCGGGATCTCGATGAACGCTGTGCCCGAAGTGCCGACGGTCGTTGCGTTGACGCTGACGGACATGCGGGCCTCCAGTCTGCGAGCAGGTCAGGTACTGGTGACGCCGCCCGGGACCTTCCCGACGGAGCCGGAGTGACCGGCCCATCACCCCGGGCGACTGAGAACCATCAAACGCCTGCGGTTCGGGTAGAGACAGGGCGATCCTGTAGGCAGACGCTAGGCACTTCACTAGGCTGTCTGGCTCCCACCAGCGGTACCGCAGAGACGGGCCTCAGATGACCAACGACGCGCTACGGCGGCTTCGTCTCGGGCGAGAGTGGACCCAGGGCGAGGTCGCCGCCCGTGTGAACGCCCGCATCAAGGCAGCGACCGGGCGGGACAGGGCGATTGACGCCAACGTGATCAGCCGATTAGAACGTGGCGTGATCACATGGCCGGAGCAGGAGGTCCGCGACGCCTTGCGCGGAGTCTTCGGCGTGGCCACGAATGCAGAGCTGGGGTTGTTCCCAAAGCGGACCCGGCGGGACCGCGAGGAGGTGAGTGAGTCGAAGCGCCGCGACTTCTTGGCCGTCTCCTTGGCAGGCATCCTGCCCGACGTGATGCCGTCGCCAACTTCCTTGGGCTTGAAGGATATTGACGATATCGCCGAGCGGACCTTCGCCCTTGAGGAGTGGGACCGACGAAGCGGAGGCGTCGCCACACGCCATCTCGCGTTCGGCGAGCTGCGAAGCGCCGTTGACCTGACCAAGTCCTCCATGGGGCCGCGTGTCCGTGACCGGCTCTGTGGTCAGATTGCCAACCTCGCTGATCTGGCCGCCTGGTCAGCGTTCGACGCTGGGCAGAGCGCTCCCGCTCGCAGCACCTTCGGGCTCGGCATCAAGGCCGCCCAAGAGGCCGGCGACGACGGCCTGTTGTGCCACGTCGCAACTGGCCTCGCCCGCCAGGAGATCGCCGAACGGAGGCCGAAGGACGCCGTCGCCCTGGCCGACATGGCGATGGGAAACGTGCCCCTATCAGCACTCGCAATGATCGCGGCGGTGAAGGCCCAGGCGTACGCCATCCAGGGCGACGAGGCGGAGGTGATGCGACAGATCAGCCTTGCCGAGTCGATCTACAGCCGCGTTATCGACCTTCACAGCGAACCACGCTGGATGTGGTACTTCACCCAGCACAAGCTGCACGGGGAGACCGGACACGCCCTCTACCTGCTCGCCACGGTCACCGGGCGTCCTGTCTCCGATCTGGTGTCCCGGCTCCGCCGGGCAGTGGACTCGCAGACCTCCAACCGGGCCCGCTCGAAGGCGATCGACACCGCCCAACTGGCCACCGTGCTTTACCGCCAGGGTGCCCAGGAGGAGGCCGAGCACTACGCCCGCATCGCAACTGACCTTTCCACCGTGGTCCGCTCCGCACGACTGGATGCCGCACTGGCAGAGATGAGGAGAGTCCAAACATGACCATCGAAGACGTGATCAAGGAAGCCGCCGCCCGTGGCGTCACCGGCCTGCCGGAGCCTTCCCGGCTGACCCATGTCCGGGTGTGGCCGGGTGCGTCACAGTGGGTCGGCGAGGTCGGCCAGCCACCCCACAATGAGACTGTGGGTGAGGGCATGTTCGACACCAAGGACGAGGCCGAAGAGGCCGCGTTGAAGGCCGTTGCCGACAGCCGGTCCCTGTTGCTCGCGCTACTGCCAGCGGACCTCGCAGCGACGGCCGAGGAGTGGCCGGAGCCGATCGTGAGCGCGTGGGACGCCTGACAACAGCCGAACGCATCGGCCCGCGTCTCCCCCTCTCAGACGCGGGCCGATGCTGTCAGTGGGGCTCAGTCAGCCAAAGGGAGGTAGACCCGGTTGCCGTGCTCCGCGAACTCCTCGGACTTGGCCTGCATGCCCGCCAGGGCCTCGGCGTCGTACTCGGTGTTCACGGCCTTGTCGCCGTAAAGCTCTGTGATGCTTTTACTAATCTTCATCGAGCAGAACTTCGGGCCGCACATGGAGCAGAAGTGCGCGGTCTTGGCCGGCTCGGCGGGCAGCGTCTCGTCGTGGAAGGCGCGGGCCGTCTCCGGGTCGAGGGCCAGGTTGAACTGGTCCTCCCAGCGGAACTCGAAGCGGGCGTCGGAGAGCGCGTCGTCCCAGGCGGAGGCGCCGGGGTGGCCCTTGGCCAGGTCGGCGGCGTGGGCGGCGATCTTGTAGGTGATCACGCCGGTCTTGACGTCGTCCCGGTTGGGCAGGCCCAGGTGCTCCTTGGGCGTGACGTAGCAGAGCATCGCGGTGCCCCACCAGGCGATCATGGCCGCGCCGATGCCCGAGGTGATGTGGTCGTAGCCGGGGGCCACGTCCGTGGTGAGCGGGCCGAGGGTGTAGAACGGCGCCTCGTCGCAGATCTCCTTCTGGAGATCCATGTTCTCCTTGATCTTGTTCATCGCGACGTGGCCGGGGCCCTCGATCATCACCTGGACGTCCCGCTCGCGGGCGATCCGGCCCAGCTCGCCGAGGGTCTGCAGCTCGGCGAACTGCGCCTCGTCGTTGGCGTCCGCGGTGGAGCCCGGCCGCAGGCCGTCACCCAGCGAGAAGGTGACGTCGTAGCGGGCCAGGATGTCGCAGAGCTCCTCGAAGTTGGTGTAGAGGAAGTTCTCCTGGTGGTGCGCCAGGCACCAGGCCGCCATGATCGAGCCGCCGCGCGAGACGATGCCGGTCTTCCGACGGGCCGTCAGGGGGACGTAGCGGAGCAGCACGCCGGCGTGCACCGTCATGTAGTCCACGCCCTGCTCGCACTGCTCGATGATCGTGTCCCGGTAGACCTCCCAGTTCAGCTCCTCGGCCTTGCCGTCCACCTTCTCCAGCGCCTGGTACAGCGGCACGGTGCCGATCGGCACCGGCGAGTTGCGCAGGATCCACTCGCGGGTGGTGTGGATGTTCCGCCCGGTGGAGAGGTCCATGACGGTGTCGGCGCCCCAGCGGGTGGCCCAGGTCATCTTCTCCACCTCCTCCTCGATCGAGGAGGTGACGGCGGAGTTGCCGATGTTGGCGTTGATCTTCACCAGGAAGTTGGTGCCGATGATCGACGGCTCCACCTCGGGGTGGTTCACGTTCAGCGGGATGACCGCGCGGCCGCGGGCCACCTCGGAGCGGACGTACTCCGGGTCCATGCCCTCCCGCAGCGCCACGAACTCCATCTCCGGGGTGACGATCCCCCGCTTCGCGTAGGCGAGTTGGGTCACCGCGACGCCCTCGCGCCCGCGCAGCGGGCGGCGCGGGCGGCCGGGGAAGACCGCGTCCAGGTTCCGCAGGTTCCCGCCGCGCGGCGAGGTGTGCTTGATGCCGTCGTCCTCCGGGCGGGCCTCGCGGCCCTCGTACTCCTCGACGTCGCCGCGCTGGCGGATCCACGCGTCGCGCAGCGCGGGCAGGCCCCGGCGCACGTCGGGCTGGTAGGAGGGGTCGGTGTACGGACCCGAGGTGTCGTACAGCGGAACGGACTTGCCGTTGGTGAGGACGACCTCCTTGAACGGCACCCGCAGGTCGGGGCGGGATCCGTCGCGGTAGGCCTTGCGCCATGCCGGGGTCGGGTAGCCGGTGGTGGCGCTGGTGACCGCGCTCTCCACCTGGGCCGGGGCAGACTTCTGCTGTGCGTCGAACGTGGTCATGAGACCTCTATCTCCCTACGCCGGCATTACCCGGTCAGGTTCCTGCGGTCGACGCAGCGGTCGGTACGCGGCTCGCACGTACCTTTCAGCGCCCTCTCAGCCCGGTGCTCCGAGCTCCCGTGTCCACAGGCGGTTTGCCTGCAACAAGACGTCCATCACCGTAGCGGTCAGGTCCCGGATGGTCCAGAGCGGACCTGACGGTCTGTTCGGCATGCGGACAGGTCAGGGGCGTCACGGCGTCTCCCCGGACGCCTTCCGTCACTTCCGCCCCGCACGGCGAACGGCCCGGCCCCCGTGCGGGGCCGGGCCGTTCCGGGTTCGCGCCGCCGTCAGCTCTTGGCGGCCTTCTTCACCAGGATCACCACGCCGGCCGCGACGCCGACCACCACCAGTGCCTTGAACAGGAAGGCGAGCAGCGAGGTCACCGCACCGACGACGAACAAGATCAGGTTCCAGGCGAGGATCACCGCGACGATCGGGACGACGATGTTGCGCACCCACGAGGGCAGCGACTTCCAGAGCTCAGCCATGTCCGTTCCTTCTCTCCCCTCGGGCCGGTGACGGCTGGTCCGTCGCGTCCCGTTGCTTCGATACTTAGAACGTACCGGGCCGGAGCACTGCTTCCGAGGGGTTCGAGCCCGGAGAGAACCCGGAGATGCCCCCTAGGTCCGGGAGGGACGACCCCCTACCCGGGGAGGGCTCAGACCGGCCAGGTCTCCCGACGCCAGGCGGCGTCCCAGAACATCCACTCGTAGCGCGAGGTGGTCACGAAGTGCTCCACCACCCGGGCCCGCTCGGCCGGGGCGAGCTGCTCGCCCAGACGGTCCGTCAGCTCCAGCACCCGGCGGACCACGGACTGGAAGGCCTCGTCCCCGTAGGTGGCGATCCACTTGGCGTAGAGCGGGTCGGGGGAGGAGGAGGCGAGCAGCTGCTCGCCGACCCGGGCGTAGATCCAGTAGCAGGGGAGCACCGCGCCGACCGCCTCGGCGAAGGAGCCGCCGTAGACGGTGGCCAGCAGGTAGCTGGTGTAGGCCCGGGTGGTGGGCAGGACCGGCTCGGCGGCGGCCTCCTCGGCGCGCTCGCCGAAGGCGGAGAGGAAGTCGGCGTGCATCTCCTGCTCGGCGGCGATGGCGCCGACCGCGTCGGCGGCGAAGGCCCGCACGCCCTCCTCGTCGGGGGCCTTGGCGGCGCAGACGGCCAGCGCCCGGGCGTAGTCCCGCAGGTAGTGCGAGTCCTGGACCACGAAGTGGCGGAAGGCGTCCCGCGGCAGGGTGCCGTCGGTCAGTCCGGAGATGAAGGGGTGCGCCAGGATCTCGGCGTGGATCGGCTCGATCGCCGACCAGAGGTCCTCGGTGAAGGTCATCGCTGCTGCTCCTGCCGTACGGGGTCGGGCCTCGGCCGACCCTACCCGGAGCGTTCCGGACGGCCCGTCAGTCCTCCGGCGGGGAGAACACCACCAGCACCCGGAGCTCCTCGGTGACGTGGTGGAAGCGGTGCGGCGTCCCGGCCGGGACGTAGACCACGCTGCCCCGGCCGACGGTGGTGGTCTCGCCGCCGACCGTGAGCTCGGCCCGGCCGCTGATCACCTGGTAGAGCTCGTCCTGGGCGTGCGCGGTCTGGGTGTCGGTCTCGCCGGGGGAGAGCGCGTAGAGCCCGGCGGACATGTGACGCTCCTTCAGGAAGCGCAGGTAGGCGCCGCCGCCCTCGGTGCGCTCGGCGTCGAGCCGGTCCAGCCGGAAGACCTTCACGGGGCCACCCTCCTGTTGTGATGGCCACATTGAACAACATGCGGCCGGAGAGCTTCCGCACGGCCCGGCGGCCTGCCAGGCTCGGGACCATGAAGAACTTCGTCATCAAGACGCTGATCAACGCGGCCGCCATCTGGGTGGCCGCCTGGATCGTGTCCGGCATCACGCTGTCCGGGGACGACTGGCAGAGCAAGACCGTGACGGTGATCCTGGTCGCCCTGGTCTTCGGGGTGGTGAACTTCCTGATCAAGCCGCTGGTCAAGCTGTTCTCGCTGCCGCTGTTCATCCTCACCCTGGGGCTGATCACCTTCGTGATCAACGCCCTGATGCTCTGGCTGACCTCCTGGGCCTCGGACAAGCTGAGCCTGGACTTCCACGTGGACGGGTTCTGGGCCGCGCTGCTCGGCTCGCTGATCATCAGCCTGGTCTCCTGGGGCCTCAACCTGGCCTTCGGCGACGACGACTGACGCGCCGCCGGACGCACGAGGGCCCACCGCCGGCGAGGCGGTGGGCCCTTCGTGCCGTCGGGAGCAGCGGCGTCAGCCGAGGTTCTCGCAGCCCTTGGCCAGGATCGCGGCCAGCTCCTCGTCCAGCTCGCTGCCGGTCGGCTCCTGGCCCATCGGCACCAGCCGGTCGGTCCGGGCCAGGAAGGCGATCAGCGGCGGGGCCGAGGCGACCAGACGGGCGTCGCCGTCCGGGGAGTGCAGCACGATGCAGACCTCGGAGAGCTCCTCGCCCACGGGGTGGATGTGCACGTCCCCCTCGCCGGTCGGGCGGCTGATGCCGTCCAGCAGCAGCTCGCGGGCGAAGTACCAGGTGACCGGGGCGTCACCGGGGAGGTGGAAGGTGAACCGGACCGCGAAGGGGTCCACGGGGTCGTAGTCGAGGTCGACCACGATGCGGAAGGAGAGCTCGTGCGAGACCACGAGGTTCATCACCACGTGGCCCTGGACCGTGCTGTGCATGCGCCAGTACCTCTCGTTCTGCCCGGTGTCCGGTGGCTGAGGGGGACCGCCGGTTGGCCGGGCATGCGATTCGATGTCGTGGTCCTCAAGGTCCCCATCCGGGTCCATCGTGGTGCTTTGGGGACGAATTGGACAAGACGCGCTTTTTCAAATGGTGAGCGGACACACCCGAGGGGGTCAGTGGACGAACGAGGGGGACATCGCCCCGACCAGCGAACGGAGCCGCTCGGCCTTCGCGGCCAACTCCCCGGCGCGGGCCGCCGGGAGGGAGATCGCCATGGTGGCGACGGCCGAGCCGACGGTGATCGGGACGGCGGCGCAGACCGTGCCGAGCGCGTACTGCTGACGCTCCAGCACCGGCCTGCTGGGCTCGGCCGCGGCCAGGCGGCGGAGCAGCAGGGTGCGGTCGGTGAGGGTGGACGGGGTGAGCCCGACCGGCGGGTGGCGGCTGAAGTGGTCCTGGCGGTCCTCCTCGCCGAGCTGGGAGAGCAGGCACTGGCCGACCGCGTGGGCGTTGGCGCTGACCTTGAAGTCGGCCACCTCCTCGACCGCGGGCCGGGCCGGGGCGTCGACCACGTCGACCACCCTGACCTCGCCGTCCTCGTAGACGGCGTAGTAGACGGCGGTGTCCAGCTCCTGGCCGATCTGTTCCATCCGGCCGCGCAGGTCGGCCCGGTCGGCCCGCCGGACGCCGTCCCGGCCGATGCCGTCCGCCGAGGCGCCGTAGAAGAACCGGCCGGCCACCCGGCACAGGTAGCCCTCGTGGGTCAGGGTGCGGAGCAGGTGGTACGTGGTGCCCAGCGGCAGCCCGGCCGCGCGGGCCAGCTGCTTGGCGGTGGCGCCCTCGCGGTACTCGCCGACGGCCTCCAGCAGCCGCAGCGCCCGCTGGACGGAGGCGATCAGGGTCGGCTCCCGGGTGCCCCCGGTCGCTGACCCGGCGCCCCGTATGCTCCGTGCGGCGTCCGTGATCTGATCCACTGTCATGCCCTGCCCCCTGCCCGGTTTCAGTGCAGTTGTGCCCGAATGGCGCTCATTGCAGCACAGGGCGCCCATGCCTGCAATCATTCCGGTGAGCAATGTCGGCTTTTGACCTTCGAATCCAAGGCACCCCCAGCGGAATGTGACTCTCCGGTAGGAGCATCTCCGGCGCCCGCCTTGCTATCGAAGATCCAAAGGGCCTGACTGCCCGCTGCGGCCCCGAAGCGCCCGGGCACGCCGAATCAACCGTTCGGCGGAACCGGGCCGTCCCGTTCGTCCGTCCGTACGAGTTTCACCGGTGGTCGGTGGCGGGAGACTCAGCCACAACGCTCCCCTCCCGGAGGTGGTCATGACCGGCCCCGTCCGTCCCGTGGTGAAGCGCACCGCGCGGGCGATCCTGCTGGAGCTGGACCCGGACGATCCGCACCGCCCGGCCTCGATCGTGCTGATCAAGCGGACCAGGCCCGGCGCCCGGCCGTACTGGATCACGCCGGGCGGAGGGGTGGAGGACACCGACCGCACCGTGGTGGCCGCCCTGCACCGGGAGGTGGACGAGGAGCTCGGGGGCAAGGTCGAGGGCGTGGTGCCCGCCTTCGTGGACACGGTCGCCCACTCCCACCACGAGGACGGCTCACCGGCCCACCCCCACGGCGTCAAGGTCCAGCACTTCTTCGTCTGCCGGCTCACCGCGATGGACCCGTCCCGCCGCCACGGCCCCGAGGTGGACGAACCCCGGGGCGAGTACGAGATCGTCCGGCTGCCCTTCACCCGCGAGGGCGTCACCTCGGTGAACGTCGTCCCGCCCAGCCTGCGCGCCTACCTGGCGGCCAACGTGGAGGGCGTCCGGGCCCTGCTCGCCCCGGACCTGGGCGCCGCCGAACGGCACTGACGGGCGGCCAGCCACCTCAGGCCTCCTCGCCCAGGTCGTGGAAGACCCGGCCCGGCGCCACCCCGGCCCGGGCCAGCGCCCGCGCGCCCCGGCGGACCATGGCCGCCGGGCCGCTCAGGTACGCGTCCCGGCCGGCCCAGCTGCCGTAGCGGGAGACCGCGTCCGGCAGCTCCCCCGCCAGCAGACCGACGGCCTGCTCCTCGGAGACCACCGGATGCACCGTCAGCCACGGGTTCCCGGCGGCCAGTTCGCGCAGCCGGTCCAGCTCGTACAGGCCGTCCTGCCGGCGGGCGCCGTAGAAGACGTCCACCGTCCGCCGGCCCCCGCCGCGCTCGACCAGCTCCTCCACCAGCGCGGTGACCGGGGCGATCCCGGTGCCGCCGCCCAGGCAGACCAGGTCGGCCCCGTCCCCCTGGTCCAGCAGCATCGACCCGGCCGCCGGGCCGAGCCGCAGCACGTCGCCCGGCGCGGCCCGGTGCACCAGCGCGTTGCTCACCCAGCCCGCCTGCACCGCCTTGACGTGCAGGGTCAGCAGCCCGTCCGGCCGGGGCGCGGTGGCGAAGGAGAACGGCCGCCAGACCCGGGGCCACCAGGGCGTCTCCAGGGTGGTGTACTGCCCGGCCCGGTACGGGTACGCCTGGTCCGGACGGAGCGTCAGCTCCGCCACGTCCGACGTGCGCATCCGGTGGCCCACCACCTCGGCCTGCCACCACGGCGGGGAGGTGCGGGCCGCCGCCTCGGCCGCCTCCGACATCACGGTGGCGACCAGGCCGTAGACCCGGCGCCAGGCCAGCTCGGTCTCCGCGTCCCACTTCGGGCCGCAGTACTTGGCCAGCGCCGCCACCAGGCACTCACCGACCGGGGCGTAGTGGCCCGTCAGGGTGCCGTACTTGCGGTGCCCCTGGCCCAGCCGGGTCAGGTAGGCGGTCAGGCCCGGCAGGTCGTCCGCACTCCGGGCGGCCATCAGCAGCGAGCGGAACAGCCGGTCCCGCTGGACGTCCATGGCGGCCGGGAAGAGCGCCCGGACCTCGGGGTGGTGCACGAAGATCAGCGCGTAGAAGTGCGCGGTGGCCCGGTCGGCGAGCGGCTCCACCACCGCCAGGCTGGCCCGGATCAGTTCGACGTCCCGCGCGGTCGGCGGGTCCCCCGCACCGGCCGGGGGCTCGGCGGCCGGCGCCTGCGGGGCGACGCCGCCCAGGGTGTCCATCGCCCAGGCCCGGCTCCAGTGGTCGCCCGGCCCGGCCCAGTTGAGGCCCGGGGCCTGCGGGAACAGCGGCTCCACCGGGGAGGGCGCCACGGCCGGCACCGCCGGCGGGTGCACCGGCCGCGGCGGGATCACCAGGGCCGCCGGCTCCACCACGACGGGGGCTTCCGGCTCCACCACGGTGGGGGCTTCCGGCCCCACCGGGACGACCGGCTCCACCACGGCCAGGGGTTCCGGCTCCACCGGAACGACCGGCTCCACCACCCGTGCGGGTGGCTCCGGTTCCGTCTCCGGCATGCCCGGTACGGCGGCCACCGCGACCGAGCCGCGCCCCGCCCGGACCCTCAACGGGGCTGTCTTCACCGCGATTTGACGAGTGCCCAAGAGAATCGTTTCGCTTCCGGTCGTGCCAGTTGCTGAGGCTCAGCAGCGTGGCACGACCGTGAAGCTCATCCGACAAATCCTCGGAAGCCCGGACACAAGGCCCCCGAAGCGCTACCCTCCCGCGCCCACAGCGGCCGTCACAGCTGCCGCAGCAGCGTCCCGGGCTGCTCCACGCAGTCCGCGACGAACCGCAGGAAGCCGCCCGCCGTACCGCCGTCGCAGACCCGGTGGTCGAAGGTGAAGGAGAGCTGGGTGACCTGACGGACCGCCAACTCCCCTTGGTGGACCCAGGGTTTGGGCGTGATGCGGCCGACGCCGAGCATCGCCGCCTCCGGGTGGTTGAGGATCGGCGTGGAGCCGTCCACTCCGAAGACCCCGTAGTTGTTGAGGGTGAAGGTGCCCCCGGTCAGCTCCGCCGGGGTGATCCGGCCCTCCCGGGCCGCCTCGGTCAACCGTGCGAGCTCCGCACCGAGGTGCTCCGTCCCGAGCGCGTGCGCGTCCCTCACCACCGGCACCACCAGACCGCGCTCGCTCTGCGCGGCGAAGCCCAGGTGCACGGCGGTGTGCCGGACGATGCCGGAACCGTCGGGCGTCACGCTGGAGTTGAGCTCGGGGAAGCGGGCCAGCGCGGCGGTGGAGATCCGGGCCAGCAGGGCCAGCACGCTGATCTTCGGCCCGGCCGCCCGGTTGAGCTCGGCCCGCAGCTCCATCAGGGCGGTGGCGTCGGCGTCCACCCAGCAGGTCGCGGCGGGGATCTCCCGGTGACTGCGGGTCAGCTTCTCGGCCACCGCCTTGCGCAGCCCGCGCAGCGGGACGACGCCCTCGGCCACCGGGGCCGCCACCGGGGCGGCGGGAGCGGTCAGCACCCGCTCCACGTCCCGCCGCAGGATCAGCCCGTCCGGGCCGGAGCCGGCCACCGTCCGCAGGTCCAGGTCGTGCTCGCGGGCGATCCTCCGCACCAGCGGCGAGATCACCGCCACGACGGCGGGCGCCACGGGGACCACGGGAGCCACGGGCACCACCGGAGCGGCGGACACCACCGCAGCGGCCGGAGCCGCGCTCCGCGCGCCCGCACCGACCCGGGCCCGCCGCGCACCGGCCGGCCGCTCGGCCACCCCGTACCCGACCAACGGCCGCTCCACCGCCGGCTCCTGCTCGGCCAGCGGCTGCGGGCCCTCGCCCGGCGCCACCGCGACCGTCACCAGCGGGGCCCCGACCGGAATCTCCTCGCCCTCGGCACCGAACCGGGCCGTCACCACCCCGCCGTACGGGCAGGGCACCTCGACCACCGCCTTGGCGGTCTCCACCTCCACCACGGGCTGGTCCACGGCGATCACCTCGCCGACCTCCACCAGCCAGCGGACCACCTCGGCCCCGGTCAGCCCCTCGCCCAGGTCGGGCAGGGTGAACTCGCGCACCACCGGCATCATCTGGTCAGTCCTCCCACTGCAGCCGCGCCACCGCGTCGAGGATGCGGTCCACACCCGGCAGGTGGTGGTGCTCCAGCATCGGCGGCGGGTACGGGATGTCGAAGCCGGTCACCCGGAGCACCGGGGCCGCCAGGTGGTGGAAGCACTTCTCGGTCAGCCGCGCGGCGATCTCCGCCCCGGCGCCGCCGAAGCCGGAGGCCTCGTGCACCACGACCGCCCGCCCGAGCGAGCGCACCA
Source organism: Kitasatospora albolonga (assembly GCF_039535905.1). Taxonomy (GTDB): domain Bacteria; phylum Actinomycetota; class Actinomycetes; order Streptomycetales; family Streptomycetaceae; genus Kitasatospora; species Kitasatospora albolonga. The sequence goes on along the minus strand of NZ_BAAAYB010000126.1, from coordinate 33,743 downwards.
CCTGACAGGCCGTCGCCTCGTCGAAGGGCACCAGCGAGCGCAGGTCCAGCACCGCCAGGTCCCAGCCCTCGGCCTTCGCCGCCTCGGCCGCCTCCAGGCAGACCGGCAGCGAGGGCCCGTAGGTCACCAGCACCGCCGAGGTGCCGGGGCGGCGCAGCACCGCGCGGCCGATCGGCTCCACCGCGGCGGCGGTGTCCAGCCGGTCCTTGCCCCAGTAGAGCCGCTTGGGCTCCAGGAAGACCACCGGATCGTCGGAGGCGATGGCCTCGCGGAGCAGCCCGTAGGAGTCGGCCACGGTGGCCGGGGTGACCACGTGCAGGCCGGGGGTGTGGGCGTAGTACGCCTCGGAGGAGTCGCTGTGGTGCTCGACCCCGCCGATGCCGCCGCCGTACGGGATGCGGATGGTGATCGGCAGCGGGAGCTTCCCGGCGGTGCGGTTGCGCATCTTGGCGACGTGCGAGAACAGCTGCTCCATCGCCGGGTAGGCGAAGGCGTCGAACTGCATCTCGACCACCGGGCGCAGCCCGTACATCGCCATGCCGACGGCGGTGCCCAGGATGCCGGCCTCGGCCAGCGGGGTGTCCAGGCAGCGGTCCGGGCCGAACTCGGCGGTCAGGCCGTCGGTGATCCGGAAGACGCCGCCGAGCTGACCGACGTCCTCGCCCAGCACGTGCACCGTCGGGTCCTCGCGCATGGCGTCCCGCAGTGCGGTGTTGAGCGCCTGGGCCATGGTGCGGGTCTGGGCACCGGTGGTGGTGGCGGTGGTCATCGAGAGTGCTCCTCGGCGGCCAGCTCGGCGGCCAACTGATCGGCCTGCTCCCGCAGTTGCTGGGTGGGCTCGGCGTAGACGTGGGCGAACAGCGACATCGGGTCGAGCGTCGCGTCGGCGTGGAACTCGCTGCGCATCCGGGCGGCCAGCGCCTCGGCGGCCTCGGCGGCGTCCCGGGCCAGCGCGTCCTCCATCAGGCCGGCCTCGCGGAGCTGACGCTCGATCAGCAGGATCGGATCGTGGTCCCGCCAGGCGGCGATCTCCTCCTCCTCGCGGTACCGGGTGGCGTCGTCGGCGTTGGTGTGCGCCTCGATCCGGTAGGTGACCGCCTCGACCAGGGTCGGGCCGCCGCCGGAGCGGGCCCGCTCGACCGCCTCGGTGAGCACGGTGTGCATGGCCAGCGCGTCGTTGCCGTCCACCAGCCGGCCGGGCAGGCCGTAGCCGACGGCCTTGTGGGCCAGGCTGGGCGCGGCTGACTGCCGGGTGAGCGGGACGGAGATGGCGTAGCCGTTGTTCTGCACCAGGAAGACCACCGGGGCGTTCAGCACGGCGGCGAAGTTCAGCGCCTCGTGGAAGTCGCCCTCGCTGGTGCCGCCGTCGCCGAGCATGGCCAGCGCGACGGTGTCGTCGCCGCGCAGCCGGGCCGCGTGCGCCAGGCCGACCGCGTGCGGGGCCTGGGTGGCGAGCGGGGTGGAGAGCGGGGCGGTGCGGGTGGCCCGGGGGTCGTAGCCGGTGTGCGCGTTGCCGCGCAGCAGGGTGAGCGCCTCCAGCGGGTCGACGCCCCGGCTGACCACGGCCAGGGTGTCCCGGTAGCTGGGGAAGAGCCAGTCGTCCTGACGGAGCGCCAGCGCGGCGGCCACCTGGCAGGCCTCCTGGCCGGTGGAGGCCGGGTAGACCGCGAGCCGGCCCTGCTTGGTCAGCGTGGTGGCCTGCTGGTTGTAGCGGCGGCCCGCGACCAGGCGGCGGTAGAGCTCGGTGAGCAGCAGCGGCTCGGCCTTCTCGGCGGCCGGGGTGCCCAGCATCCGGTAGGGCTCGTGGTCCGGCAGCAGCGGAGCCGGGTCGATCCGCGGGCCGGAGGCGCCGGGGCGCCAGCCGGGCACGTCGCCGGCCAGGTGTCGGTGGTCGAGAACGGTCATCTCGGGCACCTCCAGAGGGTGGGGGAGGGTGCGGCAGGGGCGGGGTCATGCCGGTGGTGCACGAGGGGTGGCAGGGCTGGTCGCCGGAGCGCCCTCTCCCTACCGATTGTTCGGTTGTCCGTTCAATCTGGCCACAGCTGTGCCGTAGTGGTGGACAATCGGCCCGAACAGCAGTCTTCTGGTGACAGCATGTCCACAGCGGGAGGGTCGGGGGCCGTGTCCACTGAACAGACGTCCAACCTGGACCGGATCGACCGGTCCATCCTGCGGCTGCTCCAGCAGGACGGACGGGCCTCGATACGCTCGGTGGCCGAGCGGGTGCACGTCTCCCGGGCCAACGCCTACGCGCGGATCTCCCGGATGGTCGAGGACGGCGTGATCCGCGGCTTCGCCGCCAGGGTCGACCACGAGCGGGCCGGGCAGGGCGCCTCCGCGTACATCACCCTGAAGATCGTGCAGAACTCCTGGCGGACCGTCCGCGAGCAGCTGCTCGCCCTCCCCGGCGTGGCGCACATCGCCCTGGTGGGCGGCGAGTTCGACGTGCTGCTGCTGGTCCACACCGCCGACAACCGGGCCCTGCGGGAGCTGGTCCTCGGCCAGATCCAGAACATCCCGCAGGTACTCGCCACCCAGACCCTGCTGGTCTTCGAGGAGACCGACCAGGTACCGCCGATCTAGGACACCGCTTGCGCCCCGCAGGGGCGCGGGGAACTGCGCGCGGGGGAACGGCAACACGTGCAACTGGCTCGCGTGCCCCGATCTCACGCTGGTCCGCCTTCCGGTTCGCGCAGTTCCTCGCGCCCCTGCGGTGGCTGCGCCTGGACCGTCAGTAGCCGGTGGTGCCGTCCAGGCGTTCGCGGAGGAGGTCGGCGTGGCCGTTGTGGCGGGCGTACTCGGCGAGGGTGTGGATCAGGATGCGGCGCAGCGAGATCGGCTGCCCGGAGGCGCGGTGGGTGCCGGTGACGTCGAGCGAGGCGGCCTCGGCGGTGATCCGGCGGGACTCCGCGACCTCGGCGCGCCAGGCCTCGACGGCCTCGGCCACGCTGCCGTCCAGGTGCTCGAAGTCCTGGTCCGGGTCCTCGTCGGAGTAGTACAGGAGCGGCAGCTCCTCCCCGGCGAACTGGATCCGGAACCACCAGCGTTCGACGCCGGTGAGGTGGCGCAGCAGGCCGTGCAGGCTCAGGGTGGAGGGCTCGACCGGCAGGGTGGAGAGCTCGGCGTCGGTCAGGCCGGCGCACTTGAGCAGGAAGGTCTCCCGGTGCCAGTCCAGGAAGGCGGTGAGCAGCTCGCGCTCGGAGCCGGTGAGCGGCAGCGGCTCGCGCGGGTCGTCGGCGAGCGGCGGGGCGAGGTGTGCGGGCATCTCGGTCATGCCCGCAGCCTGCCACCCCCCACCGTCAGCCGCGGAGCCCGTCGAAGGCCAGGTGGACCAGTGCCTCGGCCACCCCGTCGGTGTGCTTGCCGCCGGGCCGGTACCACTCCACGATCGAGTTGATCATCCCGAACAGCAGCCGGGTGGCCAGCCGGGGCTCCACGTCCGAGCGCAGCTCCCCCGCGGCCACCGCCTCGCGGACCAGCTCGGCCACCTGGTGGTCGAACTCGCGCCGCCGCTCCAGTGCCCACTGCTCGGTCGCGGTGTTCCCCCGGACCCTCAGCAGCAGCGTGACGTACGGGAGTTCGGTGATCAGCACCTCGGCGGTGCGGCGCACCACGTGCTCCAGCCGGTCCACCGCACGGCCCGTCAGCGCCTCCGGCTCGGCCAGGATGCCGAACAGCGCGTCCAGCGCGCGGCCGACGGCGAGCTTCAGCAGCTCCTCCTTGCCGCGCACGTGGTGGTAGATCGAGGACTTGGAGATCCCGGCGGCCCGGGACAGGTCCTCCATCGAGGTGCCGTCGTACCCGCGCTCGTTGAAGACCCCGACCGTGACGGCGAGCAGCGAGTCGACGGTGTAGGCGGTGCGGGTGGTGTTCTCGGCCATGTGAACGAGTATCACCCGTGCGCCCCCGGGTCACTCCACCGCCCCATTGACCCGACCGATCGTTCGGTTACCCTGAGGGGTGACCAGTCCGCCCCAAAAGGAGCGCGTCATGACCGCAGCGGCCAGCCACCCCGTCGTCGCCGAGCTGATCGAACGTCACCAGGCCACCCTCACCAGTGCGGTGGAGGCCACCAGGTCCCGCGACTACTGGTCGCCGTACCCGGAGTTCCCCAAGGCGTACGGCGAGACCGGGCAGGCCGACGGGCAGGCCGCCTTCGAGGCGCTGCTCGGCACCTCGCTGACCCTGGAGGGGCAGCCCGGCGACGGCTCCACGGTCGGCGGCGAGACCTCCCCGTACGGCCCGGAGCTGGGCGTTCGCTACCCGAAGGCCGAGGCCGAGGCACTGATCGGCGCCATGGAGCTGGCCCGTCCGGCCTGGGCGGCGGCCGGGCCCGAGGCCCGGGCGGCCGTCAGCCTGGAGATCCTGGCCCGGATCAACGCGCGCTCGCACGAGTTCGCCCACGCCGTGATGCACACCACCGGCCAGGCGTACGGGATGGCCTTCCAGGCCGGCGGCCCGCACGCGCAGGACCGCGGTCTGGAGGCGGTGGCCTACGCCTACATCGAGCAGACCCGGCTGCCCGCCCAGGCCCAGTGGACCAAGCCGCAGGGCAAGCGGGACCCGCTCTCGATGGTGAAGGACTTCGTGCCGGTGCCGCGCGGCCTCGCGCTGCTGGTCGGCTGCAACACCTTCCCGACCTGGAACGGCTACCCCGGCCTGTTCGCCTCGCTGGCCACCGGGAACCCGGTGCTGGTCAAGCCGCACCCCCGGGCCGTCCTGCCGCTGGCGCTCACCGTGCAGATCGCCCGCGAGGTGCTGGCCGAGGCCGGCTTCGACCCGAACCTGGTCACCCTGGCCGCCGAGGACGAGGGCGGCACGCTGGCCGCCACCCTGGCCGTGCGCCCGGAGATCAAGCTCATCGACTACACCGGCTCCACCCAGTTCGGCGACTGGCTGGAGGAGAACGCCAAGCAGGCGCTGGTCTACACCGAGAAGGCCGGCGTCAACTCGGTGGTCGTCGAGTCCACCGACAACTACCGCGGCATGCTCGCCAACCTGGCCTTCGCGCTCTCGCTCTACAGCGGCCAGATGTGCACCACCCCGCAGAACGTGCTGATCCCGCGCACCGGCGTGCGCACCGACGAGGGCGGCAAGTCCTACGACGAGGTGGCCGCCGACCTGGCCCACGCGATCGAGAAGCTGCTTGGCGACGACGCCCGGGCCGCCGCCATCCTGGGCGCCGTGGTCAACCCCGGCGTGCTGGGCCGCAGCACCCGGGCCGCCGACGGCGAGTACGGCGAACTGGCCCTGGCCCCGCGGGCGGTGGCCTCCGAGGAGTTCCCCGGCGCGACCATCCGCACCCCCGCGCTGGTCAAGGTGGACGCGGACAAGCCGGACGACCGGACCGCCTTCGCCGGCGAGTGCTTCGGCCCGGTCTCCTTCCTGGTCGCGGTCGAGTCCGCCGAGGCCGCGGTGGAGCTGCTGGCCCGCACCGTGCGCGAGCAGGGCGCGATGACCGCCTCCGCGTACACGGTGGACGCCGAGGTGGAGGCCGCCCTGGTCGCCGCCGCCCTGGACTCCGGGGTCTCGCTCTCGCTCAACCTCACCGGGGGCGTCTACCCGAACCAGACCGCCGCCTTCTCCGACCTGCACGGCACCGGCGCCAACCCGGCGGCCAACGCGGCCTACTGCGACGGCGCCTTCGTGGCCTCGCGCTTCCGCACCGTCGAGGTCCGTCGCCACAACTGACCGGTCCGCCGGCCCCGGAGCCCTGCACGGCTCCGGAGCCGGCGCCCTCACCTCCCCTGACGACGGCGGGGGTTGAAGACCCAGACCCGCAGCAGCACGAAGCGCACCAGGGTGGCCAGCGCGTTGGCCCCCACCAGGGCGGCCAGTTCGGCCGGGTGGGAGGCGCCGTCCGGCAGCAGGGCGATGGCGCCGCTGCTCAGCGCCAGGCCGATCAGGAAGGCGGCACCGCCCTCGACCTGGTGCTTCAGGGCGTCCTGACTCCCCGTCACGCCGAAGGTGAAGCGGCGGTTGAGCGCGGTGTTGCCGACCGCCGTGACGGCCAGCGCGAAGGCGTTCGCCCAGAAGGCGGGCGCGAGTTGACGGGTCAGCAGGTAGAGCAGCAGATAGGCCAGGGTGGACAGGGTGCCGACCACCGCGAAGCTGGCCAGCTGCCAGCCGAGGGCGGCCGGCATCCGGGCCTGCCGGACCCTGGTCGGCAGCTGCTCCGCCCGCTCGGCGCCGCTCAGCGAACGGCGCGCCACCCGGACCATGCCCCGCAGGTCGTCCAGCGCGGTGCGGACGATGTCCACCCGGCTGTCCGGGTCGTCCACCCAGTCCACCGGCACCTCGTGGATGCGCAGCCCGGACCGCTCGGCCAGCAGCAGCAGTTCGGTGTCGAAGAACCAGGCGTTGTCCTCGACCGAGCCCAGCAGCCGCTGCACCACCTCGGTCCTGGCCGCCTTGAAGCCGCACTGGGCGTCCGAGAACTTGGCCGCCATGGTGGCCCGCAGCAGCACGTTGTAGGTGCGCGAGATGAACTCCCGCTTGGCGCCCCGCACCACCGCCGAACCGCGGTGCAGCCGGCTGCCGATGGCCAGGTCGCTGTGGCCGGAGAGCAGCGGGGCGACCAGCGGGAGGAAGGCCTCCAGACCGGTGGAGAGGTCCACGTCCATGTAGGCCACCACGTCGGCCTCGCTGGCGCCCCAGACCTGACGGAGCGCCCGGCCCCGGCCCTTGAGGTCCAGGTGCACCGCGCGCACCCCGGGCAGCTCGGCGGCCAGCCCGGTGGCCGCCTCCCAGGTGCCGTCCGTGCTGGCGTTGTCCGCCACGGTGATCAGGAACGGGTAGGGGAAGGTCTCGGAGAGGTAGTCGTGCAGCGTACGGACGCACTTCTCCACCGTGTGCTGCTCGTTGTAGACCGGGACGACCACCTCGACCAGCTTGGTCCGGGTCGGGGTGGCGCTGGCGGGAGCGGGGCCGACCACGGTCGTGCCCCGAGCTGCGGGCTCAGTCATGTCAGTGAGATTCACAGGGACTGATGGGCCCGCGATGATGGAAGGCTGAGAGGAAGCTTAGAAGGCCCGGGCAGTGTGCGGGCCCGGCTCGAACGCTGGTCCGATCAACGGGAGATGGGCATGTCCGAGAAGCAGCTGGCATCCGATGTGGTGGTGGTCGGCGCGGGCCCGACCGGGCTCCTGCTGGCCGGGGACCTGGCCACCGCCGGGCTGCGGGTGACGGTGTTGGAGAAGCGGACCACCGAGTCCAACCTCACCCGGGCCTTCGCCGTGCACGCCCGCACCCTGGAACAGCTGGACGCCCGCGGCCTGGCCGACGAGCTGATCACCACCGGCACCACCCTGGACCACCTGCGGCTGTTCGGCGGCCTGGAGGCCCGGCTGGACCGGCTGCACTCCCGCTTCCCGTTCGTCCTGATCACCCCGCAGTACAACGTCGAACGGCTGCTCCAGGAGCGGGCGGTGAAGGCCGGGGCGGTGATCGTCCGGGGCGCCGAGGTCTCCGACCTGCGGCAGGACGGACAGCGGGTCGAGCTGGACACCCGGGACGGCCGGACGTACACCGCCGCCTACGCGGTCGGCACCGACGGGGTCCGCTCCGCCGTCCGCGACCTGCTGGGCATCCCCTTCCCCGGCCAGTCCGTGGTCAACTCCGTACTGCTCGCCGACGTCCGGCTGGAGCGGCCGCCGGCCGACACCCTGAACGTCGGCGCGGGGGAGAACGGCTTCGCCTTCCTGGTCCCGTTCGGCGACGGCTGGTACCGGGTGATCGCCTGGGACCGCAACCACCAACTCCCGGACGACGCACCGGTCGAGCTCGACGAGATCGCCGCCATCACCCGGGAGGCCTTCGGCGAGGACCACGGCCTGCACGACGCCCGCTGGCTCTCCCGCTTCCACAGCGACGAACGCCAGGCCCCCAACTACCGCTCCGGCCGGGTCCTGCTGGCCGGCGACGCCGCCCACTGCCACTCCCCGGCTGGCGGCATGGGCATGAACACCGGCCTCCAGGACGCCGCCAACCTCGGCTGGAAGCTGGCCGGAGCCGTCCGTGGCTGGGCCCCTGACGCCCTGTTGGACAGCTACCAGACCGAACGCTGGCCGGTCGGCCGGGCCGCCGTGCTCAGCTCCGGCGCCCTGGTCCGGGTCGCCCTCGGCGGCTCGGCCCCGGCCCGGCTGCTGCGCGGCGCGGTCGGCGTCCTCGGCGACCGGCTCGGCCCGGTCGGCGAGGCCGGGGTCAAGCGGATCTCCGGCATCGGCATCGACTACCCCGCCCCCAGCGGCACCCACCACCTGACCGGCCGTCGGATCCCCGACCTGCGCCTCGCCGTCGACGCCCCCGGCGCCCCCACCCGGCTCTACGAGGCCCTGCGCGGCGGCAAGGCCGTCCTGGTCTCCAACGACGACCTCAGCACCGTCCTCGAACCCTGGGCCGACCGCGCGGTGGCCGCCGCCCCCGCCTCCCCGCACGGCAAGCTCCGCGACACCACCCTGCTGGTCCGCCCCGACGGCCACGCCGCCTGGGCCGGGGTCGACCCCAGCCGCGCCGAGATCCGCCGCGCGCTCGCCGCGCTGCTCGGGCCCGAGGGCTAGGGGAGTGGCTGCGCCGCTGGGGGCGCGAGGAACTGCGCGCGGGGGAACGGCAGCACCTGCAACTGGCTGACGGAGCCTCAGTTGCAGGTGAGCCGCCTTCCGACTCGCGCAGTTCCTCGCGCCCCCGGCGGCGTAGCCACTAACGCCTTGCGTTCAGCCTGCCTTCGAGGCCGTCCAGGATGATCTCCAGGCCGTCGGTGAACTTGTCCTCGCGGATGGCGACCGGGTCGGGGGCGACCGTCCCGTAGGCCGCCGTCAGGTGTGCGTGGTCGGAGGCCGCCACGAGGGCGGCCGGCATCCGGTTGGCGATGAACTCCGCCTCGGTCTCGCCCGAGCGGGCGATGGTCGCCAGCCAGGCCGACTCGGTGGTGGTCATGCCGATGACGTAGGCGAAGACCACGTCGATGGCCCGTGAGGGCTCCTCGAAGCCGACCACGGTGACCAGCGCGGCGAGCTTCTCCGAATAGGCCATCAGGTTCGGCCCCAGGTAGGCCAGCCCGGCCTGGCCGAGCTGCGAGGACAGCCACGGGTGCCGGAGCGAGGCGTCCCGGAAGGACCGCGCGGCGGCCGTCACGTCGGCCCGCCAGTCCGCCCCGCCGGGCGGCGGCACCGAGATCTCGGCCGCGACCTCGTCCACCGCGAGCTCCATCAGCTCGTCCTTGGTGGCGACGTGCCGGTAGAGCGAGGTGGCCCCGGCGTTCAGCCGGGCGCCGAGCTTGCGCATGCTGAGCGCCTCCACGCCCTCCGCGTCGAGCATCGCGATCGCCTCCCGGACGATCCCGGCCCGGCTCAGGCCCGGCTGGTCGGGTTCGCGCTGCTCCCGGGCCCAGACCGATGCGACGGGTGCGGCCTTGGCTGCCATGCGTCCTCCTCCGTCTTCTCCGTGCGTACGGCGTTCGCTCCAGCGTACACAGCTCGCCTCTTGCGAACACTGTACGCAGCTGCGTACAGTGTTCTCACCGAAGGAACAGTGTGCGCAGCCGAGAGGGCAGAGTGATGGAATCCCGCAATCCCCACCGCTGGTGGATCCTGGTCGTGCTCTGCCTGGCGACCCTGGTGCTGGTGGTCGACAGCATGGCGCTGACCGTGGCGGTGCCGGCGATGACCGCCGAGATCGGGGCGAGCGCCCAGGACATCCAGTGGATCCTGGACTCCTACGTGCTGGTCTTCGCGGGCCTGCTGCTCACCTCGGGCAGCCTGGGCGACCGCTTCGGGCGCCGCAAGGTGATGATCACCGGTCTGCTGCTCTTCGGCCTGGCCTCACTGGCCGCGACGGTCTGCACCAACCCCGGAGAGGTGATCGCGGCCCGGATCGCGATGGGCGTCGGCGGCGCGCTGATCATGCCGTCCACGCTCTCCATCCTGATCACCGTCTTCGACGAGGACGAGCGCGGCAAGGCGATGGCGGCCTGGGGTTCGGTCTCGATGCTCGGCCTGGTCGGCAGCCCGGTGCTGGGCGGTTTCCTGATCGACCACTTCTCCTGGCACTCGATCTTCTTCGTGAACGTCCCGGTGGTGGCCGTGGCGATCGCCGCCGCCCTGCTGCTGATGCCCGAGTCCAAGGGCCCCTGGCGCAAGCCCGACCCGATCGGTGCGGTGCTCTCGGCGGTCGGCATGACGGCGCTGATCTGGTGGATCATCGAGATCCCGCAGCACGGCGCGTTCGATGGCCGCGGTCTGGTCACCCTGCTGGTCGCGGTCGCCGCCCTGGCCGGGTTCGTGGTCTGGGAGAACGTCCACCCGGAGCCGATGGGCTGGCGCCGGTGGTCCCGGTGCGGGCAGGTGACCAGACCGTTCCCGGCCACGTCGCGCGCCCGGTCGTAGAAGACCCCGCCCTTGTCGTAGACCTGGTCGCCCGTCAGCACCCGGCGCAGCAGCTCGGGATGGCAGGGCACGTACGCGGTGGACGGGCCGATCCTGATCCGCACCAGGTCGCCGTGGGCGGCCAGGGAGGTCATGAACCGGACCGGACTGCGCATCATCTGCCAGGCGTGCCCGATCCCGGGCACCGCCCCGGGCGCCGTCCCGACCTCGAAGCCCTGCTGGGTCACCGCACTCCTCCTCGCCCTCGGAGCGCGCCGCACCCGTGCGGCGGCACGCCCTGAGGACTACATCGGCCGGTCGGCCGCACGGGTGAAGCGCCGGCCGGTCAGACCGCCGAGGAGGCGAGGTACACCCAGGCCCGGGTGCCGGAGGCGAGCACCACCTCGCGCCGGGCGTAGTCGTCCACCTCGTAGTCGTCCGCGGCGGCCAACTCCTCGTCGGTGACGGTGTAGACGCTGCCCTCGACCAGGTCCTCCGGGTCGTCCGAGGGCAGCACCAGCGGATGGTGGTCGGTGCCGCTGCTGGCGATCACCCCCGGGTCGGTGATCCGCAGCACGGTCATCAGGTGGCCGGGCAGCGCGTCCGGGCTGCCGTCCAACCGGCGCCCGAAGCGGTCGAGTTGGACCTGCTCCAGCTGCAGGGTGCCGTAGGAGAAGAGACGGTGGGACATCGCCGGGTACCTCCGTGGTCGCCGAGGGCGGGACGGTTCCGCCCGAACAGCCCGAACGCCCGTACCGGTCGGGCTGGTTCCCGGTACGGGCGTTCTGCGTCAGACAGGCCGCCGGACGGCCCGGCCAGCGGACCGGCGCGGCGTCAGTGGCTGCCGTTGACCACCGAGTTCTGGATCGCGCCCTCGACGAGCAGCCGCTTCTGCAGCACGGCGTCGTAGGTGCCGTCCAGGATCAGCGCGTTGACCGCCTTGACCAGTACGTCCCGCAGCTCCTGGTCGCCCTTGCGGACGGCGATGCCGTACGGGCGGGACTGCAGCTGCGGCCCGGCCAGGTCGAAGGTGCGGCCCTCGTCCAGGGTCTGGGCGTTGTGCTGGGCCTTGGGGTAGTCGGTGATGTAGACGTCGGCGAGACCGTTGCGGACGTTGGCCAGCGCCTCGTCGTCGGAGCCGGTCTCCAGCGCCTTGAGCGGCTTGCCGGCGTGCTCGCAGGCCTTCTGCTGGCGGATCATCAGGTCGTTGTGGGTGGTGCCCTTCTTGGCCGTCACCGAGTGGCCGCACAGGCCGTCGATGGTGTCGACGCCCTTGGGGTTCTTCTCCTTGACCACCATCCCGATCCCGGCCATGAAGTAGTCGACGAAGTCGACGCCCTCGTTGACCGGGGTGCCGTTCTTGTCCAGGCCCTGCTGGCGCTCACGGGTGTCGGTGATGCCCGACATGCCGATGTCGAACTTCTTGTCCAGCACGCCGGGCAGCACGTTGGCGAACGGACCGGCGTCGACGAAGTCGAACTTCACGCCGAGCAGCCGCTCCATCGCGGCGGCCAGGTCGGGGTCCAGCCCGTCCGGCTTGCCCTGGCCGTTCTTGAAGATGACCGGGGCCGCGGTGAAGGAGGCACCGACCTTGATCACACCGGCCTCCCGGTACCGCTTGGGCAGCTGGTCCTTGAGGTCGACCTTCTTGTCACCGGCACCACCGGACCCGCAGGCGGTGAGCAGCAGGGCGCCGATGACGGCTCCGGTGACGGCGTGGGTGCCACGGCTGGCGAGGCCCTTGTTCATGTTCATCCCGACGGATCGCGCGGTGCGGGGCCGGGCACGGCTTCGGCGGACACACCGCGGGCACCCGAACGGCCCCCGCGCCGATGGGTCCCTCCCCGTGCACGGCACTGCCACGGGAACGCTTCCGTCGACCGCCGTCCGACGAACTGCCGGACCGATGATAACCAGCATGCCCACGCCACCTCGCCCCCGGGTTCGTGCACCGTCAGGTCCCACCGCACGTCCGCCCAGCTGGGGCGATGCACCGCCACGCGAGTTCACCCGGCTCTTCCAGGATCTTCACGAGCCCACGCCCGCCCGGCCCGCGCCCCGTGGACCGGACGGGCACCCCGGGGCCGTCCGCAGGGTCGCCCCGGGGCAGCTCCGAGGGCAGCTCCACGGAAACGGCGTACGGCCGGAGCTGGTTGCCCCGGCCGTACGCCGTCACGTGCACCGGGCTGCTGTCAGCCCGTCAGGTGCCGGAGGCCCGGCACCGCTGCCACACCTAGACCGGGAAGATCGAGGTGCAGACCCACTTCTTGCCGCCGTGGTCCCTCGGGTTGGCCACCTTGGCGAGCCGGACCCGGACCCTGGAACCCGTGTCCCGGACGGTGACGTCCGCCGTGTTCGGGCCGTTGGCCTTGTAGGACTTGCCCAGCGAGGTGACGTCCTGGCCGTTGAACTTCACGTTGACGTCGATCTCGAATTCCAGGAACTCGTCGTACGGGGGCTTGCTCGGGTTCAGCCAGTTGGCCACCCGCGGGTTGGCCTTCTGCATCGCGTCCCTCAGTGCGAGGTTGGCGTACTCCACCTTGGTGAACACGCCGTTGACGCCCTTGTCCACGGCCATCTGCCGCGCGGCCGCCTCGGTGGCGGTCCCCCCGGCACCCGAGGCGACGTGGTCGCGGAGCGTGTGCGCCCGCGGGTCGAACGGCGCCTCGTCGGCGATCAGGTTGAAGCAGTTGTGCGCGAGCACCGGGGCTCCGTCGCCCTGCCGGCCGCCGACGTAGAAGGTGTGCGGCCCGTCCACCGTGAGGTCGTAGACCGTCTCGGCAGCGGCCTCGGTGCGCCGGCCGGTGCCGGTCACCGGGTGCGCGGCACCGTCCTGGCCGACCAGGACGTCACCGGCCCGCAGGGCGCCGGCCTCCCGCCAGCCCGTGCCCTCGACGTACAGCAGGTGCCCGGCGGTGCTGGTGATCCGGCCGGTCCCCTCGACGTCGAGGTCGACCAGGTCGACGGTGTCGTGCCGGTAGGTGGCGGTCACCGTCCGGGCGCTGTCGGCCCCGGTGGACGGATCGGTGGACAGCAGCAGGTCGCCCACCCGTACGGTCTCGACGGTGCGGCGGGTGCCGTCGCCCGCGAGCACGGTGGTGCCGGCCGGGAAGCTGTTGGTCTCGCAGACCGTCCGCACGTCCCCGGCGATCTGCGTCTCGGTCTCCAACTGCCGGACCAGGGCCCGGTCGACGTTGGGGTTGTTGCGCAGGGCCGCGAGCGCCGCGTCCGCGCCGGCGCCGTCGCCCCTCAGCGAGTTGCGGAGGGCGAGGATCACGTCGGCGCTCGCCATCATCTTGAGCTTCACCGCGTCGCTGTAGCCCTCCAGGGAGGCCTGCAGGGCGAGCTTGGCCTGCTCGATGCCGACGCCCGTCTCCAGAGCGAAGCGGAAGGCGACGATGCCCTTGGCGCCCTTGGCGAGGGTGCCGTAGGGGATGAAGTTCGAAGCCGCCCAGGCGCAGGGCCCGTTGAGGCCGAAGTTCTTGAAGCACTTCACGAAGTCGTCGGTCAGCATGTGCAGCAGCAGCCGCGAACTGTCACCCGACGCGCAGACGGGCTTCCCGCCCTGCGCGTTCTGACAGGACACCTTGAAGTGCTTCAGGTAGTCGCCGTAGGCGAGCTCGACGGTGGTCTGGTACTCGGTGTCGATCGACTGGGTCTGCAGGACGAGGGTGTCCCAGGTGGTGTACTTGCCCTGGCAGGCCGCGATCGAGAGGTTGGCCTCCGGGCAGGTCCGCAGGATGTACTCGATCTCGCCCTTGGCCTTGACGGTGACGACGACGTTGCAGACCTCGACGCCGGCGCCGTTCCTGTGCCAGGTCTTGGAGTCGGACTTGAAGAGCCAGCCGAACTCGGTGCCCGGGTCGTCCTGGACGCACTTGGACATGTCCTCGCGGACGATCTCCTGCTTCATCCCCTCCTTCTGGTGGACCTCGACGAAGGAGACCCGGCCGTTCTCGTCGACGGTCGCGGTCTCGCTCTCGGTCCTGCCCTCGGCCGCCTCCTTCTGCTGCTTCTGCCAGACGATCTCGCGCGCCTCCTTGGCGGCCTGCTCGGCCTCCTCGGAGCTCTTCTTCGCCGCGGCGGCCGAGGCCTTCGCGTCGTCGGAGGACTTCTTCGCCTCGTCCGCGTACTTCTTGGCCTGCGCGGCGAAGCCCTCCGCCGCGCTGGCCGAGGCGTCGGCCCGGCGGACCGCGGCGTCGGCCGAGGCGGCGCTGTTCTGGGCCTGCCGGGCGTACGCGGCCGCCTGCTCGGCGGAGGCCTTGGCCTGGCGGGCGGACTCGGCGGCCTGGGCGGCCCAGCGGTCGGCCTCCTGGGCCGAGGCGGTGGCCTTGTCCGCGTAACCCTGGGCCTCGACCTGGGCGTTGCGGGCCAGGGCGTAGGACTGCGAGGCCTGGGCCGCGTACTGACGGGCCGTCGACACCGAGCCGTCGATGCTCGCCAGGTAGGAGCTGACGGTGGCGACGTGGGCCCGGGTGTAGGAGTCCCGCTGCTGGGCCTTGGGCAGGCCGATCTGGAGGAAGGTCACCAGACCGGAGGCCGGTCCGGAGAGCGCCGCCTGCCCGGCGGCCTTGACCTCACCGCCGCCGGCCGTCATCGCCTGGCTGATCAGGACCCGGTTGTCGTCGTCCCGGGCCTTGTACTGACCCACCGCCAGGAACGCGCGGACGGCCTCGATGCCGCCGTCCAGTGCCTTGCTGCCGGCCTCCTTCACGCCCGGGCCGCCCGCCGTCATGATCTGCGACAGCAGCACCCGGTCGTCGTCGTCCTTGCCCGGGTAGGCACCGTTCAGGACGAACTCGTGGACCTGCGCGGTGGTGCCCACCGAGGCGGTCTCCGCCGCCAGCCGCTCGGCCGCCTTGGTCGAGCGCTGGGCGATCGTCATGGCGCTGACCCGGTCGTCGCGGTCGCGCCCCTGCGCCAGACCGCCGTTCAGGAAGGCGAGGACGTCGGAGTCCCGGCCCTCCAGCGCGGTCGCGGCCGCCGCCTTGGCCCACGGGCCGCCGGCGGTCAGCAGCTGGCAGGCGGCCTGCCGCCCCTTGGCCACGGCGACCGCGGGGGTGACCCCGGCGGCCGTCGCCTCGGCGAGCAACTGCTCGGTGGAGGAGGCCAGTTGAACGCTCTTTCCGGCCTCCCAGGCGGCGACCTTGGTCTTCTCCGCCTCGACCCGGGCGGCCTCCTCGGCGATCGCCATCTCGGCCGCGGCCTGCGCCGTCAGCCGCTCGTCGTCGCTGCGGCGGGAGAGGTCGGTGAGCTTGTGCGCCGACTCGGCGGCCTTCGCCGCGGTGTCGGCCGCGGCGTTGGCCTCGTTGGCGGCGGCCTGCGCGGTGTTGGCCGCGGTCGCGGCCTCACCGGCGTGGGCGGCCGCGGCGTCGGCGGCGGCAGCGGCGGCATCGGCGTGGCCGGCCGCGCGCTCGGCGGCGCGCTGCGCCTCGGCGGCGGCCTCGGCCGCCTCCTCGGCGATCCGCACGGTGATCCGCGCGGCCCGGCGGGCCTCGGCCGCGGCGGCCCTGGCCTGGTCGGCGGCCCGGCGGGCCCGGCCTGCGGCCTCGGAGGCGACGCCCGACTGGTTCGCCGCTTCGAGGGCGGCGTCGGCCGCGGCCGTCGCGTTGTCACCGGCGTCGGCCGCGGCCTTCGCGGCGGCGGCTGCCTGGAGCCCGGCCCGGCCGGCCCAGGCTGCGGCCTCGCCCGAGGTGCGGGAGTCGGCGGCCGCGTTGCGGGCCGCGACGGCCGCGTCCCGGGCCTTGCCGGCGTCCTTCTCGTTGATGGCCGCGGCAGCGGCGGCGTCGCGGGCCCGCGCGGCGGCGTCCCCGGCCTTGGTGGAGGCGGCCGAGGCGTCGGCCGCCGCGTTCGCCGCCTGCTGGGCCGCCTCGTTGGCTGCGGCGGCGGCCGAGGAGGCCGTCCGGGCGGCGCCGGCGGCGCGGCCCGCAGCGTCGGCGGCCCGGCCGGCCGCGTTGGCCGCCTTGCCGGCCTCGCCCTGGGCGAGCCTGGTCTCCTTCGCGGCCAGCTCGGCCGCCTCCTTGGCCAGCCGCGAGGCGTCGATCGCCCGCTTGGCCGCGTCCTCGGCGACCCGGGACTGCTCGCGCGCCCTGGTGGAGGCGTTGCCCGCCACGTCGGCCAGCTGAGCGACCGTCAGGGTCTCCCGGTCGTGCGCGGCGGCGGTCTGCCAGCCGTAGCGCAGGAAGGCCCGGACGTCCTCGGCCCCGCCGTCGAGCGCGGCCCCGGCCGCCTTCTTGACCTCCGGGCCGCCGGTGGCCATCAACTGGCTGAGCCGGACCTTGTCGTCGTCGTCGCGCTCCTTGAACTGACCCACGTTCAGGAAGCGGTTGACGTCCTCGATGGTGCCGTCCATGGCCTTGTTGGCCGCGGCCTTCACCCCGGGCCCGCCCATCGCCATGATCTGCGACAGCCGGACCCGCTGGTCGTCCTCGTACTGCTTGCGCGCCCCGCCGTCCAGCATCGCCCGCACCTTGGCGGCCGAACCGGTTTCCGGGGCCAGGGCCTTGAGGCCGGCCTCCCGGACGCCCGGGCCCGCCTCGGCGAGCAGCTGCTCCAGCCGCACCCGCAGGTCCTGCTCCTCGGCGGCCGCCCGGCCGCCGTTGACGAACGCCGTCACCTCGGCGTCCGAGCCCGCCAGCGCCGTCTCGGCCGCGCGGCGCACCAGCGGCCCGCCGGCCTTCCAGGCCGCCACGGCGGCCACCCGGTCGGCGACCGGGCCCTGGGCCGGCACGGTGTCCGCCAGGGCCGAAGCGGCCGGCACCCCCGCCACCAGACTCATCGTCAGCACGCCCGCGGCGGCTGCCCGCCACCGCGTTCCGCGTGCCCGTACTGTCACCCTCATCAGTCCTGCGCCCCCATCGGTTCTGGCCTTCTCCCTCGGGCACCCGTTGGTGCCGGGAACGCCGCCGGCCTCCGGGCCGGCGGCGACGGAGCCGGTGGTGCGGCGCGCTCGGCGCCGCACCACCGGCGGCTGTCAGCCGGTCACCTGGTGGCGGTGAAGTAGCCGGAAAGGTCGGCCACCGCGTGCACCTTGCCGCTGCTGACGTGCAGGGCGATGTCGTTCTGGCTCGCCGGGAACGGCTCGCCGTTGGAGACCACGGCCTGGGCCGAGAGCAGCGCGCCCGCCCAGAAGTTGATGTTGCTGGTGGCCGGACGGGCGGCACCGCTCGGGGCGAGGGTGAAGAAGCCCGCGCTCTCGGGGAGGACGGCCGTCACGTTGAGCACCGAGGCCTTGGCACCGGGCGGAGTGCCCTTGATGCCGGCCACCTGGCCGTAGCTGAGCGGCGCACCGCCGTTGAGGCGGGTGTCCAGCACCCGCTGCGGGGCGATCGGCCGGTAGAGACCGGCGCCGGTGGGTCCGTAGTCGCCGACGAAGTCCACGATCAGATCGGTGTTCGCACCGCTGTGGCTGTAGAAGGAGACCTTGCCGCTGGCACCGACCGGGACGATGACCTGGTTCGAAATGGTCTGGCCGGCCGAGTAGTTGAGGTTGGAGGTGGCGGGCCTGGTGGTGCCGGCCGGGAAGGCCGTCAGGTTGCCGCCGGCACCCGGGTTGGTGACGGTCAGGTTGAGCACCACGGCGGTCGCGTTGGCCGGCACGCCGTTCAGGCCGCCCACCTGGACGTCCAGGGTGGAGTAGGCGCCGACGGGCGTGGCGGTGGTGCGGGTGTCGATCAACCGTGCCGGGGTCCGGGCGGTGAACTTGCCGGTGGACTGGGGGCTGTAGTAGCCGAGGACGTCGACCACGAGGTTGACGTTGGCGGTGTTGGCCCACAGGTGGACGGTGCCGTCCACGTCGACGGGGGCGGTGACCAGGTTGGGCACCACCTGACCGGCGGTGAAGTTGACCGAGGAGCCGGCCGGGCGGGCGGCCTTGGTCGGCCGGACGGCGACGAAGCCGGCGCTCGCCGGGCTGACAACGGTGACGTTCAGGACGGCGGCGGTGGCGCCGGCCGGCAGCTTCAGCGGGCTGGTGCCGGCCTGGCCGAGCTTGAGCTCCAGGGCGGTGCCGCCGGCCGGGTCGTTCTCCCAGGCGGTGCTGCCGGCGACCCGGGTGTCCAGCACGCGGGTGGCGGTCACCGGGGTGTAGCCGGAGGCGGCGTACTGGACGCCGAGCCCCTGGAGCCAGGAGACCAGGTCGTCCACCCGGGTCTGCGTGACACCGGTGCGGGTCTCCGTGACGCCGAGGCAACCACCCTGCCAGGAGCGGGTGTTGACGGCCACGACCTGCGTCGATCCGTTGCTCTCGCGCAGCACCGGACCACCGGCGTCGCCGCGGCAGACGGTGGAGCCGTTCACGCTGCTCGCGGCGAGCGTGGTGGCGGTGGCCGAGTCGACCGAGAACTGCCCGGTGTGCATCTCGTAGGCCAGCCACCGGTCCTTGGTGCGGCCGTAGCCGGCCGTCTTCAGCACCTCGCCGGTGGCGGCGGCGGTGGGGGCGATGGTGAGCGGCATGACGCCGGTGACGGCCTTGGCCAGCTTCAGCAGCACCACGTCACGGTCGGCGCGCGGCACCAGCTCGGTGACCTCGACCTCCTGGACCAGCGGGGAGGCGATGTCGAGGCGGTCGATCGAGACCGTCGTCCTCGTCTTCGGCGCGCCGGCCGCCACCTCGATCGAGGTGTCCGGGGCGTCGGCGAAGCAGCTCTTGGCGGTGAGCACCCACTGCGGGTCCACCACCGTGCCGGTGCACAGCCGGGAGCCGTCCGCACCGGGCTTGCCGATGCTGACGGCGGTGACGGCCGGCTGGGCGCTGATCGGGCCGCCGATCCCGACCGGGCCGTCGCCGGTGGCGTTCAGCTCCAGCAGTACGCTCTCCGAGCCCGAACTCCCCTCGCCGACCGGGTTCCAGAAGTTCTTCTGGAGGTCGACGACCTTGGTGGTGCCGTCGGCGGTGAGCGAGGCCTTGATGGCGTGGTCGTCGGCCTTGATCTGGTAGACCCGCGGGATCTCCATGACCAGCCGGCCCTCGCGGCCGTTGACCTTGAAGCAGACCTCACTGGGCGTCAATGCCCGGCTGAGCACGTGCACCAGACCCGAACCCGAGGCGCAGTCGGCGAGCAGGAAGCGCCCGTCGCCCGACTTCAGGGTGATGCCGCGCTCGGCCAGGATCTGCGCCGCGCCCGGGTAGCTGTAGTCCTCCACCACGGTCGGCGGCACCACGGCCGCCGCCGTGGCCGGCACCGATCCGACCGCCACGGGTACGGCCAGCGCCGCGACCAGCGGCCATGTCAGCCTTCGCCCCACACGCACGATTGCTCCCAAAGAAGGCAGGCCGAGGGAGCACTCGTCCCCCGGCAAGTGACAGAAAAGCCCTGCGGACGCTACTCGTCGCCGATCATGGCCGCCACGCGCTCGATCCCGCCCCGCCCAGCCGATCTGACCCACCGTGAGCGAGCTGTCCCCATTTGCCCAGAAGTCATCCACCTGTACCCGCACACGACCTGACGTCGCGTCACGACTTCGGGTGAGACATGTCACGTTTGAACCGGGAGCTGGGCCTCCAGTGCGGCAGTGCCAGAATGGGGCACCGCGACACGAACGGGAGCGAACGAGTGGACCACGGACCGGCCGACACCTCCGAAGCGGTCCTCGGCATCGACGTCGGCGGCACCGGCGTCCGGCTCGCCCTCGCCCCGGCCGACCGTCCGGAGACCACCCTCCGCTCCCTCCGGATCCCCGCCCCCGCCCGGATCACCACCGGCGGCCAGGACGCCACCGCCCTCCTGGAGCGGCTGCTGCCCGCCCTCGGCGACCTGCTCACACCCGGCACCCGGATCGGCGCGGTGGCCGTGGGCGCGACCGGAATGGCCCTGCTGGGGCGGGAGTTGGCCGCCGAGCTGCCCGGCCCGCTGGCCCGCGCAACCGGCGCCCGCCGGCTCGTGCTGGCCAGCGACGCCGTCAGCGCCTACGCCGGCGCCCTCGGCCCCCGCCCGGGCGTGGTCGTCGCCGCCGGCACCGGCGTCGTCGCCCTCGGCCTGCACCCGGCCCTCTCCCGCGCGGACGGATCCGAACGTGCCCAGGACCACGGAGCGGCCCGCGGTCAGCAACCGCCCCGAGCGGCCGACGCCGCAACGGGCACCGGGGGCCTCGCCCTCCCGCACCCCACCGCCACCTGGCGCCGCGCCGACGGCTGGGGCCAACTGCTCGGCGACTGCGGTGGCGGATCATGGCTCGGCCGGGCCGGCCTCGAAGCCGCCCTGCGCGCCGTGGACGGCCGCACCGGCGGCTCCCCCGCCCTGCTGACGCTTGCCCAGGACCGCTACGGCCCGGCCGCCGGCCTCCCCGCCGCCCTGCAGACCCGGGCCGACCGCGCCGGTCTGCTCGCCGCCTTCGCCCCGGACGTGGCCACCGCCGCCGCACGGGGCTGCCCGGTCTCCGCCGCGCTGATCCGCCGGGCCGGCGAGGAGATCGCGGCCACCGCCGCGGCCGCCGCCACCGGCCTGCGCGAGCCCCGGATCGCCCTCACCGGCGGCCTGTTCAACCTCGAAGCCCTGCGCGCCGCGACCCTGGCCGCCCTCCCCCCGGACGCCCGCCACCACACCCCCGACGGTCCGCCGCTGCTCGGCGCGCTCCGCCTGGCCGCAGCGGCGACAACGGCAACGGCGGACTCACCCTGGCCGGTGAGCCCGCCCCTGCTGGACGTCCGCGGTCTGTGACCGGTCGTCAGGCGAAGCGCCCGCTCCGCACCGGCCCGGAGGACCGCACCCGGTCCCGGGTCGCACCGGCCCGGGCCCACACCCCGGCCACCCGCGCGGCGTACGCCGCCAGCAGCTCGGCGGAGTCGGCCGGGGCCTCCCCGTCGCCCGCGTCCGGCGTGCCGTCGGCCGCCACGATCGCCTCCGCGAGCTCCTCGGCGGAACGCCGGTCGGGCTCCGGCTCCGTCCGCTCGCCGTCCGCGTCGAAGCTCATCCCCGGCTCCCACGGCGCGACCACGGTCTGGGCCAGCAGGCCGCAGACGTCCGCCGAGACGATCGGGGTGTCGGTCCAGCAGGTGGCGTGCTCGTAGAGCACCTCGTCCGGCGCCCGCTCGTTCAACCGCGCGACCAGCTCCTGGTCACAGGCGTTGAGGTCGTACGCCACCACCAGTGCGCCCGCGACCCCCGGCCGGTACGGCGCGGCCGGCAGGTTGAACAGCGCGGCCGCCGCCAGCCCGAGCGCCCGGCTGCCCCGGTCCGGCAGCAGCGCGACCGAGGTCACCCGGCGCCCGGTGGCGTCCAGCACCACCCGCAGCCGCTCCAGTCCGAGCCGGCAGTTGTCGAAGGTGTCGCCGAGGTACGCGTACCGGCCGGTCATCCCGGCCCGGAAGCCGTACGGCGAGAGGGTGGCCAGCAGACCCCCCGTCAGCACGTGGTGCCAGCCCCGCAGGTCCTCCCCGTCCACCGGCGGGGCCGCCGCCGCCCGGGCCAGCGAGCGGGCGATCCGGTCGGCCGCCGAGCGCCAGTCCGGCGCCGGCTCCGCCAGCCGCTCGAACACCTCACGGGTGAGCCCCAACTGCCCGTCCATCAGCGCGTTGAACGCCAGCAGGTACCCCTCCGGCCAGTCCGCCAGTCCGGCGCCCGCGGCCTGCTCCCGCAGCACCTCGACGGCCTCGCCGTGCCGCTCGCCGTCCTCCAGCGCGGCCACCAGCTCCATCAGCACCTGGCGCACCCGCCGGGTGTCCACCGGCCGGGTCCGCCCGAACAGCCCCCGCTTCGGCTCGCGGAGGACCGCCAGCGCCTCGCGCAGGGCCGGCACCGCCAACGCGGAGAGCCCGTGCTCGATGCAGGCGTAGCCGTAGTCGTACAGCGCCTCCGGGTCCCCGGCGTTCGCGGCCAACTGGGCTGCCGCGCCGCACAGTTCGTCGATCTCGGCCAGTCCGGCCAGCCGCTCCACCAAGGGCGCGAGCTCATCGGCCGGCACCTGCTCGGCGAGCCGCCGGAGCTCACGGGCCGCTCCGGGCAGGTCCTCGGCCACGAGCAGTTCCTCCGCCACGGCGAGATCAGGGTGCAAAGGTCTTCCTCCAGGGGATCCGACGGTGGGTCACACGGCCCGGTCACGGGCCCGCACGATCATCGGCGCCGTTCCCCCACCGCGGCAAACGGATATCCGGCCGCCGCCCCTGAGTCCCGTACCGGGCCGGAACCTGAGTACGGCTACTCTGTCCCGCCCCCACCCACGGCCGGGAGGCTGTTCCCATGACACCGAGACTCCCGCACCCCGCCGCCGCCCTCCTGCTCGCCCTGTTCGCCGCCGCTGCCTGGACCGCCTGGCTGGGCTGGGACCAGCGGTACGACGAGCTCCCGGACGGCTCGGTCTCCGGCCCCTACCAGGCCTGGCAGGTCATCGGGCTGGTGCTGACCCTGCTGCCGGCCGTGCTGTGGGCGGCCCTGCGGCAGTACCCGGCGGCGGGGGTGCTCGGCGTCTCGGGCGGCCTGGCCACCGCGGCCTGGGTCGACTGGTCGGGCGGCGACGGGCTCTTCGTGATCGGCGTCGGGATGGTCGCGATCGGCAGCCTGGCCTCGACCGCCGTCCTGACCGGTGTGACCCAGGCCGTTCGTTCCTGAACCTTCGCCGGTCCGCCGCCGTCGAGGGGGGCCGAGCTGACGGTGAACGAGGGTGCCGACCGTGAAGTCCGTCACCCCTCCACGGCTCCGTGCCTGGTCAGGGGTGGTCCGGCCGCAAGATCGAAACCGGCCGAAGTTAGCATGGGGGCAAGGCCCTACCCTCGAAAGATGGACTTGTGACTGTCAACGACGACGTGCTCACGAACTGGAACAACCGCGAGGAGATCGCGGAGTCGATGATTCCGATCATCGGCCGACTCCACCGGGAGAAGGACGTCAACGTCCTGCTGCACAGCCGCTCCCTGGTGAACAAGTCGGTTGTCTCCATCCTCAAGACCCACCGGTTCGCCCGCCAGATCGCCGGCGAGGAGCTCTCGGTCACCGAGACGCTGCCCTTCCTGCACGCGCTCACCTCGCTCGACCTCGGCCCGTCCCAGATCGACCTCGGGATCCTCGCGGCCACCTACAAGAACGACGCCCGCGGCCTGACGGTCGAGGAGTTCACGGCTGAGGCGGTGGCCGGTGCGGTCGGCCCCAACAAGCTGGAGCGCCGCGAGTCCCGCGACGTCGTGCTCTACGGCTTCGGCCGGATCGGCCGCCTGCTGGCCCGCCTGCTGGTCGAGAAGGCCGGCTCGGGCAACGGCCTGCGCCTGCGGGCCATCGTCGTCCGCAAGGGCAAGGGCGACGACCTGGTCAAGCGCGCCTCGCTGCTGCGCCGCGACTCGATCCACGGTCAGTTCAACGGCACCATCACGGTGGACGAGGCGACCAACACGATCATCGCCAACGGCACCGCGATCCAGGTCATCTACTCGAACGACCCGACCACGGTCGACTACACCGAGTACGGCATCAACGACGCCATCCTGGTCGACAACACCGGCATCTGGCGGGACCGCGAGGGCCTGTCGAAGCACCTGCAGCCGGGCATCGCCAAGGTCGTGCTGACCGCCCCGGGCAAGGGCGACGTCCCCAACATCGTGCACGGCGTCAACCACGACACGATCAAGCCGGACGAGCAGATCATCTCCTGCGCGTCCTGCACCACCAACGCGATCGTCCCGCCGCTGAAGGCGATGGCGGACGAGTACGGCGTGCTCCGCGGCCACGTGGAGACCGTCCACTCGTACACCAACGACCAGAACCTGCTGGACAACTACCACTCCTCGGACCGCCGTGGCCGCGCCGCCGCGCTGAACATGGTGATCACCGAGACCGGTGCCGCGTCCGCCGTCGCCAAGGCCCTGCCGGACCTCAAGGCGAAGATCAGCGGCTCCTCGATCCGCGTCCCCGTGCCGGACGTCTCGATCGCGATCCTGAACCTGCAGCTGGCCCGCGAGACCAGCCGCGAGGAGGTCCTGGACCACCTGCGCGAGGTGTCGCTGACCTCGCCGCTGCGCCGTCAGATCGACTTCACCAACGCCCCCGACGCGGTGTCGAACGACTTCATCGGCTCCCGCCACGCCTCGATCGTGGACGCGGGCGCGCTCAAGGTGGACGGCGACAACGCCATCCTCTACCTGTGGTACGACAACGAGTTCGGCTACTCCTGCCAGGTCGTGCGGGTCGTCCAGCACGTCTCGGGCGTCGAGTACCCGACCTTCCCGGCCCCGACGGCCTGACCTCCCGTCAGGACGCCGCACCCCGGCTGACCGAGGCCGCCCCCGCCACCGCGCGGGGGCGGCCTCGGCCGTTCGCGCAAGCCCTGCTGGTCCGAGGGGATGAAAACGCGCGTCCGACAATACGGTTTGACGGCGTTTCAGAAAGTAGGGGTCTCATTTCTTAGGACATTCTCCGGAGAACAGCACCGTCCGGAGAAAGGCCCAGGTACCGCCTGTGTCCGCCCTGTACCGCCCGCCGAAGAGGGCAGCAGCCCTCACCGTCCTCGCCCTCTGTGCCGGCTACCTCGGCGGCTGGGTGCCCGGTGCCGAGGCCGCCGCCGGGGACGGCTCGGTCACCGTCCGGGTGGTCCGCGAGGTGAACGGGAACGGCGCGTACGACAGCGTCCTGGAGCCCGGCATGTCCGGCGTGACGGTCAACCTGACCGACGACGCCGGCACCACCGTCAGCGGCACCACCGGCGCCAACGGCCAGGTCACCCTGAACGCGGGCAGCAGCACGCTGACCGGCGGCAGGTACCGGGTCCAGGTGATCAACCCCAAGCCGGGCGTGCTGTACTCGGCCTTCGCCGACCGCCGCGGCCTCAGCGCCGCGCCGGGCGACCTGAGCAGCACCGAGGAGTTCGTCGACCTCTCGGGCGGCAGGAACGTCTCGTACACCACTGCGTTCTGGAACCCGGGCGACTACTGCCAGCAGAACGCTCCCCTGGTAACGGCGTGCATCCGCAGCGACACCACCCCGGCCGACACCGAGTCCCGGACCCTGGTGACCTTTCCCTACAGCGCGCGGGGCAACAACAACCAGACCACCGACCTGGCCACCAAGGTCCAGACCGGCGCGGTCTACGGCATCGGGTACAGCAAGCAGCGGAGGTGGATCTTCAGCGGTGCCATGGCCCGCCGCGGCGCCGCCTACGGCCCGGCCGGCACCGGCGGGATCTACCTGACGGACCGCTCGACCGGCGCCACCACGCTCTTCGCCACCGTCCCGAACACCAACAACACCGCACACAACTTCGCCACCAACATGGACCTGGCCTACACCCCGGCCGTGGCCAAGGAGGCGCTGGGCGACGTCGAGGTCTCGGAGGACGGCCAGGACCTCTGGGTGGTCAACCTGGCGGACCGTCAGCTCTACCGGTACGACGCCACCCAGCGGACCGCCGCCGCACCGCGGGCGGTCTACCCGATCCCGGCGCCGACCACCCCGTGCCCGGCCGCCGGTGACTGGCGGCCTTACGGCCTGGGCGTGCAGGACGGCATGGTCTACGTCGGCGGCGTCTGCTCGGGCGAGTCGACCCAGCGGAAGTCCGACCTGCGCGCGATCGTACGGACCTTCGACCCGGTCGCGGGCACCTTCGGACCGGTGATCCTCGACCAGCGGCTCGACTACCCCCGCCCGGTGACGTACACGGTCGCCCCCTGCAACGGCGACGGCTGGTACCCGTGGTCGGACACCATCCCGCTCACCCAGGACGGGACGACCTGCGGCAACACCTACTCGTCCAACCCCGAGCCGATGCTCTCCGACATCGTGGTGGACACCGACGGCTCGCTGATCCTGAGCTTCCGCGACCGCTACGGCGACCAGATCGGCAACGCTCAGCGGGCGGTGGCCGGCGGCGGTCTGCTCACTCCGTCGTCCGGCGGTGCGCTCAGCCGGGCCTGCCTCAGCGGCACCACCTACGTGATGCACGAGAACCTCGGCTGCGGCAACACCACCCGGGGGGGACGGCTACTACGACCAGCAGCGCACCGCGTTCCACCACAACGCGCTCTACTCCGGCATCGCGCTCTCCAAGGTGGAGACCACGATCGCCAGCTCCGCCCTGGACCCGGACAACGTGACCACCTTCACCGGTGGCACCGCCTGGGTGAACCGTGACGGCAGCAGCCCCTCGACCAACGCCCAGATGGGCAACCGGCTCACCAGTGCCTTCGGCAAGGGCGGCTCGATGGCCGACCTCGAGGTGATGTGCGACGAGGCACCGCTGCAGATCGGCAACCGGGTCTGGTACGACGTCGACAAGGACGGCATCCAGGACCCGGGCGAGAACCCGGTGGTCGGCGCCACCGTCCGGCTGTACGACTCCACCGGCGCGATCGTCGGCACCATGAGGACCACCGCGCGCGGCGAGTACTACTTCGACAACTCCAACGTCGCGGGCACCCTCAGGCCGAACACCCGGTACACCGTCAAGGTCGACCTGCCCGCCGACTACGCCTCCGGCGGCCCGCTCTTCCAGTGGGTCCCGACCCGGGCGGACGCGGGCACCAACGACTTCATCGACAGCGACGGCCGGGTCCCGCCCGGCGGCACCTACCCCGAGTACTCCGTCACCACCGGCGGCCCGGGCCAGAACAACCACACCTACGACTTCGGCTTCAACCAGCCCGAGGGCGCCGTCACGGTCACCAAGACCGACCCGGCGGGCACGGTGCTGCCGGGCGCGGTCTTCCAGCTCTGGAAGGAGACCAACTCCACCGCCGGGCTGCAGAGCAGCGGCGCGAGCCCGGACACCAGGGTCGGCACCCCCTGCACCACCCCCGCCTCCGGGCAGTGCACCGCCACCGTCGGGCTCGGCACCTACTACTGGCAGGAGACCCAGGCTCCGCCCGGCTACCTGATGCCGGCTCAGCCCGTCTTCGGCCCGCTCGTCCTGACCACCGCCAACTACCAGGCGGGCGTCACCGTCCCGGCCGTGGACCAACCGATGACCGGCGTGCTGACGGTGACCAAGACCGACCCGAGCGGCAAGGTGCTCCCGGGCGCCGTCTTCCAACTCTGGAAGGACACCAACGGCGCCGAAGGCCTCCAGGCCACCGGCTCCACCCCGGACACCAAGGTCGGCACCGCCTGCACCACCCCCGCCTCCGGGCAGTGCTCAGCCACGGTCGAACTGGGCACCTACTACTGGCAGGAGACCCAGGCCCCGGACGGCTACTCGCTCCCGACGCCCAGCGTCTTCGGCCCGGCGGTCCTCACCTCCGCCAACTACCAGTCGGGCGTCACCACCGTCGCGGTCGACCAGCCGCTCACCGGCGCCGTGACGGTTACCAAGACCGACCCGGCCGGGCAGGTGCTGGCGGGGGCCCAGTTCCAGCTCTGGCGCGAGACCAACTCCGTCGCCGGACTCCAGACCGACGCCGACACCCGCGTCGGCACCGTCTGCACCACCCCCGCCAACGGCCAGTGCACCGCCACCGTCGAACTCGGCACCTACTACTGGCAGGAGACCCAGGCCCCCGACGGCTTCCTCCTCCCCTCGCCCGCCGTCTTCGGCCCGCTCGTCCTGACCACGGCCACCTACCAGGCGGGCGTGACCGTCACCGCCGTCGACCAGCCGATGACCGGCCGGGTGACGGTCACCAAGACCGACCCGGCCGGGCAGGTGCTGGCGGGGGCCCAGTTCCAGCTCTGGCGCGAGACCAACTCCACCCCCGGACTCCAGACCGACACCGACACCAAGGTCGGCACCCCCTGCACCACCCCCGCCAACGGCCAGTGCACCGCCACGGTCGGCCTGGGCACCTACTACTGGCAGGAGACCCAGGCACCCGACGGCTACCTCCTCCCGGCCCAACCCGTCTTCGGCCCGCTCGTCCTGACCTCCACCAACTACACCGCCGGAGTCACCGCGACCGCCGTCGACGAGCCCGTGAAGGGCAGCGTCACGGTGACCAAGACCGACCCCAAGGGCCAGGTGCTGGCGGGGGCGCAGTTCCAGCTCTGGCGCGAGACCAACTCCGTCGCCGGACTCCAGACCGACGCCGACACCCGCGTCGGCACCGTCTGCACCACCCCCGCCAACGGCCAGTGCACCGCCTCGGTCGAGCTCGGCACCTACTACTGGCAGGAGACCCAGGCACCGGAGGGCTTCCTCCTCCCCTCGCCCGCCGTCTTCGGCCCGCTGGTGCTCGACCTGACCACCTATCAGGCAGGCGTCACCACCACCGCCGTCGACCAGCCGATGACCGGCGCCGTCACCGTCACCAAGACCAACCCGCGTGGTCAGGTGCTGGCCGGGGCGCAGTTCCAGCTCTGGCGCGAGACCAACTCCGTCGCCGGACTCCAGACCGACGCCGACACCCGCGTCGGTGCTGTCTGCACCACCCCCGCCAACGGCCAGTGCACCGCCACGGTCGAACTCGGGACGTACTACTGGCAGGAGACCAAGGCGCCCGACGGGTACCTCCTCCCGGCCCAACCCGTCTTCGGTCCGCTGGAGTTGACCTCCGCCAACTACACCGCCGGAGTCACCGCGACCGCCGTCGACCAGCCGATGACCGGTGTGGTCACGGTGGTGAAGACCGACCCCAAGGGCAACCTGCTGGCGGGCTCGGTGTTCCAGCTCTGGCAGGACACCAACGGCACCACCGGCCTCCAGACCGACGCGGACACCAAGGTCGGCGCCCCCTGCACCACCCCCGCCAACGGCCAGTGCACCACCACCGTGGAGCTCGGGACGTACTACTGGCAGGAGACCAAGGCCCCCGACGGCTACCTGATCCCCGCTCAGCCCGTCTTCGGCCCGCTGGTCCTCACCTCCGCCAACTACCAGGCGGGCGTCACGGCGACCGCCGTCAACGAGCCGGTGAAGGGCAACGTCACCGTCACCAAGACCGACCCCACCGGCAACGTCCTCGCCGGAGCCGAGTTCCAGCTCTGGCACGAGACCAACGGCACCACCGGCCTCCAGGCGGACGACACCAAGGTCGGCACCCCGTGCACCACCCCGGCCTCCGGGCAGTGCACCACCTCGGTCGAGTTGGGCACCTACTACTGGCAGGAGACCAAGGCACCGGAGGGCTTCCTCCTCCCCTCGCCCGCCGTCTTCGGTCCCCTGGTGCTCGACCTGACCACCTATCAGGCGGGCGTCACCACCACTGCGGTCGACCAGCCGATGACCGGCGCCGTCACCGTCACCAAGACCGACCCCAAGGGCAACCTCCTGGCCGGCGCGGTGTTCCAGCTCTGGCAGGACACCAACGGCACCACCGGCCTCCAAGCCGACGACACCAAGGTCGGCACCCCCTGCACCACCCCCGCCAACGGCCAGTGCACCACCACCGTCGGCCTCGGCACCTACTACTGGGAAGAGACCCAGGCACCACCCGGTTTCGTCCTCCCCTCGCCCGCCGTCTTCGGCCCCCTCACCCTCACCACCACCAACTACACAACCGGGGTCAGCACCACGGCCGTCGATCAACCCGTCAAGGGCAACGTCACCGTCACCAAGACCGACCCCACCGGCAAGACCCTCGCCGGAGCCGAGTTCCAGCTCTGGCAGGACACCAACGGCACCACCGGTCTCCAGACCGACACCGACACCCGCGTGGGCACCGTCTGCACCACCCCGGCATCCGGTCAGTGCACCACCTCGGTCGAGCTGGGCACCTACTACTGGCAGGAGACCAAGGCGCCCGACGGCTACCTGCTGCCCGCCCAACCCGTCGCCGGCCCGCTGGTGCTCGACCTGACCACCTATCAGGCAGGCGCCACCGTCACCGCGGTCAACCAGCCGATGACCGGCGCCGTCACCGTCACCAAGACCGACCCCAAGGGCAACGCCCTTGCCGGAGCCGTCTTCCAGCTCTGGCAGGACACCAACGGCACCACCGGCCTCCAAGCCGACGACACCAAGATCGGCACCCCCTGCACCACCCCCGCCAACGGCCAGTGCACCACCACCGTCGGCCTCGGCACCTACTACTGGGAAGAGACCCAAGCCCCGCCCGGCTACCTCCTCCCCAACCCCGCCGTCTTCGGCCCCCTCACCCTCACCACCACCAACTACCAACAGGGCATCAGCACCACCGCCGTCGACCAACCCGTCAAGGGCAACGTCACCGTCACCAAGACCGACACCAGGGGCAATCTGCTGGAGGGTGCGACCTTCCAGCTCTGGCAGGAGACCAGCGGGGTGGCCGGTCTCCAGACCGACGCGGACACGCGCATCGGTACGCCGTGCATCACCACCGCCATCGGCGAGTGCACCGCAAGCGTCGAACTCGGTACCTACTACTGGCAGGAGACCAAGGCCCCGGACGGTTTCCTCCTCCCGGCCCAGCCGGTCGCCGGTCCGCTGGTGCTCGACCTCACCAACTACACCGCCGGGGCCCGCGTCACCGCGGTCAACGAGCCCGCCCGCGGCACGGTGACCGTCACCAAGACCGATCCCAAGGGCAACGTCCTCGCCGGAGCCGTCTTCCAGCTCTGGCACGAGACCAACGCCACCCCCGGCCTCCAGACCGACGGCGCCACCCCGGACACCACCGTCGGTGCCCCGTGCACGACCCCGGCCTCCGGCCAGTGCTCGGACTCCGTGGAGATCGGCACCTACTACTGGCAGGAGACCCAGGCGCCGCCCGGCTTCCTCCTCCCCTCGCCCGCCGTCTTCGGCCCCCTGACCCTGACGGTGGCCACCTACTCGGCCGGCGCGAGCGTCACCGCCGTCGACCAGCCCGTGAAGGGCAACGTCACCGTCACCAAGACCGACCCCACCGGCAAGACCCTCGCCGGAGCCGAGTTCCAGCTCTGGCACGAGACCAACGGCACCGACGGGCTCCAGCAGGACGGGGCCACCCCGGACACCAAGCTCGGCGCCCCCTGCGCCACTCCCGCCAACGGCCAGTGCACCGCGAGCGTCGAACTCGGCACCTACTACTGGCAGGAGACCAAGGCCCCGGACGGCTTCCTGCTCCCCTCCCCCCGCCGCCTTCGGACCGCTGGTGCTCGACCTGACCACCTATCAGGCAGGCACCGCCGTCACCGCCGTCGACCAGCCGATGACCGGCGCCGTCACCGTCACCAAGACCGACCCCAAGGGCAACGCCCTTGCCGGAGCCGTCTTCCAGCTCTGGCAGGACACCAACGGCACCACCGACCTCCAAGCGGACGACACCAAGATCGGCACCCCCTGCACCACCCCCGCCAACGGCCAGTGCACCGCCACCGTCGGCCTCGGCACCTACTACTGGGAAGAGACCCAGGCACCACCCGGCTACCTCCTCCCCAACCCCGCCGTCTTCGGCCCCCTCACCCTCACCACCACCAACCACCAGCAGGGCGTGAGCACCACCGCCGTCGACCAACCCGTCCGCGGCCGGGTCACGGTCCTCAAGACCGATCCCGCCGGCCGGATCCTCCAGGGCGCGGAGTTCCGTCTGTGGCGGGAGACCAACGGCAGCGCCGGGCTCCAGCCGGACGGCGGCACGCCGGACCTGACGGTCGGTGAGCTCTGCAGGGCGGCGGCCGACGGCCTGTGCGGCCAGCAGGTCGAGATCGGCACGTACTACTGGGAGGAGACCAAGGCGCCGGACGGCTACATCCTGCCGGTCCAACGGATCACCCGCGCACTGGAGATCACCGCCGCCAACGCGGAGGCCGGTGCCACCATCACCGTGGTGAACCAGCCGATGACCGGTCAGGTCACCGTCCTCAAGACCAACCCGGGTGGTGACGCGCTGACGGGCGCCGAGTTCCAGCTCTGGCAGGACACCAACGGCACCACCGGCCTCCAGGCCGAGACCGACACCAAGGTCGGCACCCCCTGCACCACCCCCGCCGACGGCCGGTGCACCAGCACCGTCGGCCTCGGCACCTACTACTGGCAGGAGACCAAGGCCCCCGACGGCTACGAGCTCCCCGATCCGGCCGTCTTCGGCCCGCTCGCCCTCACACCCGCCACCTACACGGCCGGCGCCACCGTCACCGCCGTGGACCAGCCGATGACCGGTCAGGTGAAGGTCACCAAGACCGACCCGAGCAGCACCCCGCTCGCCGGGGCCGAGTTCCAGCTCTGGCAGGACACCGACGGCACCACCGGCCTCCAGACCGACACCGACACCAAGGTCGGCACCCCCTGCACCACCGGCCCTCCCGGCCAGTGCACCGCCACCGTCGGCCTCGGCACCTACTACTGGCAGGAGACCAAGGCCCCGCCCGGCTACCAACTCCCGGACCCCGCCGTCTTCGGACCGCTCACCCTCACCCCCTCCAACCACCGGCAGGGCGTGAGCACCACCGCCGTCGACCAGCCCCTCCCCGGGGTGGTCAGCGTGCTCAAGACCGACCCGGACGGAAAGGTCCTGGCGGGCGCGGTCTTCCAGCTCTGGCGCGAGACCAACGGCACCCCCGGCCTCCAGCCGGACGGCGACACCCGCGTCGGTGACCCGTGCACCACCCCCGACACCGGACGGTGCTTCGCCACCACCCCGATCGGCACCTACTACTGGCAGGAGACCCAGGCACCCGACGGGTACGAGCTCCCGGCCCAGCCCGTGTTCGGCCCGCTCGTCCTGACGATCGCCAACTTCGACCAGGGCGTCACCGTCACCGCCGTCGACCGCCCGCTCAAGGGCTGGGTCGTGGTCCTGAAGACGACCCCCGACGGCCACGCCCTCCCCGGCGCGGTCTTCCAGCTCTGGCAGGACACCAACGGCACCACCGGCCTCCAGACGGACACCGACACCAGGATCGGCACCCCCTGCACCACCCCCGCCGACGGCCGGTGCAGCACCGAGGTCCTCCTCGGCAGCTACTACTGGCAGGAGATCCAGGCGCCGACCGGCTACCTGCTCCCCTCCCCCGCCGTCTTCGGACCGCTGACCGTCACCAAGGACAACCACCGCGAGGGCGTCTTCGTCACCGTCGTCAACGAGCCCCGCCCCGGCTTCGTCCACGTCCTCAAGCGGGACACCGCCACCCACGCGGCGCTCGCCGGAGCCGTCTTCCAGCTGTGGCGGGAGACCAACTCCACGGCCGGGCTCCAGACCGACACCGACACCCGCGTCGGCAGCCCCTGCGCCACTGACGCCGACGGCGCCTGCCACTTCGGCCCGCTCCTCCCGGGCACCTACTACGCCCAGGAGACCGCGGCGCCCGTCGGCTACCGCCTCCCCACCACCCCCGTCACCGAACTGACCCTCACCACCACCGGCCCGGAGGCCTCCACCACCGTCACCGTCGACAACGACCGCGTCCCGCCGCCCCCGGACGAGCCCAAGAAGCCGAAGGAGCCCAAGAAGCCCCTCCCCAAGACCGGCGGCACCCCCACCACCCTCCTCACCCTCCTCGCGACCGCCCTCACCACCGCGGGCCTGGTCCTCCTCCTGACCCTCCGTCACCGGCGCCGCAAGGCCTGAACCCCGAACCACCGCGAATGAGCGGGCGCGGGGGCACCGACCGGTGCCCCCGCGCCCGCTCTGCTGCGCCC
>NZ_BAAAYB010000125.1:0-89631 GCF_039535905.1 Kitasatospora albolonga | reverse complement strand
GCCCCGACCCGCGCGATGCCGGGCCGCCCGCCGGGCATCCGCACCGACGAGGCCGGGCTGACGGAGCGCCAGCGCCGGGTCATCGAGGTCATCCGGGACTCGGTCCAGCGGCGCGGCTACCCGCCGTCCATGCGGGAGATCGGCCAGGCCGTGGGGCTCTCCTCCACCTCCTCGGTCGCCCACCAGCTGATGGCCCTGGAGCGCAAGGGCTTCCTGCGACGTGACCCGCACCGGCCCCGCGCCTACGAGGTCCGCGGCGTCGAGGTCGCCCGGCCGAACACCGCCGAGGCGGCGGGCCGGCCCTCCACCTCCTACGTCCCGCTGGTCGGCCGGATCGCCGCCGGCGGTCCGATCCTGGCCGAGCAGACGGTCGAGGACGTCTTCCCGCTGCCCCGTCAACTGGTCGGCGAGGGCGAGCTGTTCGCGCTCACCGTGCGGGGCGACTCGATGATCGAGGCCGCGATCTGCGACGGTGACTGGGTCACGGTGCGGCGGCAGCCGGTCGCCGAGAACGGGGACATCGTCGCGGCGATGATCGACGGCGAGGCCACCGTCAAGCGCCTCAAGCGCGAGGACGGCAAGATCTGGCTGATGCCCCACAACCCGGCCTACGAGCCCATCCCGGGCGACAACGCCACCATCCTCGGCAAGGTCGTCGCGGTCCTCCGCCGCCTCTGAGCTGCGCAGGCTGACGGACCGGGGCCACCGGGGGAAAGTGGTCACACCAGGGGCGCGGGACTCTGCTCATGTGCGGCTCCGCCGCGCGGGCGCGCAGAGGACCGGCAGCACCACCAAGCGGTAGTGGTTACACCAGGGGCGCGGGGAACTGCGCGCGGTGGAAAGGCAGCACCTGCAACTGGCCGACGGTGGGTCAGTTGCAGGTGAGTCGCCTTCCGCCTCGCGCCGTTCCTCGCGCCCCTGGCGTAGCCACGTACAGCCTCGCGCCCGGGCGGCGGAGCCGCACATCAGCACAGCCTCGCGCCCCTGGCGTAGCCACGTACAGCCTCGCGCCCGGGCGGCGGAGCCGCACATCAGCACAGCCTCGCGCCCCTGGCGCGTGTGCCTACTGGCTGCCGCGCTTGGCCACCGGCTTGACCGGGGGTGCGGAGGCGTCGATGGCGGCCAGGGAGCGGCGGACCTGGTTGCGGTCGTCGGTGTACCAGAAGTCGGGCATCGAGGACTTGAAGAAGCCGCCGTAGCGCTTGGTCGCCACCCGCGGGTCGAGCACCGCGACCACGCCGCGGTCCTCCGCCGCACGGACCAGCCGGCCGGCGCCCTGCGCCATCAGCAGCGCCGCGTGGGTGGCGGCCACCGCCATGAAGCCGTTCCCGCCCCGTGCCTCGACGTCCTTCTGACGGGCGCTCATCAGCGGGTCGTCCGGCCGCGGGAACGGGATCCGGTCCATCACCACCAGCTGGCAGGCGGAGCCGGGCACGTCGACGCCCTGCCAGAGCGACAGCGTCCCGAACAGGCAGGTCGAGGAGTCCGAGGCGAACTCCCGGATCAGCTCGCCCAGGGTGTCCTCGCCCTGGAGCAGGATCCGGTGGTCCAGCCGCTCCCGGAGCGCCTCCGCCGCCGCCTTGGCGCCGCGCATGGAGGAGAACAGCCCCAGCGTCCGGCCCCCGGCCGCGTCGATCAGCTCGGCCAACTCGTCGAGCATCTGCGGGCGTTCGAGGTCCCGCCCGGGCTCGGGGAGGTGGCGGGCGACGTACAGGATGCCCTGCTTGGGGTAGCTGAACGGGGAGCCGACGTCCAGGCCCCGCCAGTACGGCGGGGTGGTCTCGTCCTGGACCAGCTCCGGCTCGTCCTCGCGCCGGACGTCCGGGAGGCGGCCCTCGGCCGGGAGGCCGAGCGAGGCGGCCACGCCGGTGAAGTCGCCGCCGAGCTTGAGGGTGGCGGAGGTGAGGACGACCGAGCGTTCCTTGTACAGGGCCTCCCGGAGCAGGCCGGAGACGCTCAGCGGGGCGACCCGCAGGGAGGCCGTGCCGGGGCCGAAGCGGTCGGTGCGCTCGATCCAGACGACGTCGTACTCGGAGCCCTCCAGCAGGCGGTCGGCGGTCTCGTGCAGGCTCTCGGCCGAGGCCATCGCCTGCTTGCGGACGGCGTCCTCGTCGGTGAGCGCCTTGTCCCTGGTCTCGCCCAGGGAGGTGATGATCTGGCGGGCGGCGTCGCGGATGGCGGTGACCGCGTAGCCGAGGTACTCGGGGAGCTCACCCTCGACCCGGCCGGGCTGGGCGGTCTCCATCAGGCCGTGGTAGTTCTCGGCGGCGGCCTGGAGGGCGTCCACCGCCTTCTCGTTGGCCAGCCTGGCGGCGCGCTTGACGGCCCGGTTGACGGCGCCGACGGTGAGCTCGCCGGTGGCGGCGCCGGTCACCCGGTTCACCAGCTCGTGGGCCTCGTCGACGATCAGCAGGCCGTGCTCGGGGAGGACCGGGGCACCCTCGATGGCGTCGATGGCGAGCATCGCGTGGTTGGTGACCACCACGTCGGCCAGCTTGGCCCGCTCACGGGCCTGCTCGGCGAAGCACTCCTGGCCGTAGGCGCACTTGGTGGCGCCCAGGCACTCCCTGGAGGTCACCGACAGCTGGGCCCAGGCCTTGTCGGAGACGCCCGGCGACATGTCGTCGCGGTCCCCCGTCTCGGTCTCCTCGGCCCACTCGCGCAGCCGCAGCACGTCCTGGCCGAGCTTGCCGGTGGGGCCGCCGAGGGCCTCGACCGGGTCGAAGAGGCCCTCGCCCTCGTCGCTCGGGGTGCCCTCGTGGACGCGGTGCAGACAGACGTAGTTGGAGCGCCCCTTGAGCATGGCGAACTGCGGACGGCGCCGCAGCACCGGGTGCAGCGCCTCCACGGTGCGCGGCAAGTCCCGCTCCACCAGCTGGCGTTGGAGCGCCAGCGTGGCGGTGGCCACCACCACCTTGTCCCCGTGCGCGAGCGCGGGGACAAGGTAGGCGAGGGACTTTCCGGTGCCGGTGCCGGCCTGCACCAGGAGGTGCTCGCCGCTGCCCACCGCGTCGGCGACGGCGGAGGCCATCGCGACCTGACCCGGGCGCTCGACACCCCCGACGGCCTCGACGGCGGTGTGCAGCAGCTCCGGGAGCGCGGCGCGGGTGACGGGCGCCGGGGCCTCGGCGGTGCCGGGCAGGGCCTGGGGTGCGGAGTCGTTCGTCATGGCCCGCCCAGCCTACGGCGTGGGAGTGACAATCCGGTCCTGCCTGGCCGGGGCCGGGGCGGGGACCGAGCCGCCGAGGTGGAGCGGATTGGGCACCTGGCCGTGCACGGCGGCGTGCGGACGCTCCGGGCGGTCCCGGTAGCCGTCCAGCAGCAGCCGGTTCCGGTTCAGGCAGAGCCGGTCGATCCGCGGGGTGAAGAGGTCGAAGAGCCGGAAGCGGTCGCCGAGTTCGGGGAAGCGCCGCTGGTGGGCGGTGATCCGCTCGCGCAGCAGCTCCCAGAACTCGCTCTCCGGGACGCCGAGCTGACGCTCGAACAGCGGGGCCAGGTAGCGGAAGACCCCGATGAACAGGCCGGAGTGCAGGAACTGGCAGAGGAAGGCCGGGGGTTCGCGCAGCAGCACCCCTCCGACCTCCTCCGGCAGGCCGTCCAGTTCGGGCAGCGGCTGGTCGCTGATGTTGACGTCGTCGACGAAGTCCTTGACCGCGAGGCGGGCCGGGGCGTCGTGCTGGTCGAAGACGATGATGGCGTTCTCGCCGTGCGGGGAGAAGACGGTGCCGTACTTGTAGAGGAAGTGCAGCAGCGGCGGCAGCATCACGGCGAACAGCCGGCGCAGCCAGTCCCGGGCGGGCAGCCCGGAGCGGGCGACCAGCTCGGCCACCAGGGCTCGGCCGTCCGAGCCGGTCTGGAGCAGCGAGGCCAGGGTGCGGGCCCGCTCGTGCGGGGCCAGGTGACGGCCGAGCGGCTCGCGCCAGATGGCGCCGAGCAACTCCTTGTACTGGTAGGGGACTTCCGGCAGGTCCCGGTAGAGCGGATGGTCCACGGTGACGGAGGCGATCTCGCCCAGCAGGATCACCCGGCACTCGTCGCGCAGGAACGGGTCGCCGTCCCGCAGGCCGTGGATCCAGGAGGTGACCGCGGGGGCGGCCAGCGTGCGCTCGGTCGGCAGGCCGCGCCAGACCAGGGTGTTGAGCACCGAGAGCGGGAGCTTGACGGTGCAGCGCTCGGGGTGGCTGAGGTTGAAGAAGCTGCGGATGGACTGCTGGGGCAGCCGCAGGTCCCCGTCGCTGGGCAGCGGGACGATCAGGCCCTCGGCGATCCAGGGGGCGAAGAGCGGCAGCAGCACCTCGTCCCACTGCCAGGGGTGGACCGGGAGCAGCAGGAAGTCCGGGCCCGCCAGCGCGCGGAACTCCGGGCTCAACTCCTGCTCGTAGAGCCCGTCCTGGCCGCGGTACTCGGCCAGGCTGCGGTGCACCGCCAGCCAGGGCAGCTGCTGCGGCTTCCGGGCCTCCGGGGTCCAGTCGGCGGCGTCCCGGGCGGAGAGGCCGAGCCGGCCCTTGTTCGGCACGATCCAGGGGTGACCGCCCTGCCGCCCCTCCAGGCCGACGTGGTCCAGGTCGGCCAGCTCGGCGGCGGTGAGCTCCTCGGCCAGCAGCCCGGCGTCGGCCATCAGGGTGGCGGTCAGCTCGCGGACCAGGTGGCCGACGGTGTCCCCGGAGAGCCCGAGGGTGGTGCGGGCCAGCTGGAGCAGCCGCAGCGGGTCACCCGCCGGGTCGGCCGCGCAGACCACCGACGCCGGGTCCACCAGCCAGCTCCCGTAGGCGCCCCGGCGGGCGGTGAACCGGTAGACGGCGCCCGGGAGTTCGAGCCGGTAGCCGTCGCCGTCCGGCTCGGGGACGAAGAGCTCCTCGTAGGCGAACTCGCCGATCATCTTGGCCAGCATCGCCCGGCGGGCCCGTTGCCAGAGCGCTGCGGTGAGCTGCGCTGGTCGGTGGAGCTCAGTGGGTGACAGCGGCACGGTTCGCCTCCTGCGGGCGTGGGAGCGCGGGGACGGGCACACCGCCGGGTCGGGCGGTGTGGACGGGCGGGGCGAAGCTGGTCCAGGCGGTGCGGTCGGGCAGCTGGTGCACGGCGCGGCCGGTGACGGCGTTCAGGATCACGGCGGCCCGGTGGGCGCCGAGCCCGAGGTCGGGTGTGCCGACCCCGTGAGTGTGCAGCTCCGCGTTCTGCACGTACAGACCGCCGGTCAGCCCGGGCCGGGTGGCGACCCGGTGGTCCAGGTCCACCTTGAACCGGCCCTGCTCGTCCCAGTCGATCAGCTCGGCCACCGGGTCCAGCGCGGCCGGGCGGACCGCCCGGTAGCCGGTGGCCAGCACCACGGCCTCGGTGCGGACCACGTGCGCGGCCCCCGAGTCGCCCTGGCGGCAGACCAGTTCGAAGCCGCCGCAGGGACCGGCCAGTGCCTCGGTGACGGCGGTGCCGGGGCGGATCTCCACCGGGTCGGCGTCCATCGGGCGGCCGATGGTCCGCTCGTAGAGCAGGTCGTGGATCTCGGCCAGGGTCTCCGCGCTGGCCGCCTTGTGCAGCTGCCACTGCTCGTGCACCAGCCGGTCGCGGACCTCACCGGGCAGGGTGTGGAAGTGCCGGGTGTAGTCGGGGGTGAAGTGCTCCAGGCCGAGCTTGGAGTACTCCATCGGGGCCAGTGCCCTGGTCCGGGTGAGCCAGCGCAGGCGGGTGCCGTCGGTGCCGCGGGTGCGCAGCAGGTCGAGGAAGACCTCGGCGCCGGACTGGCCGGAGCCGACCACGGTGACGTCCTTCGCCCCGTCGAGGCGGTGACGGTTGGTCAGGTAGCCGTCCGAGTGCCAAACCTGCGGGTGGCCGCGGAGTGCGGCGAAGGCCTCCGGGACCACCGGTTCGGTGCCGACGCCGAGCACCAGGTTGGCCGCGCGGTGCTCGGCGCCGCTGGCCGTCACCCGGTAGAGCCCCTCCTCGGGCTCCCAGTGCACGGCGGTGACGGGAGCGCCGAAGCGGCAGTTGGGCAGCCGCTCGGCGGCCCAGCGGCAGTAGTGGTCGTACTCGCGGCGGGCCAGTTGGAAGCGCTCGGCGAAGTAGAACGGGAAGAGCCGCTGCTGCTCGCGCAGGTAGTTGAGGAAGGACCAGGGGTTGGTGGGGTCCACCAGCGAGACCAGGTCGGCCAGGAACGGCACCTGCATCCGGGCCCCGTCCACCAGCATCCCGTGGTGCCAGCGGAACTCCTCCCTGGCGTCGCAGAACAGCGTGCGCAGCCCGTCCACCCGGTCGGCCAGCGCGGCCAGCGAGAGGTTGAACGGGCCGATGCCGACGCCCAGCAGGTCGTACGGTTCGGGCTGCGGGTTGTCCATCTCGTCCTAGCCTCGGCAGGTCACGGGAGCGGGGTGCGGGGTCGTGGGGCAGCGGGTCGTGGGGCAGCGGGTCGTGGAGCGCGCCGTCGCGGCAGCGCCGGTCACTGACGCAGCATCAGCGCGGCGCGCTTCTCGGGCAGCTCCAGCTCGGCGACGGCGGTGAAGCCGGCCCGTTCGAAGGCCCGCAGCGACGCGGTGTTGGTCAGGTCCGGTTCGGCCACCAGGCGGCTGTGGTCCGGGGCGGCCAGCAGCTCCTCGGCCAGCGCGGCCAGCAGCACCGCGCCCAGCCCCCTCCCCCGGTGCTCCGGCGGGCCGATCAGCAGGTGCAGGCCGGTGTCCCCGGGCTCGGCCGGGTAGTGGTCGGCCAGCCGGTCGGCCTCGGCCCGGTAGAGCTCCCAGTAGCTCATCGGGGTGCCGTCCAGCAGCCCCAGGTACGGGGTGCTGTGGCTGCCGGGGGCCAGCTGCGGGGCGAGGTGGGCCGCGGTGGTCTCCGGTGGTCCGGCCAGTTCCCAGTAGCGGCTGACCGCCGGATCGTTCATCCAGCCGGCCAGCAGCGCCAGGTCGCGCTCCGGGTCCACCGGGCACAGCTCGAACTCCCCCGCCGGGGTGGACGTCACCAGGGTGGAGGTCCTCACCGGGCCGCCACCGGGTTGGGGATGTCCACGTAGACGGACTGGGTGGCGACCGGGCCGACCAGCTCGTCCATCCCGTTCAGCCGGGTGAGCAGGTTGGCCTTGCAGTGCAGCTGCTCGCTGCCGAGCAGCAGCGCGGGCAGCCCCGAGCCGGTGGCGGCGGCCTGCGGGCCGGCCAGGAAGCCGCGCAGCGCGGCCAGCAGCACGGGCTCCTCGGCCAGGCCCTGGGAGCCGAAGGCTCCGATCAGGCCGAGCACGTGGTTGATGCCGAGGTAGTAGGCGAAGTGCTTGTCGATCACCCGGTCCGGCAGGAAGGTGTCGCTCTCCCGTCCGATCCCCGGCAGCCTGGCCTCCAGCCGGGCGGCCGCGGACTCGCGGAAGTAGTAGCCCTGGTTGTCCCGGTAGCGGCCGCCGACCGGCCAGCCGGCCTGGTCCAGCAGCACCAGGCTGTTCTGCTGGTGCGCCTCCAGGGCGATGCCGCCCCGCCCGTCCAGCCAGAGCACCGGGAGCACCACGGCGTCCAGGTAGCGCAGGAACCACTCGGTGGCCACGGTCTGCACCGTCCGCCCGCTGACGGCGGCCAGACGCCGCACCACCGCGCCGAGCCGGGAGGAGACCCGCTCCCCGTACGGGCGCTCGGCGACCAGCCCGGCCACGCAGAGCGCCCGGTCCCGCAGTCCGAACGGCTGCTGACGGAGCACCACGTCCAAGCCGTTCGGGTCGGCGCCGCCCGGCAGGTCCACCCCGAGCCAGGCGGGGTCGCGGACAATGTCGAAGCCCGGGTGGGCGGCCTGCCACTCGGCGGCCAGGCCGGTCTCCAGCAAGCGGTGCACCTCCAGGCCGCGCAGCAGCTCCTTGCGGAGGTTCTCCCGGCGGGAGTTGGTGATCCGCAGGCCGAGCGAGAGCTTGAGCATCCACGGGGTGCCGGGGCGGCAGACGGTGCGCACCGAGGAGGTCGGGTGCCAGGGCTCGCCCTGCTCGCCCAGGTCGTGCAGGGCGCCGCTCGCCAGCAGCCCGGCGATCTCCGGCCGGAGCGCCAACTCGCTTGCCTGCCACGGGTGCAGGGGAAGCGCGGCGGTGCCCTCCGGCAGCCGGACGCCGTCCCCGAGCAGCCGGGCGGTGAGCTGCTCGGCCGGGACGCCGACCGCCGAGCCGGAGGCCAGCAGCTCCCGGGAGACCGCGAACCAGTGCAGCCGGAAGGAGCCGCGCAGCTCCGGCGAGTACGCGGCGCTCTGGGCCGGCCCGAGACCGTCGCGGCTCTTCGGGGTCGGGTGCAGCGGATGCCCGAGCAGCAGCGCCTGCTCCGCCTCCAGGAACGGCCAGGCCTCCTCGGCCGCGTCCGCGGCGCTCCCCCGGTGACCCAGGATCTCGGCGGTGCGCAGCACCGAATCGGCCACCCGGGCCGCCAGATCGGTGAGTTGGCCGGCCTCGGGCCGTTCGGCGGTGGCGCCTGCCACCAGGGTCGCCACCGTGACCACGTCCACCGGCAGCCCGGCCAGGGTCACCTCGCCGAAGCGGTGCCACCCGGCCGGCGACCAGTACCGGACCGGCGCGGCCAGCTCGGCCGCCCCGCCCAGCACCGGCACCCGGAGCACCCCGTCCGGCCCAGGACGTGCGCCCGTCTCCCTGGTCCAGCAGCGCAGCAGGCTCTCCGTCCCGGCCTGCTCGGCGGCCACCGCGGGGTCGGCATCGAGCAGTCTGTCCCGGACCGGCCGCACGGCGGCGGGCCCGGCGGATCGGACGGACGGGGCTCCGGCGGAGGCGGCAGTGCTCAGGACGGTGCTCAAGGCTGCTCCTTGGGGCGAGCGGAGGTGCGGGCGCCGGGAGTACGGGAGAACGGCTTCGGGGCGACACCGGAAGCGGCGTCGGGGGAACGGCCGAGGCGCGTGGGGCCGAGGGCGCCGACGTGCCCAGCGAACTGCCCGCTGCCGGGTGATCACAAGATCAGCTCACTCGTTGTGGTGAACCTCAAGCGATCACTCACCCGTTGGAGTGGCCCGCTCCGGACCGACACGGTGCCGCACCGAGCCGCTCCGTACCCCGCTCCGTGACCTGGCGGTGGGAGAATCTCCCCGCAGTGTCCACGGGGGACGACGGGGGGACGGACAGTGGGATCGACGTCGATACGCACCGCGGTGACGGCAGTGGTGGTGGGGGCCGCCCTGCTCACCGGGTGCGGCAGCACGACCGGGGGGACGTCGCACGACTGGAAGCTGCCGGCCGCCGAGCGCAGCCGGTGGCAGGGTGAACTCTCGGAGCGCTGGGCCAAGTTGAAGGACTGGCGGCCGGAGGACTGGGACCGTTGGGCCCGCGAGCACGTCTTCCGCAACCCGGTGGTCCGCGACCTGTGGGAGCCGGAGCGGATGACCACCGCCGAGCCCCAGCAGCCCGGCCCGCCGCTCACCGAACCGGCCGCGGGCCGCGACCCGGCCGGACGCGACCTGAGCGACCCCGAGCCGACCGCCGTGCAGGCCGTCCCGGTGGAGCGCCCGTACACCCGCTACCCGGCCTCCGGGAAGGTCTTCTCCACCGCCCCGGGCGGCGGCACCGGCCAGTGCTCGGCCACCGTGGTCGCCGACCCGGCCCGGCCCGGGAAGAGCAACCTGGTCTGGACGGCGGGGCACTGCGTCCACGAGGGGGCGGGCGGCGGCTGGTTCCGCAACCTCATCTTCGTTCCGGCCTACAACAGTTCGGGGGCCGCGAGCAGCAAGAAGAAGCCCACCATGGCCGAGGTGGCACCGCTCGGACAGTGGTGGGCGGACCAGGTGATCAGCTCCCCGCAGTGGATCGCCGAGGGCGGCCACAGCGGCAACGCGGCCAACCAGTACGACTTCGCCGTCCTGAAGGTGCACAACCCCGACGGCGACGGGCGCTCACTGGAGGAGACGGTCGGCACCGCGGTACCCGTCTGGTTCGACGCCCCGCGGGACCAGCTCTCCATCTCGGCCTGGGGCTACCCCTCGTCGAAGCCGTACGACGGACGGGAGTTGAACCGCTGCGACGGCGGCCGTCCGGTCCGGCTGTCGTTCGACCCGGCCAGGCCCGCCATGCTCAGCATCGGCTGCACCATGACTGCCGGCTCCAGCGGCGGCGGCTGGTTCGCCACCATGCCGGACGGGCGCACCGCCCTGGTCAGCAACACCTCGATCGGCAACCTCGCCCACACCGCCCTCAACGGCCCGTACCTGGAGTCGGTCGCCCGCCAGGCCCTGGAGTACGTCTCCCGCAAGGCCTAAGTGGCAACACCAGGGGCG
The DNA here is from genome assembly GCF_039535905.1 of Kitasatospora albolonga. GTDB lineage: Bacteria > Actinomycetota > Actinomycetes > Streptomycetales > Streptomycetaceae > Kitasatospora > Kitasatospora albolonga. Next base: position 79,416 of record NZ_BAAAYB010000125.1, on the reverse strand, counting down.
CGGGGAACTGCGCGCTTCGGGAGGCGGCCCACCTGCAACTGACCCACCGTCGGCCAGTTGCAGGTGCTGCCTTTCCACCCCGCGCCCCTGGTGCGCTTCCGCGAACGTCAGCTGGTGACGACCGCGTAGCGCTCGAGCTCGGCGGCCAGTTCGGCCGCGACCTTGGCGTGCAGCAGGGTGCCGTCGGCGGTGTGCTCCGCGGAGATCGGCTCGCCCTCGGCGTGCACCCGGGAGACCAGGTCCCCACGGGTGTACGGGATGAGCGCGCGGACCTCGATGGCCGGCCGCGGCAGCTCCTTGTCGATGAGCTGGAGCAGCTCGTCCATGCCCTGCCCGCTGCGGGCCGACACCACGATGGCGTGCGGCTCGCGCCGCAGCAGCCGCTGGAGCACCAGCGGATCCGCCGCGTCGGCCTTGTTGATCACCACGATCTCCGGCACGTTCTGCGCGTCGACCGAGACGATCACCTCGCGGACGGCGGCCAGCTGGGTCTCCGGCTCGGGGTGCGAGCCGTCGACCACGTGCAGGATCAGGTCGGCCTCGGCGACCTCCTCCATGGTCGAGCGGAAGGCCTCGACCAGGTGGTGCGGCAGGTGCCGGACGAAGCCGACCGTGTCGGCCAGGGTGTAGATCCGGCCGCTCGGGGTCTGGGCCCGGCGGACGGTCGGGTCCAGGGTGGCGAACAGCGCGTTCTCCACCAGGACGCCGGCCCCGGTCAGGCGGTTGAGCAGCGAGGACTTGCCGGCGTTGGTGTAGCCGGCGATGGCCACCGAGGGGATCTGGTTGCGACGGCGCTCCTGGCGCTTGGTGTCGCGGCCCTTCTTCATGTCGGCGATCTCGCGGCGCAGCTTCGCCATCTTCTCGCGGATGCGGCGCCGGTCGGTCTCGATCTTGGTCTCACCGGGACCACGGGTGGCCATGCCGCCGCCGGAGGAGCCGGAGCCACCACCACCCATCTGCCGGGACAGCGACTGACCCCAGCCGCGCAGGCGGGGCAGCATGTACTGCATCTGGGCGAGCGAGACCTGGGCCTTGCCCTCCCGGCTCTTGGCGTGCTGGGCGAAGATGTCGAGGATCAGGGCCGTCCGGTCGACGACCTTCACCTTGACGACGTCCTCCAGCTGGATCAGCTGGCCCGGGGTCAGCTCACCGTCGCAGACCACGGTGTCGGCGCCGGTGGAGGCGACGATGTCGCGCAGCTCCTTGGCCTTGCCGGAGCCGATGTAGGTGGCGGGGTCGGGCTTGTCACGGCGCTGGATCACGCCGTCGAGCACCTCGGAGCCGGCCGTCTCGGCGAGGGCGGCGAGCTCGGCCAGCGAGTTCTCCGCCTCCTCGGCCGTGCCGTCGGTCCAGACCCCGACGAGCACCACGCGCTCCAGGCGGAGCTGGCGGTACTCGACCTCGGTGACGTCCTGGAGTTCGGTGGAGAGTCCGGCGACGCGGCGCAGCGCGGCGCGCTCGCTCCGGTCGTACTGCTCACCGTCGTACCGGTCGAAGGCCTCGTCGATCGCCGCGAGGTCCTCGTCCATCAGGGCTTCCGCCCGGAGGTCCGCGATCCGGCTGGCGGAGTCGCGGTTTTCGTTGCGGCTGTCGAACGTGGAGGTCAATCTCATCCTTAGGTAGAGCGGGAGGGGCCGGTGCGGCCCGCGCACCGAGGAGTCTGCCCCGTATGTCGCCCCGATACCACGTGGCGAGTCGAGCTACCCCTCAAGGCCGTGACCGGCACCGGAACCACTTCGTCCGGTGAACGCCACGGACCGGCCGTGAATTCCCCCCGATGGTCGCACGCCCGCCGCCACCCGGTCACCCTCATTTCGCCGGGCCACTCCCACCCGGTACACGTCGTAGACCCCGGAGACCCGCAGCATCGCCCGCATCAGCACCGGCAGCACGGCGGCGTCCGGCAGCTCGACGGTGTAGGTGTGCCGGACCCGGAGCTGCTGCGGGGGCTCCACCTCGGCCGCCATGATGCCGACGCCCTCGGCCGACATCGCCGCCGTCAGGTCGGCCAGCAGGCGGGGGCGGTTCAGCGCCTCGGCCCGCAGGGTGGCCCGGAAGCCCTCGGCCGGGCGGGCGCCCGGCACCCAGCGGGGCCGCACCGGTACCCGGCCCTCGGCCCGCAGCTGCTCGGCCGCCGGACAGCCCGTGCGGTGCACCGCCACGGTGCCTCCCCGGATCGGGTAGCCGGTCACCTCGTCCGGCGGCACCGGGGTGCAGCAGCGGGCCAGCCGGGCCTGCACCCGGGGCAGGCCGGGGACCGTGACCGCCGGCTCGCCCCGGTCGGCGGCGGGCGGCGCGGGCGGGACGGGGGGCTGCACCGGTTCCGGCGCCGGGGCCTCGGCCACGGCCGGGTGGCCGGCCAGCCAGCGCTCGATCGCCAACCGGGCGGCCGGGGTGCGGGCGTGCTCCAGCCACTCGGCCGCAGGGCCGGTCGGCTCCCCGCTCTCCTCGGTCAGCACCGCGACCACGTCCCCGTCGGCCAGCGGGGTGCGCAGCGCCACCAGGCGTCCGTTCACCCGGGCGCCCAGACAGCGGTGGCCGGTCTCCTCGCCGAGCAGGTAGGCGGCGTCCACGCAGGTGGCCCCGGCCGGCAGGTGCAGCGTCTCGCCCTGCTCGGTGACGGCGGTGATCTCCCGGTCGTCCGAGAGGTCGGAGGTGAGCGCCGACCAGAAGGTGTCCGGGTCCGGCGTCTCCTGCTGCCACTCCAGCAGCCTGGTCAGCCACCCCGGGCGTCCCGGGTCGGTCTCCTCGCCGCCCTCCGCCGCCTGGTGCGGGTCGCCCAGCGCGACCACGCCCGTCTCCGCCACCCGGTGCATCCGCCGGGTGCGCACCAGCACCTCGGCCACCTCACCACCCGGCAGGGCCACCGCGGTGTGCAGCGACTGGTAGAGGTTGAACTTGGGCGCGGCCACGAAGTCCTTGAACTCGCCCGGCAGCGGGGTCCAGCAGGTGTGCAGCTCGCCGAGCACCGCGTAGCAGTCGGCGTTCTCCTCCACCACCACCAACAGCCGCCCGAAGTCGGCCGGTTGGAGCTGCTGGGGCAGCCCGTCCGGGCCGGCCGCGGCGGTCCGCTTCAGCAGCACCCGGTGGACGGAGACCGCGTGCCGCGGCCGGACCGTCACCTCTGCGGCGACCTTGGCCTCGGCGAGCTGACGGGTCAACGCCTCGGCGAAGGGCTGGAGCAGCTCGTCCGGCCGCTCCTCGTAGGCGGTGACCAGCGCCCTGGTGCGGGCGTACTCCTCCGGGTGCAGGGTGGCGAAGACGATGTCCTCCAACTCCGCCTTCAGCACCTGGATCCCGAGCCGCTCGGCGAGCGGGATCAGCACGTCGCGGGTGACCTTGGCGATCCTGATCCGGCTGACCGGCTTCATGTGACGGATCGTCCGCATGTTGTGCAGGCGGTCGGCCAGCTTGATGACCATCACCCGGACGTCGTCGCCGGTGGCCACCAGCATCTTCCGGAAGGTCTCCGCCTCGGCGGCGGCGCCGAAGTCCACCTTCTCCAACTTGGTGACGCCGTCCACCAGGTAGGCCACTTCCGGGCCGTACTCCTCGGCGACCTGATCCAGCGTCACCTCGGTGTCCTCGACCGTGTCGTGGAGGATGGACGCCACCAAGGTCGTCGTCCCGGCGCCGAGTTGGGCCAGGATCATGGTGACGGCGAGCGGGTGGGTGATAAACGGCTCACCGCTCTTGCGGGTCTGGCCGCGGTGGCTCTCCTCGGCGGTGCGGTACGCCCGTCCGAGCAGGGCCAGATCGGCGTTGGGGTGGTGGCGACGGTGGGCCTGCACGATCGGCTCGATCGCGTCCGGCAGCGGGGTCCGGTCGGTGGCCAGCAGCGCGGCCCGCCCCGCCCGTCCCAGGGCGACCCGGTTGAGGCGCACCAACGCGCGCCTCCCCACCTCGGCATCGACGGTCATCCGCACCTCCGGCAGCGATGGTCCATGCTACCGAGCACAGCACGTTCCGCACCCGCCCGCCCCCGTACCGTCACCTCCACCACCCGAACGGGCGGATTCACGACGCCGACAAACGGGAAGCGGGGCGCTCGCGCGAAGGCGGCGACGCCCGGGGCGCGAGGAACGTACGTGGTGATGCCGGGGGCGCGGGGAACTGCGCGCGGGGGAACAGCAGCACGTGCAACTGGCTGACGGTGGGTCAGTTGCCGGTGAGCCGCCTTCCGATTCGCGCAGTTCCTCGCGCCCCCGGGATCACCATCCAGGTCAGATGGCGAGCGTCCCGGAGGCGACGATCTCCGCGGGGCCGGTCATCTCGATGCGGGAGTCGGGGTGCTCGGTGATGCGGAGGGTGCCGCCGGGGAGGTCGACGGTGTAGGTGACGGGTGCGCCGGTCTCGGCCGGAGCGAGGTGGTGGCGGCGGGCGGCCGCGACGGCGACGGCGCAGGCGCCGGTGCCGCAGGAGCGGGTCTCGCCGGAGCCGCGCTCGTGGACCCGCATCGCGACGTGCCGCGGTCCGCGCTCCACCACGAACTCGACGTTGACGCCCTCGGGGTAGACGCCCTCGGTGACGCCGGGGGCGTCGTACAGGGTGCCCGCGTCGGCGAGGTCGTCGACGAAGGCGACGGCGTGCGGGTTGCCCATGTTGACGTTGAGCGCGGGCCAGCTGTGGTCCCCGACCGTCACGTCGACCGGGCCGGAGTCGGGCAGGGCCGCGTACCCCATGTCGACGGTGACCTCACCCGATTCGGCCACCACGACCTCGCGGACTCCCGCCCGGGTGGCCACCGCGAAGGCGCCGGTTCCGGCCAGTCCGGCCTCGACCAGGTAACGGGCGAAGACCCGGACCCCGTTGCCGCACATCTCGGCGATCGAACCGTCGGAGTTGCGGTAGTCCATGAACCACTCGGCCCGGTCCGCCATGCCCTCCGCCGCCGGGTCGGCCGCCGAGCGGACCACCCGGAGCAGCCCGTCCCCGCCGACGCCGGCCCGGCGGTCGCAGAGCAGGGCGACCTCGTCCGCGCCGAGGTCGAGCTTGCCGTCCTGGTCGGGGATGATCACGAAGTCGTTCTGGGTGCCGTGCCCCTTGAGGAAGGGGAGGCCGAAGGTCTGGGAAACCGATGCCGATGCGCTCACAGCGCCGATGGTACTGACCCGGGCCGCTCAGGCGGCGAGCCGTACCACCCGCCAGACGGCGAGGCCGACCGCGACCACGGCGATCAGGGTGTAGATCAGGATGGAGCGCCGGCTGGCCCGCAGCCCGCTCCCCCGGCGCGGCACGCCGGGCCACTTGTACCCGGCCATCCGGGCGGCCATCGCGCCCCAGCCGACCGAGGCGGCGGTGAGCAGCATGCCGAGCATCCCGATCATGGCGGCGCCGCGGTCCCCGGAGCCGAAGGCGAGCGGGAAGGCGAACATCATCGAACCGAAGGTGGCGACCGCCGCGATCGGCAGGGTCTGCCACCAGCGCAGCCGCTTGCGGGGCCGGATCTCGCGCTCGTGCACCACTCCGGGTGCGGCGAGGTCGGCGAGCACGGGGAGCGCCACGGCGTAGGAGGTCGGCTCGGGCAGGGCGAGCTCGGCGCTCAGACTGCTCAGCTCCTCCGTCTCCGGGCCGGTTCCCGTGGACACGCGGCCTCCCCTGACGGTGCGACACGGGCCCGCGGGCCCGCTGCTGGTGAGGCGGATCGAACGACCTGCCTCCGGATGCTCTCGATGATGGCATGTCCGATCCGGCCGACAGCCGGTTCGACGGGCCCCCGGGTGATCCGTGGCCAGGACGTGATGTGCCCGTAACCCTCAGTTCGTCGTGCACCCGCAGCTGCACCGGCAGCGTGGCCGGAAACCGCCCCGGCCTGGTCAGATCTGACGGGCGGTCAACTCCAGCGAGCGCTCCAGGAGCTCCACCGGGTCGGCCCCGGCGGGGCGGGAGAGCCAGTGGATCCGGTCGTCCCGGCGGAACCAGGACTCCTGGCGGCGGGCGAACCGGCGGGTGGCGCGCACGGTCTCGGCCTTGGCCTCCTCTTCGGTGCACTCCCCCGCGAAGAAGGAGAGCACCTGCTGGTAGCCGAGCGCCCGGGAGGCGGTCAGCCCGTCCCGCAGGCCCCGGCCCTCCAGGGTCCGGACCTCGTCCAGCAGGCCGGCCTCCCACATCCGGTCCACCCGCAGCTCGATCCGCTGGTCCAGCTCCGGCCGGGGCACCTGGACGCCGATCTGGACGGTCTCGTAGACGGCGGTGTTGCTCGGCAGGTTGGCGGTGAACGGCTGCCCGGTGATCTCGATGACCTCCAGCGCCCGGACGATCCGCCGGCCGTTGCTGGTCAGCACCGCCTCGGCGGCGGCCGGGTCGAGCACGGCCAACCGCTGGTGCAGCACGTACGGGCCCTGTTCGGCCAGCTCGGCCTCCAGCCGGGCCCGGACCGCCGGGTCGGTGCCGGGGAAGTCCATCTCGTCGATGGCTGCCCGGACGTACAGGCCGGAGCCGCCGACCAGCACCGGGGTGCGGCCCTCGGCCAGCAGCCGGTCCATCTCGGCCCGCGCCAGCCGCTGGTACTCGGCCACGCTGGCGGTCTCGGTGACGTCCCAGACGTCCAGCAGGTGGTGCGGGATGCCGCCGCGCTCCTCCTGGGTGAGCTTGGCGGTGCCGATGTCCATGCCCCGGTAGAGCTGCATCGAGTCGGTGTTGATCACCTCGCCGCCGAGGCTGCGGGCGATGGCCACCGCGAGGTCGGACTTGCCGGCGGCGGTGGCGCCGACCACCGAGACGACGCGGGGCTGGGGGGTGGAGGAGGAGCTGCTCACGGGCCAAGTCTCGCAAAGATCGGGAGTGGCGCCGTGTCGTCGGCGGTCACCCTGGGGAAGTATGAGTATGGAATGACCGATTTGCCCCGCCCCGAGCGGTGGGGCCCGCCGAAGGAGAGCGACTGACCATGGGCCTGATGGACAACCTCAAGGGCAAGGCCGAGGAGCTCAAGGGCAAGGCCAGCGAGCTCGCGGGCAAGCACGGCGACAAGATCGACCAGGTGGTGGAGAAGGCCGGGGCGGCCGCGGACAAGGCCACCAAGCACAAGTACACCGACAAGATCGAGACCGGCACCAGCAAGGCCAAGGGCGCGGTCGACCAGTTCGCCGCCAAGCCCAAGGACGACGGCCCGAGTCAGAACTGACCGCCCGTCAGCTCCAGGAGGCGACGAAGTACCCGACCCCGTACGGGGCCTCGTCGTACCGGAGCCGCCCGCTCAGCCCGGCGCCCTGCGCAGCTCCCGCGAGGACCTGCCAGGGCGCCCGGCCGTCCGCCTGCAGCTCGGCCGAGAGTGCCGGGTCCAAGGCCCTGAGCGCCTCGGTGTCGGCCTCGGCCAGCGCCTTGGCGGCGTGCACGTCGTACGGCTCGGCCCGCTCGTCCAGGTAGCCGGGGGCCTTGACGGTGCGGCAGGCGCTGCCGCCGCCGAGCACCAGCAGCCCGACCCGGTCGGCCAGCTCGGCCAGGCCCTCGCCGAGGCCGGTCAGCCGCTCCACCGGGGCGTCCGCGGGGACGGCGCAGGCGTGCGTGGGCACCGTGATCCCGGCCTGCTCCAGCAGCCAGGCCCCGACGGTCAGCGAGGGCGCGAGCTCCGGGCCCTCCGCCACCGGCCCGGGCAGCCGGACCACCCGGGGCACCCCGTAGCGGTGGAACGACCCGATCCCGCCCTCGGTCCACACCCCGGGCTCCGGCCCGGCACCGACCACCACGACCAGGTCGACCTCGCCGAGCTCCCGGACCGCCTCCAGGCAGGCCTCGCGCAGCGCGTCGAGTTCGGACGCGGCACCGGCGGCCACCTCGGGCACGAGCAGCGGCGGGCAGGGGCAGACGGCGGCGGCGACAAGCATGTCGATCACTCTAACGGGCAAGGCCCCGGAGAGCCGTGTGCTCCCGGGGCCTCGTGACGCGTCGGAGATCAGGCGTCGCAGCAGCCACCCGTGGGCGCGAGCGGCAGCGGGGCCGGGGCGCCGATCTTGGGGAGGCCGAGCAGCACGCCGGCCGGCTTGGCCGGCGGGGTGCCCTGGCGCTTCTCCCACGCGTCGCCCGCGCGGGTGCGGCGGACCGACAGGGTCGGACCCTCCGCCAGCAGGTGGTGCGGGGCGGCGTAGGTGATCTCGACCGTCACCACGTCGCCCGGGCGGACCGGCTCGACGGGGCGGGTGAAGTGGACCAGCCGGTTGTCGGGCGCCCGGCCGGAGAGCCGGTCGGTCCTGTCGTCCTTCTTGCCCTCGCCCTCGGCGACCAGGACCTCCAGCACCCGGCCGACCTGCTTCTTGTTCTCCTCCCAGGAGATCTCCTCCTGGAGGGCGACCAGCCGCTCGTAGCGCTCCTGCACCACGGCCTTGGGGATCTGGCCCTCCATCTCGGCCGCCGGGGTCCCGGGGCGCTTGGAGTACTGGAAGGTGAAGGCGTTGGTGAAGCGGGCCTCCCGGACCACGTGCATGGTCTGCTCGAAGTCCTCCTCGGTCTCGCCCGGGAAGCCGACGATGATGTCGGTGGAGATCGCCGCGTCCGGCATCGCCTCGCGCACCTTGCGGATGATCCCGAGGAAGCGGTCCTGCCGGTACGAGCGGCGCATCGCCTTGAGCACGGTGTCCGAGCCCGACTGCAGCGGCATGTGCAGCTGGTGCATCACGTTCGGCGTCTCGGCCATCGCGGCGATCACGTCGTCGGTGAAGTCGCGCGGGTGCGGCGAGGTGAAGCGGATCCGCTCCAGGCCCTCGATCTGCCCGGCCGCCCGGAGCAGCTTGGAGAAGGCCTCGCGATCGCCCAGGTCGGAGCCGTAGGCGTTGACGTTCTGCCCCAGCAGGGTGACCTCGATGACGCCCTCGCCGACCAGCGCCTCGATCTCGGAGAGCACGTCGCCGGGGCGGCGGTCCTCCTCCTTGCCGCGCAGCGCGGGGACGATGCAGAAGGTGCAGGTGTTGTTGCAGCCGACCGAGATCGCCACCCAGGCCGCGTACGCCGACTCGCGCCGGGTCGGCAGGGTGGACGGGAAGGTCTCCAGCGACTCCAGGATCTCCACCTGGGCCTGCTGCTCGATCCGGGCCCGCTCCAGCAGCGCGGGCAGGTGCCCGATGTTGTGGGTGCCGAACACCACGTCGACCCACGGGGCCTTCTTGACGATGGTGTCGCGGTCCTTCTGCGCCAGGCAGCCGCCGACGGCGATCTGCATCGCCTTGTGCTGCTGCTTGTCGGCGGCCAGGCGCCCGAGGTTGCCGTACAGCTTGTTGTCCGGCGTTCTCGCGCACGGCGCAGGTGTTGAACACCACCAGGTCGGGCTGCTCGCCGTCCTGGTCGGCCCTCACGTACCCGGCGTCCTCCAGCAGCCCGGAGAGGCGCTCGGAGTCGTGCACGTTCATCTGGCAGCCGTACGTGACGACCTTGTAGCTCTTGGAATCCTGGCTCGTACCCACGGACCTAGGGTACGTGGAAGCGGATCGGGCTCCTCGCCCTCTCTCCCCATCCGCGCCCGGCCTGGCAGTATCCAACCCCATGACCTGGAGACCCCGTGCCGCCCTGCGCACGGCGGCCCGCAGCCGGCTCGGCCGGGTGGCCGCCGTGTTCCTGCTGGTCGTGGCGCGGCCGGGGGCTGGTGGGCCACCGCCGCCGACCGGACCTGACTACCCGCGCGGCGAGACCGGCTTCGCCACCGGCGTCCCCCGGGGCGTGTACGACCGGTACGGGATCCTGCTGCGCACCTACCTGCACGACAACCTCCCCGGGGTCGAACTGCGGCTCGACAACTCCCAGGGCTCCGTCGACAACCTCGACCGGGTCGCGGCCGGGCGGGACTCCTTCGCCATCGCCACCGCCGACGCGGTGGCCAGCTACCGGGGGGACGGCAGGGACCGGATCCGCGCGATAGCCCGGCTCTACGACGACTACCTCCAGCTGGTGGTGCCGGCCGACTCGCCGGTGCAGCGGACCGCCGACCTCAAGGGCAGGCGGGTCGGGGTCGGGCAGAGCCGGTCCGGCGTCCAGCTGGTGACCCGGCGGCTGCTGGCCTCGGCCGGGCTGGACCCGGACGTGGACGTGTCGGCCTCGATGCTCGGTGTCGGCGACGCCGCCGACCAGTTGAGGAACGGTCAGCTCGACGCCTTCTTCTGGTCCGGCGGGCTGCCGACCAACGCGCTCACCGACCTGTCCGAGCGCTTCCCGATCCGGATCGTCCCGCTCGGCGACCTGGCCGAGGCGGTCCAGCACGTCGAGGGCGGCGGGGCCGACGCGTACCGCGCCGCGACCATCCCGGCCGACGTCTACCCCAAGGCCCACCCGGCCGGCACCGCGGTCGCCACGCTGGCGGTCCCGAACCTGCTGATCACCCGTGAGGACGTCGACTCCGCCCTGGTCCAGCGGATGACCAAGGCCGTGATCGACAGCCGCGACCGGATCGGCTCCGAGGTCCACGCCGCCCAGGTCGTCGACCTCCGCACCGCCGTCTACACCGACCCGCTCCCCCTCCACGCCGGCGCCAGCGCGTACTACCGCTCCGTCAAGCCGTAGGCACCGCGGGGGCTGGCGAAGGTGGCCACCCCGGGGGCGCGAGGAACTGCGCGAGTACGGAAGGCGGCCCAGCGCTATGTCGGGGCAGGTGAGCCAGTTGCACGTGCTGCCGTTCCCCCGCGCGCCCTCGCGGCGGAGCCGCAGATCAGCAGAGCCTCGCGCCCCCCGGGATTACCTGGGACGAGGCACTGTCAGGCGGACGGTGAGCCCCGTGGGGTCGACGGGGGTGAAGTCGAGGGAGCCGCCGCCGGCCAGGAGGAGGGTGCGGGCGATGGAGAGGCCGAGGCCGGAGCCGTCGACGTTCTGGTGGCGGGGGCTGCGCCAGAAGCGGTCGCCGATGCGGGCGAGCTCCTCCTCGGTGAGGCCGGGGCCGGCGTCGGAGACAGTGAGGGTGAGTTCGCGCTTGTCCTGTTCGAGGCCGAGGCGGACCGCCTCGCCGCCGGGCGTGAACTTGAGGGCGTTGTCGAGGACGGCGTCCAACGCGCTGCCGAGGCCGATCGGGTCCGCCAGCCCGACCGCCGTGGCGGGGCCCTCCCAGGCGAGGCGGATGCCGCGCTGGTCGGCGACCGGCCGCCAGGCGTCGATGCGGGCCAGGACGAGGGCGGTGAGGTCGACCCGCTCCGGTTCGGGGCGGGCGTGCTCGGCGGTGGCGAGGCCGAGCAGGTCGTCGAGGACGCGGGCCAGCCGGGTGCCCTCCTCGCGGACGGCGCCGAGCTCCTCCTCGTGGCCCTCGGGCAGCTCCAGGCCGAGGAGTTCGACCCGGAGCAGCAACGCGGCCAGCGGGTTGCGCAGTTGGTGGGAGGCGTCCGCGACGAAGGCCCGCTGCTGGTCGAGGGCGAGCAGCACGTTGTCCGCCATGTCGTTGAACGAGCGGGCCAGGCGCCGGAGTTCGGGCGGGCCGGAGCTGGGGGCGACCCGGGCGTTCATCCGTCCGGTGGCGATGTCGTGGGTGGCCCGGTCGAGGGTGCGCACGGGGCGCAGCACCCAGCGGGTGAGCCGGACGGCGAGCAGGACGGCGGCGACCATGGCGAGGGCCTCGCCGGCGCCGAGCCAGAGCCAGCGGTCCAGCACCCGGGAGCGGAGTTCGCCGGTGGGCGACTCGGTGATGACCACGGCGATGACGTCGCCGTCGCGGACCACCGGGGCGGCCACCGTGATGGTGCGCTCCGGGGTCCAGGGCCAGACCTGCGGCGGGTTCTTGCTGCGGCGGCCGTCCACCGCGTCCTGGAAGGCCCGGGCTCCGGGGCCGCCCTCGGGGACCTGCCAGCCGGCCGGGGCGACCGCGACGGCGCTGCCGTCGCGGTGGAAGACGCCGGCCCGGATGCCGTACAGCTCGTGGTAGCGCTGGACCTCGGCGGCCAGCGAGCGCAGCCGTCCGGTGTCGCCGTCCTCGGGGACGGCGGAGCCCTTGACGGCGGTGCCGGCCGGGGGCAGGCCCTGGGTGGGGAGCTGCTGGGCGAAGCGGGCGGCGTCGTCCATCCGGTCGACCACCACCAGGCTCTGCTCGGCGGCGGCCTTGGCGGCGGCCAGCGGGACCCCGAGGGCGGCCAGGACGGCGGCCATCAGGGAGAGCAGGATGCCGAGCAGGCGGGTGCGCACGGGGGTTCAGCTCTCCCGGGCGGGGGCTGACGGACCGTCGGAGGCCGGCTGCTCGGGCATCAGGCGGTAGCCGACCCCGCGCACCGCCTCGACCAGGCCGGGCAGCGCGAGCTTGGTGCGCAGCGAGCCGATGTGCACCTCGAGGGTGCGGCCGTTGCCCTCCCAGCCGGAGCGCCAGACCTCGCTGAAGATCTGCTCCCGCCGGTAGACCACGCCGGGGCTCTGGGCGAGCAGCGCCAGCAGGTCGAACTCCTTGCGGGTGAGCGGGACGTCGCGCCCGTGCACGCTGACCCGGCGGCGCTCGCGGTCGATCAGCACGCCGCGGGCCTCCAGCGGGCCGGGCTGGTCGACGGGCTCGGAGGGTTCGGCGGCCTGGCCGCGGCGGGCCACCGCGTGGATGCGGGCGAGCAGTTCGCCCATGTCGTAGGGCTTGGTGACGTAGTCGTCGGCGCCCAGGTTGAGGCCGTGGATGCGGGAGCGGATGTCGGCCCGGGCGGTCACCATGATCACCGGGACGCTGCTGTGGGCGCGGATCCGGCTGCACACCTCGAAGCCGTCCCGGTCGGGCAGGCCGAGGTCGAGCAGCACCACCCGGTACGGCTCGTTCCCGTCCGGCACCAGGGCGTCCAGCGCCTCGTGTCCGCTGCGGGCGTGCCGGACCTGGAAGCCGTGCCGGCCCAGCACCGCGACCAGGGCAGCGGCCACCCGGTCGTCGTCCTCGACGAGCAGCAGTCGCATGCGGGCCTCCCTCCGGTCCGGCTGTCACGCCTCTTCTGCGTGGGGTACCTGCGGAGTATCGTCCAGTCCGCCCGTTCTGTCACGGCCCGGCCGGCGCATGCCCCGGCGGCACTGCGACGGGTGACCGGGCGTGGCCGGATCGTGATGCTCAAGTTCCGCTCAGATCCGCTGACGTGACAATGTCAGCCGCCCTAGGGTCAGCCGGACCGGGGGCTGAGAGCTCCGCCGGCGACCAGCCCCCGGTACCAGTGCACGGACCCAAGCACCGCCCACGAGGGAGCCAGGCTCGATGACCGAGAACGCCGTGAGTGACTCCGCAGCCGCTCCCCTGGTGGTGCTGAGCGGTGTGAACAAGCACTTCGGCGCCCTGCACGTGCTCCAGGACATCGACCTGGAGATCAAGCAGGGCGAGGTGGTCGTGCTCATCGGCCCGTCCGGCTCCGGCAAGTCGACCCTCTGCCGCACCATCAACCGGCTGGAGACCATCGACTCGGGCGCCATCACCGTCGACGGGCAGCCGCTGCCGGCCGAGGGCCGCCAGCTGGCCAAGCTCCGTGCCGAGGTGGGCATGGTGTTCCAGTCCTTCAACCTCTTCGCGCACAAGACCGTGCTGGAGAACGTGGTGCTCGGCCAGGTGAAGGTGCGCAAGGTCGCGCGCCCCGAGGCCGAGAAGACCGCGCGGGCCCTGCTGGAGCGGGTCGGCCTGGCCGCGCACGCGGACAAGTTCCCGGCCCAGCTCTCCGGCGGCCAGCAGCAGCGCGTGGCGATCGCCCGCGCGCTGGCCATGAAGCCCAAGGTGATGCTCTTCGACGAGCCGACCTCGGCGCTGGACCCGGAGATGGTGAACGAGGTGCTCGAGGTCATGCGCGGCCTCGCGGCCGAGGGCATGACCATGGTCGTGGTCACCCACGAGATGGGCTTCGCCCGCTCCGCCGCCAACCGCGTGCTCTTCATGGCCGACGGCCGGATCGTCGAGGAGAACACCCCGGAGGCGTTCTTCACCGCGCCCCGCAGCGACCGGGCCAAGGACTTCCTTTCGAAGATCCTGCACCACTGACGCCCCGGCTGACCTACCGTCAGTCCCTGTCATGCCCAGAACTTCCCCGGCCCGGCTCCACCGTGCCCCCGATCGAGGAGACAGCTCCCGCATGAGGACCCGTCGTACCATCGCCGCCGCCCTGTCCGTGCTCGCGCTGACCGCCGTCGCCGCCTGCGGCAAGGAGGCCCCGAAGGCCGAAGACTCCGCGGCCAAGCTCCCCACCTACACGGTGAAGACCGACGCCAAGGTCGAGGGCTCGAAGGTCTTCGAGGAGGCCAAGAAGCGCGGCAAGCTGATCGTCGGCGCCAAGTCCGACCAGCCCTTCCTCGGCTTCGAGAACGTCACCACCAAGACCCGTGACGGCTTCGACATCGAGATCGCCAAGATGATCGCGGCCGACCTGGGCTTCGGCCCGGACAAGATCGAGTTCAAGACGATCGTCTCGGCCAACCGCGAGACCGCCCTCCAGGGCAGCCAGATCGACTACTACGTCGGCACCTACACCATCAACGCCGGCCGCAAGGAGAAGGTCGCCTTCGCGGGCCCGTACTACGTGGCCGGCCAGGACCTGCTGGTGAAGAAGGACAACACCGCGATCACCGGTCCCGAGTCCGTCGCGGGCAAGAAGGTCTGCTCGGCCACCGGTTCCACCTCGGTGAAGCAGATCAAGACGTACAACCCGGGCGAGACCATCGAGTACGAGACCTACGCCCAGTGCGTGGACAAGCTGCTCACCGACGAGGTCGACGCGGTCACCACCGACGACGCGATCCTCAAGGGCTTCGCGGCCAAGAACGCCGGCAAGCTCAAGGTCGTCGGCAAGCCGTTCTCCAAGGAGCCGTACGGCATCGGCGTCCAGAAGGAGGACCCGGCGTTCCAGCAGGCCGTCATCGCCGCGCTGAAGGCGCACGAGGACAACGGCGACTGGAAGAAGGCCTACGACGCCACCCTCGGTCTCTCGGGCTCCCCCGCCCCGGAGATCCCGGCGCTCACCAACTGACCCGTCTGGTAACGAAAGGAGGGCCGCCGGCATGGGCATACTCTTCGAGGACGGCAATTTCGAGCTGTTCCGGAACGGGTTCCTGCAGACGGTCGAACTCAGCGCGCTGAGCGCCCTGTTCGCCCTGCTGCTGGGTGTCCTGCTGGCGGCCTTCCGGGTCTCCCCGGTCCCGGTGCTGCGAGTCTTCGGCACCGTCTGGGTGAACATCTTCCGGAACACCCCGCTGACCGTCCTGTTCTTCGCGGTGGTCTTCGGACTCCCGCGCCTGGACGTGCACTTCGACCACTTCACCTTCGCGGTGATCGCACTCTCCGCCTACACCGCCTCGTTCGTCTGCGAGGTGATCCGGTCCGGCATCAACACCGTGCCGGTCGGGCAGGCGGAGGCGGCCCGCAGCCTCGGGATGACGTTCGGTCAGACCCTGACCCAGATCGTGCTGCCGCAGGCCGGGCGGACCGTGCTCGGCCCGCTCAGCAGCGTCTTCATCGCGCTCCCCCGCAACTCGGCGGTGGCCGGCGCGTTCAGCGTCCCCGAGCTGTTCAACTTCCAGGCCACGCTGACCGACAAGGGCGCCTCGATCCTGGCCATCTTCTTCTGGGTCGCGCTCGCCTACCTGTTCATCAGCGCCTGTGTCGCCCTGTTCTTCAAGTTCCTGGAATCCCGTCTGGCGGTGGCCCGTTGAGCGCCAAGAGCAGCGTCCTCTACGACGTCCCCGGGCCCCGGGCCCGGATCCGCAACCACGCCCTGAGCGTGGTTGCCGGCCTCGCCCTGCTGGGTGGCCTCTGGTACGTGTTCACCAGCCTGGACGACGCGGGCCAGTTCTCCGCCGAGATGTGGGACGTGTTCGCCTACAAGAACACGCAGGAGACCATCCTCACCGCGCTGCTGGACACCCTGAAGGCCTTCGCCACCGCCGCGGTGCTCTCGCTGGTGTTCGGCGCCCTGCTGGCGATCGGCCGGCTCTCCGACCACAAGCCGGTGCGCGCCGTCTGCACCGCGGTGGTGCAGTTCTTCCGCGCGATGCCGCTGCTGATCATGATCTTCGGGCTCTACGTGGCGGTCTTCACCGCCACCCCGTTCTGGGCCCTGGTGACCGGTCTGACTCTGTACAACGGCGCCGTCCAGGCCGAGATCATCCGCTCCGGCATGAACGCGGTGCCGCGCGGCCAGAGCGAGGCCGGCTACGCGCTCGGCCTGCGCAAGACCCAGGTCATGACGGTGATCCTCACCCCGCAGGCGATCCGGGCCATGCTGCCCGCGATCATCGGGCAGCTGGTGGTCACCCTCAAGGACACCTCGCTCGGGTACGTGATCACCTACCCCGAGCTGCTTTACGTCGGCAAGACGATCGCCGCCACCTGGGTCACCCCGGACGGCTACCCCTACATCCCGGTTGCCATCGTGATCGGCGTGATCTACATCCTCTGCTGCCTCCTGCTGACGGCGCTCGCCAAGTGGCTGGAGGGCTGGAGCCGCCGCGGCGCGAACCGGCGCACAACGTCCGCTGCTTGACGGACACGCAGGTGATCTGTTGCATTGCTCTTCGTGACACCACCCGGGACCCCTGACGCTCCGTCGGCCGCCGCTGCCCCAGCTCGGACCGACCGGTCCGAGGAGGTCCCGTCGTGGATCCGGTGATCATCGTCGGGGCCGGGCCGGTCGGCCTGGCCCTGGCGCTCGCGCTCGCCCGGCACGAGGTGCCGTCCATCGTCCTGGACGAGGGCGCCGGGGTCTGCTCCGAGGGCCCGCGCAGCGTGGTGCTCACCCAGCAGACCACCGGCTTCCTGACCCGGCTCGGCTACCAGCGGGCCGGGTCCGACGCCGTGTACTGGGACGCCTTCACCGTCTACCGGCGCCGCACCGAGGTGCTCCGGCTCCCGCTCACCGGGATCAGCCACCTCCCCCAGCACCGCCTGCACCGCGGCCTGCGGGACGCGGCCACCGCCACCCCGCTGATCCAGCTCACCCCGCACACCCGGCTGGTCGAGCTGGAGCAGGACGGGGACGGCGTCTCGGTCCGCACCCAGCACGTCCAGAACGGCACCTCCACCTGGTGGCGCGGCAGCCACCTGGTCGGCTGCGACGGGGCCCGCTCGGCCGTCCGCAAGCTGCTCAAGGTCCGCTTCCCCGGCCGCCCCGCGGTGGACCGGCACGCCGTCGCCACCCTCCGGGTGGACCTGCCCTTCCCCGGCGAGGCCCGGCTGCACCGCGAGCCGCCGTGGCGCGGCGACCGCGAGGCCTCCGCCCGCCCGCTCCCCGATGGCCTCTGGCGGCTGGACTGGCGGCTGCCGCCCGGCCGGCCGGCCCCCGAGACCCCGGTCGACCCGCACGCCACCTGGCCCGGCATCGTCACCGGCGACACCCTGCTGGCCCGGGTCCGCTCCACCCTGACCGGCTGGTGCGGCGAGCTCCCGAAGTTCGAGCTGCTGGCCGCCGCCGACCACACCGCCCAGCAGCGCCTGGCCGCCCGCTTCCGGGTCGGCCGCTGCTTCCTGGCCGGGGACGCGGCCCACCTGCACGGCGCGCTCGGCATGCAGAACCTCGCCGACGGCCTGCGGGACGTGGACAACCTCTCCTGGCGGCTCGCCCTGGCCTGGCACCTGCACTCCGCGGCCGGCGGCGCCGAGTCCAGCCTGCTGGACGGGTACGAGACCGAGCGGCGCGGCGCGGTCGGCGCCCGGCTGCGCGCGGTGGACCAGTCGATGCCGCTGCTGCGGCCGCTGCGCGGCTGGGCCCAGACCAGGCGCTCGCTGCTGACCGGCTCCTTCCGCAAGCACGCCCCGCTGCTGACCGACGGCCAGCTCGGCACCGGACGCTTCGGCGGCGCCCCTGCCTACCCCGAGGCGCCCTCCGGCGTCCCGGGCCGGGTGCCGCCGCAGCGCGGCCCCAAGGGCACCGCGCTCACCGAGCAGCTCCCGCCGACCGCCCCCGGGGTGCTGGCCCCCGACCTCCCGGTGATCACCACCGAGGGCGCTCCCGACCACCTGCACGCCCGGCTCGGCGGCGGCTTCCTGCTGCTGCTGGTCGCCCCCGGTGCCACCGTCTGGTCCTCCCGGCACTGGCTCTCGGCCGGCCTGATGCCCCGGCTGACCGCGCTGGCCGCCTCGCTGCCGATTCCCGCCGAGGTGCTGGTCACCGACCAGTACCCGGCCGCCGACCCGCACACCGTGCTGCTGATCCGCCCCGACGGCCACGTGGTCGGCACCACCCACGGCGCCGAGCCGGACGCCCTGCACGCCCTCGCCCAGCACGCCCGCGGCGGCCCGGCCCCGATCACCAGCCCGGACCTGACCGGCTCCTGACGACGGGTCACTGGTCCCGGCGGCGCACCGCCAGGACGGTCACCACGACCGAGCCGGCCGCCCAGCAGGCGAGCGTCAGCCAGGCGCCGCCCGGGGTGCCCGGGTAGGGCTGGTGGGCCAGCACGTCGGGGCGCTCGGCCAGGGTGGTCCAGGCCCGGTACGGGGTGGCGTTGCCGAGCAGCGCGGTCCAGTACCGGCGGGTGCTCAGGAAGACCGGTGCCACCAGCAGCAGGAGGGTGGTGGCGGTGACCGCCGAGGCCCCGTGCCGGAGCAGCGCGCCGACCGCCATCCCGGCCAGCGCGGAGACCGGCGCCAGCAGCGCCGAGGCCAGCAGCAGCCGGAGCGCGCCGGGGTGGTCGAGCATCACGGCGGCGTCGTAGCGGGCGAACTGTGCCTGGGTCAGCCAGAACGAGACCGCCGCCAGCAGCACCCCGAAGACCGAGGTGACGGCCGCCAGCACCAGCGCCTTGGCCGCCATCACCGAGCCGCGGGCGGGCACCGCGACGAAGGTGGTGCGGATCAGGCCGGTGCCGTACTCGCCGGTGACCGCGACCGCGCCGAACGCGCCCAGGGCGATCATCAGCACCGTCGCGCCGTTCCCGGTGAAGGCCGACAGCAGGGCCATCCCGTCCGCGACGAAGTCCGCGCGGTCGGCGGGCGCGTGTTCGCCCCAGTAGCGGACCTGGTCCCAGGCGGTGCCGACGTTCAGTCCGAGCACGGCCAGCGCGGTCAGCAGCAAGGTCCCGGTGGTGGAGCGCAGCGACCAGAGCTTGATCCACTCGGCGGCGACCAGGTCGGCGAGGCGGGCCCGGGGTTCGGTGGTGAGGGCCCGGGGTTCGGCGGTGAGGGCGGCGGTGGTCATCGGATGCTCCCGGCGTGGTCGGAGGTGAGGTCCATGAAGGCCTGTTCGAGCGAGGCGGTGCGCGGGCTGAGCTCGTGCAGCGGCAGGTGGTGACGGTGCGCCAGTTCGCCGATCTCGGCGGCGGCCAGGCCGCCGACGGTGAGCAGCTCGCCGTCGGTCCGCACCTGCGCGCCCCGCTCGGCCAGCAGCGCGGCCAGCTCGGCGTGGCCCGGGGTGCGGACGGTGACGGTGGCGCCGCCCCGGGCGGCGAAGGCGGTCAGGCTCTCGGCGGCGATCAGCTCGCCCCGGCCGATCACCACCAACTCGTCGGCGGTGTGCTCCATCTCGGTCATCAGGTGGCTGGAGACGAAGACCGTGCGGCCCTCGGCGGCCAGGCGCCGGAACAGCCCGCGCACCCAGCGCACGCCCTCCGGGTCGAGCCCGTTCAGCGGCTCGTCGAAGAGCAGCACCGGCGGGTCGCCGAGCAGCGCGCCGGCGATGCCCAGGCGTTGGCGCATGCCGAGCGAGTACCCGCCGATCCGGCGGCGGGCCGCGTCGGCGAGGCCGACCTCGGCCAGCACCTCCTCCACCCGGGAGCGCGGGATGCGGTTGCTCCGGGCCAGCGCCGTCAGGTGGGCCCGGCCGCTGCGGCCGCCGTGCACCTCGCTCGCGTCCAGCAGCGCGCCGACCTGCCGCAGCCCGCGCGGCCGGTCCCGGAACGGGCGGCCGTCGATCAGCACCGAGCCGCTGGTGGGGGCGTGCAGGCCGAGCACCATCCGCAGGGTGGTGCTCTTGCCGGAGCCGTTCGGCCCCAGGAAGCCCGTCACCCGGCCCGGACGGACGGTGAAGGTGAGTCCGTGCACGGCGGTCGTGGATCCGTAACGCTTCGTCAGTTCGTTGACCTCGATCATGGCTTCGAGCCTGCCGGGCGGGCCCGGGGCCGGGCGTCGGCCGGGCGGGGGCACCTGCGGGCGGCGGGTGTCCTCCACGGGTGTACGACCACGGGCCGATGACCGGGCCGTCCATGATCGCTAGCATCGGCGCCATGCGGATACCCCTGCTCGGGCGGTTCAGCCCGGCCACCTGGACGGTGCTCGCCTGGTGTGCGGGCACCCTGCTCACCGTGCTGTTCCGGGTGCGCCTCCCCGGCGAGTACGAATCGGCGATCGGCCCAGGGGTCGTCTTCCTGCGGTGGGACGGCGTCCTCTGGCACGCCGTGGCCGGTCTCGTCACCGCGTTCGGCGCACGGCGGCTGACCACCCGTCCGGCCCGCGGGCTGGGCTGGGTGCTGGCCGGGGCGGTCATCGGCGCGACCCCGCTCGGCGTGACGGAGCTCCCGCTCCAGCAGTACCTGGCGGTGGACGTGGCGGTCTACTTCCTGGCCACGGCCCTGCCCCGGCGCCGCTCGCTGGGGGCCCTCGGCGCGGCGCTCGGCCTGCTGGTCGCGTACCTCGGCGTCCGGCTGGTCTGCGGGTGGACGGCCGGGATCTCCACCGAACTCCCGGTCGCCCTGCTGGTGGTGATCGCCTGGCTGCTCGGCAGCTCCGAGCGGCGGAGCAGGGAGCACCACGAGGAGACCCGGACCCGGGCCACCGAACAGGCCGTCACCGACGAGCGGCTGCGGATCGCCCGCGAGCTGCACGACATGGTGGCCCACAGCCTGGGTGTGATCGCCCTCCAGGCGGGCGCCGCCAAGCGGGTGATCGACCGTCGGCCGGAGGCCGCCCGGGAGGCCCTGGGCACCATCGAGACCACCGGACGGGAGACCCTGGCCGGGCTGCGCCGGATGCTGGTCGCGCTGCGCACCGAGGAGCCGCTCGCGCCCGACCTCGGGGTGGCCGACCTGTTCCGGCTGGCCGAGTCCACCACCGCCGCCGGCCTCCGGGTGGAGCTGCGGCGCACCGGCGAAGCCGTACCGCTACCGCCGGAGGTCGACGTCTCCGCCTACCGGATCGTGCAGGAGTCGCTGACCAACGTGCTCAAGCACGCCCGCACCGACCACTGCCTGGTGACGGTCGATCAGCTCCCGGACGCCCTGCTGCTGGAGGTCACCGACCACGGGGCCGGGCCCGGCTCCGGTCCGACCGGCTTCGGGCTGGTCGGCATGCGCGAGCGGGTCGCCCTGCTGCACGGCGAGTTCACGGCCGGGCCGCTGCCCGGCGGCGGCTTCCGGGTCACCGTCCGTCTCCCCCTCTCCGACTCCCTCCTGGAAGGAGCCCGATGACCGTCCGGGTCCTGCTCGCCGACGACCAGCCGCTGGTCCGCGCCGCGCTGAAGATGGTGATCACCGACGCCCCCGACCTGGAGCTGGCCGGGGAGGCCGGGAACGGCGCCGAGGCCGTCGCACTGGCCGCCGAGCTGCGGCCCGACGTGGTGGTGATGGACCTGCGGATGCCGGTGCTGGACGGCATCGAGGCCACCCGGCGGATCACCTCGGGGGCGGCCGGCCCGCAGGTGGTCGTGCTGACCACCTTCGACGAGGACGAGAACGTGCACGGCGCGCTGCGGGCCGGCGCCTCCGGCTTCCTGGTCAAGGACATGGCCCTGGACGAGATCCTGTCCGCCGTCCGGGTGGTGGCGGGCGGCGAGGCACTGCTCGCCCCCTCCGTCACCCGCCGCCTGATCACCGAGTTCACCGCCCGCCCGGGCACCACCGCCCGGCGCGAGCTGACCGGCATCACCGACCGCGAGCGCGAGGTGCTCACCCTGGTCGGCCGGGGCCTGTCCAACGCGGAGATCTCCGAGCAGCTGGTGATCAGCCCCGCCACCACCAAGACCTACCTCAGCCGTCTGCTCGCCAAGCTCGACGCCCGCGACCGGGTCCGGCTGGTGATCCTGGCGTACGAGGCGGGCCTGGTCGGCGTCTGACCGGCCCGGCTGGTGGCCGTTCCCGGACTCAGACCGGGACGGCCACCAGCCGGGTGCCGTCGCTGGTGCGGACCTCGAAGTGGTCGATCTGGCCGGAGGGCAGGCCCACCCCGCCGTGGGTGATCAGGCTGTCCGGCTGGCCCGGCAGCCCGTAGCCGGCCGGCGGGACGGCCCAGCTGGTGACGGTCTGCTGCTCGCCGGAGCGGCCCACCGCGATCAGCGAGCAGCTCAGCGGCCCCCGCACTCCCGCCAGTTGGAGCGCGACGTGGGTGCCCCACTTGCGGTCCTCCAGTGCGACGGTGGCGACCGCCCCGGTCGACGCGTCGGTGGCCGAGTGGCGGACCCCGTGGTCCATCAACTCCTGGGCCGGGCTGGTGGAGCGGGCCACCGGACGGGCCTCCTCCGAGCCGCCGAGCGAGGCGCCGAGCAGCGGCCCGCCGATCAGCACCGCCACGGCCGCCGCCACCAGGAACAGCCTCCTGGTGCGCGCCGCCCGCCGGCCGGCCGTGACCTCGGCGGTCAGCCGTTCCAGCAGCCGGCCGTCGTCGGCCGTCGGCACGGCGGGGCCGACGGCCTCCGCGTACTCCGCCAGCAGCGGTTCCAGCCCGGAGAGTTCGTCCGCCTCGGCGGTGCACCGGGCACACCCCGCCAGATGCGTGGCGAACTGCGCCATCTCCTCCGGTTCGAGCAGCCCGAGGACGTAGGCACCCACGTCGAGGTGCTGCTCCTGCGGGGACGTCACGATGTCACCCCTCGTTCCTCGAGAGCGTTCTTGAGCGATTTCAGCGCGTAGAAGACCCGGGACCTGACGGTGCCCGCCGGGATCCCGAGCTCGACGGCCGCCTCGTTGACGGTACGCCCCTTCAGGTAGGTCTCGACGATCACCTGCCGGTGCGGCTCGGTCAACGCGTCCAGGGCGTCGGAGATGGCCATCAGTCGCAGCGCGCGCTCCAGTTCGTCCTCGGCCGGCATCACGTCGAGCACCGCGTCGCCGACCTCGGACGGCCGGGCGAGGCGGCTGCGGTGGCCGTCGATGACGATCCGGCGGGCCACCGTCACCAGCCAGGGGCGCAACGAGTCGGCGGCCGGGTCGAGCCGGTGCAGGTTGCGCCAGGCCCGGACCAGCGTCTCCTGCACCACGTCCTCGGCCCGGTGCCGGTCGCCGCCGACCAGCCGGAGCACGAAGCTCATCAGGGCGGCGGCGTGCCGCTCGTGCAGGGCCCGGACCAACTCCTCGTCCCGGTCCGGCGGTTGGGCCGCCGGTCGGTGAGGCGGGCCGGAGGCCGTCCGATCGCGCCGCATGCGCCCCTCCTCCTCGCGCAGCACCAGGGTCGGCGGAGTCATCAGTAGCCGCCGCCACCGCCGGACGTGGCGGCCGCCTTCTTCCCGTCCGGGGCGGCCGCGAACCAGGTGCCGCCGACGCCCTGACCGTTGGTCTCGCCCGGCGCCTTGTCCCCGGCGAAGCGGTACAGCGGCCAGCCGCCCAGGGTGAGTTGCTGCGTGCCGTCCGCCCGGGTCACCGTACCGACCAGGGCCCTGTCCACTCCCTGGAGGGTGCCCTGCGCGTTGACCGGCACCGGCGGCCACTTGGCCGCGCAGTCGCCGTCGCAGTTCGAGGCCGAGGGCTTGGCGGTGTCCTTGTCGAAGCGGTACAGCGTGTAGCCCAGGCCGTCCAGCACGGTCGGCCCGAAGCCGGCCGGGCGGCCGACGGCCAGCGAGCCCTTGAGCACCGCCTTGTCCGCGGCGGGGGGCGCGGTGGTGGCCGCAGCCGTGGGCGCGGCGGCGGGTGCGGCTCCGGACGTGCCCTCCGAACCGCAGGCGGTGAGCAGCAGCAGGCCGGCCACGGCCGGAGCGGCGAGCAGGGCGGTGCGGCGAATCGTGCGCATGAGTGGTCTCCCCCACGGAGTCCGACGGGTAGTCACCCATCAGTACGGAGGGGAGCCGGGGAACACTCAAAGGCGGCCGGTGATTTTTCCGACGCGGCCCCCGGCCGCTACCGCGCCACCTCCACCGCCCGGGTCTCGCGGATCACCGTGACCCGGACCTGGCCGGGGAGGCTGACCTCCTCGGTGATCCGCTTGGCGATCTCCCGGGCCAGCACCTGGGCCGCGATGTCGTCCACCTGCTCCGGCTGGACCAGCACCCGGACCTCCCGGCCCGCCTGCATCGCATAGGCCTTGGTGACCCCGGGCTGGGCCACCGCGATCTCCTCCAGCCGGGCCAGCCGCCGGACGTAGTTCTCCGCCGACTCCTTGCGGGCGCCCGGCCGGCCGCCGGAGCAGGCGTCGGCGGCCTGCACCAGTACCGCCTCGACGGTCTGCGGGTCCACCTCGCCGTGGTGGGCGGCGATCGCGTGCACCACCTCGGCCTGCTCGCCCCAGCGGCGTGCGTAGTCGGCCCCGG
The DNA here is from genome assembly GCF_039535905.1 of Kitasatospora albolonga. Classification (GTDB taxonomy): domain Bacteria; phylum Actinomycetota; class Actinomycetes; order Streptomycetales; family Streptomycetaceae; genus Kitasatospora; species Kitasatospora albolonga. The sequence goes on along the minus strand of NZ_BAAAYB010000125.1, from coordinate 55,144 downwards.
CCAGGGCGTGGCTTCCGACCGCGTCCGAGGAGAGCGCCTTGCCGATGTCGTGCAGCAGCGCGGCCCGCCGCACCAGCGCCGCGTCCGCCCCCACCTCGGCCGCCAGCACCGCGCCCACCCGGGCCGACTCCACCAGGTGCGCCAGCACGTTCTGTCCATAGGAGGTGCGGTAGCGCAGCTGGCCCAGGGTGCGGACCAACTCCGGCTCCATCTCGCCGACCTGGGCCGCCAGCAGGGCGTCCTCCCCGGCCCGCACGCAGAGCCGCTCCACCTCGCGCAGGCTGCGGGCGTGCACCGCCTCGATCCTGGCGGGCTGGATCCGGCCGTCCGAGACCAGGGTCTCCAGGGTGAGCCGGGCGGCCTCCCGGCGGACCGGGTCGAAGCTGGAGAGCTGGACCACGCCCGGGGTCTCGTCCACCAGCAGGTTGACCCCGGTGACGGCCTCGAAGGCGCGGATGTTGCGCCCCTCCTTGCCGATGATCCGGCCCTTCAAGTCCTCGGCGGGGAGCCGGAAGACCGAGAGCACCGTCTCCGCCGTCTGCTCGCTCGCCACCCGCTGCACGGCGTTCGCCACGATGTCCCTGGCCAGGTCCTCGCCGTCCCGCCGGGCCGCGCGCTCGATCTCCCGGACGGTCACCGCGGCCTCCCGGCGGGCCGCCGCCTCGGCCACCCGCAGCACCTCGGCCCTGGCCTCCTCGGCCGTCAGCCCCGCCAGCCGCTCCAGCTCACGGCGCTGCTCGCCCTCACGCTCGGCCACCGCCGCCTCCCGGGCAGCCAACTCCGCCCGGCGACTGCCGAGTTCCGCCTCGACCAGCCCGACCGCGCCGACCGCCCGCCGCTCGGTGCCGCGCATCCACCGGAACGCCAGCAGCAGCAGCGCCAACAGCAGAACCCCGAGGCACCCCGTCACGATCCACATAGGGTCCGCTCCCGTCCCGCTCAACCGCATTTCTGTGAGGCTAAGCGGGGGTCACGAAACGGTCAAGATACGCTCTCGAACCGACAGGCCCGGAAGCTGACGTTCTGTCACGTCGGCAGCTGGGACGCGGACGGGACGGGTTCGGTTCCCCGAGGCCGCTCCGCCACCGACGGCCGGTCCGGCCAGTGCCCGCCCGCCTCCCACAGGTGGTCGAACCTCCCGGCCAGCAGGGCGTCCCGCAGCGAGCGCAGCTCCTGCGGTTCGACCAGCAGCACCTGGTGCCGGTCCGCGACGTTCGCCACCGCGATGCGGCACGCACCGGCCCGCGCCAGCACGAAGCCGGCCACGTCGCCGTGCTCGTCCACCGGCGCGGTGGCCTCCCACGGCAGACCGGGGTGGTCGACGGGGTAGTACTCGACCTCGCTCACCTCCGCCGCCCCCGCTCAGCCGCGCTCGGCGGTCCAGGCCCGGAACCCGCCCGGCTGGTCGTCCGGCGGGATCAGCTCGACCGGGTGGAGCGTGCGCTCAACCCCGCCGCGCAAGGGGCGGACGTAGACCTCCCCGGCCAGGAAGTCCATCACCCGCACCGCCTCGCGGGTTGCGCGGAGGTAGGCGGTCTGCCCCGGCTCGGGCGTCCATGCGCCGCCGTTCTGACGCTCGCTCATGGTTTGGTGGCTCCCCTTCGATCGGTCTCCGGCTTTCCACCCTCAGACTCGACGGCCCGGCAGTAGCCTGACCAGGCCCTGCGACCGAACAACTACGGTGCGTGAGAACGGAGCTGACGGATGACCAACCCGAAGGACCTCGACCCGGCCGAGTCCCCGCGCGCCTTCTACGGCTCGGAGCTACGCCGCCTCCGCGAGGCCAGGGGTCTGTCCCAGAGCGCCTTGGGCGAGCTGGTCTTCTGCTCCGGCAACTACATCGGCCAGATAGAAGCGGCCGTCCGACGCCCGCAGGAGGACCTGTCGGAACGCCTCGACACGGCGCTCGGCACCGACGGCCACTTCGCCCGGCTGTACCCGATGGTGACCCGGCCGCGCTTCGCGGAGTACTTCACGGCAGCAGCCGAGCTCCAAGCGATGGCCGTGACGATCAGCGAGTACGCTCCACTGCTCGTGCCTGGCCTGCTCCAGACTCCTGACTACGCACGGGCGGTCTTCCGGTCCGCCCAGCCGCTCCGCTCCGCATCTGCGAACGAGGATCTGGTCAACCGTCGGATGGAACGGGCGGCAATCCTGAGCGGTCCAACAAGACCGTTGTTCTGGGTGGTCATCGAGGAGGCCGTGCTGCTCCGCCCGACGGGCGGCTCCGCCGCGATGCACGAACAGCTGACCCATCTCGCTCAGCTCGTCGCCGACGGCCGGATCATCCTCCAGGTGATGCCGATCAGAAGCGGAGCACATGCTCTGCTCGAAGGGTCACTGAGTCTGATGACTTTTGCCGACTCTCCGCCCGCTGCGTACGTCGAAGGCCCTCACACGGGTGAACTGCTCGACGCCCCAGGCTCGTTCGCGGACTGCAAGCTATCGTTCGACCTAGTCCGGGCCGACGCTCTGCCGCCGGAGGCGTCCCTGGCCCAACTCAAATCGGCGGCGGAGGAACACGCGCATGGCCAGCACTGAGCAGTGGCGCAAGAGCACCCACAGCGGCGGCAACAACGGCAACTGCATCGAGCACGACGACGCCCACCCCGGCACCGTCCGCGACTCCAAGGACCCCCACGGCCCCCGCCTGCACTTCACCCCCAACGCCTGGACGGCTTTCGTCACCGCCACAAAGACCGGCGAATTCCCCACCACCACCCGCTAGGGAGACCTCGCATGGCCAGCACTGAGCAGTGGCGCAAGAGCACCCACAGCGGCGGCAACGACGGCAACTGCATCGAGCACGACGACGCCCACCCCGGCACCGTCCGCGACTCCAAGGACCCCCACGGCCCCCGCCTCCGCTTCACCCCCGACGCCTGGACCGCCTTCGTCACCGCCACCAGGACCGGCGAATTCCCCACCAACTGACGCGCTGTTGGGTTCAGCGCTCCGCCTCCAGCGCCTCCTTGGCGAGCCGGAAGGCCAGCCCCTCCGCGTAGCCGCGGCGGGCCAGGGCGCCTACCAGGCGGCGGAGTTTGGCCTGGTCGTCCAGGCCCCGCATGGTGCGCAGCCGCCGCTCGACGAAATCGCGGGCGGCGGCTTCCTCGCCGTCCTCGTCCACCTGGGCGAGGGCGCGCTCGGCCAACTCGGGGGCGACTCCGCGTTGGCGCAGCTCCTGGGAGAGCACCCGGCGACCGAGGCCGCGGGCGTTGTGGCGGGACTCCACCCAGGCCTCGGCGAAGGCGGCGTCGTCGATCAGGCCGACCTCCTGGAGGCGGTCGAGGACCTGCTCGGCCACCTCCTCCGGGATCTCCCGCTTGGCGAGTGCCTCGGCGAGCTGCTTGCGGGTCTTGGCGGCGCCGGTGAGCAGGCGCAGGCAGATCGCCCGGGCCCGCTCGGCCGGGTCGGCCTCCTCGGCGGCGCGCTGCTCCTTGCGGGCCTTGCGCGCGGCCTTCCGCTCCTCCTTGGTCAACTCCGGCTCGGGGGCCGGGCCCTCGGTGGGCGGGGCCATCCAGTCAGGACCCCCGCCCGGCTCTGCGGACTCGGCGGACTCGGCCGCCATCGCCGTCCGCCGGCGCCTCCGACCACCCGTCAGGTCCGAGGCGCGGAGCATCCCGTCGAACGCCGGGATGCCGGACTCGTCCTCCGAGTCCGGCATCCCGGTCGTGCTGTCGTGCGTCAAGACCGGCTCAGCTCTTCGCCGCCGCCGTCTTCTTGGCCGCGGTCTTCTTCGCCGCGGCGCCACCCGCCTCGTCCTCGGCGCCCGCGGCGGCGGCCGGGGCGGCCTCGCCCTCGGCCTCGGCCGGCTTCGGGCCGATGCCGAGCTTGCCCTTGATCTTGACCTCGATCTCGTCGGCCAGCTGCGGGTTGTCGCGCAGGAAGTTGCGGGCGTTCTCCTTGCCCTGGCCCAGCTGGTCGCCCTCGTAGGTGTACCAGGCGCCGGACTTGCGGATGAAGCCGTGCTCCACGCCCATGTCGATCAGGCCGCCCTCGCGGCTGATGCCGATGCCGTAGAGGATGTCGAACTCGGCCTGCTTGAACGGGGCGGCGACCTTGTTCTTCACCACCTTGACGCGGGTGCGGTTGCCGACCGCCTCGGTGCCGTCCTTCAGGGTCTCGATCCGGCGGATGTCGAGGCGCACGGAGGCGTAGAACTTCAGCGCGCGGCCACCGGTGGTGGTCTCCGGCGAGCCGAACATGACGCCGATCTTCTCGCGCAGCTGGTTGATGAAGATCGCGGTGGTGTTCGACTGGTTCAGCGCACCGGCGATCTTGCGGAGGGCCTGGCTCATCAGACGGGCCTGGAGGCCGACGTGCGAGTCGCCCATCTCGCCCTCGATCTCGGCGCGCGGAACCAGGGCGGCCACCGAGTCGATGATCACCAGGTCGATCGCGCCGGAGCGGATCAGCATGTCGGTGATCTCCAGCGCCTGCTCACCGGTGTCCGGCTGGCTGACCAGCAGGGCGTCGGTGTCCACGCCGAGCTTCTTGGCGTACTCCGGGTCGAGCGCGTGCTCCGCGTCGACGAAGGCCACCGTGCCGCCCTGGCGCTGGCAGTTGGCCGCCAGGTGCAGGGTCAGGGTGGTCTTGCCGGAGGACTCCGGGCCGTAGATCTCCACCACGCGGCCGCGCGGGATGCCGCCGACGCCGAGGGCGACGTCCAGCGCCGTCGAACCGGTCGGGATCACGTCGATCGGCTCGTTGGCCTTCTCGCCGAGCCGCATCACCGAGCCCTTGCCGAACTGCCGCTCGATCTGGGCGAGTGCGGTCTCAAGAGCCTTCTCGCGGTCCGTACCTGCCATGGCTTCCACCCTCGGGTTCTGTCCTGTGCGCTTCATCGTCCTCGACGCTAGCGCGTCCCACCGACAATCCGCCCCAAACGGGCTCGGCCTGTGGAAAACTCGCCGCGAGCCAGTATAGGGAACATCTGTTCGAATCAAGTCAACCGCCCCGCCGCCACGCCCTCGACCGCGTGAAACCACCAGGTCAGCGCCCTGAACCGCTACCTGTGGACGCATGATCACCACCGTCGGACGGCGCCGCACCGCCGCCGTCCTCCTCGCCCTGGCCGCCTTCCTGGCCCCCGCGGCCACCCCCGCCGGGGCCGCCGTCCACACCCCCGCCGTCCACGCGAGGGCCATCCCCGAGCCCTCCCCCGCCGAGCACGCCCGCGACGAACTGGCCGAGCTGACCGTCGCCGAGCCGCACTCGATGGCCGGCTACAGCCGCGCCAAGTTCCCGCACTGGGTGAAGCAGTACGGCGAGTGCGACACCCGCGAGGTGGTGCTGGCCCGGGACGGCGAGGGCGTCACCCAGGACGAGCTCTGCCGGGCGGGCACCGGCGTCTGGCTCAGCCCGTACGACGGCAAGGTGCTGACCGCCGCCGCCCAGGTCGACATCGACCACGTGGTCCCGCTGGCCAACGCCTGGCGCTCCGGCGCCGACGAGTGGACCACCGCCGCCCGCAAGGCCTTCGCCAACGACCTGGAGCACTCCCAGCTGATCGCGGTCTCGGCCGCCTCCAACCGCTCCAAGGCCGACAAGTCCCCCGACCAGTGGTCCCCGCCGGACCCGGCCTACTGGTGCACCTACTCCCGGGCCTGGATCGACGTGAAGCACCTGTACCGCCTCAACGTCACCGAACCCGAGGCCGCCAGGCTCACCGAGATGCTCGACACCTGCGCCTGACACGCCGACGGGCGGCCACCCGTCAGGTGACCGCCCGTCAACTCCGCTTCCTAGTCGTCCCGGTGCTCGTGCCCGTCCCGGTGCGAGTTCCGCTCGCCGCGCACCATCCGGTGCAGCCGCCGCGCCGCCTCCCGCCGCCGGGCCCGCCGGCCCTTGCGGTCGGCGCCCCGGTCGATCCGCGGGTCGGTCTGCACCTCGTACCGCCGCACGTAGGTGCCGACGAAGCCCTGCAGGGTGGCCGCCACCGGGATGGCGATCAGCGCGCCGACCGCGCCGAGCAGCGCGGCCCCCGCGATCACCGAGCCGAAGGCCACCGCCGGGTGCACGTCCACCGTCTTCGCGGTGATCCTCGGGTGCAGCAGGTAGTTCTCGACCTGCTGGTAGACGATCACGAAGACCAGCACCCAGAGCGCGTCCATCGGGTCCACGGTCAGCGCGACCAGCACCGGCAGCGCGCCGGCCAGGTACGTCCCGATGGTCGGCACGAACTGCGACATGACGCCGACCCAGACCGCGAGCGCGGCCGCGTACGGCAGGCCCAGGACCGAGAACATGATCCAGTGCGCGATGGTCGAGGCGACCGCCAGCAGCGCCCGGGAGTAGAGGTAGCCGCCGGTCTTGGCGAGCGCGATCTCCCAGGCCCGCAGCACCTCGGCCTGCTTGGCCGGGGGGAGCAGCGAGCAGACCGTGCGCCGCACCCGGGGGCCGTCGGCGGTGAAGTAGAAGGTGAACAGGCCGACGGTGAACATCTGGAACAGTCCGCCGATCAGCGTGCTGGAGACGCCCCAGACGTTGTCGGCCGCCTGTTGGGCGTACTTCTCGATGTTGCCCGAGTCCTTCAGCAACTTCTCCTGGAGCTGGTCCAGCGAGAGGTTCTGGTTGAAGGTCCGGTTCACCCAGTCGATCAGGTTCTGCACCAGGTGCGGGAGGTCCCCGGCGATCTTGGCCACCTGGTCGACCAGCAGGGTGCCGAGCGCGGTCAGGAAGCCCGCGATGGCGACCCCCAGGCCGATGAAGACCAGGAAGGTCCCGAGGCCCCGGCGCACCCCGCGGGCGGCCATCCGGTCCACCGCCGGCTCCATCGCCAGCGAGAGGAAGAAGGCCACCAGCAGCATCACCAGCAGGTCGATGAGCTGGCGGAACGCCCAGTCGGCGAGCTGGAACAGCCCGACCAGGACCAGCGCCATCACCATCGCCCGCGGCAGCCACCGGGGCATCCCCTTGCCCCAGATCGAGTGCGCCACCGACTCGGCGGCGCCTCCGCCGGCCCCGCTGCCGGCGGGGTCGAGCGGCTCCCCGGCGTCGGGCGGGGGCGCCTCGCCGGCCACGGGTGCCGCTGGTTCGGTCAGGGTCTCCTGGGGTGGGTGCTGGTCTTCCCGGTTCTCGGCCACCCGCCCAGTCTTACCCAAAGCTCAACGGAGCAACGTCGACACCCCCTGCGTGCTGCACACCACGCGCCAGACCTCCTTCGCCTCCCAACCCGCGTCCAGCGCCTGACGGACCGTCCGCCCGCCCAGCTCGCTCATCAGGTGGTCCTGGGCGAACGACTCCGCGTACGCCTCGCCGAAGTGCTCGTACATCCGTCGCCAGAACTCGGTCAGCCTCATGGCCCCAGTATCCCGGAGCCGGCCGGCGCGCTCCGGGCCGCGGCCCCGGCCGGTCGGGGCCGCGGCCCGGGTCCCCGGCTCAGCCGGCCGGCAGCGCGAGCACGCCCGCGCCGAAGAACTGCCGCTCCACGCAGGCACCCGGCGCGTACGGGCAGTTCCCGGCGGCCGCGTCGGCCAGCAGCGCGGTCAGCCGCTCCGGCCTCCACCCCGGGTGGGCCGCCGCCGCGACCGCCACCGCACCGGTGACGTGGGCGGCCGCCATCGAGGTGCCGGCCAGCGCGGCGTACTGGCCGCCGGGCCAGGCCGAGACGATCGCGCCCTCGGCCCCGCCGTCCGGCTCCCCGCCGGGGGCCGCGATCGAGATCCGGCCGCGGCCGTAGTTGCTGTACCCGGAGGGGAGGCCGTTGCGGTCCACCGCGGCGACGGTCAGCACGCCCGGGAGCTCACCGGGGAGGCGGACGCACTCCGGGCCGAGGAAACGATTCTGCCCAGGACCCGAGAGCCGGTCGTTGGGGCTGCGCTGGTCGTGCCGGACCGCGCCCAGGTCCTGCCCGTCGTTGCCCGCCGAGGCCACCACCACCGCGCCCTGCCGCTGCGCGTACGCCACCGCGCGGCCCACCGCCAGGATCAGCGCGGCCTGGTCCGGGTCCTGCGGGCAGTTGTACTTCCAGGGGTCGGCGAAGTAGCTGTCGTTGATCGCCCTGGCCCCGTGGTCGGCCGACCAGAGCATCCCGCAGACGATGTTCTCCGCGTAGTACTGCCCCAGCGGGCCCAGCAGCCGGACGGCGGCGATCCGCACGCCCGGCGCCACCCCCGTCACGCCCTTCCCGTCCCGGGACGCCCCGACGATCCCCGCCACGTGAGTCCCGTGCCCGCTCTCCCCCACCCCCCGGTCCGGCCGCCACGCCCCGAACCGGGCGTCCGGGCGTCCGTCCGCGCAGGAGGCCGAGGCCGCCGGGTCCACCGCCGACCGCAGGTCCGGGTGGGTGTCGTCCACCCCCGAGTCCAGCACCGCGACCAGCACCCGGCGCAGCTCCTGACCGCCCGGTCGCGCACCGCCCGGGGTCCGGACCAGCGCCGCCGGGCGGGCGCCGGCCGCCGTCGCACGGTCGCCGCCGCCGATCATCGCCAGGTTCCAGTCCGCCGACTCGCCCGGATCCGGGGTCAGCGCCCCGTCGCCCTCCCCCGCCCCCGCCCCCGCGGCCTCCACCGCGTCCACCGCGTCGCCGCGCACCGCCGGGCCGAACTCCCCCTCCCCCTCCAGCGCCCCGGGAGGGCCCGGCACCCCCGTCGTCCTGGTCGCCCCCACCGCGGCTATGCCCTCCGCCCCGCGCAGCCGCTCCGCGAAGCCGCCCGGGGCGTACGCCAGCACCACACCGATCTGCGGGTACTCCTGCACCACCCGGCCGCCGGCCTGCCGCGCGCGATCGGCCGCGATGCGGGCGCCGTCCGCGTCCTGACGGTCCGCCAGCACCAGGTAGCTCAGGTACGACCGGCCCGGCCCCGCCACGAACGGCACCGCCCCGCCGATCAGCAGGGCCACCATCAACACCCCCAACAGCACCCGGACCCGCACCTTCCGCGTCCGTACGGCGAGACCCAGCCGTTCCATCGCACGACCTCCGCTCGTCGGGTCCGATTCATCACGATATGACCCCATTTCGCATCACGCCCGGTCGCACTGGGGCACACGGGTGGTCACCTCCGGGGCGCGGGTCGTCGGTCACCCCGGGGGCGCGGGGAGCTGCGCGAGTACGGAAGGCGGCCCAGTGCGAGGTCGGGGCAGGCGAGCCAGTTGCAGCACGTGCCGTTCCCCTGCGCGCAGTTCCTCGCGCCCCTGCGGGGCGCAGCCCGGTGCTGTCACAGGGGCCGTGCACCATGGGGGCATGGCGCGGACTGAGCTGAGCGATCCGTTGGAGGGGTTCGCCCCGGCGACCAGGGCGTGGTTCTCGGGGGCGTTCGACGCGCCCACGGCCGCGCAGGCGCAGGCCTGGGAGGCGATCCGCAGCGGATCGGACGTGCTGGTGGTGGCGCCGACGGGGTCGGGGAAGACGCTCGCCGCGTTCCTGTCCGCGCTGGACCACCTGAGCCACACCCCGCCCCCGGCGGACCCGAAGCGCCGCTGCCGGGTGCTCTACATCTCGCCGATCAAGGCCCTGGCCGTGGACGTCGAGCGCAACCTCCGCTCCCCGCTGGCCGGCCTGCGCCAGGCGGCCGTCCGCCTCGGCCTGCCCGAGCCCGAGGTCCAGGTCGGCATCCGCTCCGGCGACACCCCCGCCGCCGAGCGCCGCAGGATCGCGACGCACCCGCCGGACATCCTGATCACCACCCCCGAGTCGCTCTTCCTCCTGCTGACCTCCGCCTCCCGCGAGGCACTGCGCGGCGTCGACACGGTGATCCTGGACGAGGTGCACGCCGTCGCCGGCACCAAGCGCGGCGCGCACCTCGCGCTCAGCCTGGAGCGCCTCGACGAGCTGCTGGACCGCCCGGCCCGCCGGATCGGCCTGTCCGCCACCGTCCGCCCGGTCGACGAGGTGGCCCGCTTCCTCTCCCCGCAGCGCGGGGCGAGGGTGGTCCAGCCGCCCGCCGCCAAGGAGTTCGACCTCTCCGTGGTGGTCCCGGTCGCCGACCTGGACGAACTGCCCGCCGGCAAGGGCACTGACGACCCGTCACCCCAGGCCTCGATCTGGCCGCACGTGGAGGAGCGGATCGTCGACCTGGTCCAGGCCCACCGCTCCACCATCGTGTTCGCCAACTCCCGCCGCCTCGCCGAGCGCCTGTGCAACCGGCTGAACGAGATCGCCCACGAGCGGGCCACCGGCGAGCCGCTCCCCGAGGCCCACGGCCCCGCCGCCCTGATGGGCGGCTCCGGAGCGGCGGCGGGGGCCCCACCGGTGATCGCGCGGGCGCACCACGGCTCGGTCTCCAAGGAGCAGCGCGCCCTGGTGGAGGAGGAGTTGAAGGCCGGCCGGCTGCCCGCCGTGGTGGCCACCTCCAGCCTGGAGCTGGGCATCGACATGGGTGCGGTGGACTTGGTGGTCCAGGTGGAGTCCCCGCCCTCGGTGGCCTCCGGGCTGCAGCGGGTCGGCCGGGCCGGGCACCAGGTGGGCGCGGTCTCCACCGGCGTGGTCTTCCCCAAGTACCGGGGCGACCTCGTCCAGTCGGCGGTGGTCACCGAGCGGATGCGCTCCGGCGGCATCGAGTCCCTGCGCGTCCCGCGCAACCCGCTCGACGTGCTGGCCCAGCAGCTGGTCGCGATCACCGCGCTCGACACCTGGGACGTGGACGAGCTGCTGGCCCTGGTCCGCCGGGCCGCACCGTTCGCCACCCTCCCGCAGTCCGCCTTCGACGGGGTGCTGGACATGCTGGCGGGCCGTTACCCCTCGGACGCCTTCGCCGAGCTGAGGCCCCGTCTGGTCTGGGACAGGGTGGCGGGCACCGTCACCGGCCGCCCCGGCGCCCAGCGCCTGGCCGTCACCTCCGGCGGCACCATCCCCGACCGCGGCCTGTTCGGGGTCTTCATCGCGGGTGCGGACCCCAAGAAGGGCGGGGGGGCGGGTCGGCGAGCTGGACGAGGAGATGGTCTACGAGTCCCGGGTGGGCGACGTCTTCACCCTGGGCACCACCTCCTGGCGGATCCAGGAGATCACCCACGACAAGGTGCTGGTCACCCCGGCCCCCCGGCGTGCCCGGCCGGCTGCCGTTCTGGAAGGGCGACAGCCTCGGCCGCCCGCTGGAGCTCGGCCGGGCCCTCGGCGCCTTCGTCCGCGAGCTGGGCGCCCTGACGCCCGATCGGGCCACCGCCCGCCTCAAGGCCGCCGGCCTGGACGACTGGGCCGCGCAGAACCTGCTCGGCTACCTGGCCGAGCAGCGCACCGCCACCGGCCACCTGCCCGACGACCGCACCATCGTGGTCGAGCGCTTCCGCGACGAGCTGGGCGACTGGCGGATCGTCGTCCACTCCCCGTTCGGCGCCCAGGTGCACGCCCCCTGGGCGCTGGCCATCGGCGCCCGCCTGCGCGAGAAGCACGGCCTGGACCCGCAGGTGATGCACGCCGACGACGGGATCGTGCTCCGCCTCCCCGACGCGGACCTGCTGGACTTCCCCAGCGACAAGCCCGTCACCGACGACGCCCCGGTCGGCGCCGACGCCACGCTCTTCGACAAGACCGAGATCGAGCAGCTGGTCACCGACCAGGTCGGCGGCTCCGCGCTGTTCGCCGCCCGCTTCCGGGAGTGCGCCGGCCGCGCCCTGCTGCTGCCCCGGCGCAGCCCGGGCAAGCGCACCCCGCTCTGGCAGCAGCGCCAGCGCGCCTCCCAGCTGCTGGAGGTGGCCGCCGAGTACGGCTCCTTCCCGATCGTGCTGGAGGCCGTCCGCGAGTGCCTCCAGGACGTCTTCGACGTACCGGGCCTGGTCGAGCTGATGGGCGATCTGGAGTCGCGCGCCGTCCGGCTGGTGGAGGTCACCACCCAGGAGCCGTCCCCGTTCGCCCGCTCCCTGCTCTTCGGCTACGTCGCCCAGTACCTCTACGAGGGCGACTCGCCGCTGGCCGAGCGCCGCGCCGCCGCCCTCGCGCTCGACTCCCGCCTGCTCTCCGAGCTGCTCGGCCAGGCCGAGCTGCGCGAGCTGCTGGACCCTCAGGTGCTGGCCGAGCTGGAGGCCGAGCTGCAGCGGCTCACCCCGGAGCGGCGGATCAAGGACGCCGAGGGCGTGGCCGACGCGCTGCGCCTGCTCGGCCCGCTCTCGGAGGCCGAGCTGACGGCCCGTGGGGCGCAGCCCGGCTGGGCGGCCGAGCTGCGGGCCGCCCGCCGGGCCGTCCTGGTGCGGATCGGCGGCGAGCAGCGCTGGGCCGCGATCGAGGACGCCGGGCGGCTGCGCGACGCGCTGGGCACCCCGCTGCCGGTCGGCGTCCCGGAGGCCTTCACCGAGCCGGTGAAGGACCCGCTGGGCGACCTGCTGGCCCGTTACGCCCGCACCCACGGTCCGTTCACCGCCGCCGAGGCCGGCGCCCGCTTCGGCCTGGGCACCGCCGTGGTCACCGGCACGCTGCACCGCCTGACCGCCGCCGGCCGTCTGGTCCAGGGCGAGTTCCGGCCCGGGGACGGCCACACCGGCACCGTCGAGTGGTGCGACGCCGAGGTGCTGCGCCGCCTGCGCCGGCGTTCGCTGGCCGCTCTGCGCCAGGAGGTGGAGGCCGTCCCGCCCCGGGCACTGGCCGCCTTCCTGCCGCAGTGGCAGCACCTGGCCGGGCACCGGCTGCGCGGGCCGGACGGGCTGCTCCGGGTGGTCGAGCAGCTCCAGGGCACCGCGCTGCCCGCCTCCGCACTGGAGAAGCTGATCCTGCCGGCCCGGCTGCTGGACTACTCCCCCGGGATGCTGGACGAGCTGATGGCGGCCGGCGAGGTCGGCTGGTCCGGCGCCGGCGCCCTGCCCGGCCAGGACGGCTGGCTGGCCCTGCACCTCCCGGAGACCGCCGACCTGCTCCGCCCCGAGCCGGTGCCGCCCGCCCTCACCCCGGTGCACGGCGCCCTGCTGGAGGCCCTGGCGGGCGGCTACGGCCTGTTCTTCCGTCAGCTGACCGACCGGGCCCGGGAGCTGACGGGCCAGGAGCTGCCCGAGGGCGAGCTGCTCGCCGCCCTCTGGGACCTGACCTGGGCCGGGTACGTCACCAACGACACCCTGGCCCCGCTCCGGGCGCTGCTCGGCTCCGGCCGCACCGCCGGGTCCACCGCGCACCGGGCGCCCCGGGCCGCCCCGCGCGGCCGCTACGGCGGCGGTTCCCGCGGCCTGGCCCGCCCGTCGGCCCGCTCCGGCCCGCCGACGGCGGCCGGGCGCTGGTCGCTGCTGCCCGCGCTGGCCACCGAGCCCACGGTGCGGGCCACCGCCCAGGCCCAGGCCCTGCTGGACCGGCACGGCGTGCTCACCCGGGGCGCGGTGGCGGCCGAGCGGGTGCCCGGCGGCTTCGCCGGGGTCTACCGGGTGCTCGCGGCCTTCGAGGAGCGCGGCCGGGCCCGCCGGGGCTACTTCGTGGAGGGCCTGGGCGGCGCCCAGTTCGCCATGGAGGGCGCGGCGGACCGCGTGCGCTCGGTCAGCTCCCGGCTGGAGCGCCTGGGCGGCGGCGAGTGGACGGCCGCCCCCGCGGCCGAGGCCCCGCAGGCCCTGGTGCTGGCGGCGGCCGATCCGGCGAACGCCTTCGGCGCCGCACTGCCCTGGCCCGAGCCCCCGGCGGGCGAGGGCGAGAAGACGCACCGGCCCGCCCGGAAGGCGGGCGCCCTGGTGGTGCTGCTGGACGGTGAGCCCGCGCTGTACGTGGAGCGCGGCGGCAAGTCCCTGCTGGCCTGGGGCGAGCAGCCGGCCGCCTTCGCCGCACTGGCCGAGGCCGTCCGCGGCGGCGCCCTGGGCACCAGCGCCACGGTCGAGCGGATCAACGGCGCCCCGGCCCTCACGGCCCCCCTGGGCCGCCTCCTGGAGGACGCGGGCTTCCACGCGTCCCCCCGCGGCTACCGCCTACGGAGCTGAAAGTGGCGACCCTGGTTGCGCCCCGCAGGGGCGCGAGGAACTGCGCGCAGGGGAACGGCAGCACGTGCAACTGGCTGACGGCGGTTCAGTTGCCGGTGAGCCGCCTTCCGATTCGCGCAGTTCCTCGCGCCCCCGGGGTGACCACCTTCGTCACGGTCCGGGGGAGTTGACGGTACCGGGGCCGTTGGGCGGATCCGGTCGTACTCCGTCAGGTGCGTGGCCGTCGGACGTGACGTCTTCACCCTTCCGGGGAAGTGACCGGTCGGCGTGGACCGGGATCAGGGCCAGGCCCCAACCGCCCGCCAGGACGGCCAGGGCGGCCGGGCCGGCGTGCAGGACACCGCCGCCGACCACGGCGGCTCCGAGCAGCACTGCGGGCCACCACCTCACGGCGGTGGCCCGCAGGGACCGTACGCTTCGCATCACTGGCCTCCTCGGTGGGAGGCCGGTGTCATGCCGCCACCACGTCCACGGCGGCGGCCTTCGGCGAGATGGAGCTCATCCGGTCGACGCCGGGTGACGGCAGCGACACGGGTTCGAGCACCGGCCTCAGCAGTTCACCCTCGGAGAGGGTGGCCATCGCCGCAAGTTCGGCCAGCGAGAGCTCGTCGCTGACCTCGCGCATCACCTCGGACATCCGGACGTCGAGTGCGTCGCAGATGGCGGAGAGCAGCTCGGAGGAGGCCTCCTTCTGTCCCCGCTCGACCTCGGAGAGGTAGCCGAGCGAAACCCTGGCGGCCGCCGACACCTCTCGGAGTGTGCGGCCCTGGCGCTGGCGCTGCCGACGCAGTACATCGCCCAGTAGGCGACGGAGCAGGATCATCGGTGCCTCCCTCCTCGGACTGCGGATCGAGATGTCACGACCCCACCGTACCGCCTCGTCCGCATCGCGTGCGGGGACCGTGGTCGTGTTCACTCTGGGCTGCAAGGCTGCCCCCTCCCCTGTTGTTCCCCGCCCGACTACCTGACTAGTGCCCACTCGGGGTATCTGATGTAACACGATCCTGCTGTCAACGGAGCCTGTTCAGGTGCTTTTCCATGAAGCCGGTCCGTGGAGGCGCTCAACGCGCTAGGCGGTCCAGCAGGAGGTCGAGGGCGGCGACGACGGTGTCACGTCGAATTGTTTCACGTGTCCCTGACAACCCAAGCGAAGCCGTGCGTGCTCCGTCGGGTCCGGAAAGCCCGATGTGCACCGTTCCGACCGGGTTCCCGTCCTGCTCCTCCGGGCCCGCCACCCCCGTGGTGGCCAGTCCGTACGTCGCCCCCAGCAGCCGCCGCACCCCGTCGGCCATCTGACGGGCCACCACCGGGTGGACGGCGCCGTGCACCTCCAGCAGGCCCTCGTCCACGCCCAGCACCGAGGCCTTGAGCTCGGTGGCGTACGCGGTGACCCCGCCGCGGTAGGTGGCGGAGGCCCCGGGCACGTCCACCAGGGCGGCGGAGAGCAGGCCGCCGGTCAGCGACTCGGCCACCGCCACGGTGGCGCCGTGCTCGCGCAGGGCCCGGTGCACCTCGGCGGCCGGCTGACGGTCCGTCATGACGAAGTCCCCCCGCTGCGGCGCAGCACCACGGCCTGCCGGACGTAGTCGAGACCGGTGCCCAGGGTCAGCAGCACGGCCGCGGTCATCACCACGGCGCGGGCGGTGGCCAGCCAGCCGGTCAGCTCCAGGACGTACATGCCGACCGCGATGCCCTGGGTCAGCGTCTTCAGCTTGCCGCCCCGGCTGGCCGGGATGACGCCGTAGCGGATCACCCAGAAGCGCATCAGGGTGATGCCGAGCTCGCGGGCCAGGATCAGCGCGGTGACCCACCAGGGCAGGTCCCCGAGGACCGAGAGGCCGATCAGGGCGGAGCCCATGATGGCCTTGTCGGCGATCGGGTCGGCGATCTTGCCGAAGTCGGTGACCAGGCCCTTGCGACGGGCCAGCTCCCCGTCGAACACGTCGGTGATCATCGCGACCGCGAAGGCCGCCCAGGCCACCGCCCGCCACTTGGGGTCGTGCCCGCCATCCGCGAACAGCAGCAGCACGAAGACCGGCACGATCGCCAGCCGGAGCATGGTCAGCACGTTCGCGATGTTCCACAGCGAGGGCACGGGCGGGGCGGAGCCGGCCGGCTTGGCCGGGGCGGCGCCCGCCCCTCTGCTCATGCGCCGGCTCCGGCGAGCACCTCGGCGACCAGGTCCACGCCCTCGGTGCCGACCACGGTCGCGCGGTAGTACTCGCCCACCTTGGCGTCGTCGGCGCCCAGCAGGGTGGTCAGACCGTCCGTCTCCGGCGCCTGGTGGGCCGAGCGGCCCTCCACCACGCCGTCCTCGACCGACTCGACCAGCACCTCGACCTCGGTGCCGATCCGCTGCTCGGCCCGCTGGGCGGTCATCTCCTCGGCCAGCTTGGTGAGCCGGGCCACCCGCTCGGCGACCAGGTCCTCGGGCAGCTTGCCGTCGAAGGTGGCCGCCTCGGTGCCGTCCTCGTCCGAGTAGCCGAAGACGCCGATCGCGTCCAGGCCGGCCTCGGTGACGAAGCGCTCCAGCTCGGCGAAGTCCTCCTCGGTCTCACCGGGGAAGCCGACGATGAAGTTGGACCGGGCGCCGGCCTGCGGCGCCTTGGAGCGGATGGTGGAGAGCAGCTGGAGGAACTGCTCGGTGTTGCCGAAGCGGCGCATCTTCCGCAGCACCGCCGGGGCGGAGTGCTGGAAGGAGAGGTCGAAGTACGGGACGACGCCCGGGGTGGAGGTCATCACGTCGATCAGGCCGGGGCGCATCTCGGCGGGCTGCAGGTAGGAGACCCGGACCCGGCGCAGGCCCTCGACGGCCGCGATCTCGGTGAGCAGGGTCTCCAGCAGGCGGATGTCGCCCAGGTCCTTGCCGTACGAGGTGTTGTTCTCGCTGACCAGGACGGCCTCGGTGACGCCCTGGCCGGCCAGCCAGACCGCCTCGTTCAGCACGTCGGAGGGTCGGCGGGAGATGAAGGAGCCGCGGAAGGCGGGGATGGCGCAGAACGAGCAGCGCCGGTCGCAGCCGGAGGCCAGCTTGACCGAGGCGACCGGGTTGGAGTCCAGGCGCTTGCGCAGGGTGCGCGGACCGGAGGCGGGGGCCACGCCCTCGGGGAGGTCCTCGGGGGCGCCGTGGCCGGGCAGGGCCACCTCGGCGGCGGCCGCCTGGCGCTCGACCGGGGTGAGCGGGAGGAGGGTGCGGCGGTCGCGCGGCTTGTGGGCCTCCACGTGGCCGCCGGCCAGGATGGTCTGGAGGCGGCTGGAGATGTCGGTGTAGTCGTCGAAGCCGAGCACGCCGTCGGCCTCCGGGAGGGCGTCGGCCAGCTCCTTGCCGTAGCGCTCGGCCATGCAGCCGACCGCGACCACGGCCTGGGTCCGGCCGTGACCCTTGAGGTCGTTGGCCTCCAGCAGGGCGTCGACGGAGTCCTTCTTGGCGGCCTCCACGAAGCCGCAGGTGTTGACCACGGCGACATCGGCGTCGGAAGCGTCGTCGACCAGCTGCCAGCCGTCGGCCTCCAGTCGCCCGGCGAGTTCCTCGGAGTCCACCTCGTTGCGGGCGCATCCGAGCGTGACAAGGGCGACAGTACGGCGTTCAGGCATAGGGACAAGGTTAACGCGCGGCCCCCGGTGCCGTTCGCCCCGGAGGCCGCGTCGTGGGAACCGGCGTCCGGATCACCCGGCCTGCGGGTCGCCCGGGGTGTAGGTCAGGTGCTTGACCTGGCCTTCCGCACCGGCCGGGCCGAGGTCCTTGCCGTTGACGTACAGGTGCACGGCCCCTGCGTTGCCGATCACCAGCTTGATCTGCTTCGGGTCCGTGAAGGTCTGCGAGCTGCTCTGCTCCAGGTTGTTCTGGAACAGCGACTTGCCCTTGCCGTCCAGCGCCGAGACCCAGCTCGTCCCGGACTCGGCGACCAGCTTGACCGTCACCCTGTCGGCCGGGGCGGCGGCGATCGCCTCCGCGCTGGGCGCCGGGGCCGGGGGCTGCACGCTGGCGGTGGGCGAGGCGGGGGCGGTGGCGGAGAGCGGGGCGCTGGCCTCGCCGACGGCGGCCGGGGTGCGCTCGCCGGAGAACAGGTTGAAGCCGATCAGCCCGACCACCACGAAGATCGCGGCCACCATGGCGGCGGTCCAGTTCGGCCGCCGGTGGTCGGTGACCTTGATCGGGCCGGCGTCCGGCAGCGGGAGCGGGCGCTTGGCGGACGGGGCGCCGCCGTTCGCGGCGTCGTACGCGGCCACCAGGGCCTCGCCGTCCACCCCGACCGTCTTGGCGATGGCCCGGATGTGCCCGCGGGCGTAGACGTCGCCGCCGCAGCGGGAGAAGTCCTCGTCCTCGATGGCGTGCAGGATCGGCACCCGGACCCGGGTGTCGGCGCTGACCTGATCGACCGTCAGCCCCGCCTGCCGTCGGGCGTCCGAGAGCACCCGGCCGATCGCCACCGGCGGGGCGGCGGGGACGGCGGGCTCCGGCACGGCTGAGGGGTCGGAGGACCGGTGCGAGGACTTGCCGATGGTCACTGAGCGCGCCTTTCGAGCGTTGGCCACCTGCTGAGAGAACAGTCTAGGGGCGGGCCCGGAGGCTTTCTCAAGCGGAGTGGGCCCGAACGTGCGGTGCCCGGGCGCCGGGCTGACGGCGGGTCAGCCCGGCCCCGACGGCTGCACGGTGGGACGTACCCGGACGGCGCACGGTTCCCCTCCTCCGATCGGGTGAGGAGTCGGTGAATTCACCGTGACGTCAGCTGCGCAAGGTGATGAGCACCGCGTCCAGCTCGTCCGGCTTGATCAGGACGTCGCGGGCCTTGGAGCCCTCGCTGGGGCCGACGATGCCGCGGGACTCCATCAGGTCCATCAGCCGGCCCGCCTTGGCGAAGCCGACCCGGAGCTTGCGCTGGAGCATCGAGGTGGAGCCGAACTGGGTGGAGACCACCAGCTCGGCCGCCTGGATCAGCAGGTCCAGGTCGTCGCCGATCTCCTCGTCGATCTCCTTCTTGGGGCCGCCGCCGACCACCACGTCCTCGCGGTAGCGGGCCGTCAGCTGGTCCTTGCAGTGCTGCACCACCTTGGCGATCTCCGCCTCGGTGACGAAGGCGCCCTGCATCCGGACCGGCTTGGAGGCGCCCATCGGCAGGAAGAGCGCGTCGCCCTTGCCGATCAGCTTCTCCGCACCGGGCTGGTCCAGGATGACCCGGGAGTCGGCCATCGCCGAGGTGGCGAAGGCCAGCCGGGACGGCACGTTGGCCTTGATCAGGCCGGTCACCACGTCCACCGAGGGCCGCTGGGTGGCCAGCACCAGGTGGATGCCGGCCGCGCGGGCCAGCTGGGTGATCCGGACCACCGAGTCCTCGACGTCGCGCGGGGCGACCATCATCAGGTCGGCCAGCTCGTCGACGATCACCAGCAGGTACGGATAGGGCGTCAACTCCCGCTCGCTGCCCAGCGGGGGCTTCAGCGTCCCGCTGCGCACCGCGGCGTTGAAGTCGTCCACGTGCCGGAAGCCGAAGGCCGCCAGGTCGTCGTAGCGCATGTCCATCTCGCGCACGACCCACTGCAGCGCCTCGGCCGCCTTCTTCGGGTTGGTGATGATCGGGGTGATCAGGTGCGGGATGCCCTCGTACGCGGTCAGCTCGACCCGCTTGGGGTCGACCAGCACCATCCGCACCTCGTCCGGCGTGGCCCGCACCAGCACCGAGGTGATCAGGCAGTTGATGCAGGAGGACTTGCCCGCGCCGGTGGCGCCGGCCACCAGCACGTGCGGCATCTTCGCGAGGTTGGCCATCACGGTGTGGCCCTCGACGTCCTTGCCCATGCCGACCACCATCGGGTGGGTGTCCTCGGCGGCCGTGCGCGAGCGCAGCAGGTCCCCCAGGGTCACCATCTCGCGGTCCCGGTTGGGGATCTCCACGCCGACCGCGGACTTGCCCGGGATGGGCGAGATGATCCGCACGTCCGGGGTGGCCACCGCGTAGGCGATGTTCTTCGCCAGGGCGGTGATCCGCTCGACCTTCACCGCGGGGCCGAGCTCGACCTCGTAGCGGGTGACCGTCGGGCCGCGGGTGAAGCCGGTCACCCGGGCGTCGACCTTGAACTCGGTCATCACCCCGGTGAGCTGGGCCACCACCTCGTCGTTGAGCGCGCTGCGGGCCTTGGCCGGGCCGCCGCGCTCCAGCAGCTCCAGGGAGGGCAGCGCGTAGCTGATGTCCCCGGAGAGCTGGAGCTGCTCCATCCGGGCCGGGGCGGGTGAGTGGCCGTCAGGAGCGTCCGAGGCGCGGGCGGCCGGGACCCCGGGCTCCTCGGGCGGGGCGGTGTGGTCCTTGACCTGGTGCAGCATGCTGGCCACCGCCGGGGAGGCGGGCACGCCGTAGGTCAGGGCGCCGTCCAGGTCGGCGGCCACGCCGGCGGCGATGTCCCGGGTCTGGAACGGGTCCGGGACCGCGGCCTGGTGCTCGGGCTCGTCCAGCCGCTTGCGACGGCGCCGGCGGCGGGCGCCCACCTCGTCCCCGGCGTCCTCGACCGTGAACGGCATCGCGTCCGGGTCGGCGTCCTCCGGCGGGGCGGTGGAGTACTCGCGGTCCGGCGCGGCCTCGTCCTCCGGCAGCTCGGCCGGCTCCACCACGCCGAGCTTCTCGCCCAGCAGGCGCAGCCGCTCGGGGATCCGGTTGACCGGCGTGGCGGTCACCACCAGCAGCCCGAAGAAGCTCAGCAGGAGCAGCAGCGGCACCGCGAGCAGCGGCCCGGCCGCGGCCATCAGCGGCGTCGAGGAGGCCCAGCCGAGGATCCCGCCGGCGGCCCTGATCTTCGACGCCCCGCTGCCCATCGCCGGTGCCCCGCAGCCGATGTGCACCAGCCCGAGGACGCCCAGCGCCAAGGCGCTCAGGCCGACCGCGACCCGGCCGTTGGCGTCCTGGTCCGGCCCGCCGGGGTGGCGCATCAGGCGGACCGAGACGGCGAGGAGCAGGAACGGGACCAGCACGTCGAGGCGGCCGAAGAGGCCGGAGACGACGGCGGTGGCCGCCTCCCCGAGCCACCCTTGCGGGCTGAACCACGTCCCGGCCGCGGTCACCAGCGCGAGGGCCAGCAGGAGCAGCGCGACGCCGTCCTTGCGGTGCGCCGGGTCCAGGTTCTTCGCGCCGTCGCCGAAGCCGCGGAAGACGGCCCCCACGGCGTGCGCGAGGCCCAGCCAGACGGCGCGGACGGCGCGGAAGAGTATCGGGCGGCGCGCGGGGGCCTGCGGGGGCGCGGGGCGGCTCGCGGCCGCCTTCTTGGCGGGCGCCTTCTTCGCCGTCGCGGCCTTCTTCGCGGGAGCCGCGGCCTTCTTCGCCGGTGCCTTCTTGGCCGGCCCGGACTTCGGGTTGCGCGCTGCCGCGCCGGGCGTACGTGTGGCCATGGGACAGCAGCCTACCGGCGCACCGAGGCACTGGACACGTGCTCGAGCACCCGTGTGTCGCACCGTCAACTGGCGCTCGCGGCAGGGCAGGCGCTCAGGGGCGCGAGGAACTGCGCGCAGGGGAACGGCAGCACCTGCAACTGGCTGACGGTGGTTCAGTTGCCGGTGGTCCGCCTTCCGACTCGCGCAGTTCCTCGCGCCCCTGAGGCCGCTGCCCTACCGAAGGCCGCTGACTAGCTCGCGCCGGGGCGCAGCGCGTCGAGGGCCTTGCGCAGGCCCGCGAGCTTGCGTTCCAGATGGGCGGCGGTGGCGGCGGCCGTGGTGTCGGAGGAGTCGCCGAGCTGCTTGCCGAGGGCCTCGGCCTGCTCCTCGACGGCGGCCAGGCGGGCGGAGAGCTCGCCGAGCACGGTGGCCTCGCCCTGCTCGACCTGCAGGCGCAGCAGTGCGGCCTGCTCCTTGAGCTGACAGTTCTTCACGTACAGGTCGACGAAGACCGAGACCTTGGCGCGCAGCACCCACGGGTCGAAGGGCTTGGAGATGTAGTCGACCGCGCCGGCCGCGTAGCCGCGGAAGGTGTGGTGCGGCCCGTGGTTGATCGCGGTCAGGAAGATGATCGGGATGTCCCGCGTCCGCTCCCGCCGCTTGATGTGGGAGGCGGTCTCGAAGCCGTCCATGCCGGGCATCTGGACGTCCAGCAGGATGACCGCGAAGTCGTCGGTGAGCAGCGCCTTGAGCGCCTCCTCGCCCGACGAGGCGCGGACCAGCGTCTGGTCCAGCGCGGAGAGGATGGCCTCCAGGGCCAGCAGGTTCTCCGGCCGGTCGTCGACCAGGAGGATCTTCGCCTTCTGCACCACGACCCGCCCTCCTGCCGCTTGTCTGCCGATCGCGGCCGTCTTGGTACCGCTCATCACCGCACCGGTCATGCTAGCCGCACCCCCTCGCCCGCCAGGCCGCTCCGAGCGATCCGGCACCGTGGCAGTGCCGAATCCCACAGCGGAGCAGGGCGGAGCCTGAGCACCACGTCACCATTCGGTCACTGTTCGCAACGATGCGCGACCTTACCCCGTTCCCGGCCGGACCCGCCAGTGCGGTGGGAGAGCGCGCCCCCGGCGGTTACTTGCCCGTGGCGGAAGAGAGCCAGTGGCGCATCACCGCCAACAGGTGGTCGGCCTCCACCGGCTTGGTCACGTGGTCGGTGGCGCCGGCCGCGAGGCTCTTCTCCTTGTCGCCCTTCATCGCCTTGGCGGTCAGCGCGATGATCGGCAGCCCGGCGAACTGCGGCATCCGCCGGATCGCCTCGGTGGTCGCGTAACCGTCCATCTCCGGCATCATGATGTCCATCAGCACCAGGGCCACGTCCTCGTGCTGCTCCAGCACCTCGATGCCCTCGCGGCCGTTCTCCGCGTACAGCACGGTCAGGCCGTACTGCTCCAGCACGCTGGTGAGCGCGAAGACGTTGCGGATGTCGTCGTCGACGATCAGCACCTGCTCGCCGGCGAAGCGGCCGGCGAACTGCGCGGGCACCGACACGGCCGGCTCCTGACGGACCGTCGGGGCGTCCTCGGCGGCCGCGCGGCGGCGTTCGGCGGCGCCCCGGCGGCGCACCTCGGCCAGTTCGCGGACCTCCTGGGCCCAGTGCTCGGCCGGGTTCTCGTTGACCGGGACGGGCGTGCCGACCGGGGTGACGGCGATGGTGGCCCGGATCGGGCCGGGCAGGGCGAGGCGCTCCTGGCCGGGGAGTTCGGGGGCCTCGCTGCGCAGCGGCAGGTAGAGGGTGAAGGTGGAGCCGGTGCCGAGCTCGCTCTCGGCGTGGATCTCGCCGCCGAGCAGGCGGGCGATCTCGCGGCTGATGGAGAGTCCGAGGCCGGTGCCGGCGTACTTGCGGCTGATGCCGCCGTCGGCCTGCTTGAAGGCCTCGAAGATCTCCCGGAGCTTGTTGCGCGGGATGCCGATGCCGGTGTCGGAGACCGAGAAGGCGATCAGCGGCTCGTCGGCGTCGCCGATCACGCCGTTCTCCAGCAGCTGCTCGCGGACGTGCTGCGGGACGTCGCGCTCCTCGGCCTTGCGGATGCGCAGTTCGACGGCGCCGCTGTCGGTGAACTTGACCGCGTTGGAGAGCAGGTTGCGCAGCACCTGCTGGAGGCGCTGCTCGTCGGTGTGCAGGGTGACCGGGAGGTCGGGCGAGACCACCACCGCGAAGTCCAGGTTCTTGTCCAGGGTCAGCGGGCGGAAGGCGGCCTCGACGTAGTCGACCAGCTGGACCAGGGCGATCTTGGCCGGGCGGACGTCCATCTTGCCGGCCTCGACCTTGGAGAGGTCGAGGATGTCGTTGATCAGCTGGAGCAGGTCGGAGCCCGCGCCGTGGATGGTCTCGGCGAACTCGACCTGCTTGGGCGAGAGGTTGCCCTCGTTGTTGTCGGAGAGCAGCTTGGCCAGGATCAGCAGCGAGTTGAGCGGGGTGCGCAGCTCGTGCGACATGTTGGCGAGGAACTCGCTCTTGTAGCGCGAGGCCAGCGCGAGCTGCTCGGCGCGCTCCTCCAGGATCTGCCGGGCCTCCTCGATCTCGCTGTTCTTGATCTCGATGTCGCGGTTCTGCTGGGCGAGCTGCTCGGCCTTCTCCTGGAGCTCCTCGTTGGTGCGCTCCAGCTCCTCCTGGCGGGCCTCCAACTCGGCGGATCGCATGGAGAGTTCGGCGGTCAGGCGCTGGGACTCCAGCAGCAGGCCCTCGGTCTTGGTGTTGACGCTGATGGTGTTGACGGTCACCCCGATCAGATCGGCGATCTGCTCCAGGAAGTCGAGCGCCACCGTGGTGAAGGAGGAGAAGGTGGCCAGCTCGATCACGCCGAGCAGCCGGCCCTCGAACATCACCGGGAGCACCACCACGTGCGCCGGGCTGGCCTCGCCGAGGCCGGAGGCGATCTTGAGGTAGCCGGGCGGGGTCTCCTTGAGGATGATCGAGCGCTTCTCCACCGCGGCCTGGCCGATCAGGCCCTCGCCGGGCCGGAAGGTGGTCGGCATCGAGCGGCGCTGGTAGCCGTAGGAGCCGATCAGCCGCAGCACGGTGTCGTTCTCGTCGTCGTCCTCGGCGATCAACTCGGCGTTGCGGCCCGCCGGTTGGGCCAGAAAGAAGGCGCCGTGCTGGGCCGAGACGGTCATCGTCAGCTCGGTCATGATGAGCGAGGCGACGGCTTCGAGGTCACGGCGGCCCTGCAGCAGACCGGAGATCCGGGCCAGGTTGGTCTTCAGCCAGTCCTGCTCCTGGTTGGTCCGGGTGGTCTCGCGCAGGTTGCCGATCATCTGGTTGATGTTGTCCTTGAGCTCGTCGAGCTCACCGGAGGCGTCCACGTCGATCCGCAGGGAGAGGTCGCCGCGGGTCACCGCGGTGGCGACCTGGGCGATGGCGCGCACCTGCCGGGTCAGGTTGTTGGCGAGTTCGTTCACCGACTCGGTCAGGTCCTGCCAGGTGCCGTCCACGCCCGGTACGCGGGCCTGGCCGCCGAGGCGGCCGTCGGTGCCCACCTCGCGGGCGACGCGGGTGACCTCGTCGGCGAAGCCGGAGAGCTGGTCGACCATGGTGTTGATGCTGGTCTTGAGCTCCAGGATCTCGCCCCGGGCGTCCACGTCGATCTTCTGCGAGAGGTCACCGCGGGCGGTGGCGGTGATGACCAGGGCGATGTTGCGGACCTGGCCGGTCAGGTTGTTGGCCATCAGGTTGACGTTGTCGGTCAGGTCCTTCCAGATCCCGGCGACGCCGGGCACGCCGGCCTGGCCGCCCAGGATGCCGTCGGTGCCGACCTCGCGGGCCACCCGGGTCACCTCGACGGCGAAGGCCGACAGCTGGTCGACCATCGTGTTCAGGGTGCCGGCCAGCGCCGCGACCTCGCCCTGGGCCTCGATGGTGATCTTCTTGGAGAGGTCACCGCGGGCCACCGCGGTGGCGACCTCGGCGATGTTGCGCACCTGCGAGGTCAGGTTGGAGGCCATGAAGTTCACGTTGTCGGTCAGGTCCCGCCAGATGCCGGAGACGCCGGAGACCCGGGCCTGACCGCCGAGGATCCCCTCGGTGCCGACCTCGCGGGCCACCCGGGTCACCTCGTCCGCGAAGGCGGACAGCTGGTCGACCATGGTGTTGACGGTGAGCACCAGCTCGCGGATCTCGCCGCGGGCGTCGACGGTGATCTTCTTGGAGACGTCGCCGCGCGCCACCGCCGTGGTCACCTCGGCGATGTTGCGGACCTGGCTGGTCAGGTTGTTGGCCATCAGGTTCACGCTGTTGGTGAGGTCCTTCCAGGTGCCCGAGACCCCGGGCACGCTGGCCTGGCCGCCGAGGATGCCCTCGGTGCCGACGTCCCGGGCGACCCGGGTGACCTCGTCGGCGAAGGCGCCGAGCTGGTCGACCATCGTGTTGATGGTGTTCTTCAGCTCCAGGATCTCGCCGCGCGCGTCCACCTGGATCTTCTGCGAGAGGTCGCCCTTGGCGACCGCGGTGGTCACCTGGGCGATGTTGCGCACCTGGGAGGTGAGGTTGTTGGCCATCGAGTTGACGTTCTCGGTCAGGTCCTTCCAGACCCCGGCCACGCCGGGGACCTGCGCCTGACCGCCCAGGATGCCCTCGGTGCCCACCGCGCGCGCCACCCTGGTCACCTGCTCGGCGAAGCCGGAGAGCTGGTCGACCATCGTGTTGATGGTGTTCTTCAGCTCCAGGATCTCGCCCCGGGCGTCGACCTCGATCTTGCGGGAGAGGTCGCCCTTGGCGACCGCGGTGGTCACCTCGGCGATGTTGCGGACCTGGTCGGTCAGGTTGTTGGCCATGAAGTTCACCGAGTCGGTGAGGTCACGCCAGACGCCGGCCACGCCGGGCACCTGGGCCTGGCCGCCGAGCCGGCCCTCGGTGCCCACGTCGCGGGCCACCCTGGTGACCTGCGCGGCGAAGGAGTTGAGCTGGTCCACCATGGTGTTCACGGTGTTCTTCAGCTCCAGCATCTCGCCGGCCACGTCCACCGTGACCTTGTGCGAGAGGTCGCCCTTGGCGACCGCGGTGGTCACCTCGGCGATGTTGCGGACCTGGGCGGTGAGGCGGCCGGCCATGGTGTTGACCGAGTCCGCCAGGTCCTTCCAACTCCCGGACATGCCACGGACCCTGGCCTGGCCACCGAGCTTGCCCTCGGTGCCCACCTCGACCGCGACCCTGGTCACCTCGGCGGTGAACTCGCCGAGCTGGTCCACCAGTCCGTTCACCGTCCGGCCGACCTTGAGGAACTCCCCGCGCAGCGGGTGGCTGGCCCCGTTGGTGTGGATCGAGCGCAGCTCCATCCGCTGGTCCAGGTCGCCCTCGGAGATGGAGGTGAGCACCCGGCCGACCTCGGCCATCGGGCGGGCCAGGTCGTCGATCAGCGCGTTGCAGTTGTCGACCGCCGCCATCCAGGCGCCCTCGCCGACCCCGCTCTCCAGCCGCTCGGACAGCCTGCCCTCGCGGCCCACCGCCCGGCGGACCCGGGCCAGTTCGCCGGTCAGGTGCTGGTTGCGCTCGGCCACCTCGTTGAAGACCGCGGCGATCTCGGCCAGCGGGCCGTCGCCGGGAACGGTGAGGCGGCGGCGGAAGTTGCCGTCGCGCATCGCGGTGAGCGCGGCCAGCAGCTTGCGCAGGTCGGCCGGCTCGGCCCCCCGGTTGTGGTTCGGGCGCCTCCCGGGCGCAGGGCGGGATGCCGGACGGCCACCGCTGCGGCCGGCGGCCGGGGTGGTGCCGGGTACGTCCTTGGTGGCCGAACTCACGTCGAGGTCCTCCCGCATCGTGACCGTCTCCGCGCCACCCCCCTTCCGGGGCGGCCACCGGCCCGCCGCACTCGGGGCGGACGCCGGCGCACCTCGACCGTAACCTGACGGCCGGGTGCTGCGGACCCCCCAGTCTGGCAGCACCGCCGCCGAGTGTCCGTACCGTTGCACAGGGTCTGCACCGAGGTGGTGCAAACCGGCCGCCTAAATCACCCTCTGGTGCTTCTTTCCGCGCCCGGGCCCCACACAGTGCCCACCGGTAAGTAGGGTGGGACGCTGCACCGGTCCCGGCTCCGCCCGAAGACGGGGACGGACCTGGCAGTCGGAGCTGATGGGAGACGTGGCACGTGGTCACCGCGCGCGCAGCCGCCGCCTTCGAGCCGGAGGGCCGCTCGGCCGGTGCCGCACGCGGTTTCGTCCGGGACGCCCTGCTCGGCTGGGGCCTGCCCGAGGTGGTCGACGACGCCGTGGTGCTGGTCTCCGAACTGGTCACCAACGCGGTGGTGCACGCCGGGACGGCCGCCGACGTGGCCGTGCTGCGCGAGGAGGAGACCGTCCGGATCGAGGTGACGGACCGTCACCCGGAGCGCGGCCTGCCCGCCTTCGCCAACGTCCCCGCGCACGGCTCCGAGCACTTCGGCGACCCGGACGGCGAGGGCGGCCGCGGCCTGCTGATGTGCTCCGCCATCTCCACCTGCTGGGGCGTCGAGTACTCGGCCGGGCGCAAGACCGTGTGGTTCCGCCTCGCGCTGCCCGAGCACCACGTCGGCACCCGCTTCGCGCTGCCCAGTCTGCCCGGCGGCGAACTGCCCGACACCGACGGCCCGGTGCTGGTCGGCGTGGTGCGGATCGACGAGCAGGGCACCGTCCGCTCCTGCAACCCGGACGCCGAGCTGCTGCTGCGCCTGCCCGCCGACCAGCTGCTCGGCCGCGCCTGGGCCGAGCTGGTCGACTGGCCCGCGCCGGGCCTCGGCCTCGCCGAGACGCTCCGGTTGGCCCGCTGGGAGGGCGGCTTCGGCCTCCTCGCCGACGGGGCCGAGCTCTACGCCGTCCAGGTCCGGGTCCGCGACACCCATGGGGAGCCCTCCACCCTCGCCCTGCTGGTCCGCGAGGCCGACCGCGCGGTGCTGCGCTCCCCCGTCACCGCCGTCGACGCCCCCGCCGGGGCCGAGCCGCTGGACCTGCTGGTCGGCCACCTCGGCCCGGACGACCTGGGCGGGCTGCTCCAGCGCATCGTCGAGCGGGCCCGGGACCTGCTGGACGCGGACGCCGCGTACCTGCTGCTGACCACCGACGACGAGACCGAGTTCGAGCTGCGCGCGGCCACCGGCCTGCCCGGCGGCCTGCGCCGGCACGCCCCGATCCCGGTGGAGTCCGGGGCCGGCCGGTACGACTCGGCCCGGCTTCCCGCCGTCCACGAGGACCTCGCGGTGCGCCCCAACGTCGTTCCGCTGCTGGCCGGTTCGGGCCTGCGCTCGCTGATCACCGTCCCGCTCAAGGTGGACGGCCGGCTGACCGGCTCGCTCGGCGTGGCCGCCACCGCCGCCGGCCGGTACGACAACGAGGACGCGCTGCGCCTGCAGTTCGCCGCCGACCGGGTCGCGCTCGCGCTGGAGAGCGCCCGGCTGACCGAGCTGGAGCGGCTGCGCCGGGGCTCGCTCTCCTTCCTGGTGGAGGCCTCCGACCTGCTCGCCGGCACCCTCGAACTCGGCCAGACCCTGGCCCTGATGGCGCAGATGGCGGTCCCCACGCTGGCCTCCTGGTGCGCCGTCTACACCAGCGCCGACGCCGGTGCCGACCTCGCCTTCGTGCTGCACCAGGACGAGGACCGGATCGACCGGCTGCGCGACCTGCTCGACAAGACGCCTCCGCCGGACGCCGCCCGGGACTCCGGGGTGACCTTCTGGTCCGCGCCCGCCGAGACCGCCCGGCAGGCCGGGCTGACGGACAGTCCGGAGCTGGCCGGACTGCTCGGCGAGACCGTGGTGCTCCCGCTGGTGGCCCGCAACCGGGTGATCGGCCTGCTGGTGCTCGGGGTCTCCACCGGCCAGCGGTTCCGCCAGGAGATGCTGGAGCTGGCCGAGGACCTGTCCCGCCGGGCCGCCCTGGCACTGGACAACTCCCGGCTCTACTCCGAGCGCACCGCCACCAGCCAGGCCTTCCAACGCGCCCTGCTGCCACCCGAGTTGCCCACCATCCCGGGCCTGGAGGTGGAGGTCTTCTACCAGGCCGCCGGAGAGGGCAACGAGGTCGGCGGCGACTTCTACGACATCTTCCCGATCCGCGAGGGCACCTACGGCTTCGCGATCGGCGACGTCTGCGGCACCGGCCCCGAGGCCGCCGCCGTCACCGGCCTGGCCCGGCACGCCCTGCGCCTGCTGGCCCGCGAGGGCCTCGACGGCCCGCAGCTGCTCTCCCGCCTCAACAGCGCCATCCTCGACGAGGGCAGCCGCTCGCGCTTCCTCACCCTGCTCTACGGCGAGCTGACCCCGCGCCAGGACGGCTGCACCGAGCTGTCCCTGGTCTGCGCCGGGCACCCGCTGCCGCTGCGCCTGCGCACCGACGGGCAGGTCAGTCCGGCCGCCACCCCGCAGCCGCTGCTCGGCGTGCTGGAGGAGCTGGAGCTGACCGCCGAGCAGGTGGTGCTGGAGCCCGGCGAGGTACTGCTCTGCGTCACCGACGGCGTGACCGAACGCCGGGAGGGGCAGCGGATGCTGGGCGACGACGGCCTGGCCGCCGTGCTCACCGGCTGCACCGGCCTGACCGCCGGAGCGGTGGCCGCCCGGGTGCAGCGGGCGGTGGAGCGCTTCGCCCCCGAGCCGCCCTCGGACGACATGGCCATCCTCACCCTGCGCGTCCCGGAGCAGCGCACGAGCTGATCACGCTCGGACCGGAAACGGTCAAGGGTCGCCGCCCCACAGCTGACGACCCGACAAATTGTGGGATTCACAAGGGTACAAGCCGGTACCGGGTGGGTACACAGATCTCACCGGGGAAGACCCCGGTAGGGGACTCGCCGGCAGCTCCGACCTGCCGGTTCATCACTTCGCCGCCGCCGCCCGCACCGTGGGACAGCCCTGTCCCGTGCGCTCCCCGGCCCCGGCACGCGCACCCACTCCACGCACAGCTCCCTGCCGCCCTGAAGCGGCACGCCATGAGTGAAAGGAGCCTCCGGTGAGCAACGAAGCCTCCGGGGCGAACACCCGTTCCGCCGACGCCGGCAACCTCGGTTACCTGGCCCTCGGTCTGACCCTCCTCGCCTACGGGCTGCTCGGCACCGGCATCCTCTCCGGCGCGGGCGTCAAGGACGCCGCCGGACTGGCCCACCTGGTCGGCGGCCTCACCCTGTTCGTCGCCGGCCTCTGGCAGCTGCGCAGCGGCGACGGCTTCACCGGCACCGCCTTCACCTCCCTCGGCGCCTTCTGGGCCGTCTGGTCAGCGGGCGGCGGCGCGAGCAAGAACGCCACCGGCCTCTTCCTGCTGCTCTGGGCCCTGCTCGTGCTCAGCCTGGCGCTGGCCGCCTGGGGTTCGGGCCTGCTGGGGCGCGTCCTCTGGGGCCTGTTCTTCCTCTCCCTGGTGCTCAGCGCGCTCGGCGTGCTGAACGGCAGCGGCGGCCTCGGCAAGGCCGGTGCCTGGCTGGCGGCCGTCGCGGGCCTCGCGGCCTGGTACTCGGCCACCGCCGCCCTCGCCGAGAGCGGCTGGGGCCGGGCGCTCCTCCCCACCAAGTGACCCACCCCACTGGGTAGTCCGGGTCCTGCGGGCGCCCCACCGCCCGCAGGACCCACACCGCCCCCATCGAAGCCGGGCCACCCCACCACGGGGTGGTCCGGCTCCGTTTCACCCTCCTGAGGCCGGTCCGCGAAACCGCGGGCAACGGTTCGGCCCCCTCCCGGGCTCTGGGAGGGTGAGGAGGTGCTCATGAGAGAACCGGAGAACCGACGGGACGCCGAGTTCCGGTCGTTCATCGCCACGGCCTGGCCCCGGCTGCTGCGGACCGCGTTCCTGCTGTCCGGCGAGCAGCACGCGGGCGAGGACCTGGTCCAGCAGACCCTGGAGCGCGCGTACGTCGCCTGGCCCAAGGTCAGCCGCGCCGACGACCCGTACGCCTACGTCCGCCGCATCCTGGTCAACGAGCACGCCCGGCGCTTCCGCCGCCGGCTGCCCGAACGGTTGGTCACCAGCGTGCCCGAGACCGCCGCGCCCGACGGCTACGGGCGGCTCGACGAGCGCGCGGCGCTTCTCACCGCCCTGGCGGCCCTGCCGCCGCGCCAGCGCCAGGCCGTGGTGCTGCGGTACTGGGAGGACCTGAGCGAGGGTCAGGCCGCGCTCGCCATGGGCTGCTCGGTGGGCACGGTGAAGAGCCAGGCCTCGAAGGGCATCGCCCGGCTGCGCACCGCCTCCGTCCTGACCGGCCTGACCCACGTGACGGACCTGACCGGCCTGACCAGCATCGGAGGAACAGCGTGACCACGGAAGAGCTGACCGACCACCAGGACCCGGGCCGGGCGGCCGGGTTGACGGCGGCCCTCACCGAACTGGCCGCAGCCGTGCACCCCGGGCCGGTGCCCGCCGCCGCCGTGCTGGCCGGCGGCCGGCGCAGGCTGCGCCGCCGCCGGGCCGCGCTGACCGGGGCGGCGGCGCTGGCCATGGCGGCCGTGGTCGGCGGAGCCGCCGTGCTGACGGCACCGCGCACCGTCGCACCGGCCGGTACCACCTCGGCCCCGTCGTCCTACGCCCCGGCCCCCGCGCGCGACCCGTTCGCCCCCGTCCGGGTCCTGCTCGCCGAAGGCATCGGCGGGGGCGGCGGGGGCGCGCGGAGCTGGCAGGCCTGGGCCGCGCTCTGGCCGCAGGCACCGAAGACGGACGCGCTCCGGCAGTACCGCGCGATCTGGGAGGACCAGGGCCGGCCCGCCCGCCCCGGAGCCGCCGAGCCGGACGCCGCGTTCGTCGAGGAGCACTGGCGCCCGGGCACGGACGTCCTGAACCTCTACCTGACCGTGGACGGCAGGCGGCAGGCCGAGGACATCCGCCTCTCCCTCCCCGCACCGGGCGGCCCGGCCGGACAAGGGGAAACGCCCACGGGCGAGTTGGGCAGCATCACCGACGGACCGGTCCTGCTGGCCCTGCTCCCGGTCGGCCCGGAGGTCGCCAAGGTGACGGCCGGCACCCCCGGGGCCACCGGCTGGGAGGTGCAGCCGCTCACCGTCGGGGACTCGCCGATCCGCTGGGTCGCGGCGGTCAAACTGCCCGGCAAGCCACTCACCCTGCGCACCTGGGACACCGCCGGCACGCTGCTCGCCACCCACAACCGGGCCGCCTGAGCGCCCAGACCCTAGGGCAGCACCACGACCCCGAGCGGCAGCCGGCCCACCGCCTGACGGTGCGTCGTTCCGGTGGCCAGGTCCACCACCGTGATGCCGTCCCAGCCGCCCGGGCGGGAGAAGCCGCCGGTGACGTAGGCGGTGCGGCCGTCCCGGGAGAGCGCGACCTCCTCGTGCGGGCCGTCGAGCGGGATCACCCGCTCGGCGCCGTCGGGGGCCCGGACGGTGAGCGAAGGCCCGTGGTCGCCGCTGCCGATCGGGCCGGTGCCGACCACCAGCAGGGTGCCGTCCGGGGCCAGGGCGGTGCCGTGCTGGTGGGTGTCGGCCGTCATCGGACGGACCGTCACCTGGCCGCTGCCCGGATCGAGCACCGCCAGCCGCTCCCCCTCGAAGGGCAGCAACAGCCGTCCGTCGGCGGCGACTTCGGCGTAGTGCGGCTTCAGCCAGGAGCCCAGCCCGCCCTCGGTGCCGTACGGGGCGACCTCCATCCGGCGCGGCCGCAGGGTGCCCGCGTCCACCGCCGTGACGTCAAAGGAGTCGTGCCCGACGGCGTACACCTCGTGCCCGTCCCGGGCCACCACCACGTCGAACGGCCGCCGCCCGACCGGCACCACGTCGGTGACCTGCCGGGTCGCCGTGTCGATGACCTCCAACACCCCAGGCTTCCCCGGCACGTTGACCCCGACGTACACCCGCCGGCCGTCCGGCGAGACCGCGATGCCCATGCCGCCGCCGCGGTACTCGCCCGTGGTCACCGGCCCGCTCGCGGTCCGGTACGGCACCGTGCCCGTCACCCGCCGGGAGGCCGTGTCCACCACGGCCACCCCCTCGGCCGCCGCCACCCAGGCCCGCCCGTCCGGCCCCAGCGCGACGCCCCACGGCGCCGTCCCCACCTTGGCCGAACCCACCTCCGCCGACCCGACCGGCCCGGCCGACGGATCCACGAAGGTCACCGTGTCACCCCCGAAGTCGGCCACCAGCAGGGTCTCCCCGGCCCGCACGGCCGACGGCCCGGCCGTGGGAGACGCGGACGACGGGGCCGCCGCCGAAGGGGAGGCGCCCGAAGGGGTCGGCGTGGACGGAGCGGCCTGCCCGCACCCGGCCAGCACCACCGCCACCAGCCCGATCCCCGCCCAGCGCGCCCTGCCGCCGCCACCCATGCCGTCCTCCGTCCGTCAGCCTCCCTGCCATCCTCCGGCGGCCGCCCCCTCCACCGGGTCCACCGATCGGCTGACCCGCCCGTCACCCCGTGAGCCGCTCCCGCACATGCTCCGGGAGCAGCACCGCCTCTCGCCGCAGCACCGCGGCCAGCTCCGCCGTGAGCGGGTCGGGCGCGCTGCGGGCGTACACCGCGAGCCGCCGACGGACCGGCGGCACCGGGCGGAACAGCCGGCCGGGCAGTCCGGGCGGGAGGGCGTGGGCGGCGGCCAGAGTCGGGCCGATCCCGGCCGAGGCGAGGAGCGGACCGGCTGCGGTCTGCTCGGTGCGGACGGCCGCCACCGGGCGGAAGCCGGCTGCCGCGCAGGCCCGGTCCAGCAGCTCGGCCAGCCCGTTCCCGGCGGCGTAGTGCACCCAGCTCCGCTCGGCCAGGGCCGCCAGCTCCAGCTCGCCGCCGGGCACGGCTCCCGACGGGTCGTCAGCCGGGAGGACCAGGAGGAACTCCTCCTCCCCGAGCTCCCACAGCGGCCCGGCCCACCCCTGTGGCCGCGGCCCCAGCGCCAGGTCCGCCACGCCCCCGGCCACCGCCTCCGCCAACTCCTCGGCGTGCCGGTACTCGTGCAGCCGGACGGCCGCCCCGGGCCGCTCCCGGTGCCAGACCCGCAGCACCGCGGGCAGCACCCCCAGGCTGTACCCGTACAGCGTCGCCAACTCCACCTCACCCGCACCGGAGCTCGCGCACGCCCGGGCCGCGGACACCGCGCGCCCCGCCTCGGCCAGCGCGGCCCGCGCGTGCGGCAGCACCGCCCGCCCCATCGGGGTGGCCCGCACCTGCCGGTGCAGCCGCTCCAGCAGCGGGCCTCCGAGCAGCCCCTCCATCACCCGCACCTGGTGCGACAGCGCGGGCTGGCTGACGTGCAGCAGCTCGGCGGCGCGGGTGAACGAACCCTGCTCGACGATGGTGACCAGGTACTCCAACTGCCGCAGCGTCAGCATGACCTGAGCTTATGTCAGGCGGAAGGAACCGGTCTTGGACTCATGCCCGCCCGCCGGACGATGATCGGTCACGAACCCGCCGCACCATCCGCCAGGAGGCCGCCGTGACCACCACCGACCGCAAGACCGCCCTCGTCGTCGGCGCCAACGGGGTGATCGGCCGCAACCTCACCGAGCACCTGCTCGCGCTCGGCGACTGGGACGTCATCGGCCTCTCCCGCCGCGGCGGCGAGGGCGAGGACCGTCTGCGGCACATCAGCGTCGACCTGCTCGACGCCACCGACAGCAAGGAGAAGCTCGGCGGCCTGCACGAGGTCACCCACGTCTTCTACGCCGCCTACCAGGACCGCCCCGGCTGGGCCGAGCTGGTCGCCCCCAACCTCACCATGCTCACCAACGTCCTCGACACCGTCGTCCCGGCCGCCGCCGGTCTGCGGCACGTCAGCCTGATGCAGGGCTACAAGGTCTACGGCGCGCACCTCGGTCCGTTCCGCACCCCCGCCAAGGAGAGCGACCCGAACTTCATGCCGCCCGAGTTCATGCACGCCCAGCAGACCCTGCTGGAGCAGCGCCAGGCCGGGCAGCCCTGGAGCTGGACCGCGATCCGCCCCTCCGTGGTCACCGGCTTCGCCCTCGGCAACCCGATGAACCTCGCCATGGTGATCGCCGTCTACGCCGCGATCTCCAAGGAGCTCGGCCTCCCGCTCCGCTTCCCCGGCAAGCCCGGCGCCTACGACTCCCTGCTGGAGGTCACCGACGCCGGCCTGCTCGCCAAGGCCACCGTCTGGGCCGCCACCGAGGAGCGCTGCGCCAACCAGGCGTTCAACGTCAACAACGGCGACCTGTTCCGCTGGAGCGGACTCTGGCCGGCCATCGCCCGCTTCTTCGAACTCGACGTCGCCCCCGGCGTCCCGCTGAAGCTGGCCGAGGTGATGGCCGACAAGGAGCCGCTCTGGGAGGCCATGGTGGAGAAGTACGGCCTCGCCCACTCCTACGCGGAGGTCTCCTCCTGGGCCTTCGGCGACTTCGTCCTCTCCTGGGACTACGACCTGTTCGCCGACGGCTCCAAGGCCCGTCGGCTCGGCTTCCACGAGTACGTGGACACCGAGGCGATGTTCCTGGAGATCTTCGCCGACTTCCGCCGCCGCCGCGTGATCCCCTGACGGCGGCTTCCGGAACCAGGTGTTCCGGTCCGGGCACAATCGGGAGATGCGCTTCGTACCGCTGCTGCCCGCCGACCGTCCGGACGCCCACCGCCCGCCCGGGCGGTGGCTCCTGGAGGCCGTGGTCGGCGGCTGCGTGCTGCTTGCCACCTTCGCCGCCCTGCACAGCGTCGGCCTCAGCGGGCTCTTCGACCGCAGCACCCTGGTCGCCCTCGGCGCCCTCGCCCTGCTGCTCTCCCTCGCCCGGCACCGCTACCCCGACGCCGCACTGCTCGGGCTGGCCGCCCTGGTCGGCATCCTCCCCAGTGCCGCCATGCTCACCGCGATCGTCGCCTACACCACCTCCCGCCGCGCCGCCCGCGCCCTGCGCCGCGACCTGCTGCTGGTCGCCGCCGCCCTGCTCCCCCTGCTCACCAGCGAGGTCCGGCTGGACTACTGGCAGGGCGGCCGCTGGCAGTACGCCATCGCCCAGGGCGGGGTGCTGGCCGTGGTCGCGGTGCTCATCCCCGGCCTGGTCGGCACCGCCGCCGGCCAGCAGGACCAACTGGTCGGCGCCCTGCGCGAACGCACCGCCGCCGCCGAACGGGCCAAGCGCTCCGCCGAGAACGAGTCCCGGCTGCACGAACGCTCGCGGATCGCCGCCGAGATGCACGACCTGGTCGGCCACCGGCTCAGCCTGATCTCCCTGCACGCCGGCGGCCTGGAACTGGCCCTCGACCGACAGGCCCCCGAACTCCGCGACGAGGCCGAGCAGCTCCGCCGGGCCAGCCGGGACGCCATGGACGAGCTGCGCCAGGTGCTCGGCGTGCTCGGCCCGGTCGGCCGGGACACCGGCACCGACGCGCTCACCGACGCCACCGGCACCCGGGCCGACGTCCTCGCCCTGGTCGAGGAGTCCCGCGCGGCCGGGGTCCCGGTCGCCTTCCACTGGGAGGGCGAGGACCTCACCGAGGTCCGCCCCCAGGTCCGCCGGGCCGTCAACCGCGTGGTCCGCGAGTCGCTCACCAACATCCACCGCTACGCCCTGGGCTCCGCCGTCGAGGTGACGGTCGAACAGCTCCCCGGCAGCGTCGAGGTGGTGGTCCACAACGGCCGCCCGCCCGTCCCGCCCGCCGTCACCACCGGCCTCGGCAGCGGCCGCGGCCTGGACCAGCTGCGCGAACGGGTCGCCGTGCTCGACGGCCGCCTCACCGTCGGCCCCGTCCCGGACGGCTACGAGGTCCGCGCGGTGCTGCCCACCGAACCGCCCTCCACCGGCCGCCGGACCGACAGCGCACCCACCGCCCCCGGCACCGAGGTCCCCGTCCTGGCCGGCGGCCCCGCCGCCCGGCTCCGCCGCCAGCTGGCCAGCGCCGTCTCCGCCGCCCTCGGCCTGGCCGGGCTCGGCGTGATCCTGCTGCTCGGCCTCGGCCTGGTCCAGCAGACCCGCCCCTACGACGGCCCGCCGCCGACCAGTGCCGTCCACCCCGGCATGACGGAGGGCCAGGTGGTCTCGGTGGTCGGCCCGGACAGCCCCTCCGTCCGCTCCGCCGCCTCGGGGCGCGAGCCCGCCCGCCCCGAGGGCACCACCAGCTGCGTCTTCCCGTACACCAGTCGGCTGACGAGCAGCGACCGGCTCTACGTGACCCGTTACTGTTTCGAAGACGGCACTCTCACCGAAATCACCACATTCACGACACCGCTGGCGCCCTGACCCACCACCAGAGCCGGAGCCGCACATGACCGACCATCAGGTGACCGACCAGCCGGGCGAGCACACCGCCCCCATCCGGGTCCTGCTCGCCGACGACGAACCCGGCATCCGGGCCGGCCTGCGCCTGGTCCTCAGGCACGCCGAGGACATCGAGATCACGGCCGAGGCCTCCGACGGCGCCGAGGCCGTCGCCCACGCCACCCGCACCCCGGTGGACGTCGTCCTGCTCGACATCCGGATGCCCGTCCTCGACGGCCTGGCCGCGATCGACCAGTTGGTCCGGCTCGACCCCAAGCCCGCCGTCGTCATGCTCACCACCTTCGGCGAGGAGGAGAACGTCACCCGCGCCCTGCGCTCCGGCGCCACCGGCTTCCTCCTCAAGGACGACGGCCCGCAGGAGCTCATCAGCGCCGTCCGCGCCGCAGCCGCCGGTGACGCGGTGCTCTCCCCCGGCGTCACCGGCCTGGTGGTCCGCCGGATGCTCGACGGCGGCCCCGCCGAACCGGCCGACCCCACCACCGAGGCCGAACGACGGATCGCCGCCCTCGACCCCACCGAGCGGGAAGTGCTCGCCCTGCTCGGCGACGGCATGCCCAACCTGGAGATCGCGCTGCGCCTCGGCATCGGCCCCGACCGGGTCCGCACCCTGGTCGACGGCGTCCTCAACCGCACCGGCTCGGACACCCGGGTCCAGGCCGCCCTACTCGCCGCCCAGGCCGGCCTGAGCTCCTGAGCCGTCCGCCCCCGGGCACCCACCCTCAGCCGGCGGCCGTCTCCTTCTCCTGCTCCCACCGCACGGCCGCCGGCTGCTCCTCGCCCGTCGCCCGCCATCCCGCGGCCGCGTGCAGTACCAGGTAGGCGATCATCAGCAGCCCGACCGCCACCAGCCCGTCCGCCCAGAAGTGATTGGCCGTCACCACGACCACGTACACCGTGGCCAATGGGTGCAGCACCGCCAGCCACCGCCAGGGCGAGCGCGCGATCACCACCACCGCCACCGCCACGATCACGCACCACGCCACGTGCACCGAGGGCATCGCGGACAGCTGGGCCTCCACCACTCCGCCGACCGCACCCCCGTAGACCGACTGCCCGTACTCGGCCGCGACGTCCACGAACCCGTTCCCCGGCAGCATCCGCGGCGGCGCCACCGGCAGGAACTGGATCAGCAGACAGGCCGCCGTGGTCAGCACCACCGTGTTCCGCACCCAGGCGTACCGCGCGCGGTGCCGCACGAACACCCAGACCAGCAGCGCGATCATCGCCCCGAAGTGCATCGTCGCGTAGTAGTAGTTGGACGCCGAGATCAACCACGGATGCTCCCGCGCCGCCCGCTGCCAGGCCGCCTCGTCCGGCAGCCCCCAGTCCAGCTCGGTCCGGTGGATCCACTCCGCCCGGTCCAGGGCGTGCTCCGTGCTCAGCAACGACAGGTGCCCGACCAGCTGCCAGAGCGTGAACAGCGCCAGCAGCGTCCCCGCCTCCCGACAGGCCACCCCCAGCCCCGGCTTCCCCCACCATCGCTTGGCCGCGTACGCCGCACCGAACAGCGCGACGCCGGCAGTGCCGGAGGTCTGCCAGGTAAGGGTCAGGTTCTGCATTGGCGAAGGTTAACGCAGAAAAGCCCCCTGACGAATCGTCAGGGGGCTTCTCTTGAATGATTGTTCGGCGGCGTCCTACTCTCCCACAGGGTCCCCCCTGCAGTACCATCGGCGCTGTGAGGCTTAGCTTCCGGGTTCGGAATGTAACCGGGCGTTTCCCTCACGCTATGACCACCGAAACACTATGAAACTGTCAACCGCACCACCCCCGTGACCAAACGGGGTGGGGTCGTTGTTTCAGAACAACACAGTGGACGCGAGCAACTGAGGACAAGCCCTCGGCCTATTAGTACCGGTCAGCTCCACCCCTTACAGGGCTTCCACATCCGGCCTATCAACCCAGTCGTCTACTGGGAGCCTTACCCTCTCAAGGAGGTGGGAGTGCTCATCTCGAAGCAGGCTTCCCGCTTAGATGCTTTCAGCGGTTATCCCTCCCGAACGTAGCCAACCAGCCATGCCCTTGGCAGGACAACTGGCACACCAGAGGTTCGTCCGTCCCGGTCCTCTCGTACTAGGGACAGCCCTTCTCAACACTCCTACGCGCACAGCGGATAGGGACCGAACTGTCTCACGACGTTCTAAACCCAGCTCGCGTACCGCTTTAATGGGCGAACAGCCCAACCCTTGGGACCTACTCCAGCCCCAGGATGCGACGAGCCGACATCGAGGTGCCAAACCATCCCGTCGATATGGACTCTTGGGGAAGATCAGCCTGTTATCCCCGGGGTACCTTTTATCCGTTGAGCGACGGCGCTTCCACAAGCCACCGCCGGATCACTAGTCCCGACTTTCGTCCCTGCTCGACCCGTCGGTCTCACAGTCAAGCTCCCTTGTGCACTTACACTCAACACCTGATTGCCAACCAGGCTGAGGGAACCTTTGGGCGCCTCCGTTACTCTTTAGGAGGCAACCGCCCCAGTTAAACTACCCACCAGACACTGTCCCTGATCCGGATCACGGACCCAGGTTAGACATCCAGCACGACCAGAGTGGTATTTCAACGACGACTCCACCCAAACTGGCGTTTGGGTTTCAAAGTCTCCCACCTATCCTACACAAGCCGAACCGAACACCAATATCAAGCTATAGTAAAGGTCCCGGGGTCTTTCCGTCCTGCTGCGCGAAACGAGCATCTTTACTCGTAATGCAATTTCACCGGGCCTATGGTTGAGACAGTCGAGAAGTCGTTACGCCATTCGTGCAGGTCGGAACTTACCCGACAAGGAATTTCGCTACCTTAGGATGGTTATAGTTACCACCGCCGTTTACTGGCGCTTAAGTTCTCAGCTTCGCCTAGCCGAAACTAGACTAACCGGTCCCCTTAACGTTCCAGCACCGGGCAGGCGTCAGTCCGTATACATCGCCTTACGGCTTCGCACGGACCTGTGTTTTTAGTAAACAGTCGCTTCTCGCTGGTCTCTGCGGCCAGCCCCAGCTCAAGGAGCAAATCCCATCACCAGTTCCGGCCCCCCTTCTCCCGAAGTTACGGGGGCATTTTGCCGAGTTCCTTAACCATAGTTCACCCGAACGCCTCGGTATTCTCTACCTGACCACCTGAGTCGGTTTGGGGTACGGGCCGCCATGAAACTCGCTAGAGGCTTTTCTCGACAGCATAGGATCATCCACTTCACCACAATCGGCTCGGCATCAGGTCTCAGCCTTAATGAGTGGCGGATTTGCCTACCACTCGGCCTACACCCTTACCCCGGGACAACCACCGCCCGGGCTGGACTACCTTCCTGCGTCACCCCATCGCTCACCTACTACAGACTTGGTTCGACGGCTCCACCACTCCCCTTTGCCCGAAGGCTCCGGGGCGGCTTCACGGTCTTAGCATTACCTGGTTCAGCGTTGGCGCTTCAAAGCGGGTACGGGAATATCAACCCGTTGTCCATCGACTACGCCTGTCGGCCTCGCCTTAGGTCCCGACTTACCCTGGGCAGATCAGCTTGACCCAGGAACCCTTGGTCAATCGGCGCAAGAGTTTCCCACTCTTGTATCGCTACTCATGCCTGCATTCTCACTCGTGAACCGTCCACAACTGGATTCCTCCGCTGCTTCACCCGGCACACGACGCTCCCCTACCCATCACAGCAGGCGTTGGCCCTATAGCTGCAATGACACGACTTCGGCGGTGTACTTGAGCCCCGCTACATTGTCGGCGCGGAATCACTTGACCAGTGAGCTATTACGCACTCTTTCAAGGGTGGCTGCTTCTAAGCCAACCTCCTGGTTGTCTCTGCGACTCCACATCCTTTCCCACTTAGCACACGCTTAGGGGCCTTAGTCGGTGTTCTGGGCTGTTTCCCTCTCGACCATGGAGCTTATCCCCCACAGTCTCACTGCCACGCTCTCACTTACCGGCATTCGGAGTTTGGCTAAGGTCAGTAACCCGGTGAGGCCCATCGCCTATCCAGTGCTCTACCTCCGGCAAGAAACACGTGACGCTGCACCTAAATGCATTTCGGGGAGAACCAGCTATCACGGAGTTTGATTGGCCTTTCACCCCTAACCACAGGTCATCCCCCAGGTTTTCAACCCTGGTGGGTTCGGTCCTCCACGAAGTCTTACCTCCGCTTCAACCTGCCCATGGCTAGATCACTCCGCTTCGGGTCTTGGGCATGCAACTCAACCGCCCTATTCGGACTCGCTTTCGCTACGGCTACCCCACACGGGTTAACCTCGCTACACACCGCAAACTCGCAGGCTCATTCTTCAAAAGGCACGCAGTCACGAGATGCACAGCAAGCTGCACATCCGACGCTCCCACGGCTTGTAGGCACACGGTTTCAGGTACTATTTCACTCCGCTCCCGCGGTACTTTTCACCATTCCCTCACGGTACTATCCGCTATCGGTCACTAGGGAATATTTAGGCTTAACGGGTGGTCCCGCCAGATTCACACGGGATTTCTCGGGCCCCGTGCTACTTGGGAGAAGCTCAAGCGAGCCGCACAGATTTCGTCTACGGGGGTCTTACCCTCTACGCCGGACCTTTCGCATGTCCTTCGACTATCCATACGGTTTCTGACTCGCCCAGCCGCCGGCAGACGACTGAAGAACTTTCCCACGACCCCACGATGGCAACCCCTGCCGGGTCTCACACCAACGCGGTTTAGCCTCATCCGGTTTCGCTCGCCACTACTCCCGGAATCACGGTTGTTTTCTCTTCCTGAGGGTACTGAGATGTTTCACTTCCCCTCGTTCCCTCCACACACCCTATGTGTTCAGGTGCGGGTGACAGCCCATGACGACTGCCGGGTTTCCCCATTCGGAAACCCCCGGATCAAAGCCTGGTTGACGGCTCCCCGGGGACTATCGTGGCCTCCCACGTCCTTCATCGGTTCCTAGTGCCAAGGCATCCACCGTGCGCCCTTAAAAACTTGGCCACAGATGCTCGCGTCCACTGTGCAGTTCTCAAACAACGACCAGACACCCAAACTCGATGTTCCTTACAGAACACCTCGCATGAGGCCGGCATCCTCGAGGCAACTTCCGTTCCCTCAGGACCCAACAACGTGCCCGACACACCAGATGGTGTCCTGTGTTCCACGCCGAAGCAGTACTAACAGGGCCTACCTAGTGTGCCGAATAGTCAACGTTCCACCCATGAGCAACCGTGTGAGACATTCGCTCACATCCGGCTATGTGCTCCTTAGAAAGGAGGTGATCCAGCCGCACCTTCCGGTACGGCTACCTTGTTACGACTTCGTCCCAATCGCTGGTCCCACCTTCGACGGCTCCCTCCCAAGGGTTAGGCCACCGGCTTCGGGTGTTACCGACTTTCGTGACGTGACGGGCGGTGTGTACAAGGCCCGGGAACGTATTCACCGCAGCATGCTGATCTGCGATTACTAGCAACTCCAACTTCATGGGGTCGAGTTGCAGACCCCAATCCGAACTGAGGCCGGCTTTTTGGGATTCGCTCCGCCTCGCGGCATCGCAGCCCTTTGTACCGACCATTGTAGCACGTGTGCAGCCCAAGACATAAGGGGCATGATGATTTGACGTCGTCCCCCACCTTCCTCCGAGTTGACCCCGGCAGTCTCCTGTGAGTCCCCATCACCCCGAAAGGCATGCTGGCAACACAGAACAAGGGTTGCGCTCGTTGCGGGACTTAACCCAACATCTCACGACACGAGCTGACGACAACCATGCACCACCTGTATACCGACCACAAGGGGGCGCCCATCTCTGGACGTTTCCGGCATATGTCAAGCCTTGGTAAGGTTCTTCGCGTTGCGTCGAATTAAGCCACATGCTCCGCTGCTTGTGCGGGCCCCCGTCAATTCCTTTGAGTTTTAGCCTTGCGGCCGTACTCCCCAGGCGGGGAACTTAATGCGTTAGCTGCGGCACCGACGACGTGGAATGTCGCCAACACCTAGTTCCCAACGTTTACGGCGTGGACTACCAGGGTATCTAATCCTGTTCGCTCCCCACGCTTTCGCTCCTCAGCGTCAGTAATGGCCCAGAGATCCGCCTTCGCCACCGGTGTTCCTCCTGATATCTGCGCATTTCACCGCTACACCAGGAATTCCGATCTCCCCTACCACACTCAAGCCTGCCCGTATCGAATGCAGACCCGGGGTTAAGCCCCGGGCTTTCACACCCGACGTGACAAGCCGCCTACGAGCTCTTTACGCCCAATAATTCCGGACAACGCTCGCACCCTACGTATTACCGCGGCTGCTGGCACGTAGTTAGCCGGTGCTTCTTCTGCAGGTACCGTCACTTGCGCTTCTTCCCTGCTGAAAGAGGTTTACAACCCGAAGGCCGTCATCCCTCACGCGGCGTCGCTGCATCAGGCTTTCGCCCATTGTGCAATATTCCCCACTGCTGCCTCCCGTAGGAGTCTGGGCCGTGTCTCAGTCCCAGTGTGGCCGGTCGCCCTCTCAGGCCGGCTACCCGTCGTCGCCTTGGTAGGCCATTACCCCACCAACAAGCTGATAGGCCGCGGGATCATCATGCACCGCCGGAGCTTTCCACCTTCAACCATGCGGAAGAAGGTCATATCCGGTATTAGACCCAGTTTCCCGGGCTTGTCCCAGAGTGCAGGGCAGATTTCCCACGTGTTACTCACCCGTTCGCCACTGATCCACCCCGAAGGGCTTCACCGTTCGACTTGCATGTGTTAAGCACGCCGCCAGCGTTCGTCCTGAGCCAGGATCAAACTCTCCGTGAATGCTTTCGCACCTCGGAAGAGCGGCACAGCAACCACCGGAATAGGGTGATCCTGCGCACTGCGTCCTCGCTAGTATCTTACTTTAAAGGAATCTCCAACCCCACCAGAAGGTGAGGCCGGGGATGTCAACATATCTGGCGTTGACTTTTGGCACGCTGTTGAGTTCTCAAGGAACGGTGGCTTCCTTCGGTCCGCCTTCCAGCGGGCCCTCCGGGCACTTCGTTCGTGTTTCGAGCTTATCAGATGTCTTCCGCTCCGATTTCCCGGAGTTTCGCTTTCCGATTTCGCTCTTCGCCTTTCGGCGCTCCCGAACTCTACCAGAGTTCTTCGGGCCGTTTTTCCTTCCCGATTTCACTCGGAGAAGTTCTTTC
Organism: Kitasatospora albolonga; assembly: GCF_039535905.1. GTDB lineage: Bacteria > Actinomycetota > Actinomycetes > Streptomycetales > Streptomycetaceae > Kitasatospora > Kitasatospora albolonga. The sequence continues at coordinate 10,695 of NZ_BAAAYB010000125.1, read as the reverse complement.
GGCCGCTTGGGGCAACCCGGAGAACGTTACGCACCGGGCTGCCCCAAGTCAAACCGAGAGGTCTAGACCTCCACGACCACCGGAACGATCATCGGACGGCGGCGGTAGTTGTCCGCCACCCACTTGCCGATGGTGCGGCGGACCAGCTGCTGGACCTGGCGGACCTCCAGGACCCCGTCGCCGGCCGACTTCTCCAGGGCCTCCTGGAGGCGGGCCACCACGGGGGCGAAGGCGCCGTCGTCGATGCCGGAGCCGCGGGCCTGGATGGTCGGGCCGCTCACCATCTTGCCGCTGTTGGAGTCGACCACCACGAAGACCGAGATGAAGCCCTCCTCGCCGAGGATCCGACGGTCCTTCAGCGAGGCCTCGGTGATGTCGCCGACCGACGAACCGTCGACGTACACGTAGCCGGCCTGCACCTTGCCGACGATCTTGGCGACGCCGTTCTCGAGGTCGACCACGACGCCGTCCTCGGCGATCACGGTGCGGTTCTTCGGGACGCCGGTCTTGATGCCGAGGTCGGCGCAGGCGCGCAGGTGGCGCCACTCGCCGTGGACCGGCATCAGGTTCTTCGGCTTGCAGATGTTGAAGAAGTACAGGAGCTCGCCGGCCGAGGCGTGGCCGGAGACGTGCACCTTGGCGTTGCCCTTGTGGACGACGTTGGCGCCCCAGCGGGTCAGGCCGTTGATGACGCGGTAGATCGCGGTCTCGTTCCCCGGGATCAGCGAGGAGGCGAGGATGACGGTGTCGCCCTCGACGATCCGGATCTGGTGGTCGCGGTTGGCCATCCGGGACAGCGCCGCCATCGGCTCGCCCTGGGAGCCGGTGCAGACCAGGACGACGTCCTTGTCCGGCAGGTCGTCCAGGGTCTTCACGTCGACGATCATGTTGCCCGGCACCTTGAGGTAGCCGAGGTCACGGGCGATGCCCATGTTGCGGACCATCGAGCGGCCGACGAAGGCGACCTTGCGCTTGTGCTCGTGCGCGGCGTCCAGCACCTGCTGGATGCGGTGCACGTGGCTGGCGAAGGAGGCCACGATGATGCGCTTCTCCGCGCTGGCGAAGACGTTGCGCAGCGCCGCGGAGATGTCGCGCTCGTGCGGGATGAAGCCGGGGACCTCGGCGTTGGTGGAGTCCACCAGCAGCAGGTCCATGCCCTCCTCGGCCAGCTTGGCGAAGGCCGGGAGGTCGGTGAGGCGGCCGTCCAGCGGGAGCTGGTCCATCTTGAAGTCACCGGTGGCGACGACCATGCCGGCCGGGGTGCGGACGGCGACGGCCAGGGCGTCCGGGATGGAGTGGTTGACCGCGATGAACTCGCAGTCGAAGGGGCCGATCCGCTCGCGGTCGCCCTCCTTGACCTCCAGGACGTACGGGCGGATCCGGTGCTCGGCGAGCTTGGCCTCGATCAGCGCGAGGGTCAGCTTGGAGCCGATCAGCGGGATGTCGGGGTTCTCCCGGAGCAGGTACGGGACGGCACCGATGTGGTCCTCGTGACCGTGCGTCAGGACGATGCCGTCGATCTTGTCGAGGCGGTCCCGGATGGAGCTGAAGTCCGGCAGGATCAGGTCGACGCCGGGCTGCTCGTCCTCGGGGAAGAGCACGCCGCAGTCGATGATCAGCAGCCGGCCCGCGTGCTCCAGCACGGTCATGTTGCGGCCGATCTCGCCGAGGCCGCCGAGCGGGGTGATCCGGATGGCGCCGGGCTTGAGGGCCGGGGGCGTGCCGAGGTCGGGGTGAGGGTGGCTCAAAAGACTCTCCTTACGACGCACGCCACATGCCCCGGGGGTCCTCCCCTGCTGACACGTGGCGTGCGTGCTTCGATGGTTTCCTACTTGCCAGGTCTGATGCCTCGCGCCTTCGGTCCGGTCCAGCGGCAGGCCTCGGGAGGCCCGGCGAGCCGGGGCGCGCACGTCTTGTCGTTTACAGGTGTACCCCGCCGGCGGCGAGATCCTCCTTCAGCCGCGCGATCTCCTCCTCGGTGGCGGAGACCAGCGGCAGGCGGAGCGGCCCGGCCGGGTGGCCCTGCAGGTCGAGCGCGGCCTTGGTGAGGATCACGCCCTGAGTGCGGAACATACCGCTGAACACCGGCAGCAGGCTCTGGTGGATCGCGGTGGCCTTCGCCACGTCGCCTTCGCGGAAGGCGTCGAGCATGGCGCGCAGCTCGCCGGCCACCACGTGGGCGACCACGCTGACGATGCCGACCGCACCGACCGAGAGCAGCGGCAGGTTCAGGATGTCGTCGCCGGAGTACCAGGCGAGGCCGGAGCGGGCGATGGCCCAGGAGGCCTCGCCCAGGTCGCCCTTGGCGTCCTTGTTGGCGACGATCCGGGGGTGCTCGCCGAGGCGGACCAGGGTCTCGGTGCTGATCGCGACGCCGGAGCGGCCGGGGATGTCGTAGAGCATCACGGGCAGTCCGGTGGCGTCGGCGATCGCCACGTTGTGCCGGTAGATGCCCTCCTGTGGGGGCTTGTTGTAGTACGGCGTGACCACCAGCAGGCCGTGGGCGCCCGCGGCCTCGGCCTGGCGGGCCAGCTCGACGCTGTGGTGGGTGTCGTTGGTGCCGACCCCGGCGACGACGTGCGCCCGGTCACCGACCGCCTCCACGACGGCGCGGACCAGCTGGGCCTTCTCCGCGTCACTGGTGGTGGGGGACTCGCCGGTGGTGCCGTTGACCACGAGGCCGTCGTTGCCGGAGTCCACCAGGTGGGTGGCGAGGCGCTGGGCGCCGTCGAGGTCGAGCGCGCCGTCGGCGGTGAACGGGGTGACCATCGCGGTCAGGACCCGGCCGAAAGGCGTCTGGGGGGTGGAGGTCGGAGCCATGTGTCCAAAACTACTCGTAGGCACCCCGGGGGTATCCGGAGCGGTCCAGGGTTCGGACAGGTGTGGCGTGGTACTGACGGCCCGTCAGCCGTCCGTTCCGGTCCCGGCATGGGATTCCGGTGCTACTCGCTCGGGGGTTCGAGCAGCACCGGAATCCGTGACCTGAGCCTAGGGAGCGCTCAGAATCACCGCAATCCAGACATGCCGGACATGCCACTCCTATGCCCGTCGGCCCAGGTCAGGGGGCCACGCGGCCGTGCTTCTCGAAGGCCGCATGGGTGAGCGGCATGAGCTCGGCCCACGCCGCCTCCATGCCCTCGGCGACCATCTCGATCTCGCGCTGCGGGAAGGACGGCACGGTGGCGTTCTCCTTCTTGGTCCGCAGCGAGAGGAAGTGCATCAGCGAGCGGGCGTTGCAGGTGGCGTACATCGAGGAGAACAGGCCGACCGGCAGCACGGCCCGGGCCACCTCGCGGGCGACGCCGGCCTCCAGCATCTCCTGGTAGGCGGTGTACGAGGCCCGGTAGGCCTCCTCCATCCGCTCGTTCACCAGGCTCTGCTGCTCGGGAGTGCCGTCCACGAACTCGTACCGGCCCGGGCGGCCCTGCTGGACCAGCTTGCGGTCGGCGCCGGGCACGTAGAAGACCGGCTCCAGGTTGCGGTAGCGGCCGGACTCCTCGTTGTACGACCAGCCGCTGCGGTGCCGGTGGAACTCGCGGAAGACGAAGATCGGCGCGCTGATGAAGAAGGTCATCGAGTTGTGCTCGAAGGGGGTGCCGTGGCGGTCCCGCATCAGGAAGTTGATCAGGCCGGCCGACTTCTCCGGGTCCTGGGCCAGTGCCTCCAGCGACTGCTCACCCGCGGTGGAGACCCGGGCGGCCCAGATGACGTCCGAGTCGGCGGCGGCGCTGCGCACCAGCTGCACCGTCACGTCGTCCCGGAACTTCACTTCGCTGCTCAACTCTTGCTCCCAATCGGTTCGTTGCTCCCGTGCAGCTTGATCGCGTGCTGCATGGCCTTGCGGGCCCGTGGCGTGTCACCCGCGTCCGCGTACGCCACCGCCAGGCGGAAGAACACCCGCCAGTCCCCCGGTGCCGCCTCCGCCTCCGCCTTGCGGCGGGCGAACACCTCGTCGGCCGACGCCCGGTCGATCCGCCCCCCGGCGGTACGGCGCAGCTCGTCCACCGGGAGGCCCCCCTCGGCCTCCAGCTCCTTGGCGAGCCGCTCGCTGGCCTTCCCGAACCGCATGGTCTGGCGCAGGAACCAGACCCCGATCGCCGGGACGACGAAGGCGCAGACGCCGAGGCCGATGCCGAGCGGCTTGCCGGTGGCGATCAGCTGGACGCCCTCGCCCATGCAGATCAGCGAGACCAGCAGCAGCGCCGCCGAGAGCAGGAAGAAGCCGGTGCGGGAGGTCATGCCGTGTTCAGAGCTCCATGAAGTGCTCGAGGCCGAAGGTCAGCCCCGGGTGCTCGGCCACCTTGCGCACGCCGAGCAGGATGCCCGGCATGAAGCAGCTGTGGTGCAGCGAGTCGTGACGGATCGTCAGGGTCTCGCCGGTGTCGCCGAGCAGCACCTCCTGGTGCGCCAGCAGGCCGCGCAGCCGGACCGAGTGCACCGGGACGCCGTCCACGTCGGCGCCGCGGGCGCCGGGCAGGCCGTGGGTGGTCGGGTCGGACTGCCGGGGCAGGCCGGCCTCCTCCCGGGCGGCGGCGATCAGCTGGGCCGTGCGGGTGGCGGTGCCGCTGGGGGCGTCCGCCTTGTGGTCGTGGTGCAGCTCGACGACCTCAACGGTCTCGAAGTACTTGGCCGCCTGCTGGGCGAACTTCATCGACAGCACCGCGCCGATGGAGAAGTTCGGGGCGATCAGCACGCCGACCCCGGGGGCCTCGGCCAGCCAGCCGCGCAGGGTGGCCAGCCGCTCCTCGGTCCAGCCGGTGGTGCCGGTGACCACGTGGATGCCGTTGCGGACGCAGTGCTCCAGGTTGGCCATCACCGCGTCGGGGTGGGTGAGTTCGACCGCGACCTCGGCGCCCTTGAGCTCCTCCAGCGAGGAGGAGCGGTTGAGCGCGGCGGTCAGCTCCATGTCCGGGGCGGCGGTGACGGCCTTGACCGCCTCCGAGCCGATCCGGCCGGTGGCGCCGATCACGGCGACAGACGTCATGTCAGATGTCCTCTCAGGCCAACGGGATGGTCAGGCGAGCAGGGCGGCGAGCGCGTCGGCCCGCTTCTGGTTGATCGGGCCGATCAGTGCGAGCGAGGGCCGGTGCGCGCCGAGCACGTCCCGGGCCACCGCGTGGACCTCGTCCAGGGTGACCGCGGCGATCCGCTCCAGCATCTCGCTGACCGACAGGTGCTGGCCGTAGCTGATCTCGGCCTTGCCGATCCGGTTCATCAGCGAGCCGGTGTCCTCCATGCCGAGCACGGTGGAGCCGGAGATCTGGCCGATCGCGCGGCGCAGCTCCTCCTCGGTGATGCCCTCGGCGACCACCTTGGCGAGCTCCTCGCGGCAGATCTCCAGCACCTGCTCGACCCGCTTGGGCTGGCAGCCGGCGTAGATGCCGAACAGGCCGCTGTCGGCGTAGGAGGAGGAGTACGAGTAGACCGAGTAGGCCAGCCCGCGCTTCTCCCGGACCTCCTGGAACAGCCGCGAGCTCATCCCGCCGCCGAGCGCGGCGTTGAGCACCCCGAGGGCCCAGCGGCGCTCGTCGTGGCGCGGCACGCCGGGCACGCCCAGCACCAGGTGGGCCTGCTCGGTCGGGCGGTTGAGCACCTCGACCTTGCCGGCCGTGCGCAGCGCGCGGACGCCCTTGCGGACCTCGGCGGGGTGGCCGGCCGAGCGGGCCAGGACCGGGGCGAAGGCCTTGCGGACCTGCCGGACCACGGTCGCGTGGTCGAGGTTGCCGGCCGCGGCGACCACCAGCTGCTCGGGCTTGTAGCGGCGGTGGAAGAACCCGGCGATCTGATCGCGGGTCAGGTTGGTGACCGTCTCCTGGGTGCCGAGGATCGGGCGGCCCAGCGGGGTGTCGCCGTAGATCACCTTGGCGAACAGGTCGTGCACCACGTCGCCCGGGTCGTCCTCGGCCATCGCCATCTCCTCGAGGATGACGCCGCGCTCGGCCTCCACGTCCTCGGGCCGGATCAGCGAGCCGGTGAGCATGTCGCAGACCACGTCGATGGCCAGCGGCAGGTCGGTGTCGAGCACCCGCGCGTAGTAGCAGGTGTTCTCCTTGGCGGTGAACGCGTTCATCTCGCCGCCGACCGCGTCCAGCGCGGCGGAGATCTCCAGCGCGGTGCGGCGGGCGGTGCCCTTGAAGAGCAGGTGCTCCAGGTAGTGGGTGGCGCCGTTCAGCGCCGGGGTCTCGTCCCGGGAGCCGACGCCGACCCAGATGCCGAAGGTCGCGGAGCGGACCGTCGGGAGGGTCTCGGTGACGACCCGCAGACCGCCGGGGAGGACGGTGCGGCGCACGGTGCCGGCGCCGTCCACGCCCTTGAGCAGGGTCCGGGTGGAGCCGGGGCGCTGCTGCGCCGCGCTGGCCTGGGCCACGGGGTAGTACCTCTCAGTCGGAACCATGCACGAACCAGGGGCGCGAGGAACTGCGCGGCCGACCAACCAGTGCGGATAGTGCACGGCTGGTCGCGCGGTTCCTCGCGCCCCTGGGTTAAGCGTTACTACTCGGCGGCGGGGGCGGCGTCGCCCTCTTCGCCCTCGACGACCGGGATCAGCGAGAGCTTGCCGCGCGGGTCGATCTCGGCGATCTCGACCTGGACCTTGGCGCCGACGGCCAGCACGTCCTCGACGTTCTCCACGCGCTTGCCACCGGCGAGCTTGCGGATCTGCGAGATGTGCAGCAGGCCGTCCTTGCCCGGCATGAGCGACACGAACGCACCGAAGGTCGTGGTCTTCACCACGGTGCCCAGGTAACGCTCGCCGACCTCCGGCATGGTCGGGTTGGCGATCTGGTTGATCGTGGTGCGGGCGGCCTCGGCGGCCGGACCGTCGCTGGCACCGATGTAGATGGTGCCGTCGTCCTCGATCGTGATCTCGGCGCCGGTGTCCTCCTGGATCTGGTTGATCATCTTGCCCTTGGGGCCGATGACCTCACCGATCTTGTCCACCGGGATCTTGATCGTGATGATGCGCGGCGCGTACTGCGACATCTCGTCCGGGGCGTCGATCGCCTCGTTCATGACGTCCAGGATGTGCAGGCGGGCGTCCTTGGCCTGCTTCAGCGCGGCGGCCAGCACGGAGGCCGGGATGCCGTTGAGCTTGGTGTCCAGCTGCAGCGCGGTGATGAAGTTGCGGGTACCGGCGACCTTGAAGTCCATGTCGCCGAACGCGTCCTCGGCACCGAGGATGTCGGTCAGCGTGACGTAGTGGGTCTCGCCGTCGATCTCCTGCGAGATCAGGCCCATCGCGATGCCGGCCACGGCGGCCTTCAGCGGGACACCCGCGTTCAGCAGCGACATGGTCGAGGCGCAGACCGAGCCCATCGAGGTGGAGCCGTTGGAGCTCAGCGCCTCGGAGACCTGGCGGATCGCGTAGGGGAACTCCTCGCGGGTCGGCAGCACGGGCAGGATCGCCCGCTCGGCCAGCGCGCCGTGGCCGATCTCGCGGCGCTTCGGCGAACCGACGCGGCCGGTCTCGCCGACCGAGTACGGCGGGAAGTTGTAGTTGTGCATGTAGCGGCGACGGGTCTCCGGGGAGAGCGTGTCGAGCTGCTGCTCCATGCGGAGCATGTTCAGCGTGGTGACGCCCAGGATCTGGGTCTCGCCGCGCTCGAACAGGGCGGAGCCGTGCACGCGCGGGATCGCCTCGACCTCGGCGGCCAGCGTACGGATGTCCGTGACGCCGCGGCCGTCGATGCGCACCTTGTCGGTGATGACGCGCTCGCGGACGATCTTCTTGGTCAGCGCGTTGTAGGCGGCGCCGATCTCCTTCTCGCGGCCCTCGAACTCCGGCAGGAGCTTCTCGGCGGCGATGCCCTTGATGCGGTCGATCTCGTTGTTGCGCTCGGTCTTGCCGGCGATGGTGAGCGCCTTGGCCAGCTCGCCCTTGACGGCGGTGGTCAGGGCGGCCAGCACGTCGTCCTGGTAGTCCAGGAAGACCGGGAACTCGCCGGTGGGCTTGGCGGCCTGGGCGGCCAGCTTCGCCTGGGCGGCGCAGAGCACCTTGATGAACGGCTTGGCGGCCTCGAGACCGGCGGCCACGACCTCCTCGGTCGGAGCCTCGGCGCCCTCGCCCACCAGGGTGATGGTCTTGGTGGTGGCCTCGGCCTCGACCATCATGATCGCGACGTCGCCGTCCGGCAGGGTGCGGCCGGCCACGACCATGTCGAAGACGGCGTCCTCGAGCTCGGAGTGGGTCGGGAAGGCCACCCACTGACCCTTGATCAGCGCGACGCGGACGCCACCGATCGGGCCGGAGAACGGCAGGCCCGCGAGCTGGGTGGAGGCCGAGGCGGCGTTGATGGCCACCACGTCGTACAGGTGGTCCGGGTTGAGCGCCATGACGGTGCAGACGACCTGGACCTCGTTGCGCAGGCCCTTGACGAAGGACGGGCGCAGCGGGCGGTCGATCAGGCGGCAGGTGAGGATCGCGTCCTCGGAGGGCCGGCCCTCACGACGGAAGAACGAGCCGGGGATGCGGCCCGCGGCGTACATCCGCTCCTCGACGTCCACCGTCAGCGGGAAGAAGTCGAAGTGCTCCTTCGGCTGCTTGGAGGCGCTGGTGGCCGACAGCACCATGGTGTCGTCGTCCAGGTAGGCCACGGCGGAGCCGGCGGCCTGACGGGCCAGGCGGCCGGTCTCGAAACGGATGGTGCGGGTGCCGAAGCTGCCGTTGTCGATGACGGCCTCGGCGTAGAACACGTTCTCTTCCACCTGGAAGATCTCCTCTTTCGTACGTTCCCGGAGGAGCGTCAGCGCTGCTGTCTGCCGGCGGCCCTGGGCAGTTCGGGCCGGTCTTCGATCGAAGCCTCCGGGGCTTCCCGCGGTGGGGACTCCCGGGGGCCACTACCGAGGACCGGCGCCTCTCGGGCCTGGTCGGCGGTCGCGTCTGGACGCTCCTCCGGATGCGGGCGGCCTCCGTTTGAGGCCCTTCTCCCCGCTGGGTGAGTGCGTTTGTTGCCTGGGTCGGGCCGACGTCGTGTCGGCACCATGACCGGGCATGCCCCTCACTTTACAAATTCACACCCTACCGAGCTCGTCATTAGGACGCGTGCGGTGCGGCGGGGTGCGCCGTTCTCGTTCGGGTATGCAGCGAGGGGCGGCTCCCCGGTGTCGGGGAGCCGCCCCTTGCAGCGGTCTTAGCGGGCGCCGCCGGCGGCACCGCGGCGGATGCCGAGGCGGTCCACCAGGGTACGGAAGCGCTCGATGTCCTTCTTGGCCAGGTACTGGAGAAGGCGGCGGCGCTGGCCGACCAGGATCAGCAGGCCACGACGCGAGTGGTGGTCGTGCTTGTGGAACTTGAGGTGCTCGGTCAGGTCCGAGATCCGGCGGGAGAGCATCGCGACCTGAACCTCGGGAGAGCCGGTGTCGCCCTCCTTCTGGCCGAACTCGGCGAAGATCTGCTTCTTGACGTCAGCGGCGAGAGCCACGGCATCTCCTTCAAGGTTTTCCGAGTGACCCTTGGTAGACGACACAGGGGTCTGACTGAACTCGGACTGACCAAGAGTACCAGCGCCCGCCGCCGCCCCTTGCCGCAGGGGTGACGACGGGCGCGGTGGGGCCTCGTCAGCGGGTCGCGGTCAGCCGGTGGCGCCGCGGATCAGGCCGTAGACGTCGAGGACCGCCAGGGCGAGCGGGACCAGGGCGACCAGCGTCAGGCCGTCGACCATGTCCAGGATGCGGCCCCAGAAGGGGGAGACGCCCAGGCGGGGGACGACCAGGGCGATGCCGGTGAGGATGGCCGCGCCGGCCGCGATGGAGGCGGAGAGCCAGACCGTCCGCAGGTCCACCGAGGAGGACGTGGTGGAGGTGAGGATGAACTGCGGGGTGTGCAGCGAGAGCCCGATGATCAGCAGCGCCAGGCTGATCAGGCCGGCGATGGTGAGGGCGAAGACCTGGCCGGTGTAGCGGAACAGGCGGGCCCGCAGCATGGTGGCGATGCCGATGGCCAGGGCCAGCAGCTCGCCCCACTGCCGGTCGCTGAAGCCGAGCACGGTGCAGGCACCGATCACGGTGGCGGCGCAGCCGCCGACCAGGCCGACCAGCACCTCGTGGCCGCGGCGGGCCTGGTGGGCGATCCGCTCGTACTGGACGGTCTCGGAGGCGGCGGCCTCCTCGGCGTAGGAGCTGCCGCGGGTGCGGGTCTGGCCGGGGGCGTTGAAGCCGACGGGCAGGCGGGCGAAGCGGGCGGAGAGCGCGGGCAGGAAGCCGACGGCCGCGACGGCCGCGACGCCGGTGACGGCGGCGATGTCGGTGGCGGGGGTGTCGGAGAGCAGGACGGCGGCGAAGGAGGCCAGGGTGCCGGAGGCGGCCAGGAAGGCGGAGGCCACGAAGGCCGAGTCCTTCTCCGGGAGCATGCCGACCAACAGGACCGAGACCACCAGGACGGCGACGCAGCCGACCAGCAGCTGGAGACGGCCGGGGCCGTCGCCGACGGTGGCCACCGCGACGATGCCGCTGCCGGCGATCAGGGTGTGCGGCAGGGCGCCGAGGCCGAGCGCGAGGGCGGCGTCGTGGTCCTGGTACACCCGGGCGCGGACGCCGGCGAAGGCGACCAGCACCACGGCGGTGACGCCGGCCAGGATCCCGGGCAGGCCGTGCATGTCGTGCCGGAGGTCGGCGAACCAGAGCGCGAAGCCGAGCAGGGTGAGCAGCACGCCCGCCCCGATCAGGCCGAAGGAGCGCATCAGCTCCGGGCTCCAGAAG
>NZ_BAAAYB010000124.1:0-61796 GCF_039535905.1 Kitasatospora albolonga | reverse complement strand
CTTCGTCAGCGGCGGTTGGTCGACGGGGGCGGTGGCCCTGGTGGCGGCCTGGGCGGCCCGGGTCCAGCCCGGTGCGGTGGTCGCCACGGTCTTCCCGGACGGCCCGCACCGCTACCTGGGCACCGTCTACGACGACGACTGGTGCCGGGCCCGCGGCCTGCCGGCGCCCGTCACCCGCCCGGTGGAGATCCCGCACCCGGGCGCCGTCGAGGTCGCCGGCTGGGCGCGTTGCCGCACCGTCATCGACCCCCTCGCCCCCGCCGCCGACCACCACCCGATCGTCCCTGCCCCCGGCCCCACCCGCGCCACCACCCGCCCCACCGGCCCCCAGGAGGACCGCAAGTGAAGCTCGACATACGGGTGGTGCAGCTCACCCTGACCGAACCGCTCCGCATCTCCCGCTCGGTGATGGCCGCCCGCGACGCGGTCGAACTCGCCCTGCGACACGGCGGGTTGAGCGGCTACGGCGAGGTGGTGGCCAGCGAGTACCTGAAGCTGCCGACCGACCGCATCCGCCGCGAGGTGCAGGACCTCGACCTGGCCCGCTACCCGGACCCGGAGACCGCCCTCGTCGAACTCCAGCGCGGGGACGCCCCGTTCAAGGAGCTCGCCCCCGGCGTGCTGGCGGGGGTGGAGTCCGCCCTGCTCGACCTGGTCGGCAAGCGGGCCGGTGCCCCCGTCCACCAACTCCTGGGAACGCTCCGCCCGCCGATCGCCGCCACCGCCCGCACCATCGGCATCACCGACCCCGTCCGGGCCGCCGCCGAGGCGGCCAGGCTGGCGGTGGCCGGGTTCCGGGTGGTCAAGGTGAAGGCGGGCTCGCCCGATCCGGCCGAGGACCTGGCCCGGGTGGCGGCGGTGCGGATCGGCGCCCCCGAGGCCGAGCTGCTGCTCGACCCCAACGGGGGCCTGGACGGTGCGCACTTCGCTCGACCTGATCCCGCGCTTCGCCGAGCTCGGCGTCACCGCTGTCGAGCAGCCCACCGCGCCCGGCCACCCGGAGTGGCTGGCCGAGGTGGCGGCAGCCTCCCCGCTGCCGGTGATCGCGGACGAGGACGCGGCGACCGAGGAGGAGGCCGAGCGGCTGGCCGGCCGGGTGCAGGGGGTCAACGTCAAGCTGGCCAAGTGCGGCGGGGTCTCGGCCGCGCTGCGGATCTGCGCCGCCCTGCACGGCAGCGGCACCGAGGTCATGCTCGGCTGCCTGACGGCCAGTTCGCTCGGCATCGCCCCCGCCGTGCACCTGGTGGACCGGGCCCGCTGGGTCGACCTGGACGGCCACCTGCTGCTGCGGCACGACCCCTGGCGCGGCATCGGCGGCACCGACGGCGTGGTCCGGGCCGCCGACCGGGCCGGTCTCGGCGTCCACCCGGCGGAGCCCGTCCACCTCGCCGAGCCGGCCGCCACCCGGTGAGAACCCTTCGCGCGCTGCGCTCGTTCCCGCTCCCGGTCCGGCTGCTGCTGGTCAACCAACTGGGCGTCAACACCGGCTTCTACCTGCTGATCCCGTACCTGGCCACCCACCTCGGCGGGGACCTCGGGATGTCGGCGGTGGCCGTCGGCGTGGTGCTCGGGGTGCGCAACCTCAGCCAGCAGGGTCTGTTCATCCTGGGTGGTTCCGCGGCAGACCGGCTCGGCGCCCGGGGCGTGATCATCGCGGGCTGCGGCCTGCGCACCCTCGGGTTCGGCCTGTTCGCCCTCGGCGACGGGCTGCCGGTGCTGCTGGCCGCCTCGCTGCTCAGCGGCCTGGCCGGCGCGCTGTTCAACCCGGCCGTGCGGGCCTACCTGGCCCAGGAGGCGGGGGAGCGCAGAGCCGAGGCCTTCGCGCTGTTCAGCGTCTTCGCCAACACCGGCGCCCTGCTCGGCCCGGTGCTCGGCACCGTCCTGCTCCTGGTGGACTTCCGGGTCGCGGCGCTCACCGCCGCCGGGATCTTCGCCCTGCTGACGGTGGCCCAGGCCCTGGTGCTGCCCGTCCACCGGGTGGAGCCGACCGGCACCCGGGTGCTGGGCGACTGGCGGGAGGTGCTCACCGACCGGCCCTTCCTCGCCTTCTCACTGGCGCTGGTCGGCCTCTACGCCCTGGAGAGCCAGCTCTACCTGCTGCTGCCGCAGGCGGCCAGGGAGACCACCGGTTGGGAGGGCGCGGTCGGCCTGCTCTTCCTGGTCAGCACCGTGGTCAACCTCGCCCTCCAGCTCCGGATCACCGCCCGGCTGCAGCAACTCGGCGGCCGGGGGCGGTGGATAGCGGTCGGGATGCTGGTGGCGGGGCTCGGCTTCCTGCCCCCGCTGCTGATACCGGGGCCGGTGCCGGTGCTGCTGGCCGTCGTGCTGCTGCGGATCGGCGTGATGATCTCCCAGCCCTTCGTGCTGGAGCTGATACCCGCCTTCGGCCGCGAACGGCTCACCGGCACCTACTACGGCGTCTTCTACCTGGTCTCCGGCCTGGCCGCCGCCCTCGGCAACGCGGCCGTCGGCTGGGCCATGGACGCCGCCCGCTGGGCGCCGTGGCTGCTCTGCGGCGCCCTCGGCCTGGCCTGCGCCGCCGCCGTCGCCCGCCGACGCGACTCGCTCCCCGACCCCAACTCCCCGCTCGGAGCGCCCACATGACCACCTCCACCGGTACGGACCCCACCACCGGCCCCGCCACCAGCGGCAACCTGCTGACCGACACCCCCGCGCTGTACGAGCTGCGCTTCCCCGACCCCGACCACCTGGCCGCCCGCTGGGCCGAGTCCGTGCTCCGCGCCCACGGCGCCGGCCCCCGGGTCCTGGACCTCGGCTGCGGCACCGGCCGCGACGCCGCCTGGCTGCACCGCACGGCGGGCCGCGAGGTGGTCGGCCTCGACAGCTCGCCGGCCATGGTCGAGCACGCCCGCACCCACCACCCCGGCCCCGAGTACCTGCTCGGCGACATGCGCGAACCCGGCCTGGGGGAGCGGCGGTTCGACGCCGTCCTCTGCCTGGACAGCGCCCTGCTGTACTGCCACACCAACGCCGACCTGGACGCGCTGCTCACCGCCGTCCGCGCCCACCTCGCCCCCGGCGGCCTGCTGGTGGCCGAGATGCGCAACGGCGCCTACTTCCTCGGCCGCACCGACCTGTTGGACGCCGTCCGCACCGACACCGTCGAGCACCAGGGCGTCCGCTACACCTCCAGCACCACCCTGCGGATCGACCACGGGGCCCAACTCCTGCGCCGCACCCGGGCATGGAGCACGGACCTCGGCCCTGTCGCCGTCCAGCACTCCGCCTGGCGCCTGCTCTTCCCGCAGGAGCTGCGGTACCTGCTGGCCGCGCACGGCTTCGAGGTGCTCGCCCTGTACGACCGCCCGGGCCCCCGCACCGAACCGGCCTGGAGCGAGGGCGCCGCGCCCGCCGACAGCGCCGACTCCGACCGGATCCACCTGGTCGCCCGCCTCACCGCCACCGATGACACCGCCGCCACCGCCGAAAGAAGCCGATCCTGATGCACCGTCCGATACCCCGCCGCACCCTGCTGCTCGCCTCCGCCGTCACCCTCGGCGCCGCCGCCTGCTCCCGGGCCGACGCGCCCACCGCCTCGGAGGCCGCCGCCACCCTCCCGCGCAGCGGTGGCCGACTGCGCGCCGTCTTCGCCGGCGGCGGCACCAACGAGACCCTCGACCCGCACCTGGCCAACCTCTTCGTGGACGCCGCCCGGGCCAAGGCGCTCTTCGACAAGCTCGCCGACTCGGGCTCCGACCTGGCCGCCGTACCCCGGCTGGCGGCCGGTTGGGAGCCGAACGCCACCCTCGACCTCTGGACGGTCCGGCTGCGCGAGGCGGCCTTCCACGACGGCCGGCGGGTCACCGCCGCCGACGTGCTCCACAGCTACCGCCGGATCGCCGACCCCAAGAAGGCCTTCCGGGCCCGGGCCTCCCTGGAGCCGATCGACCTGGCGGCCAGCCGGGCCGTCGATCCGGCCACCGTCGAGTTCCGCCTCAAGCGTCCGTACGCCGAATTCCCCAACGTGCTGGCCGCGTTCGGCACCTACATCGTCCCCGAGGGGACCCAGGAGTTCAGCGCGCCGATCGGCTCCGGGCCGTTCCGCTTCGTCTCCTTCACCCCCGGCGGCTCCCTGCTCCTTCGGCGCAACCCCGACTACTGGGAGGGTGCTCCGCACCTGGACGAGCTGGAGGTCCTGGTGGCCAACGAGGAGTCCGCCCGGATCGGCGCCCTGCTCGGCGGACAGGCCGACTACGCCCACGAGTTGCACCCCGCCACCGCCCGGGCCCACGAGGGCAAGGGGCGGATCGAGGTGGTCCGGCTGCGCAACTCCACCATGCAGGGCTTCGTGATGAAGACCGACCGGCCGCCCTTCGACGACCCCCGGGTGCGCAAGGCCTTCTTCTTGATCGCCGACCGCAAGGAGCTGGTGGACGGTGCCCTCTCCGGTGCGGGGGAGATCGGCAACGACCTCTTCGGCAAGGGCGCCCGCTACTACGCCGCCGAACTCCCGCAGCGGGAGCAGGATCTGACCCGGGCCCGGGCCCTGCTGAAGGAGGCCGGGCAGGAGGGCCTCAAGGTCACCCTGGACACCTCCCCGGTGGCGGCCGGCTTCGTGGAGGCGGCCGGGATCCTCAAGGAGCAGGCCGCCAAGGCCGGGGTCACCGTCGAGGTGAAGGTCGGCAACAAGGACACCTACTGGAAGGACGTGCTGGACGGCGGCGTCCTCGCCTCCTACCGCTCCGGCGCGATGCCGATCGAGTCCCACCTCTCCCAGCGCCTGCTCTCCGACTCCACCACCAACGCCACCCACTGGCGCCACCCGGACTTCGACGAGCTCTACCGCCAGGCCCAGTCCACCCGCGACGAGGCGGCCCGCACCGCGCTCTACGGGCGGATGCAGCGGCGCCTGCACGAGGAGGGCGGCTTCCTGATCTGGGGCTTCGCCGACTGGATCGTGGCCACCGCGCCCAAGGTCCGGGGCGTGTCCCGCGAGGCGCCGGCCAACACCCTGGACTGGGCGAGGTTCGACCGGGTCTGGCTGGCATGAGCCGGACCCGCCACGGCAGTTGGCTGCTCCGGCGGCTGCTGCTCGGGGTGGCCCAGTCGGCGGCGGTCCTGGTCCTGGTCTTCCTGCTCACCGAGGCTCTCCCGGGCGACGCCGCCGTGGCGCTGGCCGGGGACAGCCCCGACCCGGAGCGGATCGCCCGGCTGCGCGAGGCGATGGGGCTCGACCACCCACCCGTCGAGCGCTTCCTCGAGCGCCTCGGCGGGCTGCTCCGCGGCGACCTCGGCCGCTCCCTGGTCACCGGACGCCCCGTCGCCGACTACCTCGCCGACGGCCTCGGCACCACCCTGCTGCTCGCCGCCCTGGTGCTGCTGCCCCTGGTGCCGCTCGCCGTCTGGCTCGGCATGCGGGCCGCCCGCCGGGAGGGCGGCCCGCTGGACCGCCTGATCAGCTCCACCACCCTCGCGGTCTACGCCGCACCGGAGTTCGCCCTCGGCGTGCTCCTGGTCACCGTCGTCTCCCTCCACCTCGGCTGGCTCCCGCCCACCGCCGTCGGCGGCATCGGCGCGGACCCGGCGGTCCTGGTCCTCCCGGTCCTGGTGCTGCTCGCCCGGCCGGTCTGCTCGATCAGCCGCCTGGTCCGGGCCGGGATGATCGAGTCCCTGGCCCGCCCGTACGTCCGCCAGGCCCGCCGCTACGGCGTGCCCGAGTGGCGGATCCACTGGCTGCACGCCCTCCCCAACTCCCTGGCCCCGGCCGCCCAGCAGCTGGCCCGCACCTGCGACTGGCTGCTCTGCGGCGTGGTGGTGGTCGAGTCCCTCTTCGTACTTCCCGGCCTCGGCAGCGTCCTGCTGGACGCCGTCGCGGCCCGCGACGTACCGGTGGTCCAGGGCCTGGCCGTGGTCTTCGCCCTGCTCGCGGTCGTCCTCAACCTGGCCGCCGACCTGGTGGCCCGCCGCTTCGCACCCCGCACGGAGGTGACGGCATGACGGTTCCCCCCACGGCGGCCGGTCCGGACACCGGCGCGCCCCCGCAGCCCGCCCGGCGGACGCCTCGCCGCCCGGGCCGGTACCTGCTGGGTGCCGCGCTGGTCCTGCTGCCGCTGGCGCTCGCCGTGGCCGGTCCCTGGCTGGCCGGGGAGGCGGGGCCGCGCGGGGTCTCGTACGCCCCGGCCGGCCCCGGGCACTGGCTGGGCACCGATTTCACCGGCCGCGACCTCTGGCGCCAACTCCTGCTCGGCGGACGCTCGGTGGTCCTGGTCGCACTCGCCGCCACCGCCCTGGTCTACGCCCTCGCCCTCCCCGTCGGCCTGGCCGCCGCCCTCACCGGGCGGCGCTGGGTGGAGGAGCTGCTGATGCGGCCGCTGGACGTGCTGCTCGCGGTGCCCTCGCTGATCCTGGTGCTGCTGGTGGCCGCCGCACTGGAGCCGGGCCCGGCCGGGCTGGCCCTGCTGGTGGCCCTGGTCGCGGTGCCCGACGCCGCCCGGGTGGTGCACGCCGCCGCCCTGGAGGTGGCCGCCCGTCCGGTGGTCGAGGCGATGCGGATGCACCGCGAGTCCTGGGTGCGGATCGCCCTCGGCCACACCGTGCGCGAACTGCGCCGCACCCTGGCCGCCGACGCCGGCACCCGCCTGGTCGGCTCGCTCTACCTGGTGAGCACCGCCGCCTTCCTCGGCGTCGGGGTGGCCCCCGACGCCGCCGACTGGGCGGTGATGGTGGACCGCAACCGCCCCGGCATCGACCTCCAGCCCTGGGCGGTGGCCCTGCCCGCCGCGCTGATCGCCGCCCTCGCCATGGGCACCAACCTGCTGCTCGACGCGGCCCTGCACGGAGAGGACGGACGACGGTGAGCGAACTCCTGGTGGTGGACGACCTGCGGATCGAGGTGGCCGGCCGGGTGCTGCTGGACGGCGTCGGCCTGACGGTCCGTCCGGGCCGGGTGACGGCACTGCTCGGTGCCTCCGGCAGCGGCAAGACCACCACCGGCCTGGCCGTCCTCGGCGAACTCCCGCCCGGCGCCCGGGTCTCGGGGACCATCCGCACCCCTCCCGGCCCGGTCGGCCACGTCCCCCAGCACCCGGCGGCGGTCCTCAACCCGGCCCGCCGGATCGGCCCCCAACTCCGGGAGCTGGGCGGCCCGGAGGCGGTCGACCGCGCCCTGGCGCGGGCTCGGGTCGAGCGGCCGCAGGAGCTGCTGCGACGCTTCCCGCACCAGCTCTCCGGCGGCCAGCAGCAGCGCGTGGTGCTCGCCCAGGCCCTGCTCTCCGGCGCCCGCCTCCTGGTCGCCGACGAACCCACCACCGGCCAGGACCCGGCCACCCGGGCCCGCCTGGTGGCCGAGCTGGCGGCCCTGGTCCGGGACGGTCTCGGGCTGCTTCTCCTCAGTCACGACCTGGACGCGGTACGGCAGTTGGCCGATGAGGTGGTGGTCCTCAAGGACGGCCGACCGGTCGAGTCCGGCCCGGCCGCCGAGGTCCTCGCCCGCCCGGAGCACCCGTGGACCCGCCACCTCCTCAGCGGTCCGAAAGGCCGCCCCGGGAGCGAGGCCCCGCTCCCGGCTGCCGTCGACGGCCGGCCACCCGCGAGCGGGCCCCCGCACCCCGTCCTCACGGTCGACCGCCTGACCGCCCGTCACCCCGACGGCACCCGGGCCCTGACCGACCTCTCCTTCACCCTCGCCCCCGGCGAGTGCCTCGCCCTCACCGGCCGCTCCGGCAGCGGCAAGACCACCCTCGGCCGCTGCCTGGCCGGTCTGCACGTCCACCAGCGCGGCACCGTCCGCCTGGAGGCCCACCCCCTCCCGCCGTCGCTCCGCTCCCGTTCCACCGCCCAGACCGCCGCCGTCCAGTACGTCCCGCAGGACGCCCGCGCCGCCTTCGACGACCACCGCCCCGTCCTCCACCAGGTGGCCCGTGCCGCCGTCCGCCTGCACGGCCTCGGCACCCGCGCCGCCCGGGCCGAGGCCGCCGCCGTCCTCGCCGCCCTCGGCGTCCCGCCCGACGGCCGCGCCGCCACCCTCTCCGGCGGCGAGCTCCAGCGCGCCGCCCTCGCCCGAGCCCTGCTCGCCCGGCCCCGGGTCCTGGTCTGCGACGAGATCACCTCCGGCCTCGACACCCCGAGCCGGGCCCGCGTCCTCGACCACCTCGCCGAACTCCGGCACCGCACCGGCCTGGCGGTCCTCCTGGTCACCCACGACCGGTCCCTCGTCACCACCGACCGCGAACTGGCCCTCCCCGACCCCGAACAAGCCCTCCCCGACCCCGAACAAGCCCTCCCCGACCTCGAACAAGCCCTCCCCGACGCCGGGCTAGCCCTCTCCGACGGCCCGTAGCGGCCCCACGTCCGGCTCCCGCAGCAGCGCGAGGTACGCGCTCCGGGCCATCGCCTCCGCCCCCAGCCGCCGTACGTGCGGGCCGTCCCACTGCACGTCCAGCACCCGCCCTCCCACCTCCGCGAACCGGGCCCCGAGCCCCGCCACCGCGGCCCGCCCCGCCCCCGGAGCGCGGTGGAACATCGAGTCCAGGCTCAGCACCACCCCCACCCGCACCCCGTACACCCCGCCCACCAGCTCCCCGTCCTCCCACACCTCCGCGCTCTCCGCCCACCCGCTCCGGTGCAGCTCCACCAGTGCATCCACCAACTCGTCCGTCAGCCAGCGCGGTTCACGCTCCCGGCGGCACTCCTCCACCACCCTCCCGAAGGCCCGTCCCACCGTCAGCTCCCGACCGGCCGGCAGCCTCACCCGCGGGCCCCCGGCCGCCAGCACCGGCCGGGGGTCCGGCGACCACCAGGCCAGCGCGTACGGGTCCGCCCCGCCCACCACCACCGCCGGGCCCTCCTCCCACCGCACCTCGTTGAAGGCCGCCACCGCCGGATCGCCCGCCGGGAAGGGGAACAGCCCGGCCCGGTACGCCCCGAGCAGCGTCTCCTGATCCAGCTCCCCGCCGAAGGCCACCGGCCCGTCCGCCGGTGCGCCCGCCAGGTCCAACTCCTCCCACCAGGCGGCCACGTCACCCCACCGCCAGGTCACTCCACCGCCCCGGCCGTGGCCGGTGGCAGGAAGCCGGTGCCGATCAGGTGCTTGAGGTAGCGGTCCAGCAGGGCCGCGTCCACCGGCGGGAAGGTGATCCCGCTGCCGGCCAGCCCGGCCACCAGCCGCTCCCGCCCGAAGCGGGGGAAGGTGCGCCGGAAGTACATCTCGCTGACGGTCAGTTCGGGCCGCCCGGCGCAGGGGTCCACGAACAGCGGCAGGAACGGCGTGGCCGGGTGGGTCGGGTGCCCGGCGGCGTACTCGGCGTAGCGGCTGACCCAGTCCCGGTAGGGGAGTTCCTCCACGGGGTACCCGAAGGTCCGCAGCCGGGCGGCCAGTTCGCCGATCAGCGGGTGCCCGGGGTCGGTGGTCAGGTGGTACGCCTGCCCGGTCGCCTCCTGGTGGGTGGCCAGGTGGACCAGGGCGCGGGCGAAGCAGTCCGCGGGCAGGAAGTCCAGCGGCAGGTCGACGTCGGGGGCGCACCCGGCGTCGGCGAACAGCCGGATCAGCGCGCACATCTCGGTGCCGGGGTTCATCACCCCGGTGTCCTGGGCCCCGGTGACGTCGTTCAACCGGTGCACCGCGACCGGGAGTCCGGCCTCGGTGGCCTGCCGGAGCAGCTCCTCGGCCACCCACTTGGTCTCCGCGTAACCCACCGAGAGGTGCTCGGGGAAGCCCAGCGGGGTGTCCTCGGTGACCTGGCGGACCCCGGCCGCGCCCTGGCCGGCCAGCACCGACATGCTGGAGACGTGGTGCAGCGGGATCCCGCGCGACCACCCGGCCAGCCGGATCATTTCGCGCACCCCGGCCACGTTCGCGGCGCTCAACTCGCCGTACGGATAGACGAAGTTGACCCGGGCCCCGCAGTTGACGACCAGGTCCAGGGTGTCGCCGAGCTCGCCGAACTCCCGGTCCGTGAGCCCGAGCATTGGCTGCCCGAGGTCCCCGAGCACCGGCACCACCCGGTCGGCCCGCGGGCCGACCAGCGGATCGCGCAGCAGGTGCCGCAGCCCGGCCGCGCGCAGCCGGGCCAGCGCGGCCCGCGGGTCGTCTCCCCGCAGCAGGCAGTGCACCCGGGCGTCGGTGCCGGTCAGCAGCTCGTCCAGCAGGTGGATGCCGCAGAAGCCGGTGGCGCCGGTGAGCAGGACCTCGCGCGGGTGGCGCCAGTCCGGCGGCGGTCCGCCGTCCAGGCGGACCGGGACGTCGAGCACCGACTCGGCGGCGAAGTCGGTCGGCCGGTCGCCCGAGGCGAGGGTCCCGGCCCGGGCGGCCTGGGTGTGCCGGGTGAACGCGGCCAGCGTCGGCTCCTGGAGCAACGCCCTTGTGAGCGATCGGAGTTGGCTGACGCCGATGCCGAACATGATCCGCGCCCGGGCCAGCATCTCGGTGGCCAGCAGCGAGTCGCCGCCGATCACGAAGAAGTCGTCCTCGGGGCCGACCTGCTCCAACTGGAGGATGCGGGCCCAGAGTTCGGCCACGCCGGTGCCCAGCGGGGAGGCCTGGTCCGGCTCGCGGCCGGCCAGCGGCGGGGTGGAGAGCAGCAGGCCGCGGCGGTCCAGCTTCCCGTTGTGGTCCAGCGGCAGCTCGGCCAGCTCGGCCAGCCGCGGCGGGACCATGTAGCGGGGGAGCCGCTCGGACAGGTGGGAGCGCAGCTCCTGCTCGGTCACCGGTGCGCGGGTGGTGTAGAAGGCGGCCAGCGCGCCGTCCTCGGGCACCGCCACCGCCTGGTCCACCGCCGGGTGGGCGGCCAGTGCGGCCTCCAGTTCGGCCGGGTCCACCCGGTAGCCGCGGATCTTCACCTGCCGGTCCCGCCGGCCGAGGTACTCCAGCTCGCCGTCGGGCCTGCGCCGCGCGAGGTCCCCGGTGCGGTACATCCGCGCCCCGGGGGCGTCGGAGAACGGGTCGGGCAGGAAGAGCCCGGCGGTCCGCCCCGGCTGGTGCCACAGCCCGATCGCCACCCCGGCCCCGCCCACGTACAGCTCCCCGGTCTCCCCGTCCGGGACGGGCCGCAGACGCTCGTCCAGCAGGTGCACGGTGGCGCCGGCCACCGGGTGCCCGATCGGCACCGGGGCGTCCTCCGGCCCGGTCAGCAGGGCCGGGGAGAGCTCGCAGAGCGTGGAGGTGATCGTCGTCTCGGTCAGCCCGTAGGCGTTCACCAGTCGCACCCCGGGCCGCAGGCGGAACCAGCGGCGGCAGTCCTCGGCCGCGACCGCCTCGCCGCCGACGATCATCAGCCGCAGTCCGAACGGGCTCCGGTCGTCCCGCTCGATGGCGTTCTGGTACTGGTGCCAGTACGCGGGCGTCAGGTCGGCCACCGTGATCCGGTGCGCGGCCAGCCGTCCCCAGAGTTCGCTCGGAGCGCACCCGCGGCGGTCCGCCAGCACCACCGTGGCCCCGGCGGTGAGTGGTGCGAACAGCTGCTCCAGCGAGGTGTCGAAGCCGAGCGCCGCCAGCTGGAACACCCGGTCCCCGGGCCCCAGCCCGTACGCCTCGACCAGTCCGGCGAGCACGGTGGCCAGCGAGCGGTGACTGACCATCACCCCCTTCGGGGCGCCGCTGGAGCCGGAGGTGTAGATCAGGTAGGCCGGGGTGTCCGCCCCCGGCGGCTCCAGCTCCGGCGGGACCGTCGGGGTCTCCTCCTCGGGGCCGTCCACCGCGAGGGAGTGCGGCACCAGCCAGGTGTGCGCCGAGTCGGTGAGCACCAGGCCCGAGCCCGAGTCCTCGATCAGCCTGGTCAGGCGCTGCCGGGGCAGCCCCGGATCCAGCGGCAGGAAGGCCGCCCCGGCGCGCAGCACGGCCAGCAGCGCGACCACCAGGTTCGGGCTCCGGTCATGACAGACCGTCACCAGCGGCTGCGCTCCGGGTCCGTGCCCGGGTCCGTGCCCGTGCCCGTGGCCGTGGGCGAGGCCGTGGGCGCGCAGCCGGGCGGCCAGCAGGTCCGCCCTGCGGTCCAACTCCCCGTAATCGAGCGACCCGTGTTCCGAAATCACCGCCGGGTGGTCCGGCATTTCCCGCGCGCGGTCCGCGACGAGTTCCGGTACCGTACGCACGTCGGGCCCGGCCGGGGAATTCGGCCGGATATCCGTCCAGCTCGCGTCCACCCGCGCCGCGCACTCCTCGGCCGACCCTGCCGGGCCCACCTGTCGCCAGCCCTGCGGGATTTCCGACGGTGCGGGCCAGAGGGCGTACTGCCCTTGGTCGTTGACCACCGTCACCCGCGATTCACGGTCTGCCACCTCGGCCCTCCCGGTGTGCTCCGGAGCCCCCTGGTGATCTGTTTCCGAATATACGCGCTGAATAACCGACAGGTATCCTGGTCGGGAATTCCATTCGCTCTCCGTGCCCAGAGGCCGCGATGACACGATGGCGTTGGCCGTACCCGGCGCTCGTCCTCCTCGTCTGGATGGCGTTCCTGACGTCGATGTACTACGCGCACCCGGATCAGCGGATCATCTGGTGGACCGGCATCGGCCTGAGCGGCGTGACGGCCATCGTGATCGGTACGCTCCGCAACCGCCCGACCCACCCGCTCCCGTGGTTCCTGCTCGCGGCGGCCAACCTCTCCTTCACCGCCGGTGAGGTCGCCGAGGTGGTGCAGACCGAACTGCTCGGCAGGGTCAACCCGTTCCCCTCGATCTCGGACGGCTTCTACCTGCTCACCTACCCGCTCTACGCGGCGGGTCTGCTGGTCTTCGTCCGCCGCCGGAGCGCCGGCCGGGACCGCGGCAGCCTGCTCGACGCGCTCACCATCACCGCCGGCCTGGGGCTGCTGCTCTGGATCTACCTGGTGCTGCCCTCCGCACAGAACTCCGAACTCACCTGGACCCAGAAGGCGTTCTCGATCGCCTACCCGCTCGGCGACATCCTGGTGCTGGCCCTGCTGCTGCGGCTGCTGGTGCCGCACGGACCGCGCAGCTGGTCGCTGCGGCTGCTCACCGTCGGCACCGTCGGGATGCTGACCTCCGACATCGCCTTCGGGCTGATCCAGCTGCACGGCATGTGGCGGATCGGCACGCCGGTGGACCTCGGCTGGGCGGCGTTCTACACCGCCTGGGGCGTGGCCGCGCTGCACCCGTCGATGGTCACCATGACCAGGCCCGCGCTCCGCGCCCGCACCCCGGACGTGGCCCGCGGCCGGATCGTGCTGCTCACCGCCGCCGCCCTGGTCGCCCCGGCGATCCTGATGGTGGACGCCTTCGCCGGGGACATCAGCAACGTCGGCGTGGTGGCCGCCTTCTCCGGCCTGCTCTACCTGCTGGTGCTGGCCCGGCTGGCCCTGGTGGTCTCCACCCACCGCGAGGCGGTGGCCCGTGAGCGGGTGCTGCGGGTGGCGGTCAGCTCGCTGGCCTCCTCCACCCGGGTGGAGGAGGTCGCGGCCGCGCTGCGGGCCGCGGTGGCCGCGCTGCCCCCGGCCGACCCGCGCCGCCGGGTGCTGCTCGGGTTGAGCGACCACGGCCGGGTCCGGTTCCAGCTCGCCCACCGCCGGGACGGAGACGTGCCCCTGCTCCAAGTGCCGCGCGCCGTCCACCTGTTGGCCGCCACCAAACGCACTCACCAGTGCCGGGCCGCGGACCTCGGCGCCCAGCTCTCCGGCGAGCTGGCCGGCGCCCCGCACGCCCTGGTCTGCCCGCTGGCCCTCCAGGACCGCCCCACCGGTGACCCGCTGATCGGCGTGCTGATCGTCGGCGGTGCGGAACAGGAGCTGACCGCCCTCACCGACACCCTCGGCGCCCTCACCTCGCAGGCCGCGCTGGCCCTGGAGCGGATCACCCTGAGTCAGGAGGTCAACCGCCGCAACAGCGAGGCCTACTTCCGCAGCCTGGTGCAGAACGCCTCCGACGTGATCCTGATCCTCGACGAGGACGACCGGGTCCGGTACGCCTCCACCTCGGCCGACCGGGTGCTTGGCCACCCCGGCCTGGTGGGCACCCCGATCGTCTCCCTGGTGCCCCCCGAGGAGGCGCTCGCGGTGGTCGGCGCGCTGGAGCAGATGCGCGGTCCGGGCACCCGGGAGCGTCAGGAGCACTGGCGGATGCTGCGCCCCGACGGCGTGCTGATCGAGGTCGAGGTCCGGCACAGCGACCTTCGGGCCGACCCGACCGTGGCCGGCCTGGTGCTGACCCTGCGCGACGTCACCGAGCAGCGCCAGCTGGAGCGGGAGCTGAGCCACCGGGCCTTCCACGACTCGCTCACCGGCCTGGCCAACCGGGTGCTCTTCCACGACCGGGTCACCCAGGCGTTCCGGCGCGGCGAGCGCGGCGGGCAGGCCGCCGGCGTGCTGCTGATCGACATCGACGACTTCAAGGTGGTCAACGACACCATGGGCCACAGCGTCGGCGACGAGCTGCTGGTCGCCGTCTCGCTCCGGCTGGCGAGCATGGCCCGGGCCTCCGACACCGCCGCCCGGCTCGGCGGCGACGAGTTCGCCGTCCTGCTGGAGGACGCCCGCGGCCCGGAGGACGCCGAGGGCTTCGCCGAGCACGTGATCCGGGCCTTCGACGAGCCGTTCCGGCTCAGCGGCGGCCCGCTGAACGTCTCGATCAGCCTGGGCGTGGCCACCACCGAGGACAGCGGCGACTCGACCGAGCTGCTCACCCACGCCGACCTGGCGATGTACGCGGCCAAGGCGGCCGGCAAGCGGCAGTGGCGGCGGTTCCAGCCGGTCCTCCAGGAGGGCATGATCGAGCGCCACGAGCTCCAGGAGAGCCTGCACAGCGCCGTCGCCGACTCCTCGTTCAACCTGCTCTACCAGCCGATCGTGGCGCTCGACACCGGGAGCCTGGTGGGCTTCGAGGCCCTGGTGCGCTGGCCGCACGCGAAGCGCGGGCAGGTGCCGCCGGAACAGTTCATCAACCTGGCGGAGGAGAGCGGGCAGATCGTCCCGCTGGGGGCCTGGGTGCTCGGCCGGGCCACCGCCGAGGCGGCCCGCTGGCGGCTGGCCGGGCCGGTGGCCGGGGCGGGCCCCGGTGCCGCTCCGTGCGATCGGTACGTCAGCGTCAACGTCTCGGCCCGCCAGTTCCGCGATCCGGGCTTCGTGGACGTGGTCCGGGAGACCCTCGACCGGGTCGGCATGGAACCTGACTCGCTGGTGCTCGAGTTGACGGAGAGCGTGCTGATGCGCCGTGACGACCGGGTCCGCGCGGACCTGATGACGCTCAGCGAGCTCGGCGTCCGCCTGGCCATCGACGACTTCGGCACCGGGTACTCCTCGCTGAGCTACCTGCGGGAGTTCCCGATCACCATCCTGAAGATCGACAAGTCCTTCATCGACGGCCTGGACGACTCGCCGCAGCAGTACGCCCTGGTGGAGGGCATCACCCGGATCGCCGAGACCCTGGGCGTGCGGGTGATCGCCGAGGGCATCGAGACCGCCCGGCAGCGCGAACTGCTGGCCAAGATGGGCTGCCCGCTCGGCCAGGGCTACCTCTTCGACCGCCCGATGGAGCCGGAGCAGGTGGAGGCCCTGGTGCGCAGCGGCACCGACTACCGCTCGCTGACGGGATTCGCCACCCCCTGAGCCCCGGGGCCCGGCTCGGCTAGGATCGCGCCCATGCCAGCCCCCAGCCAGTCACCGAGCCGCGGCCGCCGCCGCGGCAGCGCGGTGGGTTGGTGGGCGGCGCTGCTCCTGGTCCTCACCGTCGCGCTCTCGCACGGGCTGGGCGCCGAGGGCCCCTCGGGCCACCACCTGGCCGGAGCGGTCGCCCGGGCCGACGCGCACGGCGAGCCGCAGGCCGCGTCCGCGTCCGACGATCACGGTCACGGCCGTGATCACGGCCATGCCCCCGACGGCGACCAGGGCGGTGACTCCTCGGAGGACGGGCACGGCATGCACGCCTGCCTGTCCGGACAGCCCGACCAGGGGATCGACCTGCCGGTGCCGGGCGCGGCCGTCGCCCTCGCCCTGCCGGAGCCGGCCGGGCACCGCTGCGCCGCCGGGACGGCCGGACGGGCCGAGGCCCGGCCACCTCCGGCTGACGGGCCGTCACCGGGCAGGCTGCGGATTTAGCGGGGCCCACCCGCGCGCGTTCCACCGACGGACGCCGTGCGGGTCACGCCCCTGCTCCGCCGTGCCCGCATGCCGTTCCTCGCCGTGGGCAGCGGCTCCGCCACGCGCCCGAAGGCCGGCCCATGTCCTCCTCCGCCCCACCAGTCCGCTCCTCCGTCGGTACGCGTGGCCGTTCGCGTCCCGGCCCGCCCCCACCGTCCGGTCCGTCCGGCTCGCACGCCCCGGCGAGGTCGGGAGGCCGCCGCCGGGCCAGACCCAGGCAGCCCGGGCTGCTCGGCCGCTACCTCGGGTACGTCGGCTACTTCGTCGGCGCCGGGCTGATCAGCGGGGCCGTGGTGCACCACCCGCTCGACCCGGCCCGCTACACCGTGATCGGCCTGGCCGGGGCCGCCGTGTTCCTCTGCGCGGCCGTCCTCGCCGAGGTGCAGGGCCCGGGCCGGACCTCGCCCGGGCGGCTGGTGCTGGTGCTGGGCAGTTCGCTCGCGCTCTCCTTCGGGATCGGGATGCTGAGCGGCGGCCTCCAGCACTTCGAGGACTTCCCGGCGCGCGCCGCCGTGCTGATCCCGCTGGGTCTGCTGCTCTCCTTCCTCGCCTACACCGCCAAGGAGGCCGAGCGCCCCGCCCGCCGGATCCTCGGCCTGCCTGGCCTCGCGGTGCTGGTGGTCGCCCTGGTGGCGTACGCCGGGCTGCGCCAGGTCGCGGCCGGACTCGACGTCCCGTCGGGCGGCCACAGCCACGGGAGCGGTGGCGAGGAGCACGAGGAGGCCCCGGCGGCGCCCGCGTCCGCACCGGCCTCGGCACCGGCCCCGGCGCCGTCCGCGGTGGCGCCCACCTCCGTACCACCGGTGTCACCCCCGCCGGCGAGCCCGAAGCCGAGCGGCACCGGGCACTTCGCCGACGGGCACAAGCACTGATTGCCAGATACCCCCAGGGGGTATATCTTCTGAGGCGTCCGAGAGGGCGAACGAGAGCACGGGGAGAGCTCATGAACCAGCACCAGCACCACATGCACCACGGGCACGGGTCGAGCGGCGGAAGCTGGCGCGGCGCGGCGCAGGCGACCCTGCACTGCCTCACCGGCTGCGCCATCGGCGAGGTGCTCGGCATGATCATCGGAACCGCCCTCGGGCTCCACAACGGTGCGACCGTGGTCATCTCGATCGCCCTGGCCTTCGTCTTCGGCTACGCGCTCACCATGAGGGGCGTCCTGAAGGCGGGGCTCGACCTGGGCAGCGCCCTGCAGGTCGCGCTGGCGGCCGACACCGTCTCGATCATCGTGATGGAGATCGTGGACAACTCGGTCATGGTCGGCGTGCCGGGGGCGATGGACGCGGGTCTGGACAGCGTGCTGTTCTGGGTCTCGCTGGCCTTCTCGCTGGTGGTCGCCTTCCTGCTGACCGTCCCGGTGAACCGCTGGCTGATCGCCCGGGGCAAGGGCCACGCGGTGGTGCACGCCTACCACGGCGGGGGCCACGAGGGTCACGCCGGACACGAAGGCCACCACGACCACGAGGGTCACCACGGCCACGAAGGCCACGAGGGTCACCAGCACCACCAGCACCACTGATCCGGCAACGAACCACGATCCGCTGAGGACATCACCGTGCACCCCGAGCACCGCCGACGCCGAGCCCCCGCGAGGGTGCTGCTCGTCCTGGTCGCGCTGCTCGGGGTGCTCGGCATGCACGGGCTCGGCGCGGTTCCGGGCCCACCCGCTCCCGTGGTCGCGACGGCGGCGGGGGAGCACCACCACGAGGCCCCCGGGAGCGGTGGCGGGCACGACCTGCACGCCGGGCCGATGTGCCTGGCGGGGGCGGTGGCCGCGCCGTTCGCCCCGCCGCCGCCCGGGCCGGCGCCGTTGGGGGTGGCGGTCCGGACGGCCTGCCCGGTGGGCGGGTTGACGGGTGGTCGGCCGGAGGGCGGCCGGGCTCCGCCCGACCTGACGGAGTTGCAGGTCCTGCGCAGATAGGGGAGGCCGGTCGACCCAGCCCCCCGAACGATCCAGTCGCAGGAGAACCAACACCCATGAACAGCAAGCTGATCCGTCGTACCTCGCTCGCCACCGCCGCGCTCCTCGCGGGTGGTCTGCTGCTGACCGCCTGCGGCAGCGGCGGCTCCGAGCACGCCGGCGGCCACTCCGGTGCCCCGGCCACCGCCTCGGCGTCCGCCTCGGCGGTCGCCGGCGCCAAGCCGTACAACGCGACCGACCTGGCCTTCGTGCAGGGGATGATCCCGCACCACCGGCAGGCGTTGGAGATGGCCGAGCTGGCCGGCTCGCGGGCCGCCGCGCCGGAGGTGAAGCAGCTCGCCGAGCAGATCCGCAAGGCGCAGGATCCGGAGATCGCCACCATGTCCGGCTGGCTGACCACCTGGGGCGAGCAGGTGCCCCAGGCGGGCGGGGGCCACTCCGGCCACGGCGGCGGGGCGAGCGGCATGATGAGCGAGGCCGAGATGGCCTCGCTCGGGGAGGCCACCGGGGCGGCCTTCGACAAGGCCTTCCTCAAGCTGATGGTGGCTCACCACACCGGTGCGGTCACGATGGCCGAGGAGGAGAAGGCCGAGGGCGCGTTCGGCCCGGCCAAGGAGCTGGCCGGGGCGGTGATCACCGGTCAGAGCGCCGAGATCGCGACCATGAACGGGCTGCTCGCCAAGGGCTGATCCGCGCCGTCGGGGGCGCCGGTGCCGAACGAGGCACCGGCGCCCCCCAGGATGTGACGCGGGTCATAGGCTCGTGCCGATGAGCCGGGGACCGCCGCACGGTCCACCCTCAGGAGAACGCGGATCGCGTACCGCACGAGAGACAGGACGACCGAGATGGCCGAGAACGCCGTGAAGGGCCCCGCCAGCTACTTCCCCTCCATCGAGAAGAAGTACGGCCGCCCGATCGCCGAGTGGCAGGAGCTGATCCGCAGCTCCCCGCTGACCAAGCACATGGAGCTGGTCGCCTGGCTGAAGGCCGAGCACGGCCTCGGCCACGGTCACGCCAACGCCTTGGTCGCCGCCACCCTGGCGGAGGGCAAGTAGCGCTCGGGTCAGAGGAGTTCGAGCGGGCGGCCGCAGCGGAGGTTCCAGCGTCCGGTGCGGCCGCTCAGCTCCGTGGCGGTGAGCGGGGCGACGTCGATCCGCCAGAAGGAGGCCGGCGGGGCGCCGAGGGTGTGCAGGGCGGCGGCGCGGACTAGTTCCGGTTCGGCGACGGCCAGCACGCGGCCGTCGGGGTGGGTCCCGGCGAGCGCGTCCAGCCAGTCGGCCACCCGGGCACACAGGGCGGTGAGCGGTTCACCGCCGTGCGGGGCGGCCTCCGGGTCGGCCAGCCACTGGGCGAGGGCGGCCGGTTCGGTGGTGGTCAGCTCCTCGAGGGTGCGGCCGCGCCAGCGGCCCATCGACCAGGCGGCCAGGGCGGGTTCGGGGACGGCGGGGAGACCCCAGTGCCTCGGCGGTCTCCCGGCAGCGGGCCGTGGGGGAGTGCACGGTGGTGTGGAAGGTGACGGAGTGACGGCCGCTTCGCAGTCCGGCCCCCGCTTCGGCCGCCCGGGCCCGTCCGGAGGGGTCGAGACCTGCGCCGTCCTCGAAGGCGGCGGCCCGCAGCTCCGCGCCGATGGCCGGTGAGATGAACGTCACCCGCGTGGTCACCTGTCACTCCCGTTCTGTCCAACTGCCGTTCCCCGGGGCGGGATCGCGAGCGGAACGGCGTGTTTCGCCGAGGCCCGCGCCGTCCCGCGCTCCCTTGGCCGCTGCACCCGAATGGCGGTACGGTTCGCAGCGACATGACGACGGCAGGACGGAAGCCGGTTGGAAACCGGCACGGTCGCGCCACTGTATGCCGACAGCGCCCCACCTCGGTGCGGGAGTTGGCGGTGAGTCAGACCCGATGGCCGTCGTTCGAGCTCCAACGACTGGGACGCGCGTTCCCCAAGGAGGTCCTGCCATGGCACAGGCCATCGTCTCCCCCGCCGCCGAAGCGGCCGGGAGCCTTCCCGTCCGGGCGATCCTGCCCTGGGCGCTGTTCGTCGGCACCCTGATGCTCGTCGCCCTCTACTTCGTGGGCGCCGAACAGGGCGCCACCTCCGTCTTCTCCGGTGCGGGTGTGCACGAGTGGGTGCACGACGCCCGCCACCTGCTCGGTTTCCCCTGCCACTGACGGAGCGCCGCACAACATGCCTGCCTCAACTGTCAGAAACCTCCTGGTCCGCGGCATGCTCGCGGGCCTGGTCGCCGGTGTGATCGCCTTCGCCTTCGCCTTCTTCGTGGGGGAGGGGCCGGTCGACCAGTCGATCGCGCAGGAGAGCGCCGCCTCGGCACCGCAGCACGTCCACGGCGGCGATGCCGCCGCCCCGGCGGCTCCGGCCGCCGAGGAGGAAGAGGAGCTGGTCAGCCGGTCGCTGCAGTCGACCGCCGGACTGGCCACCGGTGTCCTGGTCTACGGGGTCGCGCTCGGCGGCATCGCCGCGCTGGTCTACAGCTTCGCGCTCGGCCGGATCGGCCGCTTCTCGCCCAGGGCGTCCGCCGCCCTGGTGTCGGCGGCGGCCTTCACCACCGTCTACCTGGTGCCGTTCCTCAAGTACCCGGCGACGCCGCCCGCGGTCGGCAATCCGGACACCATCGGGAAGCGCACCACGCTCTTCTTCCTGATGATCCTGCTGAGCGTGCTGCTCGGGGTGGCGGCCCTGATCCTGGGCCGCCGTCTGGCACCGAGGCTGGGCAACTGGAACGCCTCGGTGGTGGCCGGCCTCGCCTTCGCGGTGGCCGTCACCGTGGCGTTCGTCCTGCTGCCGGGCAACGGTGACGCGATCAAGGACACCTTCCCGGCCGCCGTGCTCTGGAAGTTCCGGGTGGCCACGCTGGGCATCCAGGTCGTCCTCTGGGCCGCCTTCGGGCTGGTCTTCGGCCAGCTGGCGGAGCGCCTCCTGGCACCCCGTCAGGCCCCGGCCGCCCCGCAGGCGGCCGCCGTCCCGGCCGCCTGACCCGCTCCACCCCGCTCCACTCCTCGGGGCCCGCCGCACGCGCGACCGTCGGCGGGCCCCGAGGCATGTCCGGGCCCGGGCCCTACCATCGGGGGATCGGCACGGGAGGACCGGATGACCTCGGAGCAGGAGCGCAGGCGGGCGCTGCGCGACGCCTACAAGGCGGAGCGGCGCAGCGAGGACTGGGACGTCCTCGGCCTCGACCGCGACGGTCTCGACGAGCTGTTGGACGACCTCGACGAGCGTCTGGAGGAGTCCGGTTGTGACCACACCCTCCGGCACTCCCGTGCCTGGGCCGAGGCCGGGGCACGGGAGTGGTCCGCTCTGGAGGCGGGCCTGAGGGCGCTGGGTGGTCACTGCGACTGCGAGGTCCTCGCCAACGTCGATCCGGACGAGCGGAACTGAGTCCGCGCGAGCGGTGCACTCAGCGGGTCTCGGCGGCGAGCCAGTCCAGGTAGGCGGGGCTGCCGTCGGTGATCGGGACGGCGATCAGTTCGGGGGTGTCGTAGGGGTGCCGGGCGGTGATGAACTCGCGTAGGTCGGCGGCCAGTCCGGCGCGGGTCTTGAGGTCGATCCGCCACTCCTCGGCGTCCTGGACCTCGCCGTCCCACCAGTAGACCGACCGGACGGGGTAGACCTGGGCGCAGGCGGCCAGCCGCTCCCGTACCGCGGCCCCGGCCAGGTCCCGGGCCTGCTGCTCGCTCTCGTGGGTGGTGGTGACCACCAGGAAGTCCGTCATGGCGGGCAGCCTACGGGCCGTCAGGCGGGCCGCCGGCGCAGGCGTCGCGAGGCGGACAGGGCCGCCGCACCGAGGGCCAGGCAGGCCGCCGAGGCGGCGAGCAGCGGTCCGGTCGGGCGGCCGGAGTCGGCCAACTGCGGGCGTGCGTAGACGGTGAGGTGCTCCTCGCCGGTGACCAGGGCGCCGGTCGCGGTGTGGCCGGTGTAGGCGAAGCCGTCCGGGCCGGTGTAGTCCGGTTCGGGGGTGTAGCGGACCCGGCAGTTGTCCAGGACCTGGACGGTGCCGTGCTTCGGCGGGCGGACGACGGTCAGGTGCTCGCCGCCGCAGAGGGCCTTCGGGAGCCGGATCACCACGGGCTGGTCGTCGCCGGTGCGCACCGGCGGCGGGGCCGGGAGCTTGACGGGGCGACAGGCGAGCGAGAGGTCGGCGCCGGTCACGGCCGGGCCGGCGGTCACGCTCCGGTCGGCCCGCAGGGCGCGGTAGCCCTCGGGCGGAACCACCCGGACCTGGTAGCTCCCGGGCGCCAGGCCGTCGAAGCCGTAGGCACCGTCGGCGTCCGTGGTGGTGGTGACGGGCCGTCCGTCCGGACCGGTCACCGGCGCCCCGGCGGGGTCCAGCAGTTCGACGGTGGCGCCGTCGGGCGCGGTGCAGCCCTCGGCCGTGACCCGGCCGGAGACGGCCGTGGTGTCGGAGGCGACCCAGACCTGGTACACCGGGACGCCGGTCTGCACCGCGAAGGTGAGGGTCAGGGAGCGGACCGCCTTGACGGGCCGGAACCAGCCCGCGGCGCCCGAGGTGTCGGTCCCGCTGCCGGTCAGCTTGGCGGACGCCGGGTCCCAGGTCGGCCGGTCGGTCTGGGGCCCACCGCAGCCGGAGGGCATGGGGGAGCCGGTGCAGTAGTTGAAGGACCCCTGGAAGCCGAGGTCGGCGGAGGTGAGCGCGCTGCCGTCGGCGGCGGTGCCGGAGACGGTGACGGTGTCCGCGTCGACGTCGCCCAGGGCGAAGGCCCAACTGCCCGCCGCCGGGGGCGAGGCGAAGGCGAGGGTGGTGGTGGACGGCGATCCTCCCGAGGCGGTGCGCAGGCTCAGGTAGGTGTGGCCCTGGGAGCTGCCGTACGCCGCGCCGAACGGGGTGCTGCCGTTGAGGAACGCCGAGTTCCCGCTGGGCACCGTCGGGTTGGTGCTGTCGGTGGTGACCCGCGCGGCGGGGAAGCCGATCGCCGGGTCGGTGAGGGTGCCGCCGGCCCCGGCGACGTTCCACTCCCCGTAGGCCGAGTCGGTGGCCGCGGCGGGCCCGGCGGCGAGCAGGATCAGCGCGGTGGCGGCGGGGAGGGCGGCGGCGCGGAGGAGCCGGTTGGCGGGCCGGGGCATGGTGGAGGGGTCCTGTCCGGTCGGGGGCGTCGGTACCCGACCCTGCCCGCCCGCCGGTCCCGAAGGCCGGGACACGCCGGGCCGGGTCACCCGGACGGCAGGCCGGGGCGGCTGACCGCGGGTCAGCCGCCCCGGCCCGGACGGTCCGTCAGGCAGTGGTCCGGTGCCGCAGGCCGAGGAGCAGGTCGATGACCAGGAAGGCCAGCAGGGAGAGCCCGAACAGCGGGATGAACCAGCCGATCGGGACGGCCAGCAGGAGCAGGACGACCGTGGCGACCGGGTTCTGCCGCCAGGCGCCCCGGGTGTAGGGGCGGCCCATGACGCCGCCGGTGGGGCGGCGCTGCCACCACATCCGGTAGCCCAGCAGGATCAGGGTGATCACCGCGAGGCCGAGCGCGACCAGCACGATCTGGTTCACCAGGCCGAAGGCGAGGCCCATGTGGAGGTCGATGCCGTAGCGGGTGAGCTTGGCGGCCAGCGGGTAGTCGGCGAAGTCCAGCCGGGAGGTGATGTGCCCGGAGGCGGGGTCGACCGCGATCTGGTCCAGCCGGTCCGGCACCTGACGGTCGATCTCCTTGACCGCGTAGGCCTTGCCGGGCTTGGGCGGGGTGATCTCCAACGGGCCGTCCAGGCCGGCCTTCCGCGCCGTGGCCAGCACCTGGTCGAGGCCCACCGAACCGGGCGCCGCCTCCCCGGAGCCGCCGTCGGCGGCCTGGTGGCCGGCGTGCTCGGCGCCGACGGTGGTGGAGAGCGAGGGGGTGGACCAGCTGAGCGAGGTGCGCAGGTTCTCGACGTTCTCGCCCGCGTAGGTGGACCAGGTCAGGCCGGTGGCGGAGAGGCCGAGCAGGCCGATCGCCGCCCAGAGGCCGACCGCGCCGTGCCAGGAGAGGGTGCGACGGCGTCCCGTCGCCTTCCCGTCCGGGCGCAGGTAGCGCTTGCGGCGGCGGCCGATCCAGAGCCCCAGGCCGCCGAGCACCACGACCCAGAGCCAGCTGGCGGCCAGTTCGCTGTAGAGCCGGCCGGTCTCGCCCAGCAGCAGGCTGGTGTGCAGCTTGTCGAGCGTGGCGCGCAGCGGCAGGGCGCCGGTGGAGCCGTAACTCTCGACCGCCCCCTGCACCTTGGCGGTGTAGGGGTCGACGAAGACGGCGAGCCGGTTGCCCTCGGCCACGTTCGGCGAGTTGAGCAGCACCTGGGTGGTGGCCTCGCGGTCGTCGTAGGTGCGGACCAGCGCGAAGCTGCTCTCGGGGTGGGCGGCGGTGGCGGCGGCCACCTGCTCGGAGAGCGGGCGGGGCGCGGTGCCGACCTGGGAGACCGTCAGTTGGTCGGAGTAGAGGACCTTCTCGATCTGGTACGAGGCACCGTAGAGGGCGCCGGTGCAGGCGGCGACCAGCAGGAAGGGTGCGATCAGGATGCCGGCGTAGAAGTGCAGGCGCAGCAGGAGGGGGCGCAGGCCGACCCAGAAGGGCGGTCTCGGGGTCGCGGCGGCGACGGGCGGGGCTTCTATCTCGGACAGCATGGAGGCAGCTCTCTCCGGCTCGGAGGCGATGTGGCGCGGGCAGTGCGCAGCAGCGGACACCGGGGCGGCCTGAGGGCACGTCACGGCGGAGTGCGGGTCCGCCCGTTGTGCACGCCGGAAGGATCGCACCGGGGCCGGAGACCTGCCCATGAATCGGATGGGTGGTGCGTCAGAACGGGGCACCCGGTCGGTTTTCCGGTGCGGCCGTGCGTACCGGAAGCGCGTGTGGCTGCGGTGAACGTCACAGCTCAGCGTGCGTGTCGGTGGTCCGACAAGGCGCCGGGCGGATCGTTCGGGTACCTCGCCGGACCTGACGGAGTGTCCGGACGGAGGGTTTTGCCCTTCCGTTATCACCCCGAGGTGGGCATGAGCTGAGGCATGCCTTACTTTACTTGTGGGTGAGGGTGGCCTAAGTGCCCCTCACCCTCCTCATGTCCTTCCCCCGCCCGTGGAGTCTCTTGATGTCCGTCCGCCGTTCGCACCTCGCCGCGCTGCTCACCGTCGCCGTGGCCGGAGTCGCGC
This sequence comes from Kitasatospora albolonga, assembly GCF_039535905.1. GTDB lineage: Bacteria > Actinomycetota > Actinomycetes > Streptomycetales > Streptomycetaceae > Kitasatospora > Kitasatospora albolonga. The sequence continues at coordinate 36,684 of NZ_BAAAYB010000124.1, read as the reverse complement.
TGACCGCGTGCACCGAGCAGAAGAAGGACGTCTCCTCGGACGGCGCGGTGCAGGTGAACGCCACCGACTCCGCCTGCGAGCTGTCGAAGACCACCTTCCCGGCCGGTCCGGTCAACTTCTCGGTCACCAACAAGGGTTCGAAGACCACCGAGGTCTACGTCTACGCGGCGGGCGACAAGATCGTCACCGAGCGGGAGAACATCGGCCCGGGCACCAAGGCCACCATCACCGCCGAGATCAAGGCCGGCGAGTACGAGGTGGCCTGCAAGCCGGGCATGGTCGGTGACGGCATCCGCCAGAAGATCACCGTCACCGGCGACGCGGCCCAGGCCAAGAGCGACCCGCGCCTGACCGCGGCGGTCACCGCCTACCGCACGTACGTGCAGGAGCAGGCCGACGCCACCATGCCGCTGGTGCGGAAGTTCGCCGACGCCGTGAAGGCCGGCGACCTGGAGGCCGCCAAGGCCGCCTACGCCCCCTCCCGGGTGGGCTGGGAGCGCACCGAGCCGGTGGCCGAGAGCTTCGGCGACATCGACCCGAAGACGGACGTCCGCGAGGACGGCCTGGAGCCGGGCCAGGAGTGGACGGGCTGGCACAAGCTGGAGAAGTCGCTCTGGGCCGACGGCAGGATCACCGACGAGGACAAGAAGCTGGCCGACCAGCTGGTGGCGGACCTGACGGAGTGGCAGAAGGTGGTCGGCACCGCCGAGATCACCGCCACCTCGATGGCCAACGGCGCCAAGGAGCTGCTGGACGAGGTCGCCACCGGCAAGGTCACCGGTGAGGAGGAGGCGTTCAGCCACACCGACCTGGTGGACTTCAACGCCAACGTCGAGGGTGCGCTGAAGGCGTACGAGCTGCTCAAGCCGGTCGTCGCGGAGAAGGACGCGGAGCTGGCCAAGACCCTGGACCAGGAGTTCGCCGCGCTGAACACCCTGCTCGCCAAGTACAACCAGGGCGGTACCTGGACCTCCTACGACAAGGTCGGCGACACCGAGCGCAAGGCCTTCTCGGACGCCGTCAACGCCCTGGCCGAGCCGCTCTCCAAGCTCGCCGCCGCGACCGTCGTCAACTGAAGTCCGAGAGTCCGAGAGCCCGAGGGGCAGTCATGACCGAGCAGCAGGAGACGGCCGCGGCCGTCGCGACGACCACCGAGGCGGACGCCCCCGCCGGCGTCAGCCGCCGAGCCGTGATCGGCTGGGCCGGTGCCGGGGTGGCGCTCGGCGCCGCCGCGGTCGGCACCGTGGCCGCGGCCACCCGGGACTCGTCGGAGCAGGCCGAGGCCGCGCTCAAGGCCGTCCCCGAGGTCCCGTTCTACGGGGAGCACCAGGCCGGCATCGCCACCCCGGTCCAGGACCGGCTGCACTTCGCGGCCTTCGACGTCTCCACCACCAGCCGCGACGCGCTGGTGCGGGTGCTGAAGGAGTGGACCAAGGCGGCCGCCGTGATGACCGGCGGCCGCGAGGTCGGCACCGGCGCCACCGGTCTGGCGGAGGCTCCGCCGGACGACACCGGCGAGGCGCTCGGCCTGCCGCCGTCCCGGCTGACCCTCACCATCGGCTTCGGCCCGACCCTGTTCGAGAAGGACGGGGTGGACCGCTTCGGCCTCAAGGCCAAGCGGCCCGAGGGCCTGATCGACCTGCCCAAGTTCCCCGGCGACGCGCTGGACCCGGCCCGCAGCGGCGGCGACATCTGCGTGCAGGCCTGCGCCGACGACCCGCAGGTCGCGGTGCACGCGATCCGCAACCTGGCCCGGATCGGCATGGGCGTGGTCAACGTCCGCTGGTCCCAGCTCGGCTTCGGCAAGACCTCCTCCACCACCCCGGACGCGCAGACCCCGCGCAACCTGATGGGCTTCAAGGACGGCACCCGCAACATCGCGGGCACCGACGACAAGACCCTCGCCGAGCACGTCTGGTCCGCGCCCGGCGACGGCCCGGAGTGGATGACCGGCGGCTCCTATCTGGTGGCCCGTCGGATCCGGATGCACATCGAGACCTGGGACCGCACCCCGCTCAAGGAGCAGGAGGACATCTTCGGGCGGACCAAGCGCGAGGGCGCCCCGTTCGGGAAGTCCAAGGAGCACGACGCGCCCGACCTCGCGGCCATGCCCAAGGACTCGCACGTGCGCCTGGCCCACCCGGAGAGCAACGGCGGGGCCCAGCTGCTGCGCCGCGGCTTCTCCTTCACCGACGGCACCGACGGCCTCGGCCGCCTGGAGGCGGGCCTGTTCTTCCTGGCCTACCAGCGCGACACCCGCAAGGGCTTCGTCACCGTCCAGCGCCGGCTGGCCGCCAACGACGCGCTCAACGAGTACATCCAGCACGTCGGTTCGGCGCACTTCGCCTGCCCGCCCGGCGTCCGCAAGCCCGGCGAGTGGTGGGGCCAGTCGCTCCTCGGCTGACCCCCTGACCACCCGTCACCAGCATTGAAACGGAGGACACGCGCGTGTTCGGCAACTACCTGATCGGCCTGCGCGAGGGTCTGGAAGCCAGCCTGGTGGTCTGCATCCTGATCGCCTACCTGGTCAAGACCGAGCGCCGCCAGGCGCTCACTCCGGTCTGGACCGGGGTGGGCGTCGCGGTGGGCCTGAGCATGGCCTTCGGCGCCCTGCTCACCTACGGCTCCTCGCAGCTGACCTTCGAGGCCGCCGAGGCGCTCGGCGGCACGCTGTCGATCATCGCCGTCGGCCTGGTCACCTGGATGGTGTTCTGGATGCGCCGGACGGCCCGTCACCTCAAGACGGAGCTGCACGGCAAGCTGGACGCCGCCGTCGCGATGGGCACCGGCGCGCTGGTGCTCACCGCCTTCCTGGCGGTCGGCCGGGAGGGCCTGGAGACGGCCCTGTTCATCTGGGCCGCCGTCGAGGCGACCAGCGACGGCATCCGTCCGTTGGTCGGCGCCGCGCTCGGCCTGCTCACCGCCGTGGTGCTCGGCTGGCTGTTCTACCGGGGCGCCCTGAAGATCAACCTGGCCAGGTTCTTCACCTGGACCGGCGGGATGCTGATCGTCGTCGCGGCCGGCGTGCTCGCCTACGGCGTGCACGACCTCCAGGAGGCCGGCTGGCTGCCCGGTCTGCACACCCTCGCCTTCGACATCTCCTCGGTCATCCCCAAGGACAGCTGGTACGGGACCCTGCTCAAGGGCGTGTTCAACTTCCAGCCCGACCCGACGGTGCTCCAGGTCGCCGTCTGGCTGCTCTACCTGGCGCCGACGGTCGTGCTGTTCACCCGTCAGCAGAACACGCCGGTCAAGCCGGCCCCGGCGCCCGCCGCCTGATTCACCCCTCCGCGTCACCCCGACCCGCCGCGCCACCGTGCGCGGCGGGTCGTCGCGTCCCAGACTGGTCGGCGGAGGTCCTTCCCATGTCCGACTGGCGTTCCCGCGCGGCCCGAGCCGGTCTGCGGCCCTTCTCCCGCACTGACGGCCGGTCGGCCGAGCGGGCACCGGAGCATTCGATGGACCCCCGCTCCGAACGCGGCCGGGAGGAGCCCCGGGTCTCCCTGGAGCGCTCCGTGGTGGACGCCGCCGTCTACCGGGACGGCCGCCGGATCGCCGGCGCCGACACCCTGCCCGAGGTCTACCGCCAGGTGCCCGGGGAGCCGGGCACCATGGCCTGGATCGGCCTCTACCGCCCGGCCGAGGCCCAGGTCCTGGAGGCCGCCGAACGCTTCGGCCTGCACGACCTGGCGGTCGAGGACGCCATCGTCGCCCACCAGCGCCCCAAGCTGGAGCGGTACGGCGACACCCTCTTCGTGGTGCTGCGGGCCGCCCGCTACCTGGACGAGACCGAGCAGGTCGACTTCGGCGAGATCCACCTCTTCGTCGGCCCGCAGTTCGTCCTGACGGTGCGCCACTCGCAGGCGCCGGACCTCTCGGTGGTGCGCCGCCGCCTGGAGGCCGACCCGGAGCTGCTGGCGCTCGGCCCCGAGGCGGTGCTCTACGCCGTGCTCGACGCGGTGGTGGACGGCTACGCCCCGGTGATCGCCGGCCTCCAGCACGACATCGACGAGATCGAGACCGAGGTGTTCGGCGGCGACCCGGGCGTCTCCCGCCGGATCTACGAACTCTCCCGCGAGGTGATCGAGTTCCAGCGCTCGACCCGGCCGCTGCTGGACATCATGGGCAGCCTGGAGGCCGGCTTCGGCAAGTACGGCACCGACGAGGAGCTCCAGCGCTACCTGCGCGACGTGGCCGACCACGCCACCACCGCCGCCGAACGGGTCGACAACTTCCGCCAGTTGCTCCAGAACGTCCTGGTCCTGAACGCCACCCTGGTCTCCCAGGCCCAGAACGAGGAGATGAAGCAGCTCGCCGAGGCCGGCCACGCCCAGAACAACGAGATCAAGAAGATCTCCTCCTGGGCCGCCATCCTGTTCGCCCCGACCCTGATCGGCACCGTCTACGGGATGAACTTCTCCCACATGCCCGAACTGGAGTGGGTCTACGGCTACCCCTTCGCCATCGCCCTGATGGCCCTGGTCTGCACCGGCCTCTACCTGGTCTTCAAGCGCCGGGACTGGCTCTGAGCCGGTCCGCCCGGGCTGAGAGGATGGCGGGGTGGAGAACGCCGCCGACCTGCCGAACCGTTCCGGAGTGCCCGAGCACGGACGGGTGCCCAAGTACTACGCCGTCAAGGCCGAGTTGGAGGCCCTGCTCGACCGGCTGGGGGAGGGCGGGGCGCTGCCCACCGAGCGGGAGCTGGCGGCGCGGTACGAGGTGTCCCGGGAGACGCTGCGGCAGGCGCTGCGGGACCTGCTGATCCAGGGGCGGGTGCGGCGCCGGGGGCGGCAGACGGTGGCGGCCGGGCCGAAGCTGGAGCAGCCGCTGTCGCTCGCCAGCTACACCGAGGGCGTGCGGCGCCAGGGGAGGGTGCCGGGCCGCACCCTGATCGGACTCGAACGACTCGGCGCCGAGCGGCAGTTGGCGCAGCAGCTGGGGCTGGCGGAAGGGGCGCCGGTCTGGCACCTGGAGCGCGTGCTGCTGGCCGACGGGGAGCGGGTCGGCCTGGAGAGCACCTATCTCTCGGTGGCCCGGCTGCCCTCGCTGGAGGAGGAGTTCGACCCGTCTTCCTCGCTCTACGCCTTCCTCACCGAGAAGCTCGGCATCGGCTTCGGCGGCGCCCAGGAGCGGATCGAGACCGTCCTGGCCACCCCGCGCGAGGCCCTGCTGATCGGCACCCCGCCCGCGCTGCCCATGCTCCTGCTGCACCGCCTCACCCAGGACACCGAGGGCGTCCCGCTGGAGCGCGTCCGCTCCCTCTACCGCGGCGACCGCTTCAGCTTCACCACCCAGCTGGGGCCCGTCACCTGACGGTCCGAAGGGCAGCGCGTGCGGGCCCGTATGATCACGAGAAGGTAACGGGTCTGGACCGAAGTTCGGGCGGTGTTCATGCGTGGTACGGCGATTGGGGGAGACCGCGCCACCGGCCGGCCGGACATTGGTCGGCGCCCCGCCCCGCTCCCGACGCTTCCCCAGGAGAACGCCGTGACCGCAGGACTCCCCCGCCGCAGCGTGCTGTTCGGCGCCGCCGGCACCGCTGCCGCCGCCCTCACCGCCGGCCCGCTCGCCCGGACCGCGCTCGCCGCCACCGCCCTCACCCCCAAGGTGCTGGTCATCGGCCTGGACGGCACCATGCTCAACCGGATCAAGGACGCCGACGCCCCGAACCTGGACGCCCTGATGGCGGGCGGCATGACCTCCGCGAGCAGCCTCTACGCCAACCCGATGGCCGAGACCTCCTCCGGCCCCGGCTGGTCGACCATCGCCACCGGCGTCTGGCCGGACAAGCACAACGTGGTCAACAACAACTTCACCGCGCCCAACTTCGCGGCCTACCCGGACTGGCTGACCCGCGCCGAGAACGCCCGCCCGGGCCTCTCCACCTACGTGGTGGCCTCCTGGGCCTCGATCCCCAACACCATCTACTCCTCCAAGGTCGACACCCGGATCGCCACCCCGAGCGCCGAGTACGACACCGGCACCACCTCCCGCGCGGTCGCCCAGCTGAGGGACGCCAACCCGGACGCGGTCTTCGTCCAGCTCGACAACGTGGACCACGCCGGCCACGCCAGCGGCTCCGCCAGCCAGGCCTACCTGGACGCCATCAAGGGCGTGGACGCCCAGGTCGGCCAGATCGTCGCCGCCGTCCGGGCCCGCGCCACCTACGCCCAGGAGAACTGGCTGATCATGGTCACCGCCGACCACGGCCACACCCCGACCGGCGGCCACGGCGGCTCCACCTGGGAGGAGCGGCAGACCTTCGTCATCGCCAACGGCGGTGGCCTGGCAGCCGGTTCGGTCCGCTACGACGTGCGGATGGTGGACATCGCCCCCACCGCCCTGGCCCACCTCGGCATCGCCATCGACCCGGCCTGGGGCCTGGACGGCGCCCCGATCGCCAGCCTCACCCCCGACGCCTTCGACTCGCTGCGCCCCCAGCTCACCGGCCGGGTGGACGAGACCGGCATCGCGGCCGGCGTGCTCGGCTTCACCCACACCCCGCCGAGCGGCTGGGCGGTGGACAACTCGGCGATGGGCACCGGCGGCGTCACCGAGTGGCGCGGCTGGTCCTTCACCACCGACGAGTTCTGGACCAAGACCCAGCGCGACCAGTACCGCGAGCTCAACGTCCGCTCCCGCAACGTCTTCGCGGTCGCCGACTCCGACGAGTGGGCCGACAAGTCCTTCTCCGGCAACTACGACACCACCCTGGTCAGCCCGGCCTACCCGGTCTCCGGCCTGACCACCGTCAAGGTCGAGTACACCTGCTACTACCAGCAGGAGGGCTCCCAGACCGCCAAGGTGCTGGCCTCCTGGAGCGGCGGCACCCCCGTCCAGATCGCCTCCTACAGCGCCCTGGTGAACGGCCGTCAGACCCTGACCCTGACCGTCCCCGCCGGCGCCACCGACCTGCGCCTGCGCTTCCGCTACACCGGAAGCAACAACTGGTACTGGGTCCTGGACAACGTCCGGGTCTACGGCGCCTGATCCGTCAGGCGGTGGCCTCCCGGCCCAGGCTCCGACGGAACGTCAGGGCCGGGAGGCCACCGCTGAGCGTCGTCTCCCCGGTGACGCTGAACCCCGTGCGGGCCAGCACGGCCCGGGAGGCGGCGTTGCCGACCGTGGTGCCGGCCCGCAGGGCGGTCAGGCCGTAGTCCCGGGCGGCGAGTTCGCAGAGCGCGCGCACGCCGGCGGTGGCCAGCCCGCGGCCGGCCGCCCCCTCCGCGACGCGGTACCCGAGCTCCGCCTCGCCGTCGGCCACGTCCACCAGGTTGAACCGGCCCAGCACCGCGCCGGTGGCCTCGTCCAGCAGCACGTGGAAGTAGCAGACCCCGGCCGCCTGTTCGGCCAGCAGTGCGCGGTGGCGTTCGCCGAAGGCGGCGAAGTACTCGTCCCCGCGGTCGGGGACGGAGGCGGCGAAGTACGCCCGGTTCGCCCGCTCGAAGGCGAGGACCGCGGACGCGTGGTCGGGACGGAGCAGCTGGAGCCGGATCTCGGACATACCGAGGACGCTACGCCGGCACTCCGCCCGTCGCCTCCCCGTTTCCTGGGTGAACGTCCCTAGTCCGGTCGGGAGTTCACCCAGGCCTCGGTAGGAGCGTCAGTGGGAGACGGCGGCTGCCGGGTCGAAGTGGTCGTTGGTCTTGCAGCCGAGGTTGTCGTAGGTGTTGACCCGGGTCTCGGGGTCGGTCCAGAGGAGGCGGAACTTGCAGGCGCCCTTGATGTGCTCCCCGGTGATGCCGCCGGGGAAGTCGATCTCCTTGTTCCAGAGGTAGGGCGACTGGTAGCCGTTGACGGCGGCGGTGGCGTTCACGTCGATGCCGCCCGGGGCCTCGATCTCGTAGACCCAGCCGGTCTTGGCGGCGCCGTAGGTGGCGAACCGCTGGGCCACCCACTTCTCGCAACTGGTGCTCAGGTGCGCGGTGTTCTGGCCGCCGCCCTTGACGATGTACTCGTCCAGCGGGGCGAGGTAGTCGCCGCGCGGGGTGAAGCCGTCCTCGAAGATCTGCTCCACGGTCTCCCGGGTGTCGCCGCGCCAGAGGGTGTTGGTGTCCTCGCGCCACTGCCAGTTCTCCGCGACGGAGGCGTGCAGGACGTCCGGGACGAGGGTGGAGGAGGTGGAGGTGGTGGTGCGCCACCAGTCGGAGAGGTGGACGGGCCCGACGGGGCCGCACGGGCCGGTGTCGGGGCCGGCGGCCTCCGCCGGGGTGGTGACGGCCAGCGAGGCGAGGGCGAGGGAGGTGGCGGCGGCGAGGCGCAGAGCGGCCTTGAGCATGGTGAGAGCCCATCAGGTGATCAACGGGGGACGGGCCCTTTCTACAGCGCCGGATGATCACCGGGGCTGCCGAAACGGTCCGCCCTCACCCCTGTGGGCTACCCGGCGACGGAAGGCCGATCAGTGTGACAAGTCCGTTGTCCCACAAGGCGATCGGATATTCACGGACGTTCGTTCGGCCACGTGCGAGGATGGCCGGATGTGGTCACGAGTGCCGTTCGGGGATGAGCTGCGCGCCGAACTCGGCTCGCCGAAGCGCGCCCGCCGCCTGGTCAGCAGCCCGCGTTCGCGCGTCTGGAGGGTCGAGCTGGACGGGCGCCCGGCGGTGGTGAAGCAGGCGGTGGAGGGGGCCGACGCCGAGGAGCGGTACACCCGCGAGCTGGCAGGGCTGCGGATCGCCGCCCGTGCCTCCGCCCCGGTGGTGCCCGCCGTCCTGGGCGCCGACCCCGCCGCCCGGGTCCTCGTCCTGGAGCACCTGGACCACCAACGACCGTCCCGCGACTGGATCGTGGCCTACGCCGAGGCGCTCGCCCGGATGCACGCGACCGCCGGCCCGCAGGACGCCGACGCACTGCCCCGCTGGCAGGGCCCCTCCCGGGCCGACGTCGACTCCTTCCTCGCCCTGGCCGCCACCCTCGGCGTCCCCGCCCCGGCCGGCCTGGCCACCACCCTCGGCGAGCTCGTCGACCGGCTGGGCCACGCCCCCGGCCACGCCCTGCTCCACGGCGATCCCTGCCCCGGCAACGACCTGCACGCCCCCGACGGGGTCCGCTTCATCGACTTCGAACAGGCCTCCCTCGGCAGCGGACTGGTCGAACTCGCCTACCTGCGCATCGGGTTCCCCACCTGCTGGTGCGTCACCTCCGCCCCCGACCCGCTGCTCTCCCGCGCGGAGAGCGCCTACCGCACCGCCTGGCACACCGCGACCGGCGTCCCCCTCGCCGACACCGACCTCGCCGACGCCTGCACCGGCTGGCTCCTCCGCGGCGACGCCCTCGTCCCCGCGCCGAACGCGGCACCACGGACCACCTCGCCCGCCTCCCCGCCCACGACTGGACCTGGGCACCACCACCGCCCGCCGCCGCCTCACCCACCGCCTCGGCGTGGTCCACCAGTTGGCCTCGACCCGCCCCGACCTGACCGCCCTGGCACTCTCTGCGCCGACCTCCGCAACGCCGCCTCACCCGCTGGCCCACCCTCGCCCCGGTCCCGGCCGAGCGTCCGTAGCCCGAAGCACGGGCGGGGCCCGCCGACCTCCTCGGCGGGCACCCGTAGTCAGCCACCAGCGCTCATGGGTGAGCCTCCCATGCGGTGGACGCGGCCGTCTCGGGCCGTCCTTCGGGTTCGGCGGGCCCCGCCCGTGCTTCGGGCTACGGACGCTCGGCCGGGACCGGGGGGAGGGTGGGCCAGCGGGTGAGGGCGGCGTTGCGGAGGTCGGCGCAGAGAGTGGCCAGGGCGGTCAGGTCGGGGCGGGTCGAGGCCAACTGGTGGACCACGCCGAGGCGGTGGGTGAGGCGGCGGCGGGCGGTGGTGGTGCCCCAGGTCCAGTCGTGGGCGGGGAGGCGGGCGAGGTGGTCCGTGGTGCCGCGTTCGGCGCGGGGGACGAGGGCGTCGCCGCGGAGGAGCCAGCCGGTGCAGGCGTCGGCGAGGTCGGTGTCGGCGAGGGGGACGCCGGTCGCGGTGTGCCAGGCGGTGCGGTAGGCGCTCTCCGCGCGGGAGAGCAGCGGGTCGGGGGCGGAGGTGACGCACCAGCAGGTGGGGAACCCGATGCGCAGGTAGGCGAGTTCGACCAGTCCGCTGCCGAGGGAGGCCTGTTCGAAGTCGATGAAGCGGACCCCGTCGGGGGCGTGCAGGTCGTTGCCGGGGCAGGGATCGCCGTGGAGCAGGGCGTGGCCGGGGGCGTGGCCCAGCCGGTCGACGAGCTCGCCGAGGGTGGTGGCCAGGCCGGCCGGGGCGGGGACGCCGAGGGTGGCGGCCAGGGCGAGGAAGGAGTCGACGTCGGCCCGGGAGGGGCCCTGCCAGCGGGGCAGTGCGTCGGCGTCCTGCGGGCCGGCGGTCGCGTGCATCCGGGCGAGCGCCTCGGCGTAGGCCACGATCCAGTCGCGGGACGGTCGTTGGTGGTCCAGGTGCTCCAGGACGAGGACCCGGGCGGCGGGGTCGGCGCCCAGGACGGCGGGCACCACCGGGGCGGAGGCACGGGCGGCGATCCGCAGCCCTGCCAGCTCGCGGGTGTACCGCTCCTCGGCGTCGGCCCCCTCCACCGCCTGCTTCACCACCGCCGGGCGCCCGTCCAGCTCGACCCTCCAGACGCGCGAACGCGGGCTGCTGACCAGGCGGCGGGCGCGCTTCGGCGAGCCGAGTTCGGCGCGCAGCTCATCCCCGAACGGCACTCGTGACCACATCCGGCCATCCTCGCACGTGGCCGAACGAACGTCCGTGAATATCCGATCGCCTTGTGGGACAACGGACTTGTCACACTGATCGGCCTTCCGTCGCCGGGTAGCCCACAGGGGTGAGGGCGGACCGTTTCGGCAGCCCCGGTGATCATCCGGCGCTGTAGAAAGGGCCCGTCCCCCCGTTGATCACCTGATGGGCTCTCACCATGCTCAAGGCCGCTCTGCGCCTCGCCGCCGCCACCTCCCTCGCCCTCGCCTCGCTGGCCGTCACCACCCCGGCGGAGGCCGCCGGCCCCGACACCGGCCCGTGCGGCCCCGTCGGGCCCGTCCACCTCTCCGACTGGTGGCGCACCACCACCTCCACCTCCTCCACCCCTCGTCCCGGACGTCCTGCACGCCTCCGTCGCGGAGAACTGGCAGTGGCGCGAGGACACCAACACCCTCTGGCGCGGCGACACCCGGGAGACCGTGGAGCAGATCTTCGAGGACGGCTTCACCCCGCGCGGCGACTACCTCGCCCCGCTGGACGAGTACATCGTCAAGGGCGGCGGCCAGAACACCGCGCACCTGAGCACCAGTTGCGAGAAGTGGGTGGCCCAGCGGTTCGCCACCTACGGCGCCGCCAAGACCGGCTGGGTCTACGAGATCGAGGCCCCGGGCGGCATCGACGTGAACGCCACCGCCGCCGTCAACGGCTACCAGTCGCCCTACCTCTGGAACAAGGAGATCGACTTCCCGGCGGCATCACCGGGGAGCACATCAAGGGCGCCTGCAAGTTCCGCCTCCTCTGGACCGACCCCGAGACCCGGTCAACACCTACGACACCTCGGCTGCAAGACCAACGACCACTTCGACCCGGCAGCCGCCGTCTCCCACTGACGCTCCTACCGAGGCCTGGGTGAACTCCCGACCGACTAGGACGTTCACCCAGGAAACGGGGAGGCGACGGGCGGAGTGCCGGCGTAGCGTCCTCGTATGTCCGAGATCCGGCTCCAGCTGCTCCGTCCCGACCACGCGTCCGCGGTCCTCGCCTTCGAGCGGGCGAACCGGGCGTACTTCGCCGCCTCCGTCCCCGACCGCGCGGGACGAGTACTTCGCCGCCTTCGGCGAACGCCAACCGCGCACTGCTGGCCGAACAGGCGGCCGGGGTCTGCTACTTCCACGTGCTGCTGGACGAGGCCACCGGCGCGGTGCTGGGCCGGTTCAACCTGGTGGACGTGGCCGACGGCGAGGCGGAGCTCGGGTACCGCGTCGCGGAGGGGGCGGCCGGCCGCGGCTGGCCACCGCCGGCGTGCGCGCGCTCTGCGAACTCGCCGCCCGGACTACGGCCTGACCGCCCTGCGGGCCGGCACCACGGTCGGCAACGCCGCCTCCCGGGCCGTGCTGGCCCGCACGGGGTTCAGCGTCACCGGGAGACGACGCTCAGCGGTGGCCTCCCGGCCCTGACGTTCCGTCGGAGCCTGGGCCGGGAGGCCCACCGCCTGACGGATCAGGCGCCGTAGACCCGGACGTTGTCCAGGACCCAGTACCAGTTGTTGCTTCCGGTGTAGCGGAAGCGCAGGCGCAGGTCGGTGGCGCCGGCGGGACGGTCAGGGTCAGGGTCTGACGGCCGTTCACCAGGGCGCTGTAGGAGGCGATCTGGACGGGGGTGCCGCCGCTCCAGGAGGCCAGCACCTTGGCGGTCTGGGAGCCCTCCTGCTGGTAGTAGCAGGTGTACTCGACCTTGACGGTGGTCAGGCCGGAGACCGGGTAGGCCGGGCTGACCAGGGTGGTGTCGTAGTTGCCGGAGAAGGACTTGTCGGCCCACTCGTCGGAGTCGGCGACCGCGAAGACGTTGCGGGAGCGGACGTTGAGCTCGCGGTACTGGTCGCGCTGGGTCTTGGTCCAGAACTCGTCGGTGGTGAAGGACCAGCCGCGCCACTCGGTGACGCCGCCGGTGCCCATCGCCGAGTTGTCCACCGCCCAGCCGCTCGTCGGGGTGTGGGTGAAGCCGAGCACGCCGGCCGCGATGCCGGTCTCGTCCACCCGGCCGGTGAGCTGGGGCGCAGCGAGTCGAAGGCGTCGGGGGTGAGCTGGCGATCGGGCGCCGTCCAGGCCCCAGGCCGGTCGATGGCGATGCCGAGGTGGCCAGGGCGTGGGGGCGATGTCCACCATCCGCACGTCGTAGCGGACCGAACCGGCTGCCAGGCCACCGCCGTTGGCGATGACGAAGGTCTGCCGCTCCTCCCAGGTGGAGCCGCCGTGGCCGCCGGTCGGGGTGTGGCCGTGGTCGGCGGTGACCATGATCAGCCAGTTCTCCTGGGCGTAGGTGGCGCGGGCCCGGACGGCGGCGACGATCTGGCCGACCTGGGCGTCCACGCCCTTGATGGCGTCCAGGTAGGCCTGGCTGGCGGAGCCGCTGGCGTGGCCGCGTGGTCCACGTTGTCGAGCTGGACGAAGACCGCGTCCGGGTTGGCGTCCCTCAGCTGGGCGACCGCGCGGGAGTGGTGCCGGTGTCGTACTCGGCGCTCGGGGTGGCGATCCGGTGTCGACCTTGGAGGAGTAGATGGTGTTGGGGATCGAGGCCCAGGAGGCCACCACGTAGGTGGAGAGGCCCGGGCGGGCGTTCTCGGCGCGGGTCAGCCAGTCCGGTAGGCCGCGAAGTTGGGCGCGGTGAAGTTGTTGTTGACCACGTTGTGCTTGTCCGGCCAGACGCCGGTGGCGATGGTCGACCAGCCGGGCCGAGGAGGTCTCGCCATCGGGTTGGCGTAGAGGCTGCTCGCGGAGGTCATGCCGCCCGCCATCAGGGCGTCCAGGTTCGGGGCGTCGGCGTCCTTGATCCGGTTGAGCATGGTGCCGTCCAGGCCGATGACCAGCACCTTGGGGGGGTGAGGGCGGTGGCGGCGAGCGCGGTCCGGGCGAGCGGCCGGCGGTGAGGGCGGCGGCAGCGGTGCCGGCGGCGCCGAACAGCACGCTGCGGCGGGGGAGTCCTGCGGTCACGGCGTTCTCCTGGGGAAGCGTCGGGAGCGGGGCGGGGCGCCGACCAATGTCCGGCCGGCCGGTGGCGCGGTCTCCCCCAATCGCCGTACCACGCATGAACACCGCCCGAACTTCGGTCCAGACCCGTTACCTTCTCGTGATCATACGGGCCCGCACGCGCTGCCCTTCGGACCGTCAGTGACGGGCCCCAGCTGGGTGGTGAAGCTGAAGCGGTCGCCGCGGTAGAGGGAGCGACGCGCTCCAGCGGACGCCCTCGTGTCCTGGGTGAGGCGGTGCAGCAGGAGCATGGCAGCGCGGGCGGGTGCCGATCAGCAGGGCCTCGCGCGGGTGGCCAGGACGGTCTCGATCCGCTCCTGGGCGCCGCCGAAGCCGATGCCGAGCTTCTCGGTGAGGAAGGCGTAGAGCGAGGAAGACGGGTCGAACTCCTCCTCCAGCGAGGGCAGCCGGGCCACCGAGAGATAGGTGCTCTCCAGGCCGACCCGCTCCCCGTCGGCCAGCAGCACGCGCTCCAGGTGCCAGACCGGCGCCCCTTCCGCCAGCCCCAGCTGCTGCGCCAACTGCCGCTCGGCGCCGAGTCGTTCGAGTCCGATCAGGGTGCGGCCCGGCACCCTCCCCTGGCGCCGCACGCCCTCGGTGTAGCTGGCGAGCGACAGCGGCTGCTCCAGCTTCGGCCCGGCCGCCACCGTCTGCCGCCCCCGGCGCCGCACCCGCCCCTGGATCAGCAGGTCCCGCAGCGCCTGCCGCAGCGTCTCCCGGGACACCTCGTACCGCGCCGCCAGCTCCCGCTCGGTGGCAGCGCCCCGCCCTCCCCCCAGCCGGTCGAGCAGGGCCTCCAACTCGGCCTTGACGGCGTAGTACTTGGGCACCCGTCCGTGCTCGGGCACTCCGGAACGGTTCGGCAGGTCGGCGGCGTTCTCCACCCCGCCATCCTCTCAGCCCGGCGGACCGGCTCAGAGCCAGTCCCGGCGCTTGAAGACCAGGTAGAGGCCGGTGCAGACCAGGGCATCAGGGCGATGGCGAAGGGGTAGCCGTAGACCCACTCCAGTTCGGGCATGTGGGAGAAGTTCATCCCGTAGACGGTGCCGATCAGGGTCGGGGCGAACAGGATGGCGGCCCAGGAGGAGATCTTCTTGATCTCGTTGTTCTGGGCGTGGCCGGCCTCGGCGAGCTGCTTCATCTCCTCGTTCTGGGCCTGGGAGACCAGGGTGGCGTTCAGGACCAGGACGTTCTGGAGCAACTGGCGGAAGTTGTCGACCCGTTCGGCGGCGGTGGTGGCGTGGTCGGCCCACGTCGCGCAGGTAGCGCTGGAGCTCCTCGTCGGTGCCGTACTTGCCGAAGCCGGCCTCCAGGCTGCCCATGATGTCCAGCAGCGGCCGGGTCGAGCGCTGGACTCGATCACCTCGCGGGAGAGTTCGTAGATCCGGCGGGAGACGCCCGGGTCGCCGCCGAACACCTCGGTCTCGATCTCGTCGATGTCGTGCTGGAGGCCGGCGATCACCGGGGCGTAGCCGTCCACCACCGCGTCGAGCACGGCGTAGAGCACCGCCTCGGGGCCGAGCGCCAGCAGCTCCGGTCGGCCTCCAGGCGCGGCGCACCACCGAGAGGTCCGGCGCCTGCGAGTGGCGCACCGTCAGTACGAACTGCGGGCCGACGAAGAGGTGGATCTCGCCGAAGTCGACCTGCTCGGTCTCGTCCAGGTAGCGGGCGGCCCGCAGCACACACGAAGAGGTGTCGCCGTACCGCTCCACTTGGGCGCTGGTGGGCGACGATGGCGTCCTCGACCGCCAGGTCGTGCAGGCCGAAGCGTTCGGCGGCCCTCCAGGACCTGGGCCTCGGCCGGGCGGTAGAGGCCGATCCAGCCATGGTGCCCGGCTCCCCGGTGCACCTGGCGGTAGACCTCGGGCAGGGTGTCGGCGCCGGCGATCCGGCGGCCGTCCCGGTAGACGGCGGCGTCCACCACGGAGCGCTCCAGGGAGACCCGGGGCTCCTCCCGGCCGCGTTCGGAGCGGGGTCCATCGAATGCTCCGTGCCCGCTCGGCCGACCGGCCGTCAGTGCGGGAGAAGGGCCGCAGACCGCTCGGGCCGCGCGGGAACGCCAGTCGGACATGGGAAAGGACCTCCGCCGACCAGTCTGGGACGCGACGACCCGCCGCGCACGGTGGCGCGGCGGTCGGGTGACGCGGAGGGGGTGAATCAGGCGGCGGGCGCCGGGGCCGGCTTGACCGGCGTGTTCTGCTGACGGGTGAACAGCACGACCGTCGGCGCCAGGTAGAGCAGCCAGACGGCGACCTGGAGCCCCGTCGGGTCGGGCTGGAAGTTGAACACGCCCTTGAGCAGGGTCCCGTACCAGCTGTCCTTGGGATGACCGAGGAGATGTCGAGGCGAGGTGTGCAGACCGGCAGCCAGCCGCCTCCTGGAGTCGTGCACGCCGTAGGCGAGCACGCCGGCGCGACGACGATCAGCATCCCGCCGGTCCAGGTGAAGAACCTGGCCAGGTTGATCTTCAGGGCGCCCCGGTAGAACAGCCAGCCGAGCCCCACGGCGGTGAGCAGGCCGAGCGCGGCGCCGACGCAACGGACGGATGCCGTCGCTGGTCGCCTCGACGGCGGCCCGCAGATGAACAGGCCGTCTCCAGGCCCTCCCGCCGACCGCCAGGAAGGCGGTGAGCACCAGCGCGCCGGTGCCCATCGCGACGGCGGCGTCCAGCTTGCCGTGGTCAGCTCCGTCTTGAGGTGACGGGCGTCCGGCGCATCCAGAACACCATCCAGGTGACCAGTGCCGACGGCGATGATCGACAGCGTGCCGCCGAGCGCCTCGGCGGCCTCGAAGGTCAGCTGCGAGGAGCCGTAGGTGAGCAGGGCGCCGAAGGCCATGCTCAGGCCCACCGCGACGCCCACCCCGGTCCCAGACCGGAGTGAGCGCCTGGCGGCGCTCGGTCTTGACCAGGTAGGCGATCAGGATGCAGACCCACCAGGCTGGCTTCCAGACCCTCGCGCAGGCCGATCAGGTAGTTGCCGAACACGCGCGTGTGCTCCGTTTCAATGCTGGTGACGGTGGTCAGGGGGTCAGCCGAGGAGCGACTGGCCCCACCACTCGCCGGGCTGTGCGGACGCCGGGCGGCAGGCGAAGTGCGCCGAACCGACGTGCTGGATGTACTCGTTGAGCGCGTCGTTGGCGGCCAGCCGGCGCTGGACGGTGACGAAGCCCTTGCGGGTGTCGCGCTGGTAGGCCAGGAAGAACAGGCCCGCCTCCAGGCGGCCGAGGCCGTCGGTGCCGTCGGTGAAGGAGAAGCCGCGGCGCAGCAGCTGGGCCCCGCCGTTGCTCTCCGGGTGGGCCAGGCGCACGTGCGAGTCCTTGGGCATGGCCGCGAGGTCGGGCGCGTCGTGCTCCTTGGACTTCCCGAACGGGGCGCCCTCGCGCTTGGTCCGCCCGAAGATGTCCTCCTGCTCCTTGAGCGGGGTGCGGTCCCAGGTCTCGATGTGCATCCGGATCCGACGGGCCACCAGATAGGAGCCGCCGGTCATCCACTCCGGCCGTCGCCGGGCGCGGACCAGACGTGCTCGCGAGGGTCTTGTCGTCGGTGCCCGCGATGTTGCGGTGCCGTCCTTGAAGCCCATCAGGTTGCGCGGGGTCTGCGCGTCCGGGTGGTGGAGGAGGTCTTGCCGAAGCCGAGCTGGACCAGCGGACGTTGACCACGCCCATGCCGATCCGGCCAGTTGCGGATCGCGTGCACCGCGACCTGCGGGTCGTCGGCGCAGGCCTGCACGCAGATGTCGCCGCCGCTGCGGGCCGGGTCCAGCGCGTCGCCGGGAACTTGGGCAGGTCGATCAGGCCCTCGGCCGCTTGCCTTGAGGCCGAAGCGGTCCACCCCGTCCTTCTCGAACAGGGTCGGGCCGAAGCCGATGGTGAGGGTCAGCCGGGACGGCGGCAGGCCGAGCGCCTCGCCGGTGTCGTCCGGCGGAGCCTCCGCCAGACCGGTGGCGCCGGTGCCGACCTCGCGGCCGCCGTCATCACGGCGGCCGCCTTGGTCCACTCCTTCAGCACCCGCACCAGCGCGTCGCGGCTGGTGGTGGAGACGTCGAAGGCCGCGAAGTGCAGCCGGTCCTGGACCGGGGTGGCGATGCCGGCCTGGTGCTCCCCGTAGAACGGGACCTCGGGGACGGCCTTGAGCGCGCCTGCGGCCTGCTCCGACGAGTCCCGGGTGGCCGCGGCCACGGTGCCGACCGCGGCGGCGCGAGCGCCACCCCGGCACCGGCCCAGCCGATCACGGCTCGGCGGCTGACGCGCCGGCGGGGGCGTCCGCCTCGGTGGTCGTCGCGACGGCCGCGGCCGTCTCCTGCTGCTCGGTCATGACTGCCCCTCGGGCTCTCGGACTCTCGGACTTCAGTTGACGACGGTCGCGGCGGCGAGCTTGGAGAGCGGCTCGGCCAGGCGTTGACGGCGTCCGAGAAGGCCTTGCGCTCGGTGTCGCCGACCTTGTCGTAGGAGGTCCAGGTACCCGCCCTGGTTGTACTTGGCGAGCAGGGTGTTTCAGCGCGGCGAACTCCTGGTCCAGGGTCTTGGCCAGCTCCGCGTCCTTCTCCGCGACGACCGGCTTGAGCAGCTCGTACGCCTTCAGCGCACCCTCGACGTTGGCGTTGAGTCCACCAGGTCGGTGTGGCTGAACGCCCTCCTCCTCACCGGTGACCTTGCCGGTGGCGACCTCGTCCAGCAGCTCCTTGGCGCCGTTGGCCATCGAGGTGGCGTGATCTCGGCGGTGCCGACCACCTCTGCCACTCCGTCAGGTCCGCCACCAGCTGGTCGGCCAGCTTCTTGTCCTCGTCGTGATCCTGCCGTCGGCCCAGAGCGACTTCTCCAGCTTGTGCCAGCCCGTCCACCTCCTGGCCCGGCTCCAGGCCGTCCTCGCGGACGTCCGTCTTCGGGTCGATGTCGCCGAAGCTCTCGGCCACCGGCTCGGTGCGCTCCCAGCCCACCCGGAGGGGGCGTAGGCGGCCTTGGCGGCCTCCAGGTCGCCGGCCTTCACGGCGTCGGCGAACTTCCGCACCAGCGGCATGGTGGCGTCGGCCTGCTCCTGCACGTACGTGCGGTAGGCGGTGACCGCCGCGGTCAGGCGCGGGTCGCTCTTGGCCTGGGCCGCGTCGCCGGTGACGGTGATCTTCTGGCGGATGCCGTCACCGACCATGCCCGGCTTGCAGGCCACCTCGTACTCGCCGGCCTTGATCTCGGCGGTGATGGTGGCCTTGGTGCCCGGGCCGATGTTCTCCCGCTCGGTGACGATCTTGTCGCCCGCCGCGTAGACGTAGACCTCGGTGGTCTTCGAACCCTTGTTGGTGACCGAGAAGTTGACCGGACCGGCCGGGAAGGTGGTCTTCGACAGCTCGCAGGCGGAGTCGGTGGCGTTCACCTGCACCGCGCCGTCCGAGGAGACGTCCTTCTTCTGCTCGGTGCACGCGGTCAGCGCGACTCCGGCCACGGCGACGGTGAGCAGCGCGGCGAGGTGCGAACGGCGGACGGACATCAAGAGACTCCACGGGCGGGGGAAGGACATGAGGAGGGTGAGGGGCACTTAGGCCACCCTCACCCACAAGTAAAGTAAGGCATGCCTCAGCTCATGCCCACCTCGGGGTGATAACGGAAGGGCAAACCCTCCGTCCGGACACTCCGTCAGGTCCGGCGAGGTACCCGAACGATCCGCCCGGCGCCTTGTCGGACCACCGACACGCACGCTGAGCTGTGACGTTCACCGCAGCACACGCGCTTCCGGTACGCACGGCCGCACCGGAAAACCGACCGGGTGCCCCGTTCTGACGCACCACCCATCCGATTCATGGGCAGGTCTCCGGCCCCGGTGCGATCCTTCCGGCGTGCACAACGGGCGGACCCGCACTCCGCCGTGACGTGCCCTCAGGCCGCCCCGTGTCCGCTGCTGCGCACTGCCCGCGCCACATCGCCTCCGAGCCGGAGAGAGCTGCCTCCATGCTGTCCGAGATAGAGCCCCGCCCGTCGCCGCCGCGACCCCGAGACCGCCCTTCTGGGTCGCCTGCGCCCCCTCCTGCTGCGCCTGCACTTCTACGCCGGCATCCTGATCGCACCTTCCTGCTGGTCGCCGCCTGCACCGGCGCCCTCTACGGTGCCTCGTACCAGATCGAGAAGGTCCTCTACTCCGACCACTGACGGTCTCCCAGGTCGGCACCGCGCCCCGCCCGCTCTCCGAGCAGGTGCCGCCGCCACCGCCGCCCACCGAGAGCAGCTTCGCGCTGGTCCGCACCTACGACGACCGCGAGGCCACACACCCAGGTGGCTGCTCAACTCGCGAACGTGGCGAGGGCAACCGGCTCGCCGTCTTCGTCGACCCTACACGCCAAGGTGCGGGGGGCGGTCGAGAGTTACGGCTCCACCGGCGCCCTGCCGCTGCGCGCCACGCTCGACAAGCTGCACACCAGCCTGCTGCTGGCGTAGACCGGCCGGCTCTACAGCGAACTGGCCGCCAGCTGGCTCTGGGTCGTGGTGCTCGGCGGCCTGGCTCTGGATCGGCCGCCGCCGCAAGCGCTACCTGCGCCCGGAGGGAGGCGACGGGACGCCGTCGCACCCTCTCCTGGCTACGGCGCGGTCGGCCTCTGGGCGGCGATCGGCCTGCTCGGCCTCTCCGTCACCGGCCTGACCCTGAGCGTCCACCTACGCGGGCGAGAACGTCGAGAACCTGCGCACCTCGCTCAGCTGGTCCACCCCCTCGCTCTCCACCCACCGTCGGCGCGAGCACGCGGCCACCAGCCGCCGACGGCGGCTCCGGGGAGGCGGCGCCGGTTCGGTGGGCCTCGACCAGGTGCTGGCCACGGCGCGGAAGGCGGCCTGGACGGCCCGTTGGAGATCACCCCGCCCAAGCCCGGCAAGGCCTACGCGGTCAAGGAGATCGACCGTCAGGTGCGGAACGGCTGGACCAGATCGCGGTCGACCCCGCCTCCGGGAAGCAACATCACACCCCGGCTGGACTTCGCCGACTACCCGCTGGCCGCCAAGCTCACCCGCTACGGCATCGACCTCCACATGGGCCTCGCCTTCGGCCTGGTGAACCAGATCGTGCTGGTCGCGCATCGGCCTCGCGGTGATCACCCTGATCCTGCTGGGCTACCGATGTGGTGGCAGCGCCGCCCCACCGGCGGCGTCATGGGGCCGCCCCTACACCCGGGGCGCCTGGCGGCAGAACCCGTCGCCACGGTCGTCCTGCCCTGCTGGTCCGTCCCGATCGGCTGGTTCATCCCGCTGTTCGGGCTTCTCCCTGCTGGCCTTCCTGGTCATCGCACCTGCTCCTCGGCTGCGGCACCGGACCACTGCCTGACGGACCGTCCGGGCCGGGGCGCATGACCCGCGGTCAGCCGCCCGGCCCTGCCGTCCGGGTGACCCGGCCCGGCGTGTCCCGGCCTTCGGGACCGGCGGGCGGGCAGGGTCGGGTACCGACGACGACCGGACAGGACCCCTCCACCATCCCCGGCCCGCCAACCGGCTCCTCCGCGCCGCCGCGCCTCCCCGCCGCCACCGCGCTGATCTGCGCCGCCGGGCCCGCCGCGGCCACCGACTCGGGCTACGGGGAGTGGTAACGTCGCCGGGGCCGGCGGCACCTCTCACCGACCCGGCGATCGGCCTCCCCGCCGCGCGGGTCACCACCGACAGCACCAACCCGATCGGTGTGCCCAGCGGGAACATCGGCGTTCCTCAACGGCAGCACCCCGTTCGGCGCGGCGTACGGCAGCTCCCACGGGCCACACCTACCTGAGCCTGCGCAACCCGCCTCGGGAGGATCGCCGTCCACCACCACACTCGCCTTCGCCTCGCCCCCGCGGCGGGCACGTTGGGCCTTCGCCCTGGGCGACGTCGACGCGGACACCGTCACGTCTCCGGCACCGCCGCCGACGGCAGCGCGCTCACCTCCGCCGACCTCGGCTTCCAGGGGGTCCTTCAACTACTGCACCGGCTCCCCGCATGCCCTCCGGCTGCGGTGGGCCCCAGACCGACCGGCCGACCTGGGACCCGGCGTCCGCCAAGCTGACCGGCAGCGGGACCGACACCTCGGGCGCCGCGGGCTGGTTCGGCCCGTCAAGGCGGGTCCCGCTCCCTGACCCTCACCTTCGCGGTTGCAGACCGGCGTCCCCGGTGTACCAGGTCCTGGGTCGCCTCCGACACCACGGCCGTCTCCGGCCGGGTCACGGCCGAGGGCTGCACCGCGCCCGAGACGGCGCCACCCGTCGAAACTGCTGTGGACCCCGCCGGGGCGCCGGTGACCGGTCCGGACGGACGGCCCGTCACCACCACCACGGACGCCGACGGTGCCTACGGCTTACGACGGCCTGGCGCCCGGGAGCTACCAGGTCCGGCCGTGGTTCCGCCCGAGGGCTACCGCGCCCTGCGGGCCGACACGGAGCGTGACCGCCGGCCCGGCCGTGTACCGGCGCCGACCTCTCGCTCGCCTGTCGCCCCGTCAAGCTCCACGGCCCCGCCGCCGGTGCGCACCGGCGACGACCAGCCCGTGGTGATCCGGCTCCCGAAGGCCCTCTGCGGCGGCGAGCACCTGAGCGTTCGTCCGCCCCGCCGAAGCACGGCACCGTCCAGGTCCTGGACAACTGGCCGGATCGCGCTACACCCCCGAGACCGACTACACCGGCCCGGACGGCTTCGCCTGACACCGGCCACCACCGCGACCGGCACGCCACGTCTGGTCACCGGCGAGGAGCACCTCACCGTCTACGCACGCCCGCAGTTGGCCGACTCCGGCCGCCCGACCGGACCGCTGCTCGCCGCCTCGCGGCCTGCCTGGGCCCTCGGTGCGGCGGCCCCTGGCACGCCTCGCGACGCCTGCGCCGGCGGCCCGCCTGACGGCCCGTAGCTGCCCGCCATGACGGACTTCCTGGTGGTCACCACCACCCACGAGAGCGAGCAGCAGGCGCCGTGACCTGGCCGCGGGCCGCCGGTACGGGAGCGGACTGGCGCCTGCGCCCCAGGTCTACCCCGTCCGGTCGGCTCTACTGGTGGGACGGCGAGGTCCAGGACGCCGAGGAGTGGCGGATCGACCTCAAGACCCGCGCCGGACTGGCCGCCGACCTACGCGAGTTCATCACCGCCCGGCACCCCTACGACACCCCCGAAACTGATCGCCGTCCCGATCACCGACGCAGAGCCCCGCCTACCTGGACTGGCTCGCCGCCGGAGGACCCGCTGAGTGCACCGCTCGCGCGGACTCAGTTCCGCTCGTCCGGATCGACGTTGGCGAGGACCTCGCAGTCGCAGTGACCACCCAGCGCCTCAGGCCCGCCTCCAGAGCGGACCACTCCCCGTGCCCGGCCTCGGCCCAGGCACGGGAGTGCGGAGGGCGTGGTCACCAACCGGACTCCTACAGACACGCTCGTCAGAGGGTCGTCCAACAGTCTCGTCGAGACCGTCGCGGTCGAGGCCGAGGACCGTCCCAGTCCTCGCTGCGCCGCTCACGCCTTGTAGGCGTCGCGCAGCGCCCGCCTGCGGCTCCTGCCTCCGAGGTCATCCGGTCCTCCCGTGCCGATCCCCGATGGTAGGGCCCGGGCCGGACATGCCTCGGGGCCCGCCGACGGTCGCGCGTGCGGCGGGCCCGAGGAGTGGAGCGGGGTGGCTGGGCCGTCAGTCGGCCGGGACCGGCTGCGCCGCCTGCGGGGCGGCCGGGGCCTGACGGTTTGTGCCAGGAGGCGCTCCGCCAGCTGGCCGAAGACCAGCCCGAAGGCGGCCCAGAGGGACGACCTGGATGCCAGCGTGCACCCGGAACTTCCAGAGACGGCGGCCGGAAGGTGTCTTGATCGCGTCACCGTTGCCCGGCAGCAGGGACGAACGCCACGGTGACGGCCACCGCGAAGGCGAGGCCGGCCACCACGAGGCGTTCCAGTTGCCCAGCCTCGGTGCCAGACGGCGGCCCAGGATCAGGGCCGCCACCCCGAGCAGCACGCTCCAGCAGATCATCAGGAAGAAGAGCGTGGTGCGCTTCCCGATGGTGTCCGGATTGCCGACGCGCGGCGGCGTCGCCGGGTACTTGAGAACGGCACCAGGTAGGACGGTGGTGAAGGCCGGCCGCCGGGACACAGGCGGACGGACGGCCCTGGGCGAGAAGCGGCCGATCGGCCGAGCGCGAAGCTGTAGACAGCGCGGCGATGCCGCCGAGCGCGACCCCGTAGACCAGGACACGGTGGCCAGTCCGGCGGTCGACTGCAGCGACCGGCTGACCAGCTCACTCTTCTCCTCGGCGGCCGGAGCCGCCGGGGCGGCGGCATCGCCGCCGTGGACGTCGCGCGGTGCCGAGGCGGCGCTCCCTGCGCGATGACTGGTCGACCGGCCCTCCCCCACGAAGAAGGCGAAGGCGAAGGCGATCACACCGCGACCAGGCCCGCGAGCATGCCGCGGACCAGGAGGTTTCTGACAGTGAGGCAGGCATGTTGTGCGGCGCTCCGTCAGTGGCTAGGGGAAACAGAGCAGTGGCGGGCGTCGTGCACCCACTCGTGCACACCCCGCACCGGAGAAGACGGAGGTGGCGCCCTGTCCGGCGCCCACGAAGTAGAGGGCGACGAGCATCAGGGTGCCGACGAACAGCGCCCAGGGCAGGATCGCCAGGGGACGAAGGCTCCCGCCGCTTCGGCGGCGGGGGAGACGATGGCCTGTGCCATGGCAGGACCTCCTTGGGGAACGCGCGTCCCCAGTCGTTGGAGCTCGAACGACGGCCATCGGGTCTGACTCACCGCCAACTCCCGCACCGAGGTGGGGCGCTGTCGGCATACAGTGGCTCGACCGTGCCGGTTTCCCCACACGGCTTCCGTCCTGCGTCGTCATGTCGCTGCGAACCGTACCGCCATTCGGGTGCAGCGGCCAAGGGAGCGCGGGACGGCGCGGGCCTCGGCGAAACACGCCGTTCCGCTCGCGATCCCGCCCCGGGGAACGGCAGTTGGACAGAACGGGAGTGACAGGTGACCACGCGGGTGACGTTCATCTCACCGGCCATCGGCGCGGAGCTGCGGGCCGCCGCCTTCGAGGACGGCGCAGGTCTCGACCCCTCCGGACGGGCCCGGGCGGCCGAAGCGGGGGCCGGACTGCGAAGCGGCCGTCACTCCGTCACCTTCCACACCACCGTGCACTCCCCCACGGCCCGCTGCCGGGAGACCGCCGAGGCACTGGGTCTCCCCGCCGTCCCCGAACCCGCCCTGGCCGCCTGGTCGATGGGCCGCTGGCGCGGCCGCACCCTCGAGGAGCTGACCACCACCGAACCGGCCGCCCTCGCCCAGTGGCTGGCCGACCCGGAGGCCGCCCCGCACGGCGGTGAACCGCTCACCGCCCTGTGTGCCCGGGTGGCCGACTGGCTGGACGCGCTCGCCGGGACCCACCCCGACGGCCGCGTGCTGGCCGTCGCCGAACCGGAACTAGTCCGCGCCGCCGCCCTGCACACCCTCGGCGCCCCGCCGGCCTCCTTCTGGCGGATCGACGTCGCCCCGCTCACCGCCACGGAGCTGAGCGGCCGCACCGGACGCTGGAACCTCCGCTGCGGCCGCCCGCTCGAACTCCTCTGACCCGAGCGCTACTTGCCCTCCGCCAGGGTGGCGGCGACCAAGGCGTTGGCGTGACCGTGGCCGAGGCCGTGCTCGGCCTTCAGCCAGGCGACCAGCTCCATGTGCTGGTCAGCGGGGAGCTGCGGATCAGCTCCTGCCACTCGGCGATCGGGCGGCCGTACTTCTTCTCGATGGAGGGGAAGTAGCTGGCGGGGCCCTTCACGGCGTTCTCGGCCATCTCGGTCGTCCTGTCTCTCGTGCGGTACGCGATCCGCGTTCTCCTGAGGGTGGACCGTGCGGCGGTCCCCGGCTCATCGGCACGAGCCTATGACCCGCGTCACATCCTGGGGGGCGCCGGTGCCTCGTTCGGCACCGGCGCCCCCGACGGCGCGGATCAGCCCTTGGCGAGCAGCCCGTTCATGGTCGCGATCTCGGCGCTCTGACCGGTGATCACCGCCCCGGCCAGCTCCTTGGCCGGGCCGAACGCGCCCTCGGCCTTCTCCTCCTCGGCCATCGTGACCGCACCGGTGTGGTGAGCCACCATCAGCTTGA
Source organism: Kitasatospora albolonga (assembly GCF_039535905.1). Lineage (GTDB taxonomy): Bacteria > Actinomycetota > Actinomycetes > Streptomycetales > Streptomycetaceae > Kitasatospora > Kitasatospora albolonga. Next base: position 10,933 of record NZ_BAAAYB010000124.1, on the reverse strand, counting down.
GGAAGGCCTTGTCGAAGGCCGCCCCGGTGGCCTCCCCGAGCGAGGCCATCTCGGCCTCGCTCATCATGCCGCTCGCCCCGCCGCCGTGGCCGGAGTGGCCCCCGCCCGCCTGGGGCACCTGCTCGCCCCAGGTGGTCAGCCAGCCGGACATGGTGGCGATCTCCGGATCCTGCGCCTTGCGGATCTGCTCGGCGAGCTGCTTCACCTCCGGCGCGGCGGCCCGCGAGCCGGCCAGCTCGGCCATCTCCAACGCCTGCCGGTGGTGCGGGATCATCCCCTGCACGAAGGCCAGGTCGGTCGCGTTGTACGGCTTGGCGCCGGCGACCGCCGAGGCGGACGCCGAGGCGGTGGCCGGGGCACCGGAGTGGCCGCCGGCGTGCTCGGAGCCGCCGCTGCCGCAGGCGGTCAGCAGCAGACCACCCGCGAGGAGCGCGGCGGTGGCGAGCGAGGTACGACGGATCAGCTTGCTGTTCATGGGTGTTGGTTCTCCTGCGACTGGATCGTTCGGGGGGCTGGGTCGACCGGCCTCCCCTATCTGCGCAGGACCTGCAACTCCGTCAGGTCGGGCGGAGCCCGGCCGCCCTCCGGCCGACCACCCGTCAACCCGCCCACCGGGCAGGCCGTCCGGACCGCCACCCCCAACGGCGCCGGCCCGGGCGGCGGCGGGGCGAACGGCGCGGCCACCGCCCCCGCCAGGCACATCGGCCCGGCGTGCAGGTCGTGCCCGCCACCGCTCCCGGGGGCCTCGTGGTGGTGCTCCCCCGCCGCCGTCGCGACCACGGGAGCGGGTGGGCCCGGAACCGCGCCGAGCCCGTGCATGCCGAGCACCCCGAGCAGCGCGACCAGGACGAGCAGCACCCTCGCGGGGGCTCGGCGTCGGCGGTGCTCGGGGTGCACGGTGATGTCCTCAGCGGATCGTGGTTCGTTGCCGGATCAGTGGTGCTGGTGGTGCTGGTGACCCTCGTGGCCTTCGTGGCCGTGGGTGACCCTCGTGGTCGTGGTGGCCTTCGTGTCCGGCGTGACCCTCGTGGCCCCCGCCGTGGTAGGCGTGCACCACCGCGTGGCCCTTGCCCCGGGCGATCAGCCAGCGGTTCACCGGGGACGGTCAGGCAGGAAGGCGACCACCAGCGAGAAGGCCAGCGAGACCCAGAACAGCACGCTGTCCAGACCCGCGTCCATCGCCCCCGGCACGCCGACCATGACCGAGTTGTCCACGATCTCCATCACGATGATCGAGACGGTGTCGGCCGCCAGCGCGACCTGCAGGGCGCTGCCCAGGTCGAGCCCCGCCTTCAGGACGCCCCTCATGGTGAGCGCGTAGCCGAAGACGAAGGCCAGGGCGATCGAGATGACCACGGTCGCACCGTTGTGGAGCCCGAGGGCGGTTCCGATGATCATGCCGAGCACCTCGCCGATGGCGCAGCCGGTGAGGCAGTGCAGGGTCGCCTGCGCCGCGCCGCGCCAGCTTCCGCCGCTCGACCCGTGCCCGTGGTGCATGTGGTGCTGGTGCTGGTTCATGAGCTCTCCCCGTGCTCTCGTTCGCCCTCTCGGACGCCTCAGAAGATATACCCCCTGGGGGTATCTGGCAATCAGTGCTTGTGCCCGTCGGCGAAGTGCCCGGTGCCGCTCGGCTTCGGGCTCGCCGGCGGGGGTGACACCGGTGGTACGGAGGTGGGCGCCACCGCGGACGGCGCCGGGGCCGGTGCCGAGGCCGGTGCGGACGCGGGCGCCGCCGGGGCCTCCTCGTGCTCCTCGCCACCGCTCCCGTGGCTGTGGCCGCCCGACGGGACGTCGAGTCCGGCCGCGACCTGGCGCAGCCCGGCGTACGCCACCAGGGCGACCACCAGCCACCGCGAGGCCAGGCAGGCCGAGGATCCGGCGGGCGGGGCGCTCGGCCTCCTTGGCGGTGTAGGCGAGGAAGGAGAGCAGCAGAACCCAGCGGGATCAGCACGGCGGCGCGCGCCGGGAAGTCCTCGAAGTGCTGGAGGCCGCCGCTCAGCATCCCGATCCCGAAGGAGAGCGCGAGCGAACTGCCCAGCACCAGCACCAGCCGCCCGGGCGAGGTCCGGCCCGGGCCCTGCACCTCGGCGAGGACGGCCGCGCAGAGGAACACGGCGGCCCCGGCCAGGCCGATCACGGTGTAGCGGGCCGGGTCGAGCGGGTGGTGCACCACGGCCCCGCTGATCAGCCCGGCGCCGACGAAGTAGCCGACGTACCCGAGGTAGCGGCCGAGCAGCCCGGGCTGCCTGGGTCTGGCCCGGCGGCGGCCTCCCGACCTCGCCGGGGCGTGCGAGCCGGACGGACCGGACGGTGGGGGCGGGCCGGGACGCGAACGGCCACGCGTACCGACGGAGGAGCGGACTGGTGGGGCGGAGGAGGACATGGGCCGGCCTTCGGGCGCGTGGCGGAGCCGCTGCCCACGGCGAGGAACGGCATGCGGGCACGGCGGAGCAGGGGCGTGACCCGCACGGCGTCCGTCGGTGGAACGCGCGCGGGTGGGCCCCGCTAAATCCGCAGCCTGCCCGGTGACGGCCCGTCAGCCGGAGGTGGCCGGGCCTCGGCCCGTCCGGCCGTCCGGCGGCGCAGCGGTGCCCGGCCGGCTCCGGCAGGGCGAGGGCGACGGCACGCGCCCGGCACCGGCAGGTCGATCGCTGGTCGGGCTGTCCGACAGGCAGGCGTGCATGCCGTGCCCGTCTCCGAGGAGTCACCGCCCTGGTCGCCGTCGGGGGCATGGCCGTGATCACGGCCGTGACGTGATCGTCGGACGCGGACGCGGCCTGCGGCCTAGCCAGTGCGCGTCTCGGCCCGGGCGACCGCCTCGGCTCAGGTGGTGGCCCGAGGGGCCCTCGGCGCCCAGCCCGTGCGAGAGACGCGGACGGTGAGGACCAGGAGCAGCGCCGCCCACCAACCCACACGCGCTGCCGCGGCGGCGGCCGCGGTCTCGGTGACTGGCTGGGGGCTGGCATGGGCGCGATCCTAGCCGAGCGGGCCCGGGGCTCAGGGGGTGGCGAATCCGTCAGCGAGCGGTAGTCGGTGCCGCCTGCGCACCAGGGCCTCCACCTGCTCCGGCTCCATCGGCGGTCGAAGAGGTAGCCCTGGCCGAGCGGGCAGCCCATCTTGGCCAGCAGTTCGCGCTGCGGGCGGTCTCGATGCCCTCGGCGATCACCCGCACGCCCAGCGGTCTCGGCGATCCGGGTGATGCCTCCCACCAGGGCGTACTGCTGCGGCGAGTCGTCCAGGCCGTCGATGAAGGACTTGTCGATCTTCAGGATGGTGATCGGGAACTCCCGCAGGTAGCTCAGCGAGGAGTACCCGGTGCCGAAGTCGTCGATGGCCAGGCGGACGCCGAGCTCGCTGAGCGTCATCAGGTCCGCAGCGGACCCGGTCGTCACGGCGCATCAGCACGCTCTCCGTCAACTCGAGCCACCAGCGAGTCAGGTTCCATGCCGACCGGTCAGAGGGTCTCACCGGACCACGTCCACGAAGCCGGATCGCGGAAACTGGCGGGCCGAGACGTTGGACGCTGACGTACCGATCGCACGGAGCGGCACCGGGGCCCGCCCGGCCACCGGCCCGGCCAGCCGCCAGCGGGCCGCCTCGGCGGTGGCCCGGCCGAGCACCCAGGCCCCAGCGGGACGATCTGCCCGCTCTCCTCCGCCAGGTTGATGAACTGTTCCGGCGGCACCTGCCCGCGCTTCGCGTGCGGCCAGCGCACAGGGCCTCGAAGCCCACCAGGCTCCGGTGTCGAGCGCCACGACGGTGGTAGAGCAGGTTGAACGAGGACGTCGGCGACGGCGCTGTGCAGGCTCTCCTGGAGCTCGTGGCGCTCGATCATTGCCTCCTGGTAGGACGGCTGGAACCGCCGCCACTGCCGCTTGCCGGCGCCTTGGCCGCGTACACTGCCAGGTCGGCGTGGGGAGCAGCTCGGTCGAGCGCCGCTGTCCTCGGTCGCGTGGCCCACGCCCAGGCTGATCGAGACGTCAGCGGGCGCCGCCGCTGAGCCGGAAACGGCTCGTCGAAGGCCCGGATCACGTGCTCGGCGAAGCCTCGGCGTCCTCCGGGCCGCGGGCGTCCTCCAGCAGGACGGGAATCGTCGCCGCCGAGCCGGGCGGCGGTTGGAGGCCCGGGCCATGCTCGCCAGCCGGAGCGAGACGGCGAACAGCAGCTCGTCGCGACGCTGTGCGCCCATGGTGTCGTTGACCACCTTGAAGTCGTCCGATGCGATCAGCAGCACGCCGGCGGCCTGCCCGCCGCGCTCGCCGCGCCGGAACGCCTGGGTGACCCGGTGTGGAAGAGCCACCGGTTGGCCAGGCCGGTGAGCGAGTCGTGGAAGGGCCCGGTGGCTCAGCTCCCCGCTCCAGCTGGCGCTGCTCGGTGACGTCGCGCCAGGGTCAGCACCAGGCCGGCCACGGTCGGGTCGGCGCCGAAGGTCGACTGTGCCGGACCTCGACCTCGATCAGCACGCCGTGGGGGCGCCAGCATCCGCCAGTGCTCCTGACGCTCCGGGTGCCCGGACCGCGCATCTGCTCCAGCGCGCCGACCACCGCGAGGCGCCTCCTCGGGGGGCACCAGGGAGACGATCGGGGTGCCCACCAGGCGGGTGGCAAGCACCCGGTCGGCCGAGGTGGAGGCGTACCGGACCCGGTCGTCCTCGTCGAGGATCAGGATCACGTCGGAGGCGTTCTGCACCAGGCTGCAGGACAGTAGGCCTCGCTGTTGCGGCGGTTGACCTCTGACTCAGGGTGATCAGCTCCAGGGCAGCGCGGCCTGCGAGGTGAGGGCGCCGAGGGTGTCGGTGTTGAGGGCGGTCAGCTCTGTTCCGCACCGCCGACGATCAGCACGCCGATCAGCGGGTCACCGGTGGGGCGGTCCTGGAGGGCCAGCGGGCAGACCAGGGCGCGGCGGGGCGCGGCAGCTCGCCGGAGAGGCTGGGCGCCGAGGTCGCGGCCCGGCACTGGTGAGTGCGTTTGGTGGCGGCAAACAGGTGGACGGCGCGCGGCACTTGGAGCAGGGGCACGTCTCCGTCCCGGCGGTGGCGCGAGCTGGAACCGGAGCCCGGCCGTGGCGCTCAACACGAGCAGCACCCGGCGGCGCGGGTCGGCCGGGGCAGCGCGGCCACCGCGGCCCGCAGCGCGGCCGCGACCTACTCACACCACCGGGTGCAGGAGGCCAGCGAGTGACCGCCACCCGCAGCACCCGCTCACGGGCCACCGCCTCGCGGTGGGTGGAGACCACCAGGGCCAGCGGCCAGCACCAGGCAGGTAGAGCAGGCCGGAGAAGGCGGCCAACCACGCCGACGTTGCTGATGTCCCGGCGAAGGCGTCCACCATCAGGATCGCCGGGGCGACCAGGGCGGCCGGCGGTGAGCAGCACGACACGCCGCGGGCCACGTCCGGGGTGCGGGCGCGGAGCGCGGGCCTGGCATGGTGACCATCGACGGGTGCAGCGCGGCCACGCCCAGGCGGTGTAGAAACGCGCGCCCAGCCGAGGTCCACCGGCGTGCCGATCCGCCACATGCCGTGCAGCTGGATCAAGCCCGAAGGCGATGTCGGAGGTCAGCATCCGACGGTGCCGACGGTGAGCAGCAGCAGCGACCAGCTGCGCGGTCCGTGCGGCACACAGCCAGCCGCAGCAGCAGGGCCAGCACAGGATGGCGCGAACACGCGGGTAGGCGATCGAGAACGACCTTCTGGGTCCAGGTGAGTTCGGAGTTCTGTGCGGAGGCAGCACCAGTGAGATCCAGAGCAGCAGCCCCAGCGCGGCGTACGGTGATGCGTGAGCGCGTCGCAGCAGCAGGCCTGCGCGGTGTGCCCCGGCCGGCGCTCCGGACGGCGGACGAAGACCAGCAGGCCCCGCCGCGTAGAGCGGGTAGCGTGAGCAACGGTAGAAGCCGCTGAGAGCGAGGGGAACGGGTTGACCCTGCACCCGAGCAGTTCGGTCTGCACCACACCTCGCGCGACCTCACCGGCGGTGAAGGAGAGGTTGGCACGCCGCTGAGCAGGTAACACGGGAGCGGGGTGGGTCGCGGCGGTTGCGGAGCGTTCGTACGATCACGATGGCACGTCACGCGCTCAGGCCTGATGCCAGTCCACAGGACTGATCGCTGCAATCCGGGTGCGCGTAGTACATCGACACACGTCAGGAACGCCATCCAGACGAGTTGAGGACGAGCGCCGGGTACAGGGCCAACGCATCGTGTCATCGCGAGCACTCTGGGCACGGAGGAGCGAATGGAATTCCGACCAGGATCCCTGTCGCGTTATTCAGCGCGTATATCGTAAAACAGAGCACCAGGGGCTCCGGAGACACACTCGGGAGGCCAGTGACTGTGTGGCAGACGTGAAATCGCGGGTAGACGGTGCGTCAACGACCAAGGGCAGTACGCCCTCTGCCCGCACCGTCGGAAATCCGCAGGGCTGGCGACAGAGTGGCGCCCGCGCCGGGTCGGCCCCGAGGAGTGTGCGCTGGCGCGAGACACGGCGAGCCCATGGGGCCTGCGGACGGATATCGGCGCAATTCCCGGCTCGGGCCGACAGCCGCGTACGGTACCGGAACTCGTCGCACGGACAGCGCGCGCGCGGAAATGCCGGACCACCGGCGGTGATTTCGAGAACACGGTCGCTCGATTACGAGTTGGACGGCAGGGCGGACATGCTGGCCGCCGGCTGGCTTGCGCGCCCACGGGCCATCCCGCCCACGGCCACGGGCACGGGCACCACGGACCCGAGGCACGGACCTTTGAGAGCGCAGCGCGTACGGGTCCTGTCATGACCGGAGCCCGAACAGGACGGTCGCGCTGCTGCGCCGTGCTGCGCGCGCCGCGGCATTCCGGTGCCGCATGGATCACGGGCCTGCCCGGCGCGCTCTCTGGACCAGCGCTGATCTGAGGACTCGGGCTCGGGCCTGGTGCTCACCGACTCGGCGCACACCTGGCTGGTGCCGCACTCCCTCGCGGTGGACGGCCCGAGGAGGAGACCCCGACCGGTCGCCGGAGCGGAGCCGCCGGGGGGCGGGAGGGCACCACCCCGGCCTACCTGATCTACACCTCCGCTTCCACGCGGTCCGCCCCGAAGGGGGTGTGGTCAGTCACCGCTCGTGGCCACCGTGCTCGCTCGGACCTGGTCGAGGCGTTACGGGCTGGGCCCGGGGACGGGTGTTCCAGACTGGCGCGCGCTCGGCTTCGACACCTCGCTGGGAGCAAGCTGTTCGCACCACTCACCGCAGGGGCCAACGGTGGTGCTGGCGGACGCCGCGAGGTGCGCTCCGAGCGAATATGGGGACGGCTGCCGCGCACCGGATCACGGTGCGCCCGAACGCTGACGCCCGCGTACTGGCACTCACCAGAACGCCTCGAGCGGGACGACCGCGAGCCCGTTCGGATGCCGCGCTGATGATCGCTCGACCCGGCGAGGCGGTCGCGGCCGAGGACTGCGCCGCTGGTTCCGCCGGCGCCCGGGGTGCGACGAGTGAAAACGATACGGGCTGACCGATACGACGCATCACCTCCACGCGCTCGCTGAAGCACTCTCCCCCGCCCCTCCTGACCCGGCCAGGAGGACGCCCGGTGCGATCGGGCACCCGTGGCCGGCGCCACCGCTGCACTGCTGGACGAGAGGTGCGTCTGCGGCCCGTCCCGGACGGGGAGAACCGGGGAGCTGTACGTGGGCGGGGCAGGCCGGTGGCGATCGGGCTTGTGGGCACCAGCCGGGGCGGACCGCCGGGCTCCTTCTGCCCGAACCCGTTCCTCACGACCGCCCCCGGGGCGCGGAGACCGCACGGGGACCTCGCGGGCGCGGCCCGACGGCGAGCGGAGTACCTCGGCCGGGGCAGGACGGCAGGTGAAGATCCGCGGCTACCGGGTGGACCCGGCCGAACTGGACGCCGCACTGGCCGCCCACCAGGCGGTGGACCAGGCGGTGGCGGTGCCCGAGGACGGCGCGCTGGCCGCCTTCTACACCACCCGCGCACCGGGACCGAGCAGGAGCCCGCATCCCACCCGTACGACAGCGCTCCCCCGCTACATGGTCCCGCCGCGGCTGGCCGAGCTGGCCGAGCTGCCGCTGGACCACAACGGGAAGCTGGACCGCCGCGGCCTGCTGCTCTCCACCCCGCCGCTGGCCGGTCGCGAGCCGGACCAGGCCTCCGCTGGGCACGCGTGGCCGAAACTCTGGGCCACAGCTCCTCCCCAGTTGGGATCAGGTCGGTCGCGGGCCCCCGAGGGACGACTTCTTCGTGATCGGCGGCGACTCGCTGCTGGACACCGACGATGCTGTGCCCGGGCGCGGATCATGTATTCGCATTCGGCGTAAGCAACTCCGATCGTCACAAGGGCGTTGCTCCAGGAGCGACGATGGCCGCGTTCACGGCACCACCCATGGCGCCCGGGCCTGGGGCCCCTCGCACATCGGGCGACCGGCCGACGACTTCGCCGCCGAGTCGGTGCCTCGACGTCCCGGTCCGCCTGGACGGCGGAACCGCCGCCGGACTGGGCGCCCACCCGCGCGAGGTCCTGCCACCGGCGCCACCGGCTTCTGCGGCATCCACCCTGCTGGACGAGCTGTTGACGGCACCGTACGCCGGGTGCAATGCCTGCTGCGGGAGACGGAACCAGGGGCCGCGCTGGCCGGCTGCGCGCGGCCGGGCTGCGGCACCTGACTGCGCGATCCGCGGTCGGCCGCGGCCGACCGGGGGTTGGTGCAGGTGCTGACGCGGGACCTCGGGCAGCCAATGCTCGGGCTCACGACGGAGTTCGTCCCGAGCTCGGCGACACCCTGGACCTGGTCGTCAACTGCACGGGCCGGGTCAACTTCGTCTATCCGTACGGGCGAAGTTGAGCGCCGCGAACGTGGCCGGGGTGCGACGAAAATGATTCCGGTGGCCGGCGTGGTCGCGCGGGATCCCCGCTGAGCACACGTCTCTCTAGCATGTGCGGTGCTGCGCGGCCAGGGCGCGGCTCGTGTCCGCAGGTCGCCAGGACAGTGCCCGCTGGGCTGTCGCCCGAGCAACCCGTCTCGGTGGGTTACGCACGGAGACAGTGGGTGGCACGAGGAGCGTGTGCGGCTCGCAGGCCCACCGAGGCCGGACTCCGGGGTCGACGGTGCACCCGGTGAACGACGTCACCGGGGCCCTAGGACACGCGCGCGTGATGCGAACCCCGGCAGCCGAGATTGTGCGCGCTGCATCCGGCTGTTCGCGACGCCGGGTGCGCCCCGACGTCGACCCGCCGCTGGACTTCCTGCACCGCGCGGACTGCTGTCGCGCCGCGCCCTGGTCCACTCGGCCACCACGCAGGAGGCGAGCCGGCGCAGGCGTACACGACCACGACCCCGGGCACCACGCTGATCGGCGAACTGGCCGCCCGGCTGCGGACCTTCGGGTACCGCCGGGGAGGAACTCCCCTACCGGGACTGGCGTCAGCCGCCTACGCCGGACGTCCACACGCCGCCGGCACACCGACCCGACCCACCCGGCCCGGACGCGTGTACCTGCCGCTGTTCGTGGACCCCTAGCGCCGGGCGGCCCGAACTGACGATTCAGCGAGATGTACTTCCGGCGCACCTGCGCTTCGGCGGGAGCGACTCACGTTGATCGACGCGGACGGCCAGCCGCAGCGTGTCGTGGAAGCGGTCCCAGAGGGAGTGAGGATGCAGCTCGGACTCCAGCCGGGCGCATCGAAGGCGCCGCCCGGGCAGTAGTGGCGCGCTCGGGCCGAAGGAGACGTGCGGGCTTCTCGGAGTCGGCCGAGGTCGAGGACGTCCGGTCGGCGAAGACCAGAGGGTCGCGGTGGCGTCAGGTAGAGACGTACAAATCACCGGATCCCCGGCCGGGATCGGGACGCCGCCGACCTCTCGACGTCTCCAGCGCGATCCGGGAGGACAGGCCGACCGCGTTGCGGTCGCGGATGTAGCGCAGCAGTTCCTCCACCGCCCGTGGCAGCAGGTCGGGTTCGGCCCCGGCACGCCCGGGCAGCGCTCGGGTGGCGTGAGCATGGGCGAACGACATGTTGTCCGCTGTTGTTGCGACGGCGTGGCCGCGCCGAGCGGATCAGCACCGCCAGGCCGACACGCCTCGCGCAGGCGTCAGGACGGACTCCTCGACCGCCTCGGCAGCCCGCCGGCACAGTCGTCCCTCGGCTCCAGGCGGCGCCGCCCAGGAGTTCGGTGAAGTACGGCGAACTCCTCCTCTTGGCCCGCTCGCTGGCCTCGGCCCGGCGAGCACGGCTGGAGATCACCGGGATTGTCGGTCCAGTCGGCGATCAGCTGGTGTGTCGGCGCGGCACGCCACATCAGCTCGCCCATCATGGCCAGCGAGGAAGGGGCGTTGAGGTGGGTCGCATCAGGTCCAGGGCCCGGCCGTCGCGTGCCGGGCCCGTTCCGGTGCCATCGTGTCGAGCAGGCCGTCCATCAATCCCTCCTGCGCGCGCTCGCAGCAGCCGGGCGCACTCGCACGGGCGGTGTAAGTGGCCTTGGCGGCACCCGCGCGGCATACCGGGTGTCACTTGTGGTCGGCGGTCGGCACGAAGCGAGCGCCCGCTCCACGAGGATGAAGTGCGGATGCCACCGCTGGTGACGTCCGCCCCCAGACCGACCGCCTGGCGGCTGAACCGCGGATCGCAGGAGACGAACTTGACTCCTCGTACACGCGGCCGTGACCAGCCAGGCGTGGCCGTGCCGTTGCAGCCGGACGGTCGCCACGGGTCCTCGTGCAGCAGCCGTGCAGCATCGGTTCGAAGGCCAGCCGCCAGGTCGGGCGGGTTCCAGAAGTGGACGCGGACGGTCATGTGCGCGCGGTGGTGGCAGTGACGCTCTGATCAGCGTGTTGGCGAAGGTAGTAGCGGCGCGACCGGGACAGCGGTCCAGCGGCGAGCGCGACCTCGCGGTGATGCCCGGCCGACCCGGCGATCAGCCCCCTGGCCCGTCGCGTCGCGCTCCCT
>NZ_BAAAYB010000123.1:0-14794 GCF_039535905.1 Kitasatospora albolonga | reverse complement strand
ATGGTGGGCGAGGAGGTGCGCCAGGCCGGTGCGGGGAGACGGGTCGTCAGGTGAGGGTCTCGCGCAGGTCGGGCCGGGCGACGAACGCCTCCAGGACGGTTTCGGCGGTGCGTTCTCCTGGTACTCCGCGAGCAGGTGGCGGACCGACGGGTCGGGGTCGGCGGCCAGCAGCGGGATCAGCTCCGGCGGGAGCAATCGCGAGCCGGCACGGCCCTGACGGGCCAGCAGGTGGGGTGAGGTGGCGCAGGCCCGGTACCAGCGCGTGAGTTCGGGGCCGGCCGGGGCGGGGGGCTGCCACCCGGGAGCTGTGCGGTCGTGCCTGGAACAGCGGGCGGACCGCTGCCGTGGGCGCGAACCTCCTCGTCCGGGTCCTCTGCAGGAGGGCCAGCACCTCGGGGCCGACGTCGTTCCGCTGCGCGACCGCGAGGCGGACCGTGCGGTCGGGATCGCGGGCCAGGCGGTCGAAACGCGTCGGCGGGGGTGTGCCGGTTGGTGCCAGTGACCAGAGGTTGCGCCGATCGGCGAAGCACCGGTCGATCACGGACTGCGGGAGTGCGTGGTGGAGGCAGGATGGGACGCGGGCGTGGCAGTCCCGTTCGGGGAGGTCGGCCTCGTGTGCGGCCGGGTCGTACTCCCGTGTTCGTCCCGGCGCGCGCGGACGGCCGGGTCCGGGTCGGCCCGGAGGGCCTCGCGCTGGTCGTCGGTGAGGCTCTGCCAGGTGAAAGGTGGCCTGATGCGCAGCTTGGTCGGGTGGTCGCAGGCTGCGGTAGTAGGAGTGCCGGGATCTGCCGGGAGAAGGGAGGACGAGGCGATCTCGTCGGCGGTCACCAGGTCGTCCGGGTCGGTCGAGGCCGTCATCAGCTCACCACCACCTCTCAGGCAGGGTCGTGCGGGGCCAGACCCACTCGCGCGGCCCGGTGGCCATCCAGCCCGGACCATGGCGGAGGGGTCGTCGGCCAGCAACCCCGCCAGCTCGGGCGGATGCGGCGGTTGCGGCCCAGGTGCCGGCGGACGCCGGAAAGTCCGGGTGTTGGCAGCGCGGCCTCCCAGACCTCCGGCGGCAGGTGCCCCTCGCCGCAGAGCGTCACGCGTGCCTCGCCCGCCTCGGGCGGCGAGCAGGCGGAGCAGGACCTCGGCGGGGCGGCCGGGTTGACGGCGATGCCGTGGAGCCAGGACTCGTGGAGGGGGGGAGGGCATCGGGTGATCCTCCCAGGCGATGGTGTCAGCTGACCAGTTCGCGCTCCAGCGGGGTGCGGAAGCGCGGGGTGACGCGGACCGGGCCGAGCCAGGAGGCGAGGCGGGTGGCCTCGGCCTCGATGGCGGTGCGGGCCTCGGTGCCGGGGTCGGTGAAGAGGCGGTGGACCAGTTCGCCGTCGGGGCGTTGGGCCCAGCCGCCGATGATGCGGCCGTTCCACCAGACGGTGGGGCCGGCGTTGCCGGCGCGGTCGTAGAGGGCGGGGACGTGCGCGGGGTCGAGGTACCAGTCCCGGCCGCGCCAGCCCATGGTGGTCGGGTCGAGGCCGGGGAGCAGGGCGGCCCAGGGGCCGGTGGGGTCGGGGGTCTCCTCGTCGCCGGGGAGGACCAGGCCCACCGTGCCGTCGGCGAGCCGGACCTGAACGGCCGCCAGGTCGGCGAGGGCCTTGCGGGTGTCGCCGAGGGTCCAGCCCGTCCACCACTTGAGGTCGGCCTCGGTGGCCGGGCCGAAGGCCGCCAGCCAGCGGCGGGCCACCTCGGCCTTGGCCTCCCGGACCGGGACGTCGGGCAGCTGCGGGACCGGTGCCCAGGCGTAGCTGCTGCTCAGCCAGGAGCCGCGCGGGCGGCAGCGGCGCACGTGCCCGTCGGAGGCGAGCAGGCGCAGTAGGCGGCTGCCGATGCTCTGGTGGCCGCCGTACGACTTGCCGGGGTTCATCAGGATCGTCTCGCGCAGGGCCGGGAGGTCCTCGGCGAGCTGGGAGGTGGTGGCCTGGCCGCGTGCGGCGAGGGCGGCCAAGGCGTCGCGCTCGGTCTCGGCGAGGCGGGCCTCGTCCCAGCCCTCGGCGCCCTCCCGCAGGTGCTTGAGGAGGGTGGCCCGCTCCTTGACCGCGATGGCCTTGGCCGTCGAGGAGTTGACGTACGGGGCGAACTCCTCGGTCACCGCGAAGATGGTGCGCCGCATGGAGAGCAGCTTGACCAGCGAGACCTCCTCGTAGAGGGCCCGGTCCACCGCCTCGGCCGAGGGCTCCGCGAGGCGGGCGCAGACGGAGAGGTAGACCGTCGCGGCGTCGGTGGAGTGCAGGCCGGCCAGGGCGTCGGCCACCTGGGGGACGGTGGCCGCCCGGTCGGCCGCCCGCAGCAGGTGGCGGTGGCCGAGCCGGGAGCGGCGCTGCTCGTCGGTGATCAGGAGGGGCATGGGGCGAGACTAGCCTGATGCTCTGTCAGGTCGGCCGGTTCGATCGTCAGGTCGGGGAGGGTCGTGGCGGGGGCGGGGCGGGGATCAGGCGGTGGGCTCGTCGTCCTCGGAGGGCGGGAAGGGGTGGCTGAGGCCGAGTGCGTCGAGGAGCTCCTGGCCGACCGGGGTGGGCTGGGTGAGGGTGCCGGAGGCCTTGGGCTGGCGGCCCTTGAGGCCGAGGCCGCGGGCCAGGCCGGCCGGGTTGGTGACCGGGGGGGAGCTGGAAGTGGCGCCAGCCGGGGCGGCGGCCGCTCTGGGTGACCTCGAAGAGGTCGGGCTTGCGCCAGGCGACGAAGGTCCAGTTGCCGCTGGCCTCGTCGACGGCCCAGGCGCCGACCGGGCCGGTGAGCTCGGTGCGGCCGATGGCGTCCAAGGCCGCGCGGGTGAGGTCGGGGAAGCGGCCGTGGACGGAGAGCAGCAGGCGCGAGTGCTTCTGCGCGCTGGCGTCGCCCGCCTCGGCGATGGCCTCGACGGCGCGGGTGACCGGGTCGAGGAGGGTGTGGTTGGCGAGATCCATGACGTGGTCCACGTCGACCATCACGCCGAAGGCCTTGGCGAGCTCCGGGGAGACGTAGGCGGTGATGCGCTCGGGGGAGGCGGCCAGGATGAGGGTGCCGAAGGACTCCACCAGGTGCTCGTAGCGGGCCTGCTCGGAGCGGTCCGCGGCCTGGAAGTCGAGCACGGAGAGCACCAGCACCGCCAGGCTCGCGGTGGCCTCCAGCTCCTCGCCCGGGAGGGTGTCCGGGTCGAGCAGGCCGAGGGGGTCGACGGCGGCCGAGAGCAGGGCGAAGGGGGAGCGGTCGCCGGGCGGCCAGGTGCCGCGGGCGACGAGCTCCAGCAGCAGACGGACCGTCAGGAGACGGGGCATCAGCGGGAGGGCGGGAGTGGCCTTGGCGATCCGGGCCGCGAGGCGGCGGCGGTCCGCGACGGTCTTCTCCTCCTCCGGGCCGCCGCTCTCCCCGGTGGGGGCGAACTCCCAGACGCCGAGGGACTCCGAACGGGGTGGCCGGCCGAGGGCGAAGCCGGTCAGCGGGCCGCCGATCCGCCGTTCGACGGGCGCCGCGCCGCCCTCGGCGTCCAGCGTCTGGAGGAGCCGGGCCAGCTCCTCCATCGCCGGGTGCCGGGCGAACAGTTCTGACGGTACGGTCCCCTGACCACCCTCGGCCGGAACGGCGTTCGGAACTCCGCTGACATCCACGCGACTTCCCCCTCTGCGACGTGCTCTTCGAACCAGGCGTGTCGCTGCCTGCACGCACCGTACCGAGCACCGCCACGTGCACCGATGACCGCCCGCGCTGCAACGGGTGGATCGTAACCCGACCGGCCCCGGACCCGACGGCCGACGTGGGGTCGAGCGGTCGGAGGGGAGTCGGGGTCAGCGGATCGGAGTGAGGTCCGGGAGGGTGCGGCGGTCGGAGGGGCGGGTGGGGCGGTAGGGGGGTCGGGTGCAGGGGTGGGGACGGGGCGGGGTGTCGGAGGGGGTGCGGTCGAGGTGTGGCCAGGCGGGGTGGAGGGCGGCCAGGAGGACGGCGAGGGTGGAGAGGGCGGCGGCGGTGAGGAGGGTGGGGGTGGTGCCGGCGGTGGTGACGGCCAGGCCGCCGAGGAGGCCGCCGAGGGGGATGCCGGCCCAGACGACGGAGTCGCGGACGGCGCGGACCCGGCCGAGCAGGTGACGGGGTGTCCGTTCGAGCAGGACGGCACCGACCACCGGGTTGATGAAGCCCGCGCCGCAGCCGCCGAGCGCGAAGACGGCGAGTACCAGCCCGAGCGGGGCGTCCAGGGCGAGCACCAGGAAGGGCGGGGCGCCGGCGAGGAGGTGGCCGAGGAACAGGACCGGGCGGCGGGGGAGCCGGGGCCCGACGGCGGCGGCCAGCAGGCTGCCGAGCAGGGCGGTCAGGCCGAAGGCGCTCCCGGCCAGGCCGATGCCGGCCGGCCCGTGGCCGGACTCGCGGGCCCAGACGGGGAGCAGCACTCCGGTGAGTGCCGCGTCCACCAGGTTGGTGAAGGAGACCAGCAGGGTGAGGAGCAGGAGCAGCGGCTGGGTGCGTAGGAAGGCCAACCCCTGGGCGCGGCTGGGCCGTTCGGGTGTGGCGGTCAGAGGTGCGGTGATCAGAGGTGCGGTGGTCGGAGGTGTGGCGGTCAGCGGTGCGGTGGTCGGAGCTGCGATGGTCGGAGGCGTGGTGGGGGCGGGCGCGGGGCGGCCGACGGGGTCGGGCAGCAGGGCGATCAGCAGGGCGCCGAGGGCGAAGGAGGCCGCGTTGACCGCCAGGCCGGTGAGCGGGCCGGTGAGGGCGGTGAGCAGGCCGCCGAGGGCGGGGCCGGCGGTGTCGGCGAGGCGGTGGACGGCGCCGAGCAGGCCGGTGGCCCGCTCGATCGGCACTCCGGCGCGGTCGGCCGTGTCGGGGAGCAGGACGTCCTTGGCCAGGTCGCCGGGCCCGCGGACCGCGCCGGTCATCGCGACCAGGACGAGCAGCACGGGCAGCGGGAGCAGGGACAGCCAGTGCAGGAGCGGGATCAGCCCGGCGGCGAGGGCGCTGGCGGCGTCGGTGGTCCAGGAGACGGCGCGGGCGCCGTGCCGGTCGACCAGGCCGCCGCCGAGGCCCTTGCCGAGCACGTACGGGACCAGTTCGCAGAAGGCGGCCAGGCCGGTGGCGGTGGCGCTGCCGGTGCTGACCAGGACGAACCAGGGGAGCGTCACCAGGGCGATTGCGGTGCCCAGGTGCCCGGCCGTCACCGCGGTGAGGACGCCGGTCAGGGGTCTGCGGTCGGGCCCGGGTTCGGGGGCCGGGAACGGACTGTCGCGGGTCATGAGGGGTCCTCGGGAGTGGGACGGGCCGGGGGAGGGCGCGGCGGATCGGCACCGCGCGGGGCGCGGCGCTCGGTCCGAGGCGTATGAGCGGCACTGTAGGACGGCGGCACGGGGCCGTCGCAAGCGAATTGGGTGTTGTTGGTGAGTCGTCAGTTCGTGTGCGGGGTGGGTGAGTTGGACCGGATCGTGATGTTCCGGGAGGGGCGGTATCCGGCCACTCGCTCCTATGATCGGGATCGCCCGGGGGTGCCGGGGTAGGCGGAGCCCGGGGAGGGCGTCGGATGTGGTTCGCCGGTGTGGGCCTGGCCCGGGACGGCTATCGGATCGCCCTGACGGACGGCGCCGGCCGCCGGGTGGGCCCGGAGGAGCTGTACGGGCGGTGCGGGCCGGAGCGTCCGGTGGCCCGGCTGGCGGAGCTCGCGGCACGGGCGCCGGAGGGTCTGGCGGTGGTGGTGGACAGTGCCAACGGGCTGCTGGACGGCCTGCTCGCCGAGGCCGGGGTGGCGGTCTACCGGGCCGATCCGCCGTTGCTGGCGGACGGCCGGGACTCGGCCGACGAGCTTGCCCGACTGGGGAGTTCGCGGTTCGGCGAGCTGGTGCCGCTGGGGCTGGGCAGCTGGATCATGAGCGGCCGGGAACGGGAGATGACGGAGGCCGAGGCCGCCTCCGGGCCGGTCGAGCGCACTCTCGTCGAGGCCGGGCGCTGCCTGCTGGGCGGGGAGGCCGAGGGGGTCGAGCCGACCGTGGCGCTCACCTTCGACGACGGGCCGCATCCCGAACACACGCCCCGGGTCCTGGAGTTGCTCGGCGGGTACGGCATCCGGGCGGCCTTCTTCTGTATCGGCCTGCACGCGCTGGCCCACCCGGAGCTGGTCCGCCGGATCGTGGCGGAGGGCCACGTCCTGGGCAACCACACCTGGTCGCACGCCTACCTGCCCGACCTCGGCCCGGCCGGGCTGCGGCACCAGCTGGGCTCCACCGGGGAGGCGCTGGCCGAGGCCTCCGGGGCCGGCCTGCCCACCCTGATGCGGCCGCCCTACGGCGGGCGCAGCCCCGAACTGATGGAGCGGGTGGCCGAGTTGGGGCTCACCACGGTGCTGTGGGACGTGGAGACCAACGACTGGGCCAGGCCGGGAGCGGAGGTCATCGCCGACCGGGTGCTGCGGCAGGTGAGGCCGGGCTCCGTGGTGCTGATGCACGACGGTGGCGGTGACCGCTCGCAGACGGTGGCGGCACTGCCGCTGGTGGTCGACGGCCTGCGGCGGCGGGGCTACCGCTTCGTCACGCCGGACGAACTGCTGCGCCCCCGGAGCCGCGTGCAGGCGGTTCCGGGGGCGGTCAGGTCAGGCTGAGGGCAGGGCCGTTCAGCCGCCGACCACGGGGTAGTGGTCGGAGAGGTCGTTGTAGGTGTAGCTCTTGCCCCAGCTGGAGACGGTCCACGGGTTGCTGTGGAAGCGGACCACGTTGTTGGTGTAGCTCTGCGGGCGGGCGTGGTCGGCCCGGTAGAGGACGTAGTCCAGGTCCTCCTTCGGCTCGCCCGGGTAGCGGTAGGCGGCGATGGAGTTGTCGGCGGTGTCGAAGGAGTTGACCCAGCCGGTGCGGCTGGTGGCCGGGGCGAGGTTGCCGTTGGCCAGCATCGACGGGTACTCGGAGTCGTGCGAGTTGACGTTCAGGTCGCCGGTGACGATGACCGGCTCGCTCGCCGGGATGTTCTTGGCGTCGATGAAGTTCTTCATCGCGGTGAGCTGGGCGGCCCGGACGGTGGCCGGCTGGCCGCTGGAGCAGCCCGAGTCGGTGGACTGCAGGTGGGTGCCGATCACGTGGGTGCGCTGGCCGTTGACGTTCAGCACGGCGTACACGAAGCCCTTGTTGGACCACCAGTCGGCGCCGCAGGCGTCCTTGTAGACGTACTGCTCCTTGCGCAGGATCGGCCACTTGCTGAGCAGGGTGACGCCGCCGTCCTCCGGGGTGGTGGAGGAGTAGCTGCCGGAGGTGGCGTCCCAGCCGGAGGTGGAGCGGCCGACCACCGGGGTCTGGTACGGGTAGGCCGCCTTGGCGAGCGACTGGAGCTTGTCGGAGGCGGCGTTGTCGAACGCCTCCTGGAGCACCACCACGTCGTTGCCCTGGAAGAAGGAGGCCGCCGCGATCTCCTTGGCGCGCAGGTCCTGGCCCCAGTTCGGGTACAGGCTGGTGCTCATCAGGAAGACGTTGTAGGTCAGCACCTTGAGCGGGGCGACGGTGACGGGCGCCGACTCGGCGTGCGCGGAGGGGACGGCCAGGGTGCCGAGCACGGCGGCAGCGGCGGCGGCGGTGACGGCACGGCGGAGGGACCGGTGGGGCATCGAGGCTCCGAGGTGAGAGGGTCTGAGGGTGACGGGGGGCTCGTCAACGGACGAGGTGTTGTGCAGTCAACTTGTGGCCGGTCACCGGCGGCAAGACGCCGGGAGAGCATCAGATGAACTCGGCTGGAACTAGACCTACTGTCCAGTACGAACGATCTGCCGATCCGTTCGAAGCCGGTGCAACCTTCCTCCGGGGCCGTGCGTAGACAGGTGTGCAGGCAGGTCGGAGAGAACGAACGGGGCGGGACGGAAGATGACGGACGAGGAGTACGGCGCGTTCTACCGCGCCTCCTTCGCCCTGTTGGTGCGTCAGCTGTACGCGATGACGGGCGACTTCGGGGAGGCGCAGGACGCCGTCCAGGAGGCCTTCGTCCGGGGGTGGGACCGCAGGTCCAAGCTCAGCCGGGACGAGGGCGGCCCGGAGGCCTGGATCCGCACCGTCGCCTGGCGGCTCGCGGTGAGCCGCTGGCGGCGCGCCCGGCGCGGGCGCGAGCTTGAGCAGGAGCGGATGCGGTTCGCCCCGCAGGTCGCCGCCGCGCCCGGCCTGGAGCACACCGAACTGGTCGCCGCGCTGCGGCGGCTCCCCGCACCGCAGCGGCAGGCGGTGGTGCTCCACCACCTCTGCGACCTGTCGCTGCAACAGATCGCCGCGGAGACCGGAGCGGCCCTCGGCACCGTCAAGGCCCGGCTCTCGCGCGGCCGGGCGGCGCTGGCCGAGCACCTGCGCGAACAGCCGGACCAACTGACCGTGGTCGAGGGCGGCCGCCGGACGGAGGCGAACCACTGTGCATGACAGCGACGCGACGCCGGAGCTAGACGAACTGACCGTCCTGATCCGGGGAATGGCCGCCGAGGCGCCGACCGCGCTGCCCCTGCCGTACGAGGCCCTGCGCCACGCCGGGCGGGCCAGGCGGCGACGGCGGCGGACCGGGATGGCCGCCCTCGGCACGGCGCTGGCGATCGGCGGGGGCGCGGTGCTCTGGCCGGGGAGCGGACCGGCTGTCGAGGAGCTGAGCGGGCGGCCGGCGCCGGTGGTCTCGACGGCGTTCGGCACGCCGCCGCCGACCGACCGGCCCTTGGATGGTGGCGGCCCAGCCGGTCCCGTCGGCGACCGAGGACCCGGGGCCGGAGCCGTTGCCGCCCGGCCAGGTGCGCGCGGTGGTCGACCTCTCCTCGTTCGACGTGCGCGTCAACGGGACGGACGCCGCCCGGCCGTGCAGCGTGGGCGGACCGGGCTCCCCGACCCCGTCCGGGCGGATGACCGTGATCTCCCGTCAGGCGGTGGTGGTGATGGACTCGCAGACCGGCCCGTTCCTGACCGTGGGTGACAAGAGCACGTACCACCTCGAACTGAACTGGGCGGTGAAGCTCTCCGCCCCCGACGGCACCTCGGTCTGGATCGCCGAGATGCCCTGGCGCGCGCCGGGCTCCAGCGGGTCCACGGCGGGGGGACATCGGTCTGGGGAGGGGGGACGCCCGCTGGTTCTACGAGCGGGTGGCGGTCGGGGACACGGTGGAGGTGCGGAAGTAGCGCCGGGGGCACGCGCGGCTGGGCCGGGAGCGAAGGGGAACGGCAGCGCGTGCCACCGGCTGACGTGCCCCGAACTCACGTGCGCCGCCTTCCGGTTCGCGCCCGCGCGGCGGAGCCGCCGATCAGCAGGGCCCCGCGCCCCTCGTGGCCCTCGGGCCACGGTTGGCGTAACCGTCGGATGATCCGTGTCGTTGGACAAGTAGGTCAGGGACGGTGCGACGTGGGGAGCTGAGGGTGCTGGGGCTGAGCGGAGAATCGGTCCGCCTCACCGATGCCGAGGCGGCGTTGGTGGCCAACTACCCACGGCTGGTCGGGATCGCCCGGTTCGTGCTGCCGGACGGCAGGACGCGGCACCGGCGGGGTGCTGGCCGCCCACGCGGCCGTGCAGCGTGCGCTGCCGCTGCGGGGCCCGGAGACGGAGAACCCGGCGCAGACGTACGCCGTGCTGCGGCCTGCGGCTGCTCCGGGGCGTGCTGCGGCCTCGGCGGCGCGACCGGGCTGCGGCCGGGGCCGGTGGTGCTGGGGCTGCGGCTGTTCAGCATGGGCGGCGACCCGGACGAGCTGATGCTGGACAGGGAGTTGGGGGCGCTGCCCCGCCCCGCGCGGGCGGCGTTCGCGCTGGGGCTGGTGGACGGTCTGACGCCGGACCGGGTGACCGGGCTGCTGGTCGAGGCCGGGGTGGCGGAGGCGGAGGCGGCGCGGGCCGTCCGGGCGGCCGGGCCCGCGTTGGCGGCGGCCCGGGCGCGCGGGGACGGGCCGGAGCACTGGCCGGGGTTCGACGCCTGCCGGGTGCGGGTGCAGCCGAGCGACCTGCTGCGGCGGCGCCGGGTGGCCGGCGGGGTGGCCGGGGTCCTGGTACTGACCGCCGCGGGGTTCGGGGTGGCGGCGCCCTCGTCGACCACGGCGGTGCGGCCGCCGTCCGCCCCGCCGCCGATGGCCGCGGCGGCGGCCCGGTCGGAGGTGGTGCGGGTCGCGGACGACCTGTGGCGGCGGACCGCCCGGGTCGACTTCACCGCCTGGCCCGGCCGGGGGGACCGGCGGACCGACGGGGCGTTGGTGGACCGGGCGGTGGCCGCCTGGCGGGCGGCGGGTCCGGGGACGGCGGTGGAGGCCGGTACGGTGGCCCGGCCGCCGGTGGAGGCACCGCACCTGCTGTACGCCGGGACGGTGGACGGCACGACGGTGGTGCTGCTGTTCGACGGTGCCCGGCTGGCCCGGTACACCGACGGGCCGACCGGTGGGCTGCTGCTGGGGCGGGCCGAGGACTCCGACGTGACCAGCGCGGCGGCCGTGGTGCTGACCAGGACCGCCGCGGGCGTTCGGTACCTGCTGGCGCCGTGGATCGACGGCAGCGAGACCCGGCGGATCGACCAACCGGCGGTCGCGGCGCAGCCGTTGGCGAAGGCGGACGGGGTCACCGGGCCGGTCCCGATGGTGGCGGTGGCGACCGGTTGCCCGGCGCCGATGGTGCTCCAGCTGCGCTCGACCCCGGTGGTGGCCGAGCAACACGCCTTCCTGCTGGCCGACTTGGGAGGGCTGCGGCCGGCCCGGCTGAGCTACACCCCCGCCACCGGAGCAGGGACCGGCGCGGTCGCCCCGGGAGGCGGTGAGCGCGGAGGCGCTGCGGCTGTGGGCGTCGGCCGGCTGTGTGGCACCCGATGTCACAGCGGGAGTACGGCAGTTGAACCTGTGGGCGTTCGCCGGGCAGGCGCTGCCGGAGAACGCCGGGCGGGCGGAGTGGCTCTGCCTGCGGGCCGACCGGTGGGGCGGGGACGGCAGCGCGGCCACCGCCGTCCTGCTGCCGGGTGCCAAGACGGCGCAGCGGACCGGGCGGGCGGAGGGGCGGGCCTGCAGCCGCTACGAGCAGGACACCCTGGGGTGGACCTGGTGGCGCTCGCCGCAGGGCGTGGAGTACGTGCTCGCGGCGGCCAGCCGGCGGGTGGAGCGGATCCGGCTGAGCGGCCCGGGCTGGGGGGTGGAGCAGGCGCCGGCGGACCGCACGCTGGAGGTGGTGCGGCCCCGCCGCGAGCAGGTCACGGTCGAGGCCGTCCAGCGCAACGGCACCTTCCTCGTCCCACTGCCCTGAGCCTCCGTCAGGCACCCGCCCGGCGACCGAAGTCCTCGGCGACCAGGCGGTCCGCCCAGCGGCGCAGGACGTCCGCGACCGGTGCCTGTGCAAGGCCGGCGGCGCGGGCCAGCCGGTCCGCGGAGGCGGTGTCGTAGCGCTCCTCGGACAGGAAGGACAGGGTCTCCGGGTCGGCGCCGGTGAGGGCCTGCGGGAGGCGGCGGACCAGGCCGACCGGGATCCGCAGCCGGGGCGGGCGGACGCCCAGGTGAGCGGCCAGGAGGCCGATCAGCTCCGGGAGTTCGGGGGTGGTGGGGTCGAGCACGGTGTGCCGGGTGAGCGGTTCGCTGTCGTGCTCGGGAGTGGCCGCCAGAAAGCGGGCCAGGTGGTCGACGGCCACCACCGGGACGAAGGTGCGGCGGCTGCCCGGCAGGGCGGGCAGCCGGCCCCGGTGCAGCTGGTCGACCAGGGTGGCCAGGCCGAGGTACTGCCCGGCCTCCCCCGTGGTGGAGTGTCCGACCACTGCGCTGGGGCTCACCACGCTGAGCGGCAGGCCGAGTTGCGGTGCCAGGGCGCGCAGGGCCGAGTCACCCTCGGACTTGGAGGCCTCGTAGGCGCCGAGCGTGCGGTACAGCCGGTCGGCCTCGGCGGGCGGCAGCGGGACGGGGCGGTCGCCGACACCGGTAGCCGGAGAGGTGGACCAGGCGGCGGAGGCCGGGGCGGGCGGCCGCCCAGCGGGCGACGTGCAGCGCTCCGTCGTGGTTGGCGGCCCGGGCCTCGGGGCGGCCGAGGCCGAAGCGGTAGAGCGCGGCGAGGTTGTGGGACGTCCCGGACGTCGTGGAGGCGGGCCTCGTCGGCGGGGGAGAGGCCGAGGTCCGGGCGGGTGATGTCGGCGGTGACGTTGGTGAGGCGGTCGGCCGGGGCGTCGTGGGCGGCGAGCCAGTCACGGAGGGCGGCGGCCCGGCCGGGGCGGGTGGCGGCGGCCACGGGGCGCCCCTGGGTGAGGAGTTCGAGGACCAGCCAGCGGCCGATGAAGCCGTTGGCGCCGAGGACGAGGGTGGACATGGGTACTCCTTATGAGTGGACCGGTCTACATATTCTGTGGACGTGGTGGACGTGGACGTGGACGTGAGTGGGTGCGGTCGGTGCTGAGGGTGATCAGGCCAGCAGGAGGGCGGCCGAGCGGGCCGCCTGGTCCAGCGGGAGGCGGCTGTGCTGGACGCGGGCGAGCAGGAGGGCGCCCTCGATCAGCGCGAGGACGGCTCCGGCGGTCGCGTCGGCGGCGGCCCGGTCCCCGGCCCTCCTCGGTCAGCAGCTCGGCGAGGGTGGACTGCCAGTCCGCGTAGGTGTCGGCGCAGAGGCGGCGCAGCGGCTCGTTGGTGGCCGCCACCTCCAGTGCGACGGTGGCGATCGGGCAGCCCTTGCGGTAGTCGGACTGCTCCATCCGCTCGGCCAGCAGGCCGACCAGGGTGGTCACGGTCGCCGGCGGGCGTTCTCCGGTGGGAGGCGCCGACGGTCTCGATCATGGCCCGATCTCCTGGGCCGGCCTCGGTGAGCGCCCTGGGCGACCAACTGCGTCCTGCCGGGACGGGAAGGTGGAAGTAGAGCGAACGCGGGGGGCTCCGCTCTCGGCCAGCACCACGGTTGAGGCCGTGCCCGAGTATCCGTCGCGCCTCCATCAGGTCCCGGTGGCGCGGACCAGCCGCGCCCGGGTTCTCCTCGCCCTTGGGCTACATGGGCAGCAGAGTAGAACGGTCGTCATATTCGCGTCCAGTGACGAGGGCTGTGGTGGCCGGTAGGCGCCCCGCAGGGGCGCGAGGAAACTGCGCGGTTCGGGAGGCGACGCACCTGCGGACCTGAGCTCCGTCAGCCGGTTGCAGGTGCTGCCGTTCCCCCGCGCAGAGTTCCTCGCGCCCCCGGGTTGACCACTTCCGCCAGGTCAGGAGGAGATCCCCTTCGCCGCCCAGAAGTCGGCGCGGGCGAGGCGGCTGGGTGTCGGTCTGGTCGGTGAAGAAGCCGTCGACGCCCTGGTCCATCAGGAAGCGGGCCCAGGCGATGGAGTCGCCGTAGGCGTTGGGGTCGGTGCCGCGGCGGAAGTCGGCGGGAGGAAGGCGTTCTCGTTGCGCAGGGTGTACGGGTGCAGCAGGAGCCTGGCGGCGTGGGCGTCGGCGACCAGGGTGGTGACCGGCGGAGCTTGCCGGTGGCGGGGTCGACCGGGGCGATCAGGTTGGTGGTCGGGCCGATGCCGTGGGCGTAGCCGGCGATCCAGCGCAGGCCGGCCGGGGTGACCAGGTCGGCGACGGTGCGCGGGTCCTTGGCCAGGACGAAGTCGTAGGGCTGGGTGCCGGCGTCGCTGAGCAGCTGGATGCGCGGGTTGTCGACCAGCTTGGCCAGGCGCTGGAGGCTGCTCGGCTCGAAGGACTGCAGGACGGCCCGCCCGTTGCGGGCCGGCCAGCCCGGCGCGCCGGAGCTCGGCGGCGAGGCGCTCCTCGAGCGGCAGGCCGATGGAGCGGAAGTAGGGAGGGGTGCTTGGTCTCGGGGTAGAGCCAGACCTCGCGGCCGGTGGTGCGGGCGCGGCGGGCGGCGAACTCGGCGACCTCGCGGAAGGTGGGGATTGCCCAGCGGCCGTCGTAGAGGGTGTTGTGCTGGCGCTGGAGCGGCAGCCGCTCCTTGGCGCGCAGGGTGCGCAGCTCGGCGAGGGTGAAGTCCTCGGTGAACCAGCCGGTGACGGCCTTGCCGTCGATGGTCTTGGTGGTCCTGCGGGCCGCGAACTCCTTGTGGTCGGCGACGTCGGTGGTGCCGCCGATCTCGTTCTCGTGACGGACCACCAGGTGGCCGTCCTTGGTGGGCACCAGGTCCTGCTCGATCACGTCGGCGCCGAGGTCCAGGGCGTGCTCGTAGGAGCCGATGGTGTGCTCGGGGCGGTAGCCGCTGGCGCCGCGGTGGGCGACCACCAGGGGGTGGGGGAGCCGGTCCAGGCCGGTGCCGGTGCGCACGGCGGGGCGGGTGCCGGGGGTCCGCAGGGCCTCCGGGGCCTCCTCCGCGCCCTGGTGACCCTGGCCGTCCGCGGCGGCGGCCGGCACGATGCCGGACCCGAACGCGGCGGCGCCGACGCCGACCGCTCCGCCCGCCCGGAGGAACCAGCGGCGCGAGGTCTCTGGGCTGTGAAGGTCCGTCATGTCGTCTCCCCGGTCGGTGTCCTGTCCGTCCGTACGGTAGGAGGCGGGCGTCGCCCTGTCGGTGCCCACCGGGCGAACCCTGTGGAAAGCTCCAGTGACGGGCCGGTGGGGAGGGCGGGGCGGCTGGAGGATCCGTGGTCCGGGTCAAAGCTTCGCAATCGCCTCGGGAATGGTGTTGAGAGGGTCTGGAAATCGCTTGGAAATCTGATCGTAAATTCCCCTAAAAGAGCGTCAGATGCCCTGGTGGGAGCGGGTGGTGCGTGCTCCGAAGGTCCGCTACGGTGTGCCGAAAAATCTCTCCCGAGGTGTGTGCAGATGAGGCTCACTCCCCATGAGCAGGAACGCCTGCTCATCCACGTCGCGGCCGACGTGGCCCGTTCCGGCGGGCCCGTGGCCTTCGGCTCAACCACCCCGAGGCGGTCGCCCTGATCACCTCGCAC
>NZ_BAAAYB010000122.1:0-24316 GCF_039535905.1 Kitasatospora albolonga | reverse complement strand
CCGCCTCGTGATCGTACGGCGCCTCCGTTGTCTTCTGCCGGAGGCCGGCTGTCCTTTGATGCGTTCAGCTAGGGGGTAATCCGTGTCTTCCTTTCGTAGAACTCCTGCTCTGGCGGGCCGTTCCCGGTGATCACTTCGACCTTGGTTCAACCCGATCCCGGCCAGTGTATCGCGCCGGAGGGGGAGCAAAACGAAACTGGGAAGAAGCCGGTCCTACATCGCGTACCATTGGTCCATAGCGCAGAAACTGACCTCCCCCGGTGCGTTGGACTTCCGGGCTATCTTCACACCGTAGCACAGGCGCCGCCGGGCGGTCATGTTGCCCGGATCGCTGTGTTCGTGTACATAGAGCCGACGGCTCCGCGAAGGTGCTTGACTCGTGCGGACCTGTCTACTGGGCGGGCTGACGCGTTGAGAGCAGAGGTGCTGCTCTGACGGGTCGCCACACAAGTCTTGCGTCAGTCGACCCTCGCGTCTGCGTTCTGCACCGTTCCTCAAGCGGGCAACGGAAAACTGCCGGTAACTCAGAGGGGACTCTCTCTCGGTGGTAAGCCTGGCCCAGCGCCTGATGCCGGCTCGAGTTCCCCAGGGAGGAAACTCCGCTCTGTGTACCGGCCCGCCCCGGCGGGTGTCGGACTGCAGCGTGACCGAGCCCGGTACAAGCCTGGGAGCCCCATCGGGCTCCACGTCGGTGCCCCGAGCTGCCATGGCGGAGGGATTGTGCGAATGTAGGACCGAGATAGGGTGGTGGGGATTCTGGCCGGCACGCGGAAACCCCTGCTGCTCACGGTGTCGCTTGTTGCTGGGTAACTGAAAGGCCTGGCCGGCCAGCGTGCCCCTTGCCTAGCTCGTCGCCTGTTCCGTGGACGATGTGCTGGCAGCGGGGGGGGGGTGATTGGCGGTATCGCGACCCGCGCTGCTTTTGGGTGCTAGGGAACTGCTGACCTGTACCTCGTATCACAGTGTGGGCGCGCGACGTACTTGACAGTCTCGTTTCGCCTTGGAGGCATCCTTCTTCTGCCATGCCGAGCCACCATATGGTTTGGTGCTCAGACATGGTGCCTGGCACAGCGGCTGCTTCTTTTGCTGGCGGTTAGCCGAGGTCACTACTTGGCGTGACGCGTGGGCGATCCCGATGGGTGGGTCGAACGAAGACGTCGAGGGTGTTTTCGTGTACACATTAGTTTGGGTTGGCTTACCCCTTGGGGGTCAGTGGAGGCTCCAGCATACGCCCTGACGTCGCCCTTGGTCGCGGTCAGTCCGCATTCCCAGCGTGTTGGTCCTGTTGAGCGGTCCCGGTGTTGGTGGATCACACTCGTGGGACGCTGCGGCTTGTCTTGTTTGGTTGTTCAGTTCGGTTTGATTGCCAGGTAAGTGGCTCTGACTCCCTCATTCTGTCTCTCATCGGGGTTTCCAAGGTGGCCGGTGCTGGTGGTTAGCGGTTGGGCGGTCCGGCCTGCTAAGTTCCTTTGGCTCGTGGGGGGGTCGACCTGGTCTGAGGGCCGTGGCTTGGAGTGTACGCGGCGTGCACGGGGGACACCTCGCTGAGGGCTGGTCTGGCCCGTGGCTCCGCTGCGGGCGTCGCTTGTCCCCCTTCTCTTTCGCATGTATTTGCTTTTGGAAGCAGGTATAGCTTTTGCAGGACATACCACATGTCGGGGCTGGAACGTTCTTTTAAAGCGGGGGTCGTATGGGATACCTCTATCTAGTGTGTCATGCCAAGGGTTGGGGGGGGCGGCGGTGCCTGGCGACCTGTGCGCGTCTCGAAACCTATCCCGTTGTCATAGTCTGCCTCGCTCTGTTTTTAGTACTGTGACCGTAGGCGAATTAGTGTTAGCCTCTTCTTACTGGCTAACCTTGCTTGCTTTTCGAGCGGTCTGTCCGGTGTGGGGGTTACGAAATGCCCTCTTCTCGGATTCTTTACTGGTTGTTACTGTCTTGTCTCATTGCACTGCTACTCCTTCCTCAGCGTGTGAGGCGTCATCGCCAGTGTTCGTGGGGCCGTGGACTCACTTTGCTGGGCGGTGGACCTCATAACCACTTTGTACCTTTCCGAAACTGTCTGGGCCAATTGACTCCATAGACTTGATCGCGGATTCTTACGGATATGTATCTCAATTATCTTCGAGGGTCGTATTTTCAGTGACCTGTCCTCCCTACTGGACCCTTCGCGATGGCTGCGTTACGTTACGTGTACTCTATCTTCTTACTTCGTGTATCTGTCTTAGATCTCTAATCATCGTGCGTTCCCTTGCCCTACTCTCTCACCGTTTATCCTCTTTCTATTGTCTGATGCTCTTCGATAAACTTTTGACTTTCGTGCATACTACTACTTCTTCTCTCTTTCCTCTCGATCTCTACAACACTGCTGTTCCCTGCTTATTACCCCTCTCCCGCATGGTATTTCGCACCTTCCCATATCTCTGTCCTGCGATTACTGACCGTGCCGTGCACGATGCCAGACTTGGTACCTACTGGGTTGGTGTCGTATACTCTAGTACGTGGCACTCTGCTCTGGTTAAATGTACATACTTGTCGTATTTTCGGTGCTGGTTTGTCCTCCCTGGGGAATTTCTCTCTAAGTCTACTTGTAACGCGCTTATCCTACGTAAATGCTTCTATCGTCTGACAACTTAAAAGTAACATATGCCATGTTCATTTAGCTAGTAGCACCTCTTGGCTTACGGTCTCTGTGGTGTGCTGACTAGCCAACGTAGTGATACTGTTTATTCTCCTTCCTTCTAACTGCCGCTGTCGTTAACTCTCCGTGTCGCTCGCCTGCGGGTGTGGTGGTGTCCTGGGGGGTACCGGTACTGTCGCATCTTTTGCTAACTTCAGACATGGGAACATTGTATTTCTGGGTCTGGGCCGTTACCCACTACATGTAAACTCTTGCTCCTTGGCGGGAGTGGAATCTGCCCATATTCAGAGGGCTGACGACGAATTGCTGGACCGTCGAGTTCTACGCTGCTGGTGACCGAGTCTAATTCCGGGCTCATCGTCTCGCCCTTCGAGTAAAGTATGTACAAACTCGCACCTTAATGCATTGTTGCTGGGTGACTGCGAGTTGTCTCTTCTGTGGTTGATCCATTACTACTCCATTAGTAACTCTTTGTAACTACTAGGGAGGGCCTCGTATGCTTTAATATCCGCCGATCTGATCGCACTCGTGCCTCTTCGCCGGTCCGAACTGCGGGGTCGCAGTTTCGCGTTTCTTGATTTCGTTGCTCGTATGGCTTCGCATAGTACGTGCATATCTCACCTGTACCTTTTTGCGGGCGGTAGGCTTTCGTCGTTTCGTGTCTTCTGCTCTTCGTTCCGTGCCCCTAATCGTTGGTTGCCTCGTTAACGGTGCATAACTTATTCTTACGTCTACTACTCCTGGCACACTCTTCATGGCTCGCTATCGTTCTGTGTTTTTCTTCGTGCCCCCCCTATGGGAATTGTCCGAAGGTAGCCCACATCTCTTCGTGACTAGGGGATCTGCCTATGGTACAAATCGCCATGGCTACCGTTCCGCCGTCCATGGCTTCGTCTTAGCCCGGCTCTCTGGTTAACTTGGACTCCGTGTCTTCGCACTTCCCTTGCGGGGTGTCTGACACGCTGCGCTTCCCTTTCCTTCTTCTCGTTGTATTCTTCAACTCCGGGTTCCTAAGCTTACTCTGTTTGTCTTACCAGGGTCGAAAGTGGGGCCGGGCATCCTGGAGACAGCAGCTACCTGCCGGCGACCTGTTCGTCATCGCCAAGCATTGAGGGTATCGCGGGGGGGCCTGGCCATCTCGCATTAGGGGGGGCACGGTGAAACCGGCGCCCTGGGGGCCGGGACGACCGATGGGGGGGGGGGCGGGCAGCTCTACCCTGCATCGCTCTGCGGAGTATTACTCTCCAAGGGAAGCAGCCGTATGCGTCAAGCGTACCATCGCCCTCAATCGTCCCCCCGTTCACTGGAATCCCTCCACGGCCCGAAACGGAGGCGGTCTGTCGGGGCGAGCGAGACACGGACGGTCCGGCCTCACGCGAGAGGAAAGGTGTCGCTGCGCGGCCGGTATTGTGTCTAGTTGGAGGGGCCCCCGTACCCCCGGGTCCGAACTCTGACAGGCGTCCCTCCCCTCGGGAATGGTGGTACCGATCGGGTGGCGAGCGTCGCTGGAGAATCCGATGGGGGGTGACTGCGGTGCTTCGTGAGGACCTTGTGGGTCTCTTTCCGTACCAAGTCGGAGTTTATAGCCGTCCTTGCCTAAGCTCTCCCTTTGCGCCTGTCTCTTTTAATCTCCCTCTTTTCCTCGCGCCCTCCGGCTCGACAAGTGCGTTCTCTCATCCGTCGCATGGAAGAACTTCATGGTCTTTTTATGGCCTCGGTCTGTCCGTATCAGTTGCTGAGGCGCGTCCCCGTCGGAGTGCCTGTCCCTGCAGCGGCCGGTGCGAGTGCCGCCGCGGCGGCCCGGAGCCGTTCGTGGACGGGAGTGCCGCCGAGCCGTGGCACCGTCTCGTGGGGCGTCGGGTCGGACACGGGGCTGGACACGGTCACAAACCACCTCGCGAATCTCTGGTGCACGGCCCGGGGACACTCCGCCGTGCCGCCGCCATCATGTTTCCGGGACGTCACTTACCCGTTGGTAACACGTTCACCGGTGTACCACCCGACGTCTGCGGACCCCGACCGCACCGTCCACCGGACCCTCACACCCACCCACCCCACGGGGGACCCCACATGCGCAAGCACACCTCCCGGCTGCTCGCCGTCGCCGTCACCGCCGCCCTGGCCGCAACGCCCTTGGCAGCCACCGCGGTTCCCGCCTCGGCCGCCACCGCCTCCGCCTCGGCCGACTCCTTCTACGCCTACGACGGCAGCGCGCCGCTGGCCTCCTTCGAGCCGGGCGCCGTCCTGAAGACCAGGACCCTGACCTACCACCTCGTGGGCCTGCCCACGCCGGTGCGGGCGATCCAGCTGCTCTACCGCACCACCGACGCCCAGGGCCGCCCCGCCGCCAACGTCACCACCGTCGTGCGCAGCCTGACCGGTGACTCCACCAAGGCGGTCTCCTACCAGTCCTTCTACGACTCGCTCGACCCCGCCGACAGCCCGTCCCGCGCGATCGCCGGCGACCTGAGCCTCGGCGGGCTGATCCCGAACGCCGAATCGCTGTTCCTGATCCCGGCCCTGACGCAGGGTTACAACATCGTCATCCCGGACACCGAGGGGCAGAGCGCCGACTTCGCGGCCGGCCCGGAGTACGGGACCAACACCCTGGACTCGATCCGCGCCGCCGTCAGGTCCGGGGCCACCGGCATGAACGCCGACACCCGCTTCGGCCTGCTCGGCTACTCCGGCGGCGCCATCGCCACCAACTGGGCGGCCGCGCTGGCCCCGTCCTACGCACCGGACGTCAACGCCAAGCTGGTCGGCTTCTCCGAGGGCGGCCTGCTGGTGGCCCCGGCCCACAACCTCAAGTACGTCGACGGCTCGCTGGCCTGGAGCGGTGTCATCCCGATGGCGGTGATCGGCGTCTCCCGCTCCTTCGGCATCGACCTCAAGCCCTACCTCAGCGACTACGGCCTCTCGGTGTACCGGCAGT
The DNA here is from genome assembly GCF_039535905.1 of Kitasatospora albolonga. Lineage (GTDB taxonomy): Bacteria > Actinomycetota > Actinomycetes > Streptomycetales > Streptomycetaceae > Kitasatospora > Kitasatospora albolonga. The sequence continues at coordinate 18,740 of NZ_BAAAYB010000122.1, read as the reverse complement.
TGGAGGACGGCTCGATCATCGACGCCGTGGGCCACTACCCCGGGCTGACCTGGAAGAAGATGGCCAAGCCGCAGTACGCCGACCCCAACTCGGTGCCCGCCTTCGTCGACGCGGTCAACCGGGTCAACCTCGGCTCGGCCCCCACCCCGACCGTCCCCGGCCAGATCGCCCAGGGCAACGGCGGCGTCCTGGAAGGCACCTTCGCCAGCCCCGCCGGCATCGGCACCGGCGACGGCGTCATGGTCGCCGGGGACGTCCGCGCGCTCGCCCGCCAGTACTGCGCCACCGGCAACGGCGCGATCACCTACCAGCAGTACAACCTGCTCAGCCACCTCGGCGCCGCCGTCGCCTGGGCCCCCACCGCCTTCGTCTGGATGAACGACCGCTTCGCCAACCGCCCCGCCCCCAGCGACTGCGGCCACATCCCGGCCGGCAACGACCTCACCCCGGAGCGCGCCGTCCCGGCCTCCTGACGGGAGCTCAGCCGCCCGCCTGCCCGCCCGTCCGCGCCGGGCGGTCCGCGGTCGCCAGGCGGTGGAGCAGCTCGACGGTCTCCTCCCGGTGCGAGGCGAAGGCTCCGTGGTCGCTGCGCCATGTGACGGTGTGCGTCGCGCGGGCGGCGAAGCGGCGCTGCAGCTCCGGGTGCACGGCCCGGTCCTCGGAGCACAGCACGTAGGTGCTGGGGCCGCTCGCGCCAGGCGGCGCGGCCGGTCGGCTGGAGGCCGGCCGCCATCACCTGGGGGACCAGCCGGGCGGTGTGACGGGCGCGCTCCTCCTCGCTCAGCAGGGCGTGGAAGAGGGCGCCCGCCGCCTCCGGGTCGATCGTGGTGGTGCCGGCGCGGTCGCCGACCATGGCCGACGCCAGACCGGTCGGCGGCGCGCCGGCCAACAGCCCGAGGGCGGTCTCGCCCTGATCGGGCATCATCGCGGCCAGGTACACCAGGTGGCCGATCCGCTCCGGGGCGAGGCCGGTGATCACGGCCCCGCCGTACGAGTGGCCGCACACGACGGCGGGGCCCTCCCCGGGCAGTCCGTCCAGCGCCGCCTCGGCCGCGGCGACGTCGCCCGCCAGCGAGCCGCGGTGCAGCTCGGCGACGGCCACCGGAACGCCGCGGGCCCGCAGCCCGGCGGCGACGCCGTCCCAGGCGTGCCCGGTGTGCCAGGCGCCGTGCACCAGCAGCGCGCCACGGGACGGCTCGGCGGCGGGGGTGGAGAAGGAAGGGTTCATGACGGGCCTCTCGGTGCTCGTGGATCCATGGCCGCAGGGCCGCACCGCGTGTCAGTGCGGCGGCCCTGCTCCCATGAGAGTCACCGGCCCGGCAAAAGGATTCGGGCCTTCCCTCGGTACGGCACCGTTGGCGACGGCTTCATCGAGCCGGCCCAGGCGTTTCGGTCCGCTCAGCCGCACCGTGGGCGGCTTCCCCGTCACGGAGCCGACCGCGGTGCGGAGCTGACGCTCCGTCGCCATCTCGCAGGCTCACGGAACCCCGTGCACCGCGACCGAGCGGGCTACCGCGGCGAGGTGGTGCGAGGTACCCCAGGCCCGCCATTCACGGGCGCCGCCCGGGCGGGTGGTGAGTCCGCTGGCGCGGTGCTGGATCTGGGCGTCGCCCCAGGGCAACTCCGTGCCCTGCTGGGGGTCCCAGTACCGGGAGTCGGCGAGTTGGCGGCAGAGCCGGAGGGCGTCGTGCGCGGCGTGGCCCGCGGCGCGGAGCACGTACCAGTCGGCCCCGACGGTGTAGCGGAGGTTCGGGCGGCCGCGCCACCCATGGTTCGGCGGCTGCGGGTGGACGATGCCGTAGTCGCCGAAGTCAGGGACGGGGGAGCGGCACCCGCGCTGGACGACCGCCCTCCACAGGTCCGCCTCGTGGCGGTGGACCGTGGCGATCAGGTGGGGTTCCATCGCCGCCAACGAGGCCGGGAAGCTGCCCCCCGCGAGCGCGATGTGACGCCAGGGCATCGCCCCGGCCCACTCCAGGACGCCGAGCGCACGGTCGACCAGTCGGGCGGCTGCCTGCCGTGAGGGGAGGAAACCCGTGTCGAGAACCAGGTCGACACTCTCGGGCGCCAGCTCCACGGCGTCGAGCGTGTCATGCACGGCGGCGGTCAACTCTACCGGAGAGGTCGGCAGTTCACCCAGGTCGAGGCGCAGGCAACCGCCCTGCCCGTGGGTCCGTTGCACTTCCCTGATCTCGTCGAGCGCGCCGGCCGGCTCGGTGATCCGGAAGGCCGGTACCAACCGGTGCAGCCACTGCTCCAGGTACTCGCCGATCCAGGCCATCGCGTGCCCGGGGAACCCGGTGCCGACGGCACCGCGCTGCCACAGCTGCCCGCAGTCGACCGTGACCACGAGGTCCTTGGGAAGGTCCTCGGCCAACTGACGGGCGAAGGTCTGCACGGCGTCGGCCAGCCGCTCGTCCGGGACCACCTCCAACACCGGCCGGATGCCGCTCCGCACCTCGGGACTGGTGTGACGCAGCGCCAGCAACTCGCCCGCCTTGCCACGCAGGATCGGTACGTACTTCATCGGCGTCCCCCACCCGTAGACCCTGATCCAGCCCACCACACACCCCTGTCCTGGGCAGTGTGCGACGGAGTCCATGGCTCCACCAGGGCGAGATCCGGACTTCAGGGCGGCCGAGCGGGTGGCGGCGGGTGCCCGTCACCACCCGCTCGGCCGGTCAGTCGCGCACCTTGTGGATGTGGACGAGATGGCGCCGTCCGTTCTCCTCGTACTCGAAGGAGCCGCCGGCCGACCGGTTGCCGAGGGCCTTGCCGAGGGCGGTGAACGGGCTCAGGTGATCGGTCTCCTCCTCGAAGGGCCGTCGCGAGGTGATCTCGTACTCGAGGGCCTCGTCGTCGCCGTCGAACTGCAGGGTCACCAGGCGGCCAGGGCTGACGACGTCGGCCGCGGCTGAGCGGTCACCGGTCAGGTAGGCCCTCAGGACCGTGGCACGGGCCTCCAGGTCCGAGCGGTTCTCCCGGTCACGCCGGAGCTGGTCCGCCCGTGCCCGGGGCCCGGAGCGGTGGTCGGTCGACGTGGGCTCGGCCAGTGCGGCCCGGATCTGGGTCAGCTCGTGGGTGATCCGCTGCCTGGCCGGTGCTGACAACTCCTCAAGGCGAGGCGAGGGAGCGGGAGCCGTCACGACCTGCGGGGTGACCTGCTCGGGGACGGCCTGCGTGCGGACGGAAGGGGCCACTCGCTCGGGCGCCTCCTCCACGGCGTGGAACGCCTCGTGCCGTGGAGCCGGAGGGCCGGCCCAGCGCTCGACGGCCTCCTTGAGGCGCGCTTCGGCGCCCGGCCGGTTGCGGTACCAGTCGGTGCCCCAGATCCGGTGCAGCGTCCAGCCCAGCCCGGTGAGGACCGACTCGCGGAGGCGGTCCCGGTCCCGGGCCGTCTTGGAGGAGTGGTACATCGCCCCGTCGCACTCGATGCCGAGCGCGTACCGCCCAGGCCTCCGGGGGTCGCGGATGCCCAGGTCGATCCGGTACCCGGCGACGCCGACCTGAGGGCTGACGGAGTAGCCCCAGCTCCGCAGCACCTCCAGCACCGAATCCTCGAAGGGGCTGTCGGTCGTGGCCTCGTCCGTCTCGCGTTCCTGGGCGAGGACGGCCGGACCGTGCTTCGCGTACTTCAGGTACCGGGCGAAGTAGCGGGAACTCTCGCTTCCGGACTCGGGGAGCTCATCGGGATCGAACGAGGCGACCACCTCGACCCGGTAACGGGCGCGGGTCACCGCGACGTTCAGTCGGCGCCAGCCTCCTGCCCGGATCATCGGCCCGAAGTTGCGGGAGATCTTGCCGTGCTCGTTCGGGCCGTAGCCGACCGACATGATGATGACGTCGCGTTCGTCGCCCTGGACCGTTTCGAGGTTCTTGACGAAGAAGCCGTCAAGACGGTCCTCGGAGAACTGGTCGTCGAGATCGGGCCGACTACGCCTCGCGTCGTCCACCGCGTCCCGGATGGCGTCCGCCTGGGCCTGGGAGAGGGCGATCACGCCGAGGGACCGGCCAGGGCGGGTGTCGAAGTGCTCGATCACCCGCCGCGCGACCTGTCGGGCCTCCAACGGATTGTTGCGCGCGGCGCCGGAGTGGTACCGCCCGTCCACCGCACGGATGAAGGCCACACCGACGTCGGGGCTGTCGGCCAGCGCACCGGGGAAGGTCGTCATCGACCCGTCGTAGAACTCGTGGTTGCTGAAGGCGATCAGGTGCTCGTGCCGACTCCGGTAGTGCCAACGCAGCGTCAGGTTCTTGAGCATCCCGCTCCCCTTGGCCAGGGTGAGGAGGGACTCGTAACTGGTCGGCTTGTCATCGGCCTCGCCCGGAGTCGCGTCGTCGTCCTCCTCGTCCTCACCCGCACTGAAGAAGGCTGTCGGGGGAAGCTGCTTCTCGTCACCCGCGACGATCAGGGAACGGCCGCGATAGACACAGTTGACCGCGTCCTGCGGCAGGACCTGGGAGGCCTCGTCGAAGATGACGACGTCGAACATGAAGTCCGGAGGGAGAAGTCGGCTGACCATCAGCGGGCTCATCATGAAGCACGGCTTGAGGCGCCGGACCGCGTTGTCGGCCTCACCGAGCAGTGTCCGCACCGGCTTGTGACGGGTCTTCTTGCGTCCCTCGGTGTTCAGCAGCCTGGTGCCCGTGTCCTGGAGCGCGGACGGGCGTCTGTCCTCGCAAGCGCGTGCGACCTGGGTCCGCGCACCCTCCAGCAGCAGCTGGTCGACCTTTCGGAACTCCGCCACCCGGTCGTCACGGTCCTGCGACCGGGTCCAGAGCAGTCGACCGTCGTTCTCGATGATGCGGTCCGCCCAGGCGCGGAGGACGGCCTTCTCGACCAAGGAGGCGAAGCTGCTCCGTGCCACCTCCACCTTGACCGCCCGGTTCACCAGGTCGCCGAGGTGGCAGGTGTCGAGGACGCGTCGGCCCCGGAGGAAGGCGGCCCACTCGTCCGGTCCACCGCGGTCGGCGTCGAGTTGGGCCAACAACGACTCGGCCGACGCCAAGTCCTTCGCCAGCAGGTCACGGAGCTGTTCCTGCCGTTCGGTGGTGAACAGCTCGGTCAGCCGCTCACGCGCGCCGGACCAGCCGTCGGCCGCCTGCTCCAACTCGGCGTCCCGCCGCGCGTGCTGCAGGGAATCGAGGCTCTCGGGCGGGAAGGCCTGGGCGCCGACGAGGCCACCGGCCGTGCGCATGTCGGCGACCCAGGCGAGTGCCCTGCGGAGGGCGTCGGGGTCGGTGCTCCGGCCCTGGTAGAGCTCCCCGAGGAGTTGACGGTCCTGGACGGCGGGTGCCTTGAAGACCCTGTCCAGTTCGACGGCCTCGGTGACGAGGACCAGTGCGCCCAGTGCGTTGCGCAGCTGCCAGTCGTCGCGGGCAGAGGTGGCCCCGACGGCCTGGAGGACGTCTCGTGCCGCGTAGAGCAACGGCAGTTGATCCCGGCTCCACTGCGCCGCCGAGGACATGGCCTCGTCCTCGAGGGTGTACGGAGCGCCCACGATCGGCGGGGTGACCAGAGTCTGACGCCACCTGGTGAGGATCTCCGCCGCCTGTGTCGCGGCAGTCCGCGCCGCTTCACGTGGAGTGCCGCCGTGGGCCAGTTCGCCTCGCAGCGCCTCGGGGTCCGACACCTGCGGTGCGAGGTCCAGGATCTGACTCGACCGGTCGAGGAGGACGGCGGCCGCGTCGAAGTCGGTCTCCTCGCCGAGCCACAGGTGGGCGAGGGCCGGGCCTTCCTGTCCGGCCAGCTGCGCCAGGGCCAGGTGGGCCTTCTGCCAGGCGACCGCGTCGGGAAGGGCGGTGACGACGGCCTTGGAGCACTTTCCGTTGCCGGGAAGCAGAGTTCGCACGAGACGGCTGTCGGCCCGGCGTGCGGACGAGAACCTGCCCGACAGGGTCTGGTGCACGGTGGCGAAGCGCTGTGCGACCTGCTCCAGTGACTCCTCGGTCAGGACGCCTTCGGTGAAGACCTGCTGGGCCTTCGTCCGGGCGGCCCGGAGTGCGGTGACCGCCTCGGACAGGTGCCGGAGGGCCGCCCGGGCGGCGACGAGTCCATCGGACGAGAGCCAGCGCCCCGGCGGCTTGCTCTCCGGGGGCAGGGCGGAGAACTCGGCCAGCCGGGCGAGGCGCAGGGCATCCCGGCTGGTGACGGGGGCCGGGACCCCGTACATCCGGGCCGCGCCGGTGGAGAGTCGGTCAGCCCGGTCCAGGTCCTCGGCATCGGCGGACAGCCGTGCGATCAGCGCTACTGCCTGATCGGCCGTCAGCGTGGCCAGGTCCAGAGCGGGGGACAGGATGCCGGAGGAGATGGTCCAGTCGGTCGCCGCCGCCACGGCGGCGGCCTCGCTGAGCTCGCTCCAGCGCGGCCCGAGCGCCGTCGTGGCGCTCCGTTCGGCGACCTCGGCCCGGGTGTGCCGATCGACGAACGATTCGACAGTGGATCCGAGCACGGAGAACTCCAGGCCCAGCCAGGCGATCGGCAGGGCGGGCCGCCGTCCGCCGGTCCGCAGGACGTCCGCCAATCGATCGATGTCATGGAGTCCCTCCCACCCCATCGCATCGACCAGGTCCGAGTACGGTCCGAGAGCGCGACGGATGCCGTCGAGCTCTTCCAGAGCCCGGTCCAGTGCATCCAACTCGCCACGTGCTCCGGTCAGTTCGCGCCAGACGAAGGCATCGCCCTCGACTGCGGGCCGCCAGGCGCGGCTGATCCAGCCGGCCGCCTCGGTGACCTCGTGCAGCAGTTCCTCCGTCAGCTCGCCCGGGACGAAGGACGGGCCGGGGCGGAGGGAGTAGACGTCCTCCAGGAGGGATATGCGGCCCAGGACGGCGTGCAGCGATCGACCCAGGCCGACGCGGGGCTCGTTCATCGCTGCGGCGTAGCCCGACAGCTCCTCGCGGAGCCCCTTGGCGGTGGAGCGTTGGTTGGCACCGGCCCCGGGGAACGACCGTTGCGGGGCACCGAGAGCCCGTCCGAGTTCCTGGGCCACCTGCTTGCGGCCCATGGTGTTGCTGTGCAGGGCGAGGACGTAGTCGTCGAGGCCGACGTCCTTGAGCCGGTTCCGCACGACGTCGAGAGCTGCGGCCTTCTCGCTGACGAACAGGACCGTCCGCCCTCGGTCGAGCAGGCCGGCGATGATGTTGGTGATCGTCTGGCTCTTACCGGTCCCAGGAGGGCCGTCCATGATGAAGCTCCGGCCCTCGACGGCCGCGGCCACGCACTGGCGCTGCGACGAATCGGAGTCCAGGACCAGCGGTGCCTGCTCGGGAGGTTGGAGCTGGTCGATGCGATCGAGCGGCATCGGCTCGAAGTCGAAGGTGCTCGTGGCCAGGTCCGAAGCCCCACCCAGACCCACGGCCCGTACCAGGTGACTCTTCAGGATCCGTGCCCGGTTGTCCTTGAGGTCGCGGTACATGGCCTCCTTGCTGGAGTTGAAGGCGTCGAGCACCACGCGGTCGTGCACTGCCCAGCCCCTGCGTTCCGAGGCCTTCTGACGGGCCCGGTCCAGCAACGCGGGAACGTCTGCCAGGTCGACCTGGTCCGGGCTCGGCCAGTCGAGCCCGAGCTCCTCCATCTTGATAGCCAGGGCCGGGTTGAAGGCCAGGTCCTCGTCGGTGTTCAGCTCCAGCAGGTAGGAGTCCCCCTTCCACCGACGGAGCGTCACCGGTGCCAGGACCAGCGGGGACTGGACGCTGTCCGCGGAGGGCGACGGGAGCCACTCCAGGAAGCCGATGCCGAGGTGCAGCACCCACAGGCCGTAGTCGTTGAACTTCTCCTTCGCGACCGTCACCAGGCGACGGAGATGACGGTCCTGCTCGGCCTGGGTGGCCTTGGAGGTGACGAGCGAGAGCCGTTGAGCGGCCCGGCCGGTTCCACCGCGAGAGGCCGGAGTGTCGATCGGCCGACTGCCGGTGAGGGTCTCCACGGCGCGCGACGGCTTGTCGAGCTGGGCGGGAAGAAGCGACGGAGCGTCGACCGAATCGGAATCCGCTTCCCGGACCGGGGCGAACACGCACCCGGCGGGCAGCGAATCGAGGACCGCGGCCAGACCAGGGGCCGTGATGTCCATGCCCGCTTGTGTCTTCGTTCGACGGTAACTCACCAACCTGTTGCGGAAGCCGAGGTCGATGAGGGCCTTCTGCCAGTGATCGAGCAGTGCTTCCAGGGGATCGGCACCGCGTCGGTCGCCAGGACGTCGGTCTTCCAAACCGGACAACTCCGTTCCTACAACCACGGGAGCGCTGGGCGCGCTGCACGGAGCCTAGTGCGGCCTTGTGCGGGTGGTGGCGTTCGTGTCCGATCCGAAACCTGACACTCCGTCATGTGGGACGGAGCGTCAGGCGAGGGGTTAGTGGGTCCGCAGGAGGGCGTCCAGGAAGGGGTTGCCGAAGACGTGGTGGGGGTCGAGGCGGTCGAGGGTGGTGACGGCCTCGTTCCAGTCGGGGAAGGAGGCGGGGATGGTGGTGGTGAGGAGGGTGGGGTCGGACCAGGCGGCGGTGTCGGTGTAGGCCCAGCCCTTGGACCATTCGACCCGGAGGGTCGCGCGGGTGCCGTCGAAGAGGGCGAGCAGGGCCTGTTCGAGGTCGCGGCAGAAGCGGTGCAGGCCGGGGGTGCCGGGGAGGGTGAGGATGTCGAGCCAGAGGGCGGTGTCCCGGTCGGGGTGGGCGGGGTCGGGGCGCAGGGCGGAGAGCAGGGCGGGCCGCGCGCCGGGGATGCCGGTGGCGGAGGGGTCGTCCAGGCCGGTGACGCGGATCTCGACGGCGCCGTTGACGGGGTACTCGCCGCGTTGCTGGTACTCCGTCAGCAGGCGCTCGTAGGTGGTGGTGAAGGCGTTGACCGCCCACTGGAGGTCGGCCCGCCGCAGGTGGACCGCGTAGCCGTTGGCGGTGACCCGCAGGGTGGTGGGGCGGACGTACTGGAGGAGGGCCCGGGAGGGGCCCCAGAGGTCGGAGCGCAGGCCGTCGGCGAGCAGGTGGGTGAGGAGCTCGCCGGTGAGCAGGGAGCGCAGCAGGCCGCTGGAGAGCAGGACGTCGGTGAGGTCCCCGGTGAGGCCGATCTTGGTGATGAGGAACTGGAGCTGCCCGAAGACCGGGGCCAGTTCCGGCGCACCGGAGACCAGTTGGCCGGCCAGGTCGGCGACCGGCTTCGGGATGTTGTCGGAGAAGGGGTAGTTGTAGGGCTCGTCGACGCTGCGGGCGGCGAACGGCCGCCCGGGGGTGAGCCGCCAGGTCTTGAGCCAGGGGTGGGTGGTGAAGGCGTACCAGATCGCCTCGGCCCGGCCGTCCCGGTCGACGAAGGAGGCGAGGGTGCGGGCACCCGCGGTGCCCGGGGCGGCGAAGAGCTCGGTGGCCGGGACGTCGACCCGGCTGACGCAGCGCAGCGGACGGTCGGGCCCGACCCGGAGCACCGCCTCGGTGAGGAAGGCCCGGCCGAGCTGGACCAGCAGGGCGCCGGACTCGGCCTCGGTGCGGTCGTAGGTGCGGAGCGCGTAGCGGCCGGCGGTCCCGTCCCAGACCACGGCGGTGAGCGAGACCACCTGGTTGGAGAGCGAGCCGTAGCCGTGGCCGGCCGGGGCGGTCTCACCGGCCGCCGGGACGGCGGTGCCGTGGCCGCCGATCGCGAGCACGCCGCCGACGGTGAGGTCGCCGGGGGCCGGGCAGCCGGTGACGCCGAGGCCCTGCTCGGCGAGGCGGGCCAGCAGGTCCTCCATCGCGGCGCCGGTCTGCACCCGCACGGTCGGTGCGCCGGCCACCGTCGCCCCGGTGAGGGTGACGGCGGTGAGGTGGCGGGTGGTGTCGACCAGCAGGACGCGGGCGGTCGACGGGGTGCCGGGCGCGACGGTGAGCGGGGCCCAGCCGTGCCGGTGGCCCTGGGGGCGCAGCCGCCAGCCGGCGGCGCGGGCCCAGTCCGCGAGTTCGGCGACCTGCTCCGGGGTGGTCGGCTCGCAGACCCAGAGCGGGTCGGTGCGGACCTCCCCGGCCCAGTTCTCGAACACCCGCTGGTACGGGACCAGCCCTCCGGGGAGACCGGCGGGGGCGGCGCCGACGGCCTGCGCGCTGTCGGGCCCGACGGTGCCGCGCAGCAGCCAGGCCGCGCCGGCCGTGCCGAGGGCCGCGGCGAGCGTCTGACGGCGCGTCAGTCCCCGGTCGGTGTGCTGTGGTTGCCCTGCTCGTTGGTCTGTCACGCGGCGACGCTACCAATGTGGATCATCCGACGGGCCGGTTTCGGCCCGGGGCGGGGCGGTTCCGGACGAGGTGGGGGGAGGTTGGTCACGGCGCCGCCACGACTTGATATGGTTCCTCGCGAATCATCCAGAGGGGTGGAGGGACCGGCCCTACGAAGCCCCGGCAACTCCCCGTTCGACCCGGCGTCCGAAGTACGCGCCGTGCCGTGCGGGAGCAGTGCCAACTCCGGCCTGTCGCCATAGTGGCGCGGGGAAGATGAGGAGACACGGTGCTCTCTGTGCTGTCCTTCGCCCGGGCGCTACCCGCCCCGGCGCTTTCGCGTACCCGTTTCGTGTCCGGCGCAGGCATTCGGCCCACTTCTGCGGCCTTCCCTCGCTGACCACCCCCGGCTCCCCGCACGGAGCCCCCGCGGGCGGACCCACCCGCCGTCCGCGGTTCTGAGACGGAGTACACCCATGGAAACCATCAGCGGCGTCGGCGTCCTCGACAAGGTCACCTCGATCCTCGGCACCCTGGAGGCCGGCCCGACCACCCTGGCCGGGCTGGTCGCCGCCACCGGCCTGGCGCGGCCGACCGCCCACCGGCTGGCGGTCGCGCTGGAGCAGCACCGGCTGGTCGCCCGCGACATCGAGGGCCGGTTCACCCTCGGCGCCCGGATCGGCGAACTGTCGGCGGCGGCCGGTGAGGACCGCCTGCTGGCGGCGGCCGGGCCGGTGCTCGCGCACCTGCGCGACGTCACCGGGGAGAGCGCCCAGCTCTACCGGCGGCAGGGCGAGATGCGGATCTGCGTGGCCGCGGCGGAGCGGCTCTCCGGCCTGCGGGACACCGTCCCGGTCGGGGTCACCCTTCCGATGCGGGTCGGGGCCGCAGCCCAGATCCTGCTGGCCTGGGAGGAGCCGGAGCGGCTGCACCGGGGCCTGCAGGGCGCCAGCTTCACCGCGACCGCGCTGAGCGGGGTGCGGCGGCGGGGCTGGGCGCAGGCCGTCGGGGAGCGCGAGCTCGGGGTCGCGTCCGTCTCGGCGCCGGTGCGCGGCCCGTCCAACCGCGTGGTGGCGGCTGTCACGGTGTCCGGTCCGATCGAGCGGCTCAGCCGCCACCCCGGTGCCCGGCTGGCCCAAGCCGTGGTGGACGCCGCCGAACGCCTCACCGAGGCCGTCCGGCAGTCCTGAGCCCGGCCCGTCCTGACCTCTGGGATCGGCAGTCCTGAGCCGGGCAGCCGTGTGACCCGAGGAGTCGTCAGGGGTTCGCCCGGCGGACGCGCCGGGCCCGGAGGTACTCGCGTGTCAGCAGGCGGAGCGCGGCGCCCTTGGGCGGGCCGGCCGGGCGCCGGAGGAGGGCGGGGAGGTCGGCCCGGGCGGCGCGGGAGGTGAGCGCGTCCAGGCCGACCATGCAGCGGACCATCGGACGGTGTGCGGGCGGGGCGAGGTCGATCACGGCGCGGCCCTCGGCGAGGGTGCGGTCGGCGTGGTCGAGCTGAGCGGTGATCAGGGCCCGGACGGCCGGGAGGTCGGCGGCCCGTTCGAGGTCGGGGCGGGTGACGCCGTGCCGCTCCAGGGCCTCCTGGGGGAGTGTCAGCCGGCCGTCGGCCAGGTCCTCGGCGAGGTCGGCGACGAAGTCGATCCGCTGGGCGGCGTCCAGGTAGGTGCGGCAGGCGGCGCGGTAGTCGCTCTGGTCACCGTCCGGGCCGAGCAGGGTGGCGACGACCAGGAAGGCGGGCAGCGCGTAGGCGTCCAGGTAGGCCTGGTAGTCCGCCTCGGTGGCGAAGCCGGGGAAGTCGAGGTCGGCGAGGGCGCCGGCCAGGTGCTCCGGCACCAGCGTGCGCAGCGCGGGGTGGGCCTCGACGGTGTGCAGGAACGGGCGCAGCTCGGGCTGGTCGGTGGCCCCGGTGGCGAGGGCCCGCTCGACCTCGTGCTCCCACCGCGCGTACGCCGCCCGCCGTCCCTCCGGAGGGCCGCTGTCGAGCAGGGTGTCGGTGCGGTGCATGTAGGCGGTGGCGGCGATCACGTGCGGCACCAGACCTGCGGGGAGCAGCAGTTGGGCGGCCAGCGCCGCCTCGCGCCGGTACCGCGTGACCTGCCGCCGCTGACGGGTGTAGTCCTCCCGCAGCCCGGGGGCGGTGATCCCGGCCGCGTCCAACGCCCTCGTCCAGCCACTCATCCCGGGCCCGCCCCTCTCCTTGATCGTCTCCGCGAACCCTAACCGGACCCTCGGAGTTCCGAGGTGTCCGGGCGGCGCGGGGCCGGGGACGATGGGCCGGGGCGGCGCCGGCCGCTGGAGGAGGGTGGGGCGTGCGCAGGGTGTGGTGGGTGCTGCTGGCCTTGGCGGCGGCGTTGGTGACGGTGCCGGGGGTGGCGTCCGGGGTGGCGTCGGCGGAGCGGAGTGCGGAGCGTCCGGCGTTCCAACTCCCGTTCCCCTGCGGGTCGGTGTGGCAGTTGAACACCTGGGGCCATGACCCCGCGCTGGACATGGTGGTGGACGGGAACACCGGCTCGGACGGCCTTCCGGTGCTGGCCTCGGCGGCGGGCACGGTCTCCGCGACCTACCGGGACAACGGCTCCGGCAACACGATCCAGATCAACCACGGCGGCGGCTGGTTCACCGCCTACTACCACCTCAAGGACGCCCCGGACGCGTACGTGAAGAAGGGCGACCGGGTGGCCGTCGGTGCGGCCATCGGCCGGATCGGCACCTCGGGGGCCTCCAACTGGGCGCACCTGCACTACGAGCAGCGCTACCTCGCCAAGGGCGACTTCACCGACGAGCGCCACCGGGTGCCGTCCCTGCTGGACGGCGTGCGCTACTCGGGCCCGAACGCGAGCTGGACCGGCGTCGTCAGCCGCAACTGCGCGGGCGCCCCGCCCGCCTGGCAGGACTGCCCGAGCGGCTACGTCTGCTTCTACGACGGCCCGGACGGCACCGGTTCGGTCTGCCGCTCCGACTCCGACCAGCCGGTGAGCAGCTGCGGGTTCCGCCGCTCGTACTTCAACAACGGCTCGCCGCAGCCCGGTTACGACCACGTCCAGGTCTCCTTCCAGGGCGGTGGGGGGCTCTGCCTGCACCGCGGCTGGACCGAGGGCCGCGGCAGCCTGCCGGACGGCGGGAAGGTCGTCGAGGGCTTCGTCTGGCGCGGAGAGTGCTGAGAGTGGTGAGGCCGGTGAGAGCCGTAGGAGCAGTGAGAGCTGTGAGAGCGCCGGGACACCGGACGGAGTGCTGATCCGGTGACCGCTCCAGCGGTGATCGTTATCTGAACGATGTGTTCCGCTCGTTACCCTTCCTCCACCACCAGTGGGGAGGGGTATCGGCGCGTGTACAGCATCATCGTGGTTCCGGGGCCGGGGATGGAGCCGGAGGGGCAGTTGCGGCTCGCCCCCGGCGAGGGCGTCCGCTTCGGACGTGAGGGAGGGTCAGGAGACCTGGTCATCGGGCACGGTGGCGTCTCCAGAGTCGCCGGGGAGATCACCGCCGACGGGAGCCACTGGCTGCTCAGCAACCTCAGCCGCTCCGCCACCTACGTGGTGGAGAACCCGGAGGGCGCCGGCGAGCACCTCAAGGTCTCCCCGGGGCGGCTCGGCGCACCGGTGCCCTTCGAGTTCTCCCGCCTGGTCCTGCCGGCCGGGTCGGAGCTGGTCACCCTGGACGTCTGGGCGCCCCGGCACGACTACGCCGACCGCGACCTGCCGGCCTTCCCCGGGGGCGAGCCCACCCTGCTGGCGTTCCCCCTCGACCGCTCCAAGCGGTACTTCCTGGTGCTCGCGGCCCTGTGTGAAGCACGTCTGCGCACTTCGCCGCACGCCGCGCTCCCCACGGTCGACCAGGTGGTCGAGCGGCTGCGCCCGCTCTGGCCGGCCGCCAACCGGGCCGCCGTGCAGTGGAACATCGACTACCTCGCGGTGAAGCTGCGGATCAAGCCGGGCCCGGAGAGCTCCGACCCGGGCCCCCGGCTGGCGGGCAAGAAGGACTCGCTGGTCTCGCTGGCGCTCCGCTTCGACCTGGTGCGCGAGGACGACCTCGGTCTGTTGGACCTCGGCGGCGCGACCGCCCTGGGGCCGGCGGTGGCGGGGCGGGCGGCCTGTCCGACGGTGGCCCCGGAGGCGGTTGACCAGGAGCCGGTGGCCTGTCCGGCGGTGGCCTCGGAGTCCGTGGCCGTGGAGTCCGTGGCCGTGGAGCCGGGCGGGGCCCGGTGACCGGCCGTGGTGACGGGCCGTCGGACCACGTGGCCGTCCCGGCCGGCTACCGGATCGGGCCGTGGACGGTCGGCCGGCCGCTCGGCTGCGGCGCCTTCGGCACCGTCTACGCCGGCACGCGCACCGTTCCGGTGGCCGGGGTGCCCAGCCGGGCCGCCCTGAAGATCCTGCCGACCGGCACCCGCAGCCCCCGCCAGCTCGCCCACCTGCGCGAACTGGCCGAGCGGGAGGTGGAGTTGCTCCGCAAGGTACGGGCACCCCGGCTGATCCGGCTCTACGAGGTGCGGACGGTGGACGACTCCGCCCGGCCCGAGATCGACGGGGCGAGCGTGCTCGTCCTGGAGGAGGCGGAGCGCTCGCTGGACGACCTGCTCACCGCCGGCCCCGTCCCGCGCGGCGGACCCGCCCTGCTGGTCGACGTCTGCGCGGGCCTGGACCAGCTGCACCGGGCCGGCTGGGTGCACGGTGACCTCAAGCCCGGCAACGTGCTGCTGATGGCCGACGGCACCGCCCGCCTCGCCGACTTCAACGTGGCCGCCGAGCTGGAGGGCACCCACGCCTACGCCCCGGTCTTCGGCACCGCCGACTACACCGCGCCGGACCTGCTCTGGTGCGAGATCGGCGAACGCGGCCGCAAGGTCCGCCCGAGCGCCGACATCTGGGCCTTCGGCGTGCTGGCCCACCTGGTCCTCACCGGCGGCCACCCCCTGCCCGGAGGCACGCCCGGCGCCCGGCGCGACGCCGCCCTGCGGTACGCGCGGGGCGAGGAGGAGCTGCGCCTGTCGCCCGAACTGCCCGAGCAGTGGCGCCCCGTGCTCATGGACTGCCTGGCCCGCCGGCACGAGGACCGGGCCCCGCACACCGCCGCCTCGCTGCTGCGCCGGGTCGAGGCCGCCGCCGCCGGGCGCCGCGCCGCCTGGCGGCCGGGCCCCTTCCTGCGACGCCGCCGCGGACCGCTGCTGACGGTGCTGATCGCGACCGCCACCGCCACCCTCTCCGCCGGCCTGCCGGCGCTGCTGCCCAGCACCGGCTACGACCGCTGCGACCGAGGCACGGTCTGCTTCTTCACCGAGCCGGACGGCCAGGGCGACTACTGCGCCTGGGTGGACGGGGACGACGACTGGTCCACCGGGGAGACCGGCTGCGCCTGGGCCGCGCGGCGGCCGCCGCTCTCGGTCTTCAACAACGGACAGAACCTCTCCGAGGGGGCCACCAGGGTCGACGTGGAGTACTTCGCCGGCACGGGGTGGGAGCAGCGGATCGGCTGCCTGCCCAACGGCGAGCGGCGCAACCTCGCGGACGGGGACCGCCTGCCGCGCTCCCACCAGTGGATCAGGTCCTGCGCACCGTAGCGCGCCCGGGCGCCCGGGCGGGTCCGGGGACGCCTCAGGGGACGGGCCGTCACGTCCCGTTCCCCTCGCCGCCGTCCGGGTGCAGGCCGAACAGGCCGAGCACCGCCCCGGCCTGCGCCGGGTCGTCGGCCTCGACGGCGACCGGGCCGGTCACCCGGAGCCGGAGGTGGGCGAAGGCCGGGGCGAGGGCCGCCAGCGCGGCCGCGGGCTCGGGCGCGCCCACCCGCTCGCAGTGCCAGCGCTCGACCCGCAGTTCGCGCAGGGTGAGGCTCTCCAGCTGCGGCAGGAGCGGTGACCCGGCCAGGGCGGTGAGGGTGTCGAAGTCGTTCGAGTCGAACTCGACCCGGCCGAGGTCGAGCCGACGCAGGGCGGGGAGGTGCCCGGCGCCCAGCTCCTCGACCTGGTCGACCGAGCAGGCGACGCCGAACACGTCGCTCTCCAGGTCGACTTCGAAGGCGGTCAGCGCGGGGAGGCGGCCGGGGTGGAAGACGGATCCGTCCGAGAGCACGGCGCCGCGGGTACGGAGCCGGGTCAGGCTTTGGTGCTCCACCGCGTCCACCAGGAAGGCGCCTTCGAGCTCCAGGCTCCGCAGGGCCGGCAGGGCCTCCCAGGGCGCGGTCCGGACCAGACCGGTGCCGTGGTGCTCCAGGGGGTCCAGCCGGCGCCCCGTCGAGCTCTCGCCGTCCTCGAAGAGGTACTCGAACGCGTGGCCCAGGTAGAGGTGTTCGAGCCGGGGGAGGGGATGGCGGACCAGGGTGGCCGCGGCGCGTTCGGCGGAGTGGTGGTGGTCGGTGAGGTGGAGTTCGAGGGAGCGCAGCTGCCGTGCGGCCGGGTGCGCGAGCAGGGCCTCGATCAGGGCACCCTCCCACTGCTCCGGGTCGGCCGGGTCGGCCGTGGTGACACCGTCCGCGCTCATCCGGGCCACCAGGGGGCCACGGCGCGCGGCCGGGTCGGGGGCGAGGCGGAAGACGGCGGTCTCCCAGGCGCCGTCGGCCCCGGTGCACCGCCAGGAGCCGTCGGACAGGAGCAGTTCGGGGAGCTGTTCGGGGAGCTGAGCGTCCGTCACGTCGCCGTCGGGCACGGTGGTCTCCGGTTCATCGGTGGGGCGTCGGCGTTCGGGGGCCGATCCTGCCATCCGGGCGCCCGGGCGGGGGGACGACCCTAGGTGTTCCGAGGTACTGCGTCGGCGCGTGCCGGGACAGGCTGAGGCCCTCAACCGAACCAGAGGGGGAACCACCATGAACCTCAAGCGCTCCGTCGTCGGTCTGCTCGGTGCCGCGGCGCTGCTGCCGGCCCTGCTCGCCGGGGCCGGCTCGGCCCAGGCCGTGCAGGCCGCGCCCGCGGCGATCACGGCCGGCTCGCCGTCGGCGTCGGGGGTCACGCCGGACTACTACGGCTACGACCGGGACATGTTCAACATCCCCTGCAACTACGGCAGCCTCTGCGTCGCGGTGAACGACCCGGTCCGCCAGAAGTGGGCGGTCTTCCGCTTCGACCCGTGCCGCCTGTACAGCGTGTCGAACTGGGAGGGCACCGGATACCTCACCAACAACCAGACGCCCAACACCGTCTCGCGGTTCTACGGGGGCAGCGGCCAGCAGCTGTTCACCTCCACGGCTGGTTCGGGCTCCTCGACCCGCCAGCTCACGGTGAACTGGTCGCCCGTCTGGTCGCTGCGCAACTGCTGACGCGCCGCCATGCGGTCCGGCTCCGTACCACGGGGGCGGAGCCGGGCCGCCGCGTGCGCCCGACGGGCGGTCACCTGCCACGAGGACCACGGAAGGTGACCGACCGTCAGGCTCCACTCGGCCGTTACGGGCCGTTATGGGCCGCTACTGGCCGCTAGGGTCACTACGGCCGGTCGGGGCCGGCGGCCTGGGCCGGGACGGGTGCCCCGGCCCGGCGGGCGTGCAGGACCGTGGCGTCGAGCGGCAGCGGGGAGCTGCCGACCAGGGTCAGGCCCGCGTCGGCCAGCAGCCGGGCGTAGTGCTCGGCCCGGCGTTCCCGGCCGCCGACGTTGCACCGCATGTGCAGGTCCCACGCGGTGGCCAGCGAGGGCGAACCGTCGGCCGGGAGCACCCGTTCGACGATCAGCAGGTCCGCGTGGGCCGGCATGGCCGCCGCGCAGTGCCGCAGGATCTCCCGGCAGCGCTCGTCGTCCCAGTCATGCAGGATGCGCGACAGCAGGTAGACGTCCCCGCCCGGCGGCACGTCGGCGAAGTCGCCCGCCAGGTAGGTGCAGCGGTCACCGCACCCGGCCGCGTCCAGGGCCCGCCGGGCGGCCTCCACCGCGTGCGGGCGCTCCAGCAGGACGCCGCGCAGCCGGGGATGGGCGGTGAGCAGCCTGCCGAGCAGCTCGCCGTTGCCGCCCGCGACGTCCACCACGGTGCCGCCGGCCGCTGCGGTCACGGCCGGATGGGCCGTCAGCGGTTCGAACATCCGCGAACTCGCCGCCATGGAGAGGTCGAAGAGCTCGGCCAACTCCGATTGCCGGGCGAAGTGTTCGAAGTGGTTCTCCCCGTGGAGGTGGTCGAAGGCGACCCCGCCGGTCCGCACGGTGTGCCCGAGCTCCGCGAAGGAGCGGTAGAACGGCCCGCCGTACATCAGGGCGAGCGGCCGCATCGAGGACGGGGCGTCGCTGCGCAGCAGGGCACCGAGCGCGGTGAGCCGGTAGCCGTACCCGTCGGTCTCGACCACGTCCAGCATGGCGAGGTAGCGCAGCAGGGAGGCCAGCGCGTCGGGGTCGGCGCCGACCGTCCGGGCCAGGGCCGCCAGGCCGGTCGTCGTACCGGTGTCCAGTGCGTCGGGCAGCCGCAGTTCCGCCGAGACGGCCAGCGCCTGGGTGGTCCACGCCCCGGTGAGCAGCAGCAGGAGCGTTTCGGCGGGCCGGTCGGCCTGACGGCCGCTCAGGTGCCCCGCCAGCACGTCCGGGTGCTCGCCCGGGACGTACAGCTCCAGCCGCCGGTAGCCCGCCTTGGAGTCCGGGGGCACGGTGAAGTAGAGGACGGTGCCGTCC
>NZ_BAAAYB010000121.1:0-46388 GCF_039535905.1 Kitasatospora albolonga | reverse complement strand
ACGGACTGCAAGCAGGTCTCTTCCAGGGTCCTCAGTCTGGCAGCCCAGTCCATGATCTTCCTGACTGACCCGCGCGCGCGCCCTTCGTATTGTCGGTACTTATCCCTGTGCACTGACACCGAGCAGCGCTCTCACCAACCGTGGTAAGATGACACGCGCACGTCCAGCGCGTCGGCCGGTATGCGCGCGTGGCCAGGATCCCGGTGCATTATTCTGCTAACCGTGATGTCCTGAAGCGATCCGAGCCGCTACACCTGAGTTTAGGCCCAGATGTAGGTGCAAAGCACCAGCTAGACAGACGTGACTCCTCTAGCACGAGCCAGGTAGCACACGTACGGCCGCCAGCCGTGCATGTCGCGCGTGCACACGGCCCTCGAACGCAAGTACGTTCGACTGGCCCGGGCGATGTTCGAGACCTGCATGGCTCCGTCCTGGTCGAGCTCCAGCGATATGCGTACCAGACGGCATCCGCAGAACGTACCTCCTGCTCCAGCCCCTGGCTACGCCGCATACGATTTCCTTCATGAGTACTCCGCGTTGCGGAAGCACCTCGATGCGGGCCGCACGAGTCAGTCGTCCATGCGACTGCTCCAGGAAGCAATGTAGCGCCTCCGGGCATCAGCTCCCCGGCCAGCACGGATCGCTACGCTTCGGCAAGTTGATACGCTGGGCCTCGCGGCGCCCTGGCGCCTGCTGGTAGGAACCAGTAGCGCCGCCCTGAGCTGCGGGGCTAAGATCGGAGCGGGACACTAGGTGAACCAGATCACGTCTCGAGGACTCTGGTCGCGGTTAGCCGGACAGCAGGAACGCGGGCGGTGCAGGTCGTCGGTGAGGTGGAGGCAGGTGGCTACGGTTACCCAGGTAAATCGGCCAAGGTTCGGGTCTCTCGAACAACCGAGCCTTGCACGGTGAGTTACGGACAGCCCGTATTGCAGCCTTAGGTCTGCGGAACATACTGCCTAGAATGAAATCAGTGAGGCTTCTGAACAAGCAGTTGCGAGAGGCCCTTGCCGAGCGGTCAGAAGGAAGCCGACGTCGAGCTCGATGGTGACGGTCCTCCTGCTCAGATCGAAGCAGACTTCGGCGATAAGCTTAGTTCTGCACCAGCCAAGAGCTAGAACTCTCCATCGCAGAGCGCGTCGCTTCGAACGACGGCGCCGGCCGCCTCCCTACCGCATCGTCCCGGCAGCTATCGATCTGGCGCGTGCAGAGCTCGCGCCGGTAATCCTAGATTAGCCCCGTGAGTAGAAATGTTATGTTGAAGGCCGCGCTGCCCCACCAGCGCGTCCAGACTGCCAGAAGGACTCTAGGCTGTGCAGCCACCAATGTAGTCCGGAGAGCCAATTCTCGGGCTCCTAGCGCCTCCGGTTGTGCGAGGTCATGGTCAGGCTGAGCTCAGCCCTGGTCGGAGCTGAAGGACTGTTATCCAGCAACGGACAGTAGTCTGTCATACTTTGGCGATGACGAGTCCTGACACGTTGTCACTCTGTCAGCAGGCTATCTGCATCTCGACGATGTCTCGCTATCTCGCTAACCCGGACCGACGAGCATTCTATAGGCACCATGCCTAGGTCCGTCGCGCGGCCGGCGAAGTTGAGCGATGGCTGTCCTCGTCGAGGCGCTGCGGACCGTGACGCTTGACATACTATCCGCGCCCCGCTCTACGTACCGCCGTGTGAGGTCCGCGTAACGAAGCGTATCGCAGGTGAGCCGCGGGCTGGATTGAAGTTGAGTGCCCTGCGTGTGAATGCCGCTCCCGGTCCGCAGTTAAGTGAGTCGCACAGGTGGCGCGCCACTCCGGACAGGCCTGTAGATGCGGCGGTCCATGAGGACGTACAAGGGTGTCGAGGTGTTGTCGACCTGAGCGACAGTCGTGGCCGCATCAGACAGAGGTGGCAGCGCGCCCCCGGGGGCAGGCTCCGGAACCCAGAATCGGCGTGCGGTGGCCGCCACAAGTGTATGCGGTTACGGGCACCGTAGCGGGTTTTTAAAAGGACTATCCGCAGAACACGGCTAATCACGTCCGGGCACGTGGCAACGTCCGCTCAGCGGCCGCAGGACATAGCCCCCATTCCATTATGTGTCTGCCATGCCACTGAGGTAGAGCAAGGCCCCAGTAGCGCGCTCAGGCTCTGCGACACATGGCAGGTCTGGCCCCGATGGCGATAAGGCTCTTCCAGCACGGGAGCTCCGCATATCAGACTTTTCATCTGTAAGTTATGATGTGCGCATGAAACAAGACTTTAGTGGATGCATATCCGTCCGGCCATAACGGCGATTCTAGACCTTCGGCTACAGGTGGCTACTCGGCCGATCTCCAGCAGCAACTGTACTATCGCTCGGCGACATGGCAGGACTCTTGATGACCGCCGTCTGTTCCACCAGCACGTGGCCGCAGATGTACAGAGTTGTGTCGATGCACCGAGGAAGTCTCGAAAAGCCGGATCGCGTGTGGTTAGACCTAGGCGGCCCGGCTAGCTGGGATAACTTTCAGAGGTGCGGAGTGGCCGAAACAGTCGCGCCATGGCATCC
This sequence comes from Kitasatospora albolonga, assembly GCF_039535905.1. Classification (GTDB taxonomy): domain Bacteria; phylum Actinomycetota; class Actinomycetes; order Streptomycetales; family Streptomycetaceae; genus Kitasatospora; species Kitasatospora albolonga. The sequence goes on along the minus strand of NZ_BAAAYB010000121.1, from coordinate 43,856 downwards.
AGGCCGTGCTAGTAACACCGACGCCCATCGGGAGACGGGCCGGCTGGAAGCCGAGGTGTATGTATTCACGTACGAGGGCCCCTCAGCGCGGACTCCCTTAGTATGGACGTCAAACCGCCGGGGTGCGGTGCTTGGGTGGCTAGCCGGACTGCCCCTCGAGCCGATAGAGCACACCGCGGCACTCTGGCCTGCGAGCTTCGCCGCGAAAGCCATGTGTGCGCTCAGCATAGCTCGTGTCAAGTTGACGGTGCATCCACACCACGCCGGCAGGAGAACAGTGCGGCTTTCTCGTGCGATCCAGGCCTAGGCGCTCGCGAACGTCTGGTGCTACGGACAGGCGCGTCCAAGAAGGTGACTGTAGGCTGGACACGTCTTGAGGATCGCCCAGACTAGTGCGTCTGTACGAAACGTCTTTGTTTTTCTCGTTCGCTGGCATCCGCGGCAGCAGATCCCCGACCAGCCGGCCGGGCGCGCGCCCAGCGGGATCAGGTGGTGGGCCAACTGGTTGGCCCTGGCGTCGAGTTCGGCCGTAGCTCAGGCGGACCTCGCCCGCCTCGACCGCGACCGCCTGCGGGGCGGTGCGGGCCCGCTCGGCGATCAGCTCGTGCACCGGAACGGTGGCCGGGGCGGTGACCAGGGCCGGGGCCAGGGCGGCCCGCTCCTCCTCCTCGGTGAGCAGCGGCAGCCGGCTGACCGGCAGCGCCGGGTCGGCCAGCCCGGCGTCCAGCAGGCGCAGCAGCTGGGCCAGCAGCCGGCGGACGGTGGTGGCGTCCAGCACCTCGGTGGCGAAGTCGGCGTTCAGCTTCAGCCCCTGGGCGGACTCGCCCACGGCCAGCGTGAGGTCGAACTTCACCGCGTCGGTGCCGACCGGCAGCGGAGCCGTCTCCAGCCCGCCGAACTCCTGCCCGCTGCCGCCCCCTTCGCCGGCCTGCTGGGCCAGCAGCATCAGCTGGAACAGCGGGTGACGGGAGAGCGAGCGGGCCGGGTTGAGCTCCTCCACCAGGCGCTCGAAGGGGACGTCCTGGTGGGCGAAGGCGGTCAGGTCCGCCTCCTTGACCCGGTCCACCAGCTCGGCGAAGCCCGGGTCCCCGGAGGCGTCGGTGCGCAGCACCAGGGTGTTGACGAAGAAGCCGACCAGCTCGTCCAGGGCCTCGTCGCCGCGCCCGGCGGTGGCGGTGCCGATCGGGACGTCCGTCCCGGCGCCGAGCCGGGTCATCAGGGTGACCAGGGCGGCCTGCACCACCATGAAGACGGTGGCGCCGCGCTCCCGGGCGAAGGCGGTCAGCCGGGCGTGCAGCTCCGGGGAGCCGACGGCGGAGACCGCCGTGCCCTTGTGCGCCGGGACGGCCGGGCGGGGCCGGTCCAGCGGGAGCGCCACCTCGTCCGGCAGGCCGGCCAGGGTCTCGCGCCAGTGGGCGAGTTGGGCCGAGATCAGGCTCTCGGGGTCGTCCTCCTCGCCGAGCAGCTCCTGCTGCCAGAGCGTGTAGTCGGCGTACTGGACCGGCAGCGGCTCCCAGGCCGGGGCCGCCCCGCCCCGCCGGGCGGTGTAGGCGGCGGCCAGGTCGCGGACCAGCGGGCCGAGCGACCAGCCGTCGGTGGCGATGTGGTGCATCACCAGCAGCAGCACGTGCTCCCGCTCGGCGAGCCGGTAGAGGAAGGGGCGGATCGGCAGGTCGGCGGTGAGGTCGAAGGAGAGGTTGCAGGCCCGGTCCAGTTCGGCGGCCAGCTCCTGCTCGGTGGTGGTGCCCTCCGTCCAGACCGGGCGGGCGAGTTCGGCGTCCAGCACCCGCTGGTACGGACGGCCGTCCTGCTCGCCGTAGGTGGTGCGCAGGGCCTCGTGCCGGGTGAGCACGTCGGCCAGGGCCAGCTGCAGCGCCTCGGTGTCCAACTCGCCCCGCAGGCGCAGCGCGTGGGGCAGGTTGTAGGCGGAGCTGGTGCCGGTGATCTGCTCGTAGAACCAGAGTCTGGCCTGGGCGTAGGAGAGCGGGATCACGAGGTGACCTCCTTGGACCGGGCCCGCAGGGCCGGACGGGCGCGGACGGCGGTGGTCAGGCGGCCGGTGAGGTCGGCCACCGTCGGCGCCTCGAAGACGGCCTTGATGGTGAGTTCGGCGCCGAGCACCGAGCGGACCCGGCTGATCAGGCGGGTGACCAGCAGGGAGTGGCCGCCGAGCTCGAAGAAGTTGTCGTCGATGCCGACCGTCTCCAGGCAGAGGATCTCGGCGAACAGGCCGCAGAGCTTCTCCTCCTTCTCGTCCCGCGGGCCCCGGCCGGCCGGACGCTGCGTCAGGTCGGGGGCCGGGAGGGCGCGCCGGTCGAGCTTGCCGGTGGGCGTCATCGGCAGCGCGTCCAGCTGGACGAAGGCGGAGGGCACCATGTACTCCGGCAGCCGCTCCGCCACGTGGGCCCGCAGGGCGGCGGTGTCCACCGGGCGGTCGGCGGTCAGGTAGGCCACCAGGCGCCTGTCGCCCGGGCGGTCCTCCCGGACCACCACCGCCGTCTGGCCGATCTCGCCGTAGGAGGCGACGGCGGCGCGCACCTCGCCGGGCTCGACCCGGAAGCCGCGGATCTTGACCTGGTCGTCGGCCCGGCCGAGGAACTCCAGCGAGCCGTCCGGGAGCCAGCGGACCAGGTCGCCGGTGCGGTACATCCGGCTGCCGGGAGGGCCGTAGGGGTTGGCGACGAAGCGTTCGGCGGTCAGGCCGGGCTGGCCGGTGTAGCCGTTCGCCAGGCCGAGGCCGGCCATGTGCAGCTCGCCGACCACACCGGGGGCGACCAGGTCGAGGTGCCGGTCCAGCACCCAGAGCTGCTTGCCGTTGAGCGCGCGGCCGACCGGGATCGAGGGGCGCCCGGCGTCCGCCGGGGTGATGTGGTGGGCGACGGTGAAGATCATCGACTCGGCGGGCGAGTAGCCGTTCACCAGCCGGATCTGCGGGAAGTCCTCGACAAGGCGCATCACGTGCGGGATGGAGGCGGCCTCGCCGCCGGTCATCACCTGGCGCAGCTTCGCGAAGGTGGCCGGGTACTCGTCCAGCAGGAAGTTCAGCAGGCTGGCCGAGACGTGCAGGGTGGTCACCGCGTGCTCGGCGGCCAGCGCGGCGATCACCGTGGGCTCCGGGCGCTGGCCCGGCTGGAGCACGCAGGTGCCGCCGGAGAGCAGCGGGGAGAACAGCTCCAGGGCGAAGGCGTCCCAGGAGACCGGCGAGCACTGGAGCCAGACCTGATCGGGGCTCAGCTCCGCGAAGTCCTGGCCGAGCAGGGTGCCGACGATCGCCCGGTGCGGGGAGACCACGCCCTTGGGCGTGCCGGTGGAGCCCGAGGTGAACATCACGCAGGCGGCGTCCAGCGGGCCGGCCAGCTCGGGCGGGGCGGTCGCGGGGTGCCCGGCGGCGCCCTCCACCAGAAGCTGCGGGGCATCGATCCGGCCCGCGTGGGCTGTGTCGGTCACCACCCAATCGGCCGTCCTGGCCAGGGCGTTGAGCCGCTCGACCGGGAACTCCGGGTCCAGCACGGTGTAGGTGCCGCCGGCCTTGAGGACGGCCAGCACCGCCACCACCAGCTCGGGGGTCCGCTCCAGGTGCAGGCCGGCGACCTCGCCGCGCTTCAGGCCGCCGGCGATCAGGTGGTGGGCGAGGCGGTTGGAGCGCTCCTCCAACTCCCGGTAGCTGACGGTGGTTCCGCCGAAGACCAGGGCGGTGGCCTCCGGGCGGGCGGCGGCCTGCCCGGCGAAGACGCCGTGCACGGTGCGCTCCGGGTCCACCGTGGACGGCTGCCCGCTGAGCTCCTCGGTCAGCAGCAGGCGCTCCGCCGGGGAGAGCACGTCCACCAGGCCGACCGGCAGCTCCGGCGCGGCCAGCGCGCCCTCCAGCAGGCGGACCAGACGGGCCGCCAACTCCTCGACGGTGGCGCGGTCGTAGAGGTCGGAGGCGTAGTCGATGTTGATCTTCAGCCCGGCCGGGGCACCGGCCTCGCGGCGCTCGGTGACGGCCACGGTGAGGTCGAACTTCACCGTGTCCACCCCGGCCGGGACGATCGAGGCCTCCAGGCCCGGGATGCTCAGCTCGGCCGAGCTGTTGTTCTGCACCACCAGCATGATCTGGAACAGCGGGTGCCGGGAGAGGGTGCGGACGGGGTTGAGCTCCTCCACCAGGCGCTCGAAGGGGACGTCCTGGTGGGCGTAGGCGTCCAGGTCCGACTCCCGGACCCGCTCGACCAGCTGACGGAAGCTCGGGTCGCCGGAGAGGTCGGTGCGCAGCAGCAGGGTGTTGACGAAGAAGCCGACCAGGTCGTCCGCCGCCTCGTCCACCCGGCCGGCCACCGGGGTGCCGAGCGGGATGTCGGTGCCGCCGCCGAGTCGGGAGAGCAGCGCGGCCAGCCCGGCCTGGAGCACCATGAAGAGGGTGGCCTGGTGCTCCCGGGCGAAGCTCAGCAGCCGCCCGTGCAGCTCGGCGTCGGTGCTCACCCAGACCGCGTCGCCCAGGTTGCTCGGGGTGGCCGGGCGGGGCCGGTCGGTCGGGACGTTCAGCTCCTCCGGCAGCTCGGCCAGCGCGCCGCGCCAGTAGGCGAGTTGACGGGAGACCAGGCTGGAGGGGTCGTCGTCCGCGCCGAGCAGCGCCTGCTGCCAGAGGGTGTAGTCGGCGTACTGCACCGGCAGCGGGGCCCAGTCGGGGGCCTCGCCCGCGGTGGAGCGGGCCGCGTAGGCGGCGCCCAGGTCGCGGATCAGCGGGCCCATCGACCAGCCGTCGCTGGCGATGTGGTGCATCACCAGCAGCAGCACGTGCTCCTGCGGGCCGAGGTCGAACAGGTGCACCCGCAGCGGCACCTGGGTGGCCAGGTCGAAGCCGCGGTTGGCGGCCCGGGCGACCGCCCCGGCCAGCCCCTGCTCCGTCACCGGTGCCTCGTCCCAGGGGATCTCGGCCTGGTCGGGGGCCAGCACCCGCTGGTACGGGCGGCCGGCGAACTCCTCGAAGACGGTGCGCAGCACCTCGTGCCGGGCCACCACGTCGTCCACCGCGGCGCGCAGCGCGCGGGTGTCCAGGGCGCCGCGCAGCCGGACCGTCACCGGCACGTTGTAGGCCGAGCCCTGCTCCTCCAACTGGCCGAGGAACCACAGTCGTTGCTGGGCGAAGGAGAGCGGCAGGCGCTCCGGCCGGGCCACCGCGCGCAGCGCCGGGCGGGCGTGCTGGGCGCGGTCCACCCGCTTGCCGAGCCGGGCCACGGTGGGGGCCTGGAAGAGGTCGCGGATGCCGATCTCCACGCCGAGCACCGAGCGCAGCCGGCTGACCAGGCGGGTGACCAGCAGCGAGTGGCCGCCGAGGTCGAAGAAGTCGTCGTCGATGCCGACCGACTCCAGGCCGAGGATCTCCGCGAACAGGCCGCAGAGCAGCTCCTCCTGGGCGTTGCGCGGCTCGCGGCCCAGCTCGCCGCGGTTGTGGTCCGGGGCGGGCAGGGCCCGGCGGTCCAGCTTGCCGGTCGGGGTGATCGGCAGGGCCTCCAGGAAGACCACGGCCGAGGGCACCATGTACTCGGGCAGCAGCGCGGCCACGTGGGTGCGCAGCGCGGCGGCGTCCACCGCGGCGGCGTCGGGCGAGCCGTCGGTCACCACGTAGGCCACCAGGCGCTTGTCGCCCGGGCGGTCCTCGCGGACCACCACGGCGGCCTGGCCGACCCCGGGGAAGGCGGCCAGGGTGGCCCGGACCTCGCCGGGTTCGACCCGGAAGCCGCGGATCTTGACCTGGTCGTCGGCGCGGCCGAGGAACTCCAGCACGCCGTCGCCGCGCCAGCGCACCAGGTCGCCGGTGCGGTACATCCGGGCCCCCGGCTCGCCGAACGGGCAGGCCACGAAGCGCTCGGCGGTCAGCCCGGCCTGGCCAGCGTAGCCGTGGGCCAGGCCGACGCCGGACATGTAGAGCTCGCCGGTGACGCCGGGGGCGACCAGGCCGAGGCCGTCGTCCAGCACGTAGAGCCGCTTGTTCCCGAGCGGGCGGCCGACCGGGATGGAGGGGCGGGAGCCGTCGGCGGCGGTGATCTCGTGCGAGACGGTGAAGATCATCGACTCGGCGGGGGAGTAGCCGTTCACCAGCTTGATCTGCGGGAAGCCGTGCACCAGCTTCATCACGTGCGGGATGGAGGCGGCCTCGCCGCCGGTCATCACCTGCTGGAGGTGGGTGAAGGTGTCCGGGTACTCGTCCAGCAGGAAGTTCAGCAGGCTGGCCGACACGTGCAGGGTGGTCACCTGGTGGCGTGTCACCAGCTCGGCGATGACGGCGGGTTCGGGCCGCTGGCCGGGCTGGAGGACGCAGGTGCCGCCGGAGAGCAGCGGGCCGAACAGCTCCAGCGCGAAGGCGTCCCAGGAGACCGGGGCGCACTGCAGCCAGACCTGGGCCCGGTCGAAGTCCACGAAGCCCTGGCCGACCAGGGTGCCGACGATCGCCCGGTGCGGGGAGACCACGCCCTTGGGCACGCCGGTGGAGCCGGAGGTGAACATCACGCAGGCCGCGTCGCCCGGGCCGGCCGGGACGCCGGGCGCGGTGGCCGGGTGGCGGGCGATCGACCCGGCGTCCCGGTCGAGGTGGAGCTCCCGCGGGCCGTCGGTCAGCCTGCCCCCCAGCTCCGAGACGGTGAGCAGCAGGGCGGCCTCGGTGTGGCCGAGCACGGCGGCGATCCGGTCGGCCGGGAAGTCCGGGTCGAGCATGGTGTAGGTGCCGCCGGCCTTGAGCACCGCCAGCACGGCGGTGACCAGCTCGGTGGAGCGCTCCAGGTAGACGCCGACCACGTCGCCCCGGCGCAGGCCGCTCGCCACCAGGTGACGGGCCAGCCGGTTCGCCCGCTCGTCCAACTCCCGGTAGCCGACGGTCTCCTCGCCGAAGACCAGCGCGGTGTCCAGCGGCCGGCGGGCGGCCTGCTGCTCGAACAGCTGGTGCACGCAGGCCTCGGCCGGGTACTCGGTGGTGGTGTCGTTCCAGTCCACCAGCAGGGCGCGGCGCTCCTCGCCGGAGAGGATCTCCAGCCGGCCCACCGGCACGTCCGGCTCGGAGAGCTGACCCTCCAGCAGCCGGACCAGGCGGTCCAGGATGACCTCGACCGAGGCCCGGTCGAACAGGTCGGTGGCGTACTCGGCCATCGCCCGGATCCCGGCCGGCTCGCGGTCCGTGCCGAAGGTCTCGGTGAAGCCCAGGGTGAGGTCGAACTTGGCGGTGTCGGTGGTCACGGGCGCCATCTCGGCGTCCAGGCCGGGCAGCCGCAGCTTGGCCTCGGCGTTGTTCTGCACCACCAGCATCACCTGGAACAGCGGGTGCCGGGAGAGGGTGCGGACGGGGTTGAGCTCCTCCACCAGGCGCTCGAAGGGGACGTCCTGGTGGGCGTAGGCGTCGAGGTCGGTCTCCTTGACCCGGGCCACCAGCTGACGGAAGGTCGGGTCCCCGGAGAGGTCGGTGCGCAGCACCAGGGTGTTGACGAAGAACCCGACCAGGTCCTCCAGCGCGTCGTCGGTGCGCCCGGCGGTGGGCGTGCCCAGCGGGATGTCGGTGCCGGCGCCCAGCCTGGTCAGCAGCCCGGCCAGGGCGGCCTGCATCACCATGAAGAGGGTGGCGTTGTTCTCCCGGGCGAAGGCCAGCAGGCGGCGGTGCAGGTCCTGGTCCAGGTGCGCGGTGGTCACCTGGCCCTGGTTGGAGGGCAGCGCCGGGCGCGAGCGGTCGGCCGGCAGTGCGATCTCCTCCGGCAGGTCGGCCAGCGCCTCGCGCCAGTAGGCGAGTTGCTGGGAGAGCAGGCTCTCCGGGTCGTCGGCCGAGCCGAGCAGGTCCTGCTGCCAGAGGGTGTAGTCCACGTACTGCACCGGCAGCGGCTCCCACTGCGGGGCGGCGCCGTCGCAGCGGGCGGCGTAGGCGGTGGCCAGGTCGCGCATCACCGGGCCGAGCGACCAGCCGTCGCTGGCGATGTGGTGCATCACCAGCAGCAGCACGTGCTCCTCGGGGCCGACCGCGAAGATGTGCGCCCGGATGGGGAGTTCGACCATCAGGTCGAAGGCGTGCCGGGAGGCGAAGTCCAGCTCCAGCGGCAGCTCCTCGGCGTCGGTGTCCAGCACCGTCACCATCGGCCGGGCCACGCCCGGGGCGACCACCCGCTGGTAGGGCTCGCCGTCCACCTCCAGGAAGACGGTGCGCAGCGCCTCGTGCCGGCCGACCACGTCGGAGACGGCGGTGTGCAGGGCGTCCACGTCCAGCACGCCGCGCAGCCGGATGGTGTGCGCCACGTTGTACGTGCTGTTCGGCCCCTCCAGCTTGTTGAGGAACCAGAGGCGGCGCTGCGCGTACGACAGCGGGATCTCCTCGGGACGCTCTTCCATGACGTAGGACCCCTTCCGCGCCCCTCGGGCGCCACGGATTCGCTCGGCGAGGCGCAGCACGGTGGGCGCCTCGAACAGGTCTCGGACGGTCAGCTCGACGCCTGCGGCGGAGCGGATGCGGGCGATCAGCTTGGCGGCCAGCAGGGAGTGGCCGCCCAGTTCGAAGAAGTCGTCGTCGATCCCGGCCCGGTCCTGGCCGAGCAGCTCGGCGTAGAGGTCGCAGAGCACGGCCTCCTGCCGGGTGCGCGGCGGGCGGGACTCCTGACGGGGCGTGAGGTCGGGGACGGGCAGGGCGCGGCGGTCGAGCTTGCCGGTGGGGGTGAGCGGCAGCGCGTCCAGCCGGACGAAGGCGGCGGGCACCAGGTGCTCGGGCAGCAGCCTGGCCACGTGGGCCCGCAGCTCGGTGGTGTCCACCGGCCGGTCGGCCGTCAGGTAGGCCACCAGGCGCTTCTGGCCGGGCCGGTCCTCGCGGACGGTGACGGCCGTCTGGACGACGCCCGGGAAGCCGGCCAGCGCGGCCCGGACCTCGCCGGGCTCGACCCGGAAGCCGCGGATCTTGACCTGGTCGTCGGCCCGGCCGAGGAACTCCAGGGCGCCGTCGGGCAGCCAGCGGACCAGGTCGCCGGTGCGGTACATCCGCTCGCCGGGTGCGCCGTGAGGGTTGGCGACGAAGCGTTCGGCGGTCGGGCCGGGCCGGCCGGTGTAGCCGTGGGCCAGGCCGAGGCCGGACATGTAGAGCTCGCCGGGCGTGCCGGGGGGGCAGCAGCGCCAGGTGGTCGTCCAGGACCCAGAGCTGCTTGCCGTTGAGCGCGCGGCCGACCGGGATCGAGGGGCGCCCGGCGTCCGCCGCGGTGATGTGGTGGGCGACGGTGAAGATCATCGACTCGGCGGGGGAGTAGCCGTTGACCAGGGTCAGCCCGGGGTGGTCCCGGACCAGTCGCATCACGTGCGGGACGGAGGCGGCCTCGCCGCCGGTCATCACCTGGCGGAGGTGGGTGAAGGTGCCCGGGTACTCGTCCAGCAGGAAGTTCAGCAGGCTCGCGGAGGCGTGCAGGGTGGTGACCCGGTGGCGGGCCACCAGCTCGGCGATCAGGGCGGGTTCGGGCCGCTGGCCGGGCTGGAGGACGCAGGTGCCGCCGGAGAGCAGCGGGCCGAACAGTTCCAGGGCGAAGGCGTCCCAGGAGACGGGGGAGCACTGGAGCCAGGTCTGCGCGGGGTCCAGGGAGGCGAAGTCCTGCCCGAGCAGGGTGCCGACGATCGCCCGGTGCGGGGAGAGCACGCCCTTGGGGGCGCCGGTGGAGCCGGAGGTGAACATCAGGCAGGCGGCGTCCAGCGGGCGGGCCGGTTCGGGCAGGGCGGTGGCGGGGTGCTCCGTGGTGGGGTGCTGCGGGGCGCCCTCGACCAGCAGCTGCGGGGCGTCGATCCGGTCGGCCAGCGCGGCCCGGGTGAGGATCCGGTCGGTGCTCGCGGCCAGGGTGTTGAGCCGCTCCACCGGGAACTCCGGGTCCAGCACGGTGTAGGCGGCGCCGGCCTTCAGCACGGCCAGGACGGCGGTCACCAGCTCGGGGGAGCGCTCCAGGTGGATGCCCAGGACCTCGCCGGGCCGCACACCGCTCGCCCGCAGGTGGTGCGCCAGGCGGTTGGAGAGCTCGTCCAACTCCCGGTAGCTGACGGTGTGTTCGCCGAAGACCAGGGCGGTGGCGGTGGGGCGGGCGGCGGCCTGTTCGGCGAAGACTCCGTGCACGGTGTGCTCGGGGTCGACGGTGGACGGGCCGCCGCTCCACCGCCCGGCGAGAATGCCGCGCTCCTCGGCGGAGAGCAGGTCCAGCTGCCCGACCGGGAGTTCGGGGCCGGTCAGGGCGGCCTCGACCAACCGCAGCAGCCGCTCGCCGAAGGTCTCGACGGTGGCGCGGTCCAGCAGGTCGGTGGCGTACTTGAGCAGCACGCCGATGCCCTCGGCGTCCTCGGCCAGCTCCACGATCAGGTCGAACTTGGCCACGTCCAGGTCGATGACCTCGGCCTCGGCGGCCAGGCCGGCGAAGTCGGGCCGGGCGTCCGGGCTGTTCTGCAGCACCAGCATGACCTGGAAGAGCGGGTGGCGGGCGAGCGAGCGGGCCGGGTTGAGCTCCTCCACCAGGCGCTCGAAGGGCAGGTCCTGGTGGGCGTAGGCGTCCAGGTCGGCGTCCCGGACCCGGGCGACCAGCTCGCGGAAGCCGGGGTCGCCGGAGAGGTCGGTGCGCAGCACCAGGGTGTTGACGAAGAACCCGACCAGGTCCTCCAGCGCACTGTCGGTCCGGCCGGCCACCGGGGTGCCCAGCGGGACGTCGGTGGCACCGGTGAGCCGGGAGAGCAGGGCGGCCAGGGCGGCCTGCACCACCATGAACAGGGTGGCGTCGTTGCTCCGGGCGAACTCCTGGATCCGGTCGCGCAGCGCGCCGTCGATCCGGGTGGTCAGCACCTGGCCGTGGAAGGACGGGGAGGCCGGGCGGGGCCGGTCGGCCGGGAGGGTCAGCTCCTCCGGGAGGTCGGCCAGGGCCCGCCGCCAGTGGGCGAGTTGGGTGGCCAGCAGGCTCTCCGGGTCCTCGGCCCCGCCCAGCAGCTCCTGCTGCCAGAGGGTGTAGTCGGTGTACTGCACCGGCAGTGGCTCCCACTGCGGGGCGGCGCCGTCGCAGCGGGCCCGGTAGGCGGTGGCCAGGTCCCGCAGCAGCGGGGCCAGCGACCAGCCGTCGGCGGCGATGTGGTGCAGGGTCAGCAGGAGGGTGTGCCGTTCGCGGTTCTCCTCGGCGGGTGCCTCGAACAGGTCGGCGCGGAGCGGGAGTTCGGTGGCGAGGTCGAAGCCGTGCGCGGCGGCGGCGCGGACGGCCCCGACCAGCTCGCCCTCGGCGGGGCGGGAGACGGACCAGGGGATCTCGGGCCGCTCCAGCACCTGCTGGTACGGGATGCCGTCCCGCTCGGTGAAGACCGTGCGCAGGGCCTCGTGCCGCTCGGCCAGGTCGGCGACCGCGGCCCGCAGGGCCGCCCGGTCGAGCGGGCCGGTGAGGCGGACGGTCAGGGGGACGTTGTAGGTGGGGCTGGGGCCCTCGACCTGGTTGAGGAACCAGAGGCGGGCCTGTGCGAAGGACAGCGGAGTCATCGGGCCTCCCGGTGCCAGGGCATTCGACCTCTCGTGGGCCCGCCCCAATGGATGGTGGTCAGGAGGCCTGGGCGACCAGGCTGGCGGGGCGCAGATCGGTCCAGTGCTCCTCGATGTAGCCGAGGGCCTCGGCCCGGGTGGCCCCGGACTTGACGGTCTCCCAGCCGGCCGGGACCTCGATGGCGGCGGGCCAGAGCGAGTGCTGGTTCTCGTGGTTCACCAGCACCAGGAAGGTGCCGTCCTCGTTCTCGAAGGGGTTGCTCATCGGGTCCTCCTGGGGAGTCGTTGTGGGGCTTACGCTATGAGCTCGGTGGTGCCCAACTGGGCAGTCCCGCACGGCAGTTGAGCGGCAGTTAGGGCAGCAGCGCGGGGGTGCGGCGGACCGCGCAGGCCTCGGCCACCCGCAGCGCGACCGGCAGTAGCCGGGCCAGCGTGGGCGGGCCGAAGACCGAGACGCCGAGCGGGAGTTCGCGGAACTGCCCGACCGGCAGCGAGACGTTCGGGTACCCGGCCAGCGCGGCCGGGGTGGAGCTGCCGGGGGTGCCCGGATCGCCGAGCTCGTAGTCCAGCACCGGGGCCGGCTCGTTGGTGGGTGCCAGCAGCGCCTGGACGCCGTAGCGGCGCATGGTGCGGTCCAGCAGCCTGCGCGCCGCGTCCCGGGAGCGCTGCCGGGCGGGCACGGCCCGCTCCCGCTCGCCGGGCCCGATCAGCTGGGCCTGCTCGAAGAGGTCCTGGCCGAAGAGCGAGAGCTCGACCGGATCGCTCCGGTTGCCCTCGATCAGCTCGGCCAGCGTGCGCGGGCCGCCGGGCCGCCCGGCCAGGTACTGCTCCAGCGCCGGGCGGAACTCGGCGTACATCGCCAACAGCCCGTCCTCGACGGTCTGCTGGTCCAGCGCCAGCTCCACTGGCACCACCGCGATCCCGGCGGAGCGCAGCGCCTGGGTGGCCGAGTCCAGCACGGCGTCCACCACCCCCGGCATCCGCGGCACCCGCCAGACGCCGACCCGGAGCATCCCCGGATCGGGCTCGGGGGCGGTCTGCCCGCCGAGCACCGACAGGGCCAGCGCGGCGTCGGAGAGCCGGGAGGCCAGCACGCCGACGCTGTCCAGTTCGGGAGTGATCGGCACCACCCCGTCCAGCGGCAGCAGACCGGTCTCCGGCTTCACCCCGACCACCCCGCACAGCCCCGCCGGGCCGACGATCGAGCCGTCGGTCTCGGTGCCCAGCGCCAGCGGGGCCATCCCGGTGGCCACCGCCACCGCCGAGCCGGCCGAGGAGCCGCCCGGGCTGCGGTCCAGCCGGTACGGGTTGCGGGTCTGCCCGCCGACCCCGGACCAGCCCTCGGTGGCCTGCGTGGAGCGGAAGTTGGACCACTCGGAGAGGTTGGTCTTGCCGAGCACCACCGCCCCCGCCGCGCGCAGCCCGGCCACCACCCGGGCGTCCCGGGCCGGCGGGTGGCCGGCCAGCAGGCGCGAGCCCGCCGAGCCGGCCAGACCGGCGGTGTCGATGTTGTCCTTCACCAGCACCGGGATGCCGTCCAGCGGCCCGCGTTCGGCTCCGGCCGCGTACCGGCGGTCGGCCCGGGCGGCCTGCTCCAGCGCCGACTCGTCCACCGCCAGCACCGCGTTCACCAGCGGGTCCACCAGGTCGATCCGCTCCAGGCAGCGCCGGGTGAGCGAGACGCTGGTCAGCCGCCCGTCGCGCAACTGGGCCTGCAGCTCCGGGAGTCCGGGGAAGCCGGCGGCTCCGTGGTCCAGGCCGGTCGGGCCCAGGTGCGAGGTGTCAGTCAAGGCGCACCCCGCGCAGTCCGGGGGAGGCCAGGGTGACCAGCGCGGCGGCCACCGCGAAGACCGCGAAGACGCCCATCGCGGCGGTGAAGCCCAGCAGGCTCACCATCGCGCCCACCGCCAGGTTGGCCAGCGGGGCGGCGGCGAAGATGACCAGCGAGAGCACCGACATCACCCGGCCGCGCATCGGCGCCTCGGTCCAGCGCTGCAGCATCGAGACCAGCACCAGGCCGGACTGGCCGGTCACCATGCCGAGCACCGCGTAGCAGGCCATCGCCAGCGGCAGCGAGTCGGTGAAGGCGATCGCGGTCAGCGCCAGCGCCGCCGCCCAGACGGTGGAGACCAGCACCCGGCCGCCGTGCTTCCCGGGCGGCCAGGCCATGGTGACCAGCGAACTGGCCACCGCGCCCACGGTGTAGGCGGTGAGCAGCAGACCGGCGCCGGTGGCCCCGGTGCCCAGCCGCTCGGAGAGCAGCACCAGGCCGAGGTTGACCGGCGGGGCGCAGGCCAGCTCGGTCAGGCCGATCACCAGCAGCACCAGCATGATCCGGCGCTGGCCGCCGACGTAGCGCAGCCCGTCCATCAGCATCTGCTTGAACGGCGGCTTGGGCGGGGCGGGTTCGGCGCTCGGCTGCGGATGTGGCTGCGGCTGCGGCTGCGCCGGGGCCCGGGTGTACTTCACCCGGCCGGAGGCGAAGGCGGAGAGCAGGAAGCTGGCCGCGTTGGCCAGCGCCACCAGCGGGACGCCGCCGGCCGCCACCAGCCAGGCGCCGACCGGGCCGCCGGCGGCCTGCCCGCCCCGGATGCCGAAGACGAACAGCGCGTTGCCCCGGACCAGGTCCTTGTCCTCCAGGATCAGCGGCTTGACCGCACCGGAGGCCGGGATGAAGAAGGCGCTGATCAGCGCGAGCAGCAGGGCCGCGCCGAGCAGGACCGGCACCGAGGGGCTGCTCACCGCGATCAGGCCGGCCGCGGCCAGCATCACCGCGCCGCGCAGCAGGTCGGTGACCACCATCACCCGGCGCGGGCCGCTGCGGTCGGCGATCACGCCGCCGCCGAGCAGGCCGATCAGCCGGGGCAGGCTGGCCGCGGTGAGCACCGCGCCGGCGGTGGCCGGGCTGAAGTCCCGCACCAGGGTCCAGGTGAGCGCCACGTACCAGGCGGAGTCGCCGAGTTGGGACAGGCTCATGGCCCCGGTGAAGGAGAGGTAGTTCAGGCCGAGCGGGCCGTGGCGGCGCGAGGGCGCGGCGGTCTCCTCCTCGGTCCTGGGGAGCGTGTCAGCCATGGTGCAGCACCTCCGGAACGCGCAGGGCGGGGGACGGCGAGGGCAGGCCGGCGGGCTGCGGCCAGACGTCCTCGGGGGAGAGGGCGGAGGGCGTGTACTTGCCCACCGCGCTGATCAGCAGCCGCAGTTCGAGCGCCAGGGCCTCCACCAGCCTGGTCAGGCCGGCCTCCGGGTCCTCGTCGGTGGCCACCAGGGCGGCCCGGCCGAGCCCGGCGGCGGTGGCGCCGAGCGCCAGGCTCTTCACCACCCGGCTGCCCTCCCACATCCGGCCGGAGACCAGCAGGCAGTCCGGCCGGGCGCCGATCCGGGCCAGGCACTCGCCGAGCGGCAGCCCGGCGTGCGCGATCGAGGCCACCGGAGCCCAGCCGGTGCCGCCCTCGGCACCGTCCACGGTCACCGAGTCGGCGCCGGCGGCCCAGGCGGTGGCGGCGGCGTGCGCCACGTCCCGGCCGGGGTGGAGCTTCACCCAGACCCTCGCCCGGGGGTAGTTGTTGCGCATCAGCCGGATCTGCTGACGGAGGATCTCCTCGGTGAAGGTGCCCGGGCTGCTGCACCGCAGCACCCGGTCGGCCTCCGGGCCGAAGACCTCGTCCAGGGCGAACTGCTCGTCCACCGCGGCGGCCGCCGCCCGGTCCAGCACCGTCATCCCGCCCAGGCCCGGCTTGGCGCCCTGACCCACCTTCAGCTCGAAGGCCAGCCGGCCGCTCTCCAGCAGCGGCTGGGTGCTCGGGTCGCTGTAGACCAGGTTCCACACCTCCGCGTCGGCGTCCTCGGTGGACTGCTGGACCGCCACCCCGCCCAGCCCGTACGGGAGTTCCTCCAGGTAGGCGGCGATCCGGGCCAGCGCGGTGCGCCTGGTCTGCTCCCCGGTGCGGCCGTAGCCGCTCATCGGCACGATGTTCTCGCCGATCACCATCGGGATGCCGAGGCGCCCGGCCTGCCGGCTCGCGGCCAGCACCTGGTCGGTGCCGGCCGCCTTGGTGGAGCCGAAGGCGGAGAGGTAGAGCGGGAGGGCGGAGCGCAGGCCGCCGATCACGGTGGCGAGCTCCACGTCGGTGTGCAGCGGCTCCCGGCCGAGCTCGATCAGCTTCTCCAGCCGCTGCGGCATGAAGACCGGCGGGGTGATCCGCAGCTGCTCCAACGGGTCGGTGGAGACGCTCTGTTCGGCTCCGAAGAGGGTGTGGCCGTAGTGCGCCTCGCCGGGGAAGGCGGCGGCCGCGCCGAGCCGGGCCCGCTCGCGGATCGCCTGCTCCGGCAGGCCCCGGGTGTGCAGACCGGGGGTCTGCGGGCCGGTCACGGGGACACCACCCCGGGCAGCTTCGGGAAGGCGTTGGCCTGCCAGGCGGAGTCCAGGCCGGTCACGTAGCGGGTGAAGCGCTCCACCCCGATGCCGAAGCCGGCCGAGGCGGGGATGCCCTCGCGGACCAGCTGGAGGTACCAGCCGTACTTGGCCGGGTTCTCCCCGGTCTCCCGCATCCGGGTGACGATCCTGGCGTAGTCGAACTCCCGCTCGCTGCCGCTGCACAGCTCGCCGTAGCCCTCCGGGGCCAGCAGGTCGAAGTTGCGCAGCACGCCCGCGGTCTCGGCGCTCTCCCGGTCGTAGAAGCCGCGCGAGCCCTTGGGGTAGTCGGTGACGAAGAAGGGCTTCTCGGCGCGCTCGGAGATCAGCGCCTCGCCGGTCCAGTCGATCTCGGCGTCCGGGCTCTGCGGGTGGCCGCCCTCGCGCAGCTCCGCGACCGCCTCGGCGTGCGTCATCCGGCCGAAGGCCTCGCCGAGCAGCCCGGCGAAGGCGCCCACGTCCCGGCCCAGCTCCTCGAACTCGCCCGGGAGCCGGGTGACGGCGCGGGAGACCATGTGCCGCACCAGGCCCTCGACCACGGCGGTGATCTCGTCCCGGGAGGCGCCGGCCATCTCCACGTCGATCTGGTGGAACTCGGCCAGGTGGCGGTTGGTGTTGCAGGTCTCCAGCGGCTCCAGGCGGACGTTGGGCGCGATGCAGAAGATCTTCGGGAAGGCCAGCAGCGAGGCCTGCTTGTAGAGGATGGCACTGGTCATCAGCTTGTACTGGTGGCCGTAGTAGTCCACGTCCACCTGCTTGGCGCCGCGCGCGCCCGGGTCGGTGACCGGGCCGATCACCGGCGGCAGCATCTCGTGGAAGCCGAGGCCGGTGAGGTACTCGCGGGCACCCGCCAGCAGCTCCTGCTGGATCCGCAGCACGGTGCGGGTGGTGGCCGAGTTCAGGTGGGCGCGCGGGTCGGCCGGGGGCAGCAGCTGCTCCCAGGTGCGCGCGGTGGGCTCGACGGTGCTGGTCATCGGACGGACTCCTTGGTCTGGGAGGGGAGTTGACGGGTGGTGGCGGGATCGAGAGCGAGCCGGTCGAAGCGCTGCTGGACGTAGGAGAGGGAGCTGATCAGCCCCGAGGAGGTCATCCGGGCGGTGGAGCGGGTGCTGCCGCGCACCGGCATCGCGCCGGTGTCGGACCAGTGCAGCCGTCCGGCCGAGTCCAGGTAGCTGCGGGAGCGCCCGGCGTTGTCCGGGTGCAGGCAGTACGGGACGTCCAGCACCCCGCGGGCGAAGGCCCGGGTCAGCGCGCGGCCGAGGTCGGGGTCGAGGTCGAGCACGGCGTGCACCAGGTCGAGCGCCTCGGCGTGGATGCCGGTGTCGCCCACCTCGGGCGGCGTCCCCGCGCTCTCGGAGGCGCGGGCGGCGGCCTCCAGCGCCAGGACGTTCTCCTCGACGGTGGGGATCCGGTGCGCCTCGGCGGTGGTCTTGACGATCAGCCGGGCGGCGCCGGTGTGCACCGCGAGCCGGGCGGCCTCCTCCAGCAGCAGGGTCGCGCCGCCGGGGGTGCGCGGGTAGACGCCCATGTAGGCGTAGACCACCAGGTGCCAGTCGGTGTCCCCGAGCAGCTCGGCGGCGATCCGGCCGAGCGCGGTGACGGCCTCCAGGTCCTGCCCGGGGTGGGTCTGCTGGGCGTAGCTGAGCGAGACGGAGCGCAGGCCGTGGGCGCGGAAGAACAGCGCCTCCAGCACGCTGATCGCCACCAGCAGGCTCGGCGGGGCGAGTTGGCCCATCATGCAGCCGCCGAAGGTCTCCAGGTGCGGCTCCATCCCCTGGTCGCGCAGCCGGGCCAGCACGGCCACGCTCGCCTCCCAGTTGGCCACCGACCGCTCGACCGGGGTCCGGCTGTAGGGCAGGCAGTAGGAGATCGGGCCGCCCTCACTGGCCGTCAGACCGGCCGCCACCGCCGCCTCGAAGATCTCCCGCGGGGCGGCCGAACCGTGCCGGACCTGTACCGGGAAGGAGGGGCCGGCGATGCCCTCGGTGACGCCGAGGGTGGTCGCGGTGGAGTAGGCGACGATCGGGTAGCCGTTCAGCGGCACGCCCTCGGCCAGTGCCCGGCGGGCGGCCCGGTGGTCGCCGACCCGGGTGTAGCTGTCCAGGGTGAGGGTGCCGACGGTGGTGGCGTCGGCCTGACGGGTCGCCAGCAGTCCGGCCCGCATCCGGGCCGGGTCGCTCATGCCCATCCGGGGCTGCACCACCAGGCGGCCGGAGTTGCGGGCGGCGCGGACGTAGCCGCCGAAGGAGCCGGCCGGCGGGGCTGCGGTTCCGGGGTCCGGGGCGGTGCCGTCGGGGCGTCGTGCGGGGGCGCTCACCGGGCACCGGCCAGCGGGACGGCGCGCCTGGCGGGGATGGCCCGCACGTAGTCGTGGAAGCGGGCGATCCCGGTGCCGTCCTGGAACACCGCGTCGAACCCGGCCTCGGTCAACTCGGCCACCTGGCCGTCCTGTTCGGCTCCGGCGATGCCGAGCTTGCCGCCGATCACCACCCGGGTGGAGCGCAGCTCGGGTCGGGCCCGGAGCTGCCGGATCACCCGGCGGCCGTCGTTCAGGCCGTGCCCGTTGACGGTGGAGACCACCACCAGGTCGGGGCGGCGGGCCAGGCACTCGTCGATCAGCAGCTGGTCCGGCACGCAGGCACCGAGGTTGGTGACCCGGTGGCCCGACTCCTCCAGCAGGAGCTGGAGGTAGATGAGGTTCCAGGTGTGGGCGTCGGAGGCCACGCTGGTGACCAGCACGTCCAGGCCGGTGCGGTCGGCCCGGGCGGTGCGGGGGCGCGGCTGGGCAGGGCGGTGCTTCAACTCCATGGTCGTCTCACAGGGTGGTCGAGGGCACGCCGGACCACGGGGGTCGGTACGGCGGAGGGGCCCGGTGGGCTGCGGCGCTGCGGTGATCGGCGCCGACAGCCGAACGCTAGGTGGCGGCGCGGCGCTCGTCCGGCAGTTCGCACCGGCAGGCGGGCGGCGGTTCGGTGGCGCGCGCGGGTAGGTAGGTGGTCACCCCGGGGGCGCGAGGAACTGCGCGAGGCGGAAGAAGCGGAGCCGATCGCCGGGTGCGGGGAATGAGCTGCAACTGGGAGTCCGTACCCGGCAGTCGGGTCGTCGTCTCCCGCTTCGCGCAGTTCCTCGCGCCCCTGGCGGTTCACCCCGTGGCGGCGAGGACTCGCAGGGGGCGTGCGGCCGGGGCCGGGGTGGTCGCCTCGAGGAGGGCGTGGCGGACCAGGTAGGGGACGGTGAAGCGTTCGCCGGAGTCCAGGTCATCGGCGGTGGCGCCGGGCGTGGCCCGCACCAGCCCGCGCACCAGCAGGGCGTGCACGGCGGTGGCCAGTTCGGCGGCCGGGGTGCGGGTCCGCGCGAGCAGCTGCTCGAAGGAGCGCCCGGGGCCTCGGCCGGGACCGGCCAGGTGACGGAGCAACTCGCGTTCGGCATAGGCCAGTTCGCCGATGCTCTGGTGCAGCGCGGCGCGCAGCACCGGCCCGGCGGCGGGGGAGTCGGCGGGCTCCAGCGGGCTCTGCCTGGCCCACAGCAGCAGGCGGCGCGGCGGCTGGATCAGGCACCACTCGGCGGCGTGCTCGATGGCGGCCGGCAGCCCGTCGAGGCGGCGGCAGAGCTCGGCCACGGTGGCGGCCTCCGCCGGATCCAGCCGGTGGCCGGGGCGGACGTGCTGGAGTCGGGCGAGGAAGAGCCGGACGGCGTCCTGGCGCAGCAGGTCGGCCGGGTCGGCGCCGGGCGCGGGGCGCGGGGCGGGCAGCGGGGCCAGCGGCAGCACCCGTTCGCCGGGCAGCCGCAGCGGTGCCGCGGCGGTGGTCAGGACGCGCAACCCCGGGTGGCGGGCGAGGAGTTCGGCGATCGGCGGACCGTCCTGGAGGCAGTCGACCAGCAGGAGGGCGTCCGGGGCGGCGAGGGCGCCGTTCACGGTCCAGCCGCTGCGGTGCAGGCGGTCCGCGGCGGCGCTGGCCAGCCGGGTCTTGCCCACCCCGGGCAGGCCGGTGACGGTGACCAGCCGGCGTCCGCCCTCGCGGAGCAGGCCGAGCAGGGCGGCGAGTTCGGCCTCGCGGCCGATCAGCGCGGGGTCGGGCGGGGCCTCGCGGCCCTCGGTGTTCTCGGTGGCGGCCCGCTCGAACGCGGCACGTCTGGCGCCCTCCAGGCGGAGGGTGGCGACCAGCAGCCGGACGGTCTCCCGGCGGGGCCGGTGCACCCGGCCGGACTCGAGATCGCGGACGGCGCGGACGCTGAGCGCGGAGAGGTCGGCCAGTTCCTGCTGGGTGAGTCCGGCGTGCCGGCGGAATTCCCTGAGGAGGCCGGAGAATCGGACAGAATTCAACGCTTCGTCCACGGTCTGATTTCCCCACGTCTCTCTGTCCGTATTGGATGTCTGTCGCGTTCCGGCGGCATATCCGGACTTCTTGTCATGTCCGCGCTTCGCCGATTCGGGCCGGTCGCCCGCTCGCGCCCGGGTGCTCCGTCGCCGTGCGGCCGGGGTGGCCGTCCGCGGGGTGCGGGCCCGGGGATGCGGTCAGCCCCAGCCCAGGTCAGAACCGGTGGACGGGCTCGGGGAGGGGACCACGGTCACGTTGGTGGTCTGCGAGCCGGTGTCGGCGACGGTGTCGGCGGAGGCCGGGGAGGCGGCGAGGGTGGCGAGGAGGGCCGTGGCGGTGGTGGCGAAGAATACAGCAGCGGTGGTGAAGAGCTTGCGGTCCATGGTGGTTTCCCCTCGACTTCCCGATGTTCGCCGGGTGTTTCCCGGCAACGACGAGTCTGCCGGGGCCCCGAAGGCCGGGTAAGGGCCCTCCAGGGGCCGTGAGTACGCCATGACGCAGATACGAGGGGGTCATACCGGACAAGCCCGGACATGACGGACCGTCATGTGGTTGCTCCGTGAAGGAACTGCGGCCGGATCAGGTGCCCTTGTCGTCCATTCGGCGATAACATGACATACGACTCCCCTTCGTATGTACATTCGACCATGGCGGGATGTGTGGCCGTGCGCTCCGTCGGACCTGGCACAACCTTTGTGATGGCAGAACTGGGCCCGGAAGAGCTGGAGTTGTTCCAGTACGTGGCCGAGCGGCAGCAGGTGGACGGAGACGAGTTACGTCAGGATCCGGACCGCGCCCGGACGGTGGACCGGCTGCTGGAGCTCCGACTCCTCAAGCGCTCGGCGACCCGGCCCGGGATGCTGCTGGCCGGCCTGCCGGAGGCCGCCGCCGCCGAGCTACTGGCCCCGGCGGAGCGGGAGATCGAGCAGCGCAGACGGGAGATCGAGACCACTCGGCAGCGCCTCGCCGCCTTCCAATTCGCCTACGAGCAGGCCAAGTTCACCTCAGGGTCGGTCGGCGGCGGGGTCCAGCGGCTGACCGACCTGGACGAGGTCCGGGCCGTCATCACCGAGCTGGCGGACGGGGCCACCGAGGAGATCCTGACCTCGCAGCCGGGCGGCGCCCGCAAGGACGACGTGCTCAAGGAGTCGCTGGCCCGCACCGAGCGGGTGCTCGCCCGCGGCGTGCGGATGCGCACGCTCTACCAGCACACCGCCCAGTTCTCCACGGTGACGGTGGAGTACGTGGACCACGTCTCCCGCCTCGGCGCCGAGATCCGCACCCTGGGCGACGGCTTCATGCGGATGCTGGCCTTCGACCAGACCGCCGCCGTGATCGCCATGCGCGACAGCGACGCCGGCTGCATGCTGCTGCGTGACCCGAGCCTGGTGGACTTCGCCATCGGTGCCTTCGAGCGGGCCTGGACCTCGGCCACCCCGTTCCCCGAGAACTACAGCCAGGAGCGGGTGCTGGCCATCTCCGAGGACATGAAGCTCTCCATCGTCCGGCTGCTGGTGCAGGGGCTGGAGGACCGGGCGATCGCCCGCCGGATGGGCATGTCGCTGCGCACCTGCCAGCGCCACGTGTCCGACATCATGGACAAGCTCGGCGCCCGCAGCCGGCTCCACGCGGGCTTCCTGATCCACGAGTTGGGCCTCGACCTCGGCCCGGGCGGGCCGCCCGGCGAGCGTACGGAGATCTGAACGACGGTGCCCCGCAGGCCGGTTCGGCCTGCGGGGCACCGTGTTCAGGGGGTGCTCAGTACCGCGTGGTGACGCTGACGCCGTCGAAGCCCTGCTGGGCGTAGAGGCTGAAGAACACCCAGCCGGAGGGCGGGTCGCTGATGGTGAGCGTCTCGCCGTTGCCGGTGTTCACGGACTTGGCCAGGTAGGACGAGGTGGTCGCCCAGCTGGAGCCGTTGTAGTAGAGGTCGCCGTTGCCGGTGCCGCCGCTGCTGGTGACGGTGAGCTGCCGCACGCCGGCCGGCAGGTAGACGAACATGTAGCTGTAGTTGCCGGTGGTGGCCGCGACGCCGTCCCGGCGGCAGTCCTTGTCGTACTGCCGGGTGTCGGCCTGGGTGCAGAGCGGGGCCGGGGGCTGCTGGAGGCTGCCGCACTGGCCGGCGCCGCAGGCGGTCAGCCAGGCGGCGAAGTCGGCGTCGTAGCGGGTGCCGATGGTCGAGGTCAGCAGGGTGCGGGCGCCCGCCCAGTCGCCGGCCCGGTACTTGGCCAGCAGCGTGGCCATGTCCTGCGGGTGCGACTGGAGCATGTAACGGACCGCCAGGTAGCCCCAGTTGTAGACCCGGGTGGAGTCGGCGTTGTCGTAGGTGGTGTCGAAGAGGGTGCTCAGCTTGTAGGTGCCCTTGGCCGCCTGCGCGATGGCGTCGTCGTAGCGGACGTTCCGGTAGGTGTAGGAGACGTACTCGGCGACGCCCTCGACCCACCAGACGGTCGGGGTGGACATCCCGGCCTCGAAGTCGCCGGCCATGTCGAAGCGGCCGTCCAGGTAGTGGGTGTACTCGTGGTTCAGGTTCCAGATCTGGAAGGCCGGGCGCTCCCAGGTGGCCTCGTGGGCGATGAAGCGGGCCTGGTTGCCGGCCTTGGACGGGTCGCCCTCCAGGTACATCCCGCCGTTGTCGACCTCGATGTCGTAGATCGACCAGGCGTAGAGGCTGTAGTCGTAGTAGGAGTCGAAGACCACCACCTCCAGGCGCTGGTTCTGGTCGCCCGCGACCGGGCCGCCGTCCTTCACCAGGGAGTGGAAGAAGGCGTCCTGGTTGGCCAGGCTGGTGCAGGTGCCGGCCAGTTCGGCGGCGCTCATGTCCTGGGCGCGGATGCGCAGCGTGGGGCCGCAGGTGTGGTCCACGGTGAGCACCAGCGGGATCAGCCGGGTGGGCAGGTCGCAGATGCCGTAGAGGGCGCAGTTGCCCTTGTCCTTGTTCTCCGCGAACCAGGCCAGGTTCATGGTGAGCGGGCCGGTGGCGCCGACCAGCGGGTAGCGGGCGATCAGGTCCTTGACCAGCGGGCGGGCCTGGGGGCGCAGTTCGGGGAAGGAGACCAGCGAGCCGAGCTGGATGCCGATCGAGGTGGCCAGGTCGCCGCCGGTGAGGCCGGCCGCGTTGCGGGTGACCAGGTCGGCCATCGCGGTGGCGAAGGACGGGTCGGCCTGCAGGGCCGCGATGAACTCGGGCAGCTCGGTGCCGCGCTCGATGACGGTGCGGGTGTTGTCCACCGCGCTCCACATGGCGCCGCCGGTGGACGGGTTGAAGCCGTTGAGCAGCCACTTGACCACGCCGGTGTAGCGGGCGTTCTCCTGGGCGCTGTCGATCAGGGTGACGGCCTCGGCCAGGGTCTCGCCGTTGGCCTGGCTGACGTCCTTGGAGCGCGGGGCGCCGAAGAAGGCGTCCAGGGCGCCGCGGGTGGCGCCCTTCAGCGGGGTGCCGTAGGCGCCGACCTCGTTCGGGAAGCGCCACTGCACGTAGTAGCCGACCCGCAGGAAGAGCACCAGCTGGCCGATGGCCGAGCTGTTGGTGCCGTCGTAGGTGGCCGAGGCGGTGCGCAGCGCGTCGGCGACGGTGGCCATCTGGTCCTCGCGGAAGACCTTGGCGGCGCCGGCGGCGTCCAGGCTGAAGAGCGAGTTCATGCAGGCCACGTCGACCGACCTGACCTGCTGGACCAGGGCGGCGCCGGTCCTGGCGAAGTCGGCGGGGGTGCAGCTCGCGGCGGCGAGCGCGCTCGGCGCGGAGCGCAGCGCCTTGCCCTGCTTCTGCTCGTGGGGGGTGCCGGCCCTGGGGGAGTCCTGAGCGTCCGTCAGGGTCTCACCCGGGACGGGCCGGTGGTCGTCCGGCACCTGGGGGGACTTGGGCAGCGGGAAGCTGCGGGGGGCCGGGTGGCCCTGGGGCTGCGGGGCGGGGGTGGCGGCGCGGCTCTGCGGGGCGAACAGGCCCAGGGTGAGCAGGAACGCGAACGCCAGGGTGAGCAGACGGCCCAGCTGGGCCGTCGGTATCCGGGAGGGTCGCACGGTGGGGGCCTCCGGGCCGAGTAGTGGCCGTGCGGTGGGGGGCGCGGCCGACTCAATGTGTGACATGTAAAATGGCACACCTCGGACCGGGTACGGAAGGCCCGTCAGATCTCGGATGGGTATCGGAGGGGAAGGTTCCGGAAGGGTCGGCTCAGGGGATCGGCGGCCGGGTCGGGCCGGGGCCCAGCGTGGTGGTGCCGGGTGCGGCACGGTGGCCGAGGCCGGTGCGGTAGACGTCCAGTGCCTGTTCGGTGCGGCCGCTGCGCCGCAGCAGGTCGCCGAGCAGACGGCAGAGGTCCGCCAAGTCACCCGCCGCGCCGGTCCGTTCGAGCAGGGACAGCGCGTTGACGTAGTGCTCCTCGGCGGTCTCGGTCTCGCCCGCCTCCTCCGCCACCAGGCCGAGCAGCCGGTGCGCCCCGGCCGCGTGCACCGCGCCGCGCCCCGGACCCAGCCGGTCCAGCAGGGCGTGCAGCAGCTCGGCCGCCTCCCGCCTCCGCCCCCGGCGGCGCAGGACGTCGGCCAGCTCCACGTCCACCTGCTCGGTGAACAGCTCCGCCCCGTGCGCGGCCAGCATCGACCGGGCCGTGCGCAACTCGGCTTCGGCCCGGTCGAGTTCCCCGTCCTGTGCCAGCACGTAGCCGCGCATCCAGTGGCACTTGGCCAGGTCGGTGCCGAGCCGGAGGTGCCGGTAGAGCTCCTGTGCCCTGGCCAGTGAGGCGTCCGCCTCGGCGGCCCGGCCCTCGGCGATCAGCGTCCGGGCCACGCTGCGGTGCAGCCCCGCCACCAGGGCCGGGTCGGTGGCGGCGGGGGCCAGCGCGAGGGCCAGTTCGGCGGCCTGGGCGGCCCGGGCGTGCGCGCCCATGTCCATGTACGGGCCGATCACGGCGGAGTAGAGCAGCAGCAGCGCGTCCGGGTCCGGCAGCCCGGCCGCGTTCAGCCGGTCGATCGCGCTCTCCAGCAGGTAGCAGGCGTAGCGGAGTTCGCCCGCCAGCAGGTGGGCCACCGCCCGGCCCCGGACGGCGGCCGCCCGGCGCGGCGGCGGTTCGTCGGCCAACAGCTTCTCGGCCGTCTCGAACTGCTCCCGGGCCAGCTCCAGCTCCCCGCTCTCCAGCGCGCACTCGCCGAGCCCCAGGCGGGCGTCCGGGAGCAGCTCGGCCAGGCCGTGCAGCTCGGCCCGCTCCAGCACGGCGGCGAACCGGGCGGCGGCCGCGGCCCGGTCACCGGTGGCCAGCGCGGCCTGCGCCTCGGTGAGGTCCAGCCGCAGCTCGGTGGCCAGGTGGGCGGGGCGGCCGGTGGCCAGCTCGTCCTGGGTCACCCCGAGCCGCTCGGCCAGGTAGCGCAGCGCGGCCTCGGAGGGCCGGACCCGGCCGGCCTCCAGGGTGGAGACGTAGGCGGCGGTGTAGCCCTCGCCGGCGAGCGCGCGCTGGGTCAGGCCCCGTTCGCGGCGCAGCTGTTGGAGACGCTGCCCGATCGCCGTCGGTTCGTCCTGGTCCGTCACGTCCGTCTCCCCTCCGGTGCTGGGCCGCCCGGTCCTGCCCGTCTCACCGCCCCATTGTCGGGGGCGGGACGGGTGCCCTACATTAACTCACCGCTTAAGTGTGATTAACCCTCAACTTACTCCCATCGGAGGTCCGTTCGTGCCCTCGTCCAGGATCGTCCCGTCCGCGCTGGCCACCGCCCTGCTGGCCGGCCTCGCCCTCGCCTCGCCCGCCACGGCGGCCCCGGCGCCGGCCCCGACCGCCCGCCACCAGGTGGAGACCTTCGCCGAGGACGGCACCATAGGCCGCGCCGAGGTCCCCGTCACCAACGCCAAGGCCGCCCCGCAGCGCCTCGCCGCCCCCGTCCAGGGCGACGGCGACGTCTCGGCCGTCGTCCACAACGGCTCCACCGCCACCAAGCTCGACGTGGTGGTGATCGGCGACGGCTACACCGCCGCCGAGCAGGCCAAGTTCCACAGCGACGCGGCCACCAAGTGGCAGGAGATCACCGCGGTCGAGCCCTACGCGAGCTACCGGTCGCTCTTCAACGTCTGGGCGGTGGACGCCGTCTCGGCCGAGTCCGGCGTCACCGGCGACCCGGACCGCGCCACCACCCGCAGGACCGCCCTCGGCTCCTACTTCTGGTGCGGCGACGTCGAGCGGCTGCTGTGCGTCGACACCGACGCGGTCGAGCGCTACGCGGCCAAGGCCCCCGCCGCCGACCTGGTCATCGTGGTCGCCAACAGCGCCAAGTACGGCGGCGCCGGCTACAACGACGTCTCCTCGGAGCTCGGCTACTCCGGCATCGCCACCGTGGCCGGCGGCAACGCCAAGTCCGGCCAGGTGGCCGTGCACGAGACCGGGCACTCGCTCGGCAAGCTCGCCGACGAGTACTGGTACGACGGCCAGGGCGGCTACACCGGCAAGGAGCCGGCCGAGAGCAACCTCAGCAAGCAGACCCTCGCCCAGATGAAGCGCACCAAGACCAAGTGGTACCGCTGGCTCGGCCAGACCTCGCCCGACGGCGGCACCGTCGGCGCCTACCAGGGCGGCGGGTACTACCCCACGGGCCTGTACCGGCCCACCGACAACTCGATCATGCGATCGCTCGGCCGCGAGTTCAACCTCCCGGGCCGGGAGGCGATGATCGCCGGCTTCCACCGCTACGCCACCACCCTGGCCAGCGACACCCCCACCGCCGCTCCGCTGGGCGCCTCGGCCGTGGTCACCGTCGAACTCCCCACCCCCGGAACGCGGTTGCGCTGGTACCTGGACGGGCGCGAGCTCGTCGGGCTGCGCGACCGCACCACCGTCCGCACCGCCGACCTGCACCTCGGCAAGGGGCAGACCCGCGAGCTCACCGCCCGCGCCACCGACCCCACCCCGGCGGTGCTCGACCCCGACCTCAAGCTCCTGCTCACCGACACCCTCACCTGGCAGGTCACCCGCTGACCTCCGCCGCCCGGCCCGGTGCCGCGCGGCGCTCCCCGCCGCGCGGCACCGGCCGACGCCTGGTGCGAACGTACGGGCACCGTGCTCCCGGCACTCCGCGATCTGGTCAACTCGCCCCATTCCGGCGGGTGCTGACGTCTCGTTAGCGTCCGTCCCCATGACCACCATCGAAGAGGCGCGGACGGCGCGGCGGGCGGGCGGGGTGCCCCAGGTCCTGGGGGCCGCCGTGCTCTGGGGGACGGTCGGCCCGGCCCAGGTGCTGGCCGGCTCCGCCGCCGCCCCGGCCGCGATCGGCGCCGCGCGGATGCTGCTCGGCGGCCTGGTGCTGGCCCTGTGCACCGTCCGCCCGAAGGCCCTGCGCACGCTCGCCCTCCCGGGTGTGCGCCGCTGGCTGCTGCTCAGCGTCCTGGTGACCGCCGCCTTCCAGCTCTGCTTCCTGGAAGCCGTCGACCGCACCGGCGCCGCCCTCGCCACCGCCGCCGCCTTCGGCACCACCCCGGTGGCGGCCGGCCTCTGCGCCCGCGCGCTCCGGGCCGAGCGGCTCACCCCGGCCTGGTGGCGCGGCACCGCCCTCGCCGTGGCGGGCATCGCCCTGCTGCTCGTCCCGGGCGGCGGGCCCCGGGCCGACCTCGCCGGCATCCTGCTCGCGGTGGCGGCCGGTGCGAGCTTCGCCGTCTACATCGCGGCCACCGGCCCGCTGACCCGGCACGGCGGGGACCCGTCCGCCGCCGCGCCGGTCAGCGTGCTCGGTGCGGGCCTGCTGGTGCTCCCCGCCCTGCTGGCCGCCCCCGAGGGGTTGGCCACCCCCCGCGCCGCGGCCCTGATCGCCTGGCTCGCGCTCGGCACCACCGCCCTCGGCTACCTGCTCTTCACCCGGGGCGTCGGCCGGGTCGGCGCCGCCACCACCGCGACGCTCAGCCTGGCCGAACCGCTGGTCGCCGCCCTGCTCGGCCTGCTGCTCGGCGAACGCCCCGGCCCCTCCGCCGCCCTCGGGCTGGCCCTGCTGCTCGGCGGCCTGGCGCTGGTCGCGCTGCCGGGCCGCGGCGGCGGAGGCCCTCAACGGTCCTGATAGCCCGCCATGGTCGCCCGCACCCGGTCCGAGAAGAACAGCGGCCCGACCGCGTCCGCGTGCGCCATCCCCTCGGAGGTGAGGCGCAGCACCGCACCGTCCACCAGCCACGCCCACCCCCGCTCGGCCAGCAGCGCGAACTCCGCCGCGAAGTCCGCCTCCGGCTCGGTGCCGAACAGCTCCCGGTAGCCGCCGACCGACAGGCCCTCCACGTCCAGCAGGCGTTGGAGCACGTGCATCCGGCGCCGCTCCCCGCCGTCCATCCGGTACGCCCACTGCGCCCGGCGGAACTCCTCGGTGGGCGTGGCGATGTACTCGTCGATGATCCGCCGCACCTCCGGCACGGCCACCGCGTAGTCCGTGGTGTAGTGCAGGTCGGTGGTGAACGACCGTGCGCCGACGCCCAGTCCGACCATCCCGGCCTGCTGGTTGTACTCGGCGATGCCGGCCTCGCCGGCCCCCTCCACCGCCGCCGTGCCGATCCGCTGGAAGACCCGCATCGAGGTCTGCCGGTACCCGGCCGCCAGCAGGTGGTCCCGGCCGAAGCGGTAGAGCCGCAGCCGCTGCTCGTCCCAGCGCCGCCCGTCCCGGTCGTGCCGGGCCATCAGGCCGGTCAACGGCCGCACGTACAGCGGGTAGAGGTAGACCTCCTCCGGCTCCCAGGCCAGCGCCGCGTCCAGCGAGACCCGGAAGGACTCGTCGGTCTGCCCGTCGATCCCGTAGATCAGGTCGATGTTGAGGATCGGGAAGGCCGCCTCCTTCAACCGGCCCAGCGCCTCCTCCACCTCGGCCCGCTTCTGCGGCCGCACCGCCGCCCGCGCCTCCTCGTCCAGGAAGCTCTGCACCCCGATGCTCAGCCTGGTCGCGCCGCGCTCCCGCAGCACCGCCAGCCGGTCCGCCGTCGCGGTGGCCGGGGAGGTCTCCACCGACCACGGCACCGCGCGCAGGTCGGCGCCCATCACGTCCTCGCAGACGTCCGCCAGCCGGCTGAGCTCACCCGCCGTCAGGTACGTCGGCGTCCCGCCGCCGAACGCCGCCAGCGCGAACCGCACCGGCTCGCCCTTGGCCTCCAGCGCCTCCCTGGTCACCCGGGCCTGCCGCTCCAGGGTGGAGAGGAAGGCACCGGTCACCTCCTCCGGCGCCCCGGTGCGGGTGAAGAGGTTGCAGAAGCCGCAGCGCATCTCGCAGAACGGCACGTGCACGTAGAGCGAGAGCGCGTCCAGCCGCTCCTTCGCCCACAGCTCGCTGAGCAGCGGCCGCTCCTCCAGCAGCCGGTAGGACTTCTGGTGCGGGTAGGCGTAGACGTACTGCTGGTACGGCGAATCGGCGGCGGGCTCCGGCCCCGGGTCCGGCTCCGATCCGAGCGCGACGAGCGGCAGGGGGATGGTGGTATCCGTCATGCCCGTAACGGTATTGACGGTCCGTCAGATCTGATCATCGGGCGATCCTTCAGAATCCGCCCGCTCCGGGTGCGCCCTCCTCGGTGCTTTCACAACCTTGTCGGCCGCCGCCGCGCCGGGATAACCCTCGTACCCATGACCCGACTCCTGATCGCCGCCGGCGGTGGCGGCGACGCCATCGCCACCGCCCTGGTGCACGCCGCCCTGCACGGCCCCGACGCCCCGGCCCTGGTCCTCACCTACGCCTGGGAGCGTCTGGTGGTCGACCCGCTCCCCGGCCCGCGCCGGGCCGCCGACTTCACCGGCCTGGCCACCGGCGGCGGCGCCCTGCGGCTGGTCACCCCCGCCACCGCGCCGCGCCCGCCCGCCGGATCGCTGCTGCCCCGCCTGGCCGCCGAACTCCGGCCCGAACTCGGCCTGTTGGACCCGTACGAGGGCGCCGTCGGCCTGGCCCGCCAGCTCCGCGACGCCGCCGCGCACTGCGGGGCCGACCGGATCGACCTGGTCGACGTCGGCGGGGACGTGGTCGCCGACGGCACCGAACCCACCCTGCGCAGCCCCCTCGGCGACGCCCTCGCCCTCGCGGCCTGCGCCCGCAGCGGCCTGCCGACCACCGTCCACGTGGCCGGCCCCGGCCTCGACAACGAGGTGCCGCTCCCCGACCTGCTGCCCCGCCT
The DNA here is from genome assembly GCF_039535905.1 of Kitasatospora albolonga. Lineage (GTDB taxonomy): Bacteria > Actinomycetota > Actinomycetes > Streptomycetales > Streptomycetaceae > Kitasatospora > Kitasatospora albolonga. Next base: position 13,554 of record NZ_BAAAYB010000121.1, on the reverse strand, counting down.
CGGCCCGCCCGCGCTGCGGCTGACGGCCGTTCACACCAGCGCCGTCGACCGGGTCTTCGACTGGCACCCCTCCGAGGCCGGCGCCCTGCTGGTCGCCGCCGCCCGCGGCGTGCGCGGCGTCTGCGGCACCCGGGACGCACCGCAGCCGCTCACCCTCACCGCCGCGAGCGCCGACGTCCACCGGCTCACCCTGGGCCGGGCCCTGGAGCTCAACCCGCTGGCCCGCGCGCTGGACGGCTGCACCACGCTGGCCGAGGCCGAGGAGGCGAGCACCGAGGTCTGCGGCTTCTCCGAGGTCGCCCGCGAACGCGCCCGCGCCGCCCGCGGCGAGGGCGCGGTGCCGCCCGCCCTCCCCTTCGACCCGGCCGCCTTCGCCACCTGGGAGGACGGCACCGCCGCCCTCGGCGTGGAGTACGTCACCACCCGCCGGATCACCGAGGAGCTCGACCTCACCCCGGCCGCCACCCGCCACCTGCGCGCCTGGCTGTCCACCGCCCGCCCCGACCGCTCGGCCCCACCGCTGTGGCGGCTGCGCCCGCGGCGGTCCCGCTGAGGGGGCGGTGGCGAGGAGACGCCGCTCCAGGGGTCGGGTGCGGGCGCGGGTCGTCGGAGGAGGGTGTCCCTGCCCCGTCGCGGCGGCAACTGCTCGGCCGCCCGGCTGCTCGGCCGGGCGGCCGGGCGGCCGCGGGGCGTCAGGAGCGGCGCTTGGGCTTGGCCCGCTTGGCCGGTGCGGCCTTCTTGGCGCCGGCCCGGCCGGGCTGGCCGCCCTTGCCGCCCTTGGCGGTGGGCTTGCCGCCCTGCTGCGGCCTGGCCCCGCCCGGCTTCTTCTTCGGCTGCTGCTTGGCCTGCTGCTGCTCCTTGGACTGCGCCGCCATGCCGCGCGAGCTGTTCACCGTCCGGCCCCGGACGATGCCGATGAACTCCTCCACCAGATCGGTGGTGTGCTCCTCGGGCCAGGCCAGCGCGATCTGCGACTGCGGGGCCTCCGGCACCGGACGGAACGTCAGGTCCTTGCGGTGGTGCAGCCGCGCCAGCGACTGCGGCACCAGCAGCACGCCGATCCCGGCCGCCACCAGCTCGATCGCGTCCGCGGTGGTGGCCGGGCGCTCGAAGGCCGGGCGGCCCGGCAGCTCCTGCCAGCCGAGGGTGTCGTCCAGCGGGTGCAGCACGATCTCTTCGGTCAGCTCGCCGAGCTCCACCTCGTCGAGCGCCGTCAGCATGTGGTCCTTGGGGACCACCACCACGGTGGTCTCGGTGTAGAGCGGGATCGCACTCAGCACCGAGCGGTCCACCGGCTGGCGCACCAGCCCGGCGTCCGCGAGCCCGTCCCGCAGGGTCGCCGACCCCTCCGGCGCGTCCACCTGCACCAGCGTCAGCGGCACCAGCGGGAGCCGCTCGGCCCAGACCCGCACCCACTTGGTCGGGATCACGCCCGGAACGTACGCGAGCCGGAAGGAAGGGGAGGGAACCACCTGCGAGTCAGTCACCCCGCCAGGCTACCGACCCCCGCGCCCGTCACCGACCACCGCCGTGACCGGGGCGTGTGCCCGATTCCCTTACCCTTGTCCCCATGACATCGCTCAATTCCTCCCAGCAGATGAAGCCGGCCACCGCGGCCAAGAAGCTCGGTGTGTACCTTCCGGCCACCCCTGCCGAGTTCCAGGAGGGCGTCGTCACCCGCGACGAGCTGAACGCGCTCCAGACCAACCCGCCGGCCTGGCTCACCGAGCTGCGCCAGAACGGCCCGCACCCGCGCCCCGTGGTCGCCGCCAAGCTCACCGTCTCGATCGCCGGCCTCGCCCGGGGCGGCGTCACGGACGCCCTCACCACCGAGCAGATCGAGGCCATCAAGGCCGAGAACCCGCTCTGGCTCCAGCACGAGCGCGCCTCCCTGGTCGACGTCCGCAAGGAGACCAAGCGCATCAAGGAGAAGAACGAGCAGAAGGCCGCCGACAAGAAGGCCTGACGCCCTGACGCTCCACCAGCAGTACACCGGCCCGGGACACTTCGGCGTCCCGGGCCGCTCCGCGTCCCGCACTCCGCGCGCCCTAGGCTCCTGCCATGGACGCACACCTCAGCCAGGTCGTGGTGGACTGCCGCGACCCGCGCGGCCTCTCCCGCTTCTGGGCCGCCCTGTTCGGCACCGCCCCCGTGGACCGTGCCCGGGGCTGGTCGCACGTCGACCTCCCCGCCGGCGGGCGGCTGGCCTTCCAGCCCGTCCCCGAGCCGCGGACCGCCAAGAACCGGCTGCACCTCGACATCGCCGTCGGCGACCTCTCCGCCGCGGTCGAGCTGGCCGTCTCCCTGGGGGCCGCCACCACCGGCGAGACCGTCACCGACGACCAGGGGTCCTTCCGCACGATGGCCGACCCCGAGGGCAACGAGTTCTGCTTCGTCACCTCCTGATCCGGCTACCCGTTCCAGTGCCGGGCGGCGTGGGCGAGGGCCGGGCCGTCCAGCTCCGCGACCAGCCGTTCGAAGAGGCGGACGGCGGCGGGGCCGCTCCAGTCCTCGGTCAGCACCTCGGGCGGCAGGCCGGGGTCGCGGAACGGCAGCTTCCGCCAGTGGTCGACCACCGCGAGGTAGGTGGTGAAGGCCTGCTCCCCGTCGGCGGCGGAGCCGGTCGGCAGGCCGCCGTACTCCTCGATGAAGTCGCGGTAGCGCCGGTCGATCCCGGCGAGGTCCCAGCCGCCGGCGACCATGGCGGAGAGCTGCTGGCCGCCCACCTGGTCGCCGACGAAGACGGCGCACTGCGCGGTGAGGTCCAGCTCGGCGATGGCGCGCCGGGCGGCGGGGAGCATCCGGGCCGGCGCGATCCACACCGCCGCGCCGATGTTGCCGAAGCCGAGCGAGGCCAGGTGCGCGGTCAGCTTGTGGCGCACCGCGCGCGCGGACTCCGGCACCGAGAAGTTGACGAGGCACCAGCCGTCACCCAGGTCGGCGGGCTGCCGCGCGTGCCAGATCACCTCGTCACCGGCGGCGAGCGCCTCCAGCGCGAGGGGGGTCAGCGCGTAGCCGCGCAGGCCGGAGCGGGCTTCGGACTCCAGCCAGCCGCGCTTCTTGAGCCGGAAGACCGCCGTCCGGACGCCGGAGGCGTCGAGGCCCGCCTGGGTGAGGAGCTCCACGGTGCCCGCGATCGGCATCCAGTCGCCCAGCGGACGGACCACCGCGCCGAGGAAGCTCACGAGCAGGGTCCGGGAACGGCGGGCGGCCGCCGGGGGCGGGGGCGGGGCGCTCTTCGTCTCGCTCATCCGGTTCAGTATCACCGACGGCGCCGTTCATGATTTCATCGGCCCGCTCCGGCCCGCCCCGGCCCCGGTCCCGGGCGTCCACCGCTGGTGCACCCGGTCCACGGACCCCTCGCGCAGCAGCTCCAGCCGTGGCGGGATCCGGTCGGTCCGCGAGGTCGGCGGCCTGCGGCGGCCCGCGTCCCACTGGACCGGCCAGTCGGCGCCTTCGCCCCGGTACTCCTGCTCGGCCGCGGCCTGCAAGGTCCACTGCGGGTTGTAGAGGTGGGTGCGGCCCAGTGCGCACAGGTCCGCCCGGCCGGCCAGCAGGATGGAGTTGACGTCGTCGTAGGAGGAGATGGCCCCGACCGCGATCACCTTGACGCCGGCCGGCCCGGCCACCTCGTGGCGGATCCTGTCGGCGAACGGGGTCTGGTACGAGCGGCCGTAGGCGGGCCGCTCGTCCGCGGTGACCTGCCCGGAGGAGACGTCGATCGCGGCGGCGCCGTGCTCGATGAAGGCGCGGGCGATCTCCACGGCGTCGTCCCCGGTGTTCCCGTCCGGGACCCAGTCGGTCGCCGAGATGCGCACGGTCACCGGGACCTCGGGCGGCGCGGACCGGCGCACGGCGTCGAAGACCTCCAGCGGGAACCGCAGCCGGTTCGCCAGCGGGCCGCCGTACTCGTCGGTGCGCCGGTTGGCCACGGGGGAGAGGAAGGACGAGAGCAGGTAGCCGTGCGCGGCGTGCACCTCGATCAGGTCGAAGCCGGCCTCCACCCCGCGCCGGGCGGCCGCGGCGAAGTCGGCGACCACCTTGTCCAGGTCCGCGCGGGTGGCCTCCCGGGGGAGGTGGCAACCGGGGCCGTAGGGCAGGGCGGACGGGCCGATCACCTCCCAGTTGCCCTCGTCGAGCGGCTGGTCGATGCCCTCCCACATCAGCCTGGTCGAGCCCTTGCGGCCGGAGTGGCCGAGCTGCAGGCCGATCCGGCCGGTGGTCCGCTCGTGGACGAAGCCCGTGACGCGGCGCCAGGCGTCGCGCTGCTCCCCGTTCCACAGGCCCGGGCAGCCCGGGGTGATCCGGCCCTCGGGCGAGACGCAGACCATCTCGCTCATCACCAGCCCCGCCCCGCCGAGCGCCTTGGAGCCCAGGTGCACCAGGTGGAAGTCCCCGGGGACCCCGTCCACCGAGGAGTACATGTCCATCGGGGAGAGCACCACGCGGTTCTTCAAGCGGAGCTGACCGATCGTCACCGGCTGGAACATCGCCGGCGCGGCCCCGTCCGCCCGCTCGCGGCGGGCGAACTCGCTCTCCATCAGGGCGGCGAACCCGGCGTCCCGCTCCCTGAGGTTCTCGAAGGTGATCCGCCGGGACCGGGTCAGCAGGTTGAACGCGAACTGGGCCGGGGCCTGGTCCGCGTACATCCCGATGTTCTCGAACCACTCCAGCGAGGCCTGCGCGGCCCGCTGGGTCGACTCGACCACCGGCTTGCGCTCGGCCTGGTACGCCGTCAGGGCCTGCTCCACCGTCGGCTGTTCGTGCAGGCAGGCGGCCAGGGCGAGGGCGTCCTCCATGGCGAGCTTGGTGCCCGAGCCGATCGAGAAGTGCGCGGTGTGGGCGGCGTCGCCGAGCAGCACCACGTTGCCGTCGTACCAGCGCTCGTTGCGGACCGTGGTGAAGTTCAGCCACCGCGAGTTGTTGGTCAGGATCCGGCGGCCCCCCAGTTCTTCGGCGAACAGCTCGCGGATCCGCTCGACCGCGTACTCGTCCGAGGCCCCCGGCGGGAGCTCCCGCTCCTCGGTCCGGTCGAGGCCGGCCCGGCGCCAGACCTCCTCGTGCATCTCGACGATGACGGTGGAGCCGGCCTCGGAGTACGGGTAGCCGTGGATCTGCACGGTGCCCCACTCCGTCTGCTTGACGAAGAACTGGAACGCCTCGAAGACCAGGTCGGTGCCGAGCCAGATGTACTTGTTGCGCCGCCGGTCCAGCTCCGGCCGGAAGACGTCGGCGTACTTGGTGCGGATCGCGGAGTTCACCCCGTCGGCGGCGACCACCAGGTCGTACGAGGCCCGCAGCCCGTCCACGTCGGGCACCGGGGTGCGGTAGTGGACGGCGACGCCGAGCTCGGCCGCCCGCCGCTGCAGGATCCCGAGCAGGTCCCGGCGGCTCATCGCGGCGAAGCCCTGGCCGCCGACGGTGAACCGGTGGCCGTCGAACTCGATGTCCACGTCGGTCCAGCGGGCGAACCGGTCCTCCATCGCGGCGTGCACGACCTCGTCGGCGTTGTCGATGCCGCTCAGGGTCTCGTCCGAGAAGACCACGCCGAACCCGAAGGTGTCGTCCGGCGCGTTGCGCTCCCAGACGGTGATCTCGTGCGCCGGGTCCAGCCGCTTCATCAGGGAGGCGAAGTACAGGCCCCCCGGGCCGCCGCCGGCGATGGCGATCCTCATGACCGGTCCTCCGCTGCCTGCCCGCGCACGATCCGGCGGAGCTTGAAGTGCTGGAGCTTGCCGCTGGCGTTGCGCGGCAGCGCGTCGACGAAGCGCACGTCGCGCGGGTACTTGTAGGGGGCGATCAGCCCCTTGACGTGGTCCTGGATCTCGCGGGCCTTCGCCGCGTCGCCGACCACCCCGTCGCGGAGGACCACGAACGCGCAGACCACCGAGCCCCGGGCGGCGTCCGGTGCGGCGACCACCGCCGTCTCGGTCACGTCCGGGTGGGTGACGACGGCGGCCTCGACCTCGGGGCCGGCGATGTTGTAGCCGGAGGAGACGATCATGTCGTCGCTGCGCGCCTGGTACCAGAAGTAGCCGTCCTCGTCGCGGACGAAGGTGTCGCCGGTGACGTTCCACCCGTTCACCACGTAGTCGGCCTGCCGCTCGTCGTCGAGGTAGCGGCAGCCCACCGGGCCGATCACGCCCAGGCGCCCCGGCACCCCGGGGGCGGCCTCCGCGCCGTCCGGGCCCAGCACGGTCGCTCGGTACCCGGCGACCGGCCGGCCGGTCGCCCCCGGGCGGATGTCCGCGCCCTCGGCCGAGATGAAGATGTGCAGCAGCTCGGTGGCGCCGATCCCGTCGATCACCTCCAGACCGAGCTCCTCGCGCAGCCGCTCCCACAGCGCCAGCGGGATGTGCTCGCCCGCGCTGACCGCCCGCCGCAGGCCCGAGAGCCGCTGCACCGCACCGGACTTGACGATCTGTTGGTAAGCGGTCGGCGCGGTGGCCAGCACCGTCACGCCGTGCTCGGCGACCAGCCCGGCGAGCTGCACCGGGGTGGTGGTCTCGGTGAGGAAGGCGCAGGCGCCGGCCCGGAGCGTGAAGACCACCAGCATGCCCAGGCCGAAGGTGAAGGCGAACGGCGCGGTGCAGGCGACCAGGTCGTCCGGGCGCAGCCGCAGCGTGTGCCTGCCGAAGGTGTTGTCGATCGACAGGACGTCCCGGTGGAAGTGCACGGTGATCTTCGGGACACCGGTGGTGCCCGAGGTCGGCCCGAACAGCGCCACGTCCGCCGCCGCGGTGTCCACCGCGGCGAACCGCCCCGGCTTCCGCCTGGCCCGGGCACTCAGGTCCCCGTCCGCGCCGCCGCCGTGGGCCACCACCGTCAGCTCCGGCGCCCCGGTCTCCCGGAGGGCGAGCACCTCGTCGAGGAAGCGGTGGTCGACCAGCGCCACCACCGGCCGGGTCTTGGCCACGATCGGCGCCAGCTCGCGGGCCCGCAGGGCGGCCATCGTGGAGACGGCGATGCCGCCCGCCTTCAGCACGCCCAGCCAGGCGGCGACCGCCCAGGGGTTGTTGGGGGAGCGCAGCAGCACCCGGTTCCCCGGCACCAGGCCGAGGTCCTCGGTGAGCACCTGGGCGATCTGGTCGGACCGCAGCCGGAGCTCGCCGTACGTCCAGACCTCGCCGTCCGGGGTGCGCAGCGCGGGCCGGTCCGCGCCGTGCTCCGCCGTCGGACGGTCGATCAACTCGACGGCGGCGTTGAGGCGTTCGGGGTACTGGAGCAGTTCGGTGGTGAACTCCAGGACCGGCCAGCGGTCGGCCGGGGGGAGGTGGTCGCGGGCGAAGGTGTCCCGGTGGGCCGAGGCCGGATCGGTCATGGCCGGCCCGTCCCCTCGGCTCTGCCGGTCCCGTCCGGGTCGGTCGCCGCGGTCGGCCTCGGTGCGCGGATCATCCCCTCCTGGAGCACGGTGGCCAGGTGGGTGCCGTCCGGGGCGAAGAAGCGGCCCGAGCCGAGCCCGCGCCCGGCCCCGGCCGCCTCGGCCTGCTGCGCGTAGAGCAGCCAGCCGTCCGCCGCTCCCGGCGGCAGGGCGCGGTGGAACCACATCGCGTGGTCGAGGCTGGCGGTGACCAGCCCCTCCTGCGCCCAGTGCAGGCCCAGCACCCGGAGCACCGGCTCCAGGATCGTGTAGTCGCAGACGTAGGCGATCGCCGCCGCGTCCCGCTGGGCGTCGGTCAGCCCCTCGACCGGCCGCAGCGCGTCGAACGGCCTGACCCAGACCGCCTGGTGGGGCACCCGCGCGCCCTCCACGCCCAGGTAGACCGGGCCCGGGACGTGCCGCATGTCGAAGCTGCGCCCGGTGGACCAGTACTCCTTGGAGGCGGCCGTCATCGTCCCGCCGCTGCGGTCCGCGAGGTGCTCGGCGGAGCTGGGCAGCTCGTGCGGGCCGGGCAGGTCCGGGAGTTCGGCGTGGTGGCTCGCACCGGGCTCGCCGGCGGCGAAGTTGGCCAGGCAGACGTAGAGCGGCTTGCCGTTCTGGTAGCCGCGCACCTGCCGGGTCGCGTAGCCGCGGCCGTCGCGCAGCCGCTCCACCTCGTAGCGCACCTCCTTGCCGATCTCGGCGGGGCGCATGAAGTAGGAGTGCACCGAGTGCAGCGCCTTGCCGTCCTCGACGGACCGCATGGCGGCCGCGGCGGCCTGGGCGACCAGGTCGCCGCCGTAGGCCTTGGGCCACGGGCAGGGCTGGGTGACGGCGGTGAACGCGAGGTCGAAGTGCTCGGGCTCCGCCGGGGTCAGGGTGACGGCGGCGGTGAAGGTCTCCGAGGTGGTGTCGGTCATCAGGGCCGCTCCAGCCAGTCGCGCAGGTCCGCGTCGGGGACCTCGGGGAGGTTGACCACGATGTTCTCCGGGGTGCGGGTGGTCATCCAGGTCAGCGGGTTGTCGCGGTCGAGGTTGCACTCGACGTGGGGCATGAACGGCGGGACGAAGACCCAGTCGCCCTCGGCCAGGTCGACGTAGTCCTCGAACTTCCGCCCGAAGTAGATCCGGCCCCGGCCCAGCAGCACGTAGCCGCCGGTCTCGGCCTCGCCGTGGTGGTGCGGCACCGAGCGGTAGCCGGGATCGTTGCTGACCTTGCCGAACCAGAGCCTGGTGGCAGGGGTGTGCTGGATGCTGATGCCCGAGATCCGGGTGGCACCGGCGGACTGGCCGGTGTCCCCGGGCTCGGTGCCGGCCCGGGTCACCACCGGGACCACCAGGCCGCTCTCCGTGGCGTACATCGAGTTGTCGCCCTCGAGGACGTAGTCCCCGGGTGTGGGGTCCATCGAAGCTCCTTGCTCCTGGGTCTCAGGGGTCTCGGGACGTGACGGAGGATCAGTCGGTGAAGCGCACGGTGTTGCGCAGCGTGCCGATGCCGGGGACCTCGGTCTCCAGCACGTCGCCGTCGGCGAGGAAGCGGCGCGGTTCGCGGGCCGCCCCGATGCCGCCCGGCGTGCCGGTCAGCACCAGGTCACCGGGGCGCAGCACGGTGAAGGCGGAGATGTACGCGAGCAGGTCGGCCGGGTCGAAGACCAGCGTCCGGGTGGAGTCGCGCTGGACCTGCTCGCCGTTGACCCGGCAGATCACCTCCACGCCCGCCGCCGGGTCGAGCTCGTCGGGCGTCACCACCACCGGGCCCACGGGGGTGGAGGCGTCCCAGGCCTTGCCCTGGAACCACTGCAGCGTCCGGTACTGCCAGTCGCGCACCGAGACGTCGTTCGCCACGGTGTAGCCGGCGATCCCGGCCAGCGCCGCGGCCCGGTCGGCCCGGCGCAGGGTCGCGCCCACCACCACGGCGAGCTCCGCCTCCCAGTCGACCTCCAGGCCCTTCGGCAGCACCAGCTCGTCCGCCGGGCCGGTGAGGGTGTCGGCGTGCTTGGCGAACAGCGTGGGGTGGGACGGGAGTTCGCGCCCGGTCTCCCGGATGTGGTCGGCGTAGTTGAGGCCGCAGCAGATCACCTTCCGGGGCGCGGGGAGCGGCAGCACCGGGACGGCGCCGTCGATCACCGCCCCTGCCCGCAGCGCCCCTGCCCGCAGCGCACCGGCCCGGTCCGGCCCGCCCGCCGCGAGGAACGCCGACAGGTCGGTGGCGGGCAGCGCCCGCCAGGCGCCGCCGTCGAGCACCGCGGCGCTGGTGCCTGCCGGGTGGGCCACTGTCGCGAGGTGCATGAGCCGTGCTCCTCCTTCGTACCGCCGAGCGATCCGGTATTTCATTATTTCTGCGACCGTCACGAGACTGTCAATAGATGCTACGGTGACGGCGCCCAAGTTCCCGTCACGCAGGAGCTCGCCATGGCAACCGATCTGACGCCCCGTCCGGTGAACCCCCCGTCCCTGCCCCGGCCCAGCGGCTACTCGCACGGGACGCTCAGCGGCAACACGCTCCACCTGGGCGGCCAGACCGCCCTCGACCGGGACATGAAGATCGTCCCGGGCGGCATCGTCGAGCAGTTCCGGCAGGCCTTCGGCAACGTCCTGGCCACCCTGGCCGCGGCGGGCGGCATCCCGCAGGACCTGGTGAGCGTGACCCTCTACCTCACCGACATCCCCGACTACCAGGCGCACGGCCGGGAGATCGGTGCGGTCTGGCGCGAACTGGCCGGGCCGGTCTACCCCGCGATGGCCGGCATCGGCACCACGGCGCTGTGGCAGCCGGAGGCCCTGATCGAGATCCTCGGCGTCGCGGTCATCCCGGACGAGCGCCTGATCCGTCCCGCCGCCTCCTGAGACGGCTCCGGCCTGACGCACCATCGGATCGAGTCGTGGGAGGCAGCCGTGCCGTCATCCGCCCCGCCGTTCGTGGACCTGCTGCTCCGCGCGGGCCGCGTCCACACCCTCGTGCCCGGGCAGCAGCCGCAGCGGGCGCTCGCCGTGCGCGGCGACCGGGTGTTCGCGGTGGCCGCGACCCCGGACGGGCTCGACCACCTGGCCGGCCCGGACACCACGGTGCTCGACCTGCCCGGCTCCACCGTCCTCTCGGCCTTCGACGACACCCACACCCACCTGATCGCCGCCGCCGACAGCGCCCGCGACGTGGCGGTGGACGGCGCCCGCTCCGTCCCGGAGTTCCTCGACCTGATCCGCGCCCGGGCCGGGCGGACGCCGCCGGGCGAGTGGATCCGCACCGCCGGGCACTGGCAGGAGCTCAACCTCGCCGAGCGCCGCTTCCCGACCGCCGCCGAGCTCGACCGGGCGACCGACCGGCACCCGGTGCTCGTCCTGCGCGGAGTCCACAACCAGGTGCTCAACGGCGAGGCGCTGCGCCGGTGCGGCATCGACGCCGCCACCCCCGATCCGGTGGGCGGCGCCATCGCGCGCGACGCGGCCGGCCGGCCCACCGGCCACCTGCGCGGCGGCATGGCGCTGATCCGGCCGCACCTCCCGGTGCCCGAGCCGGCGGCCAAGCTCGACGGCCTGCGCCTGGCCACCCACGCCTACGCCGCCACCGGCATCGGCACCGTCCGCGACACCAACTCCACCCCGGCCGACCTGGCCGCGCTCCGGCAGCTCCGTGACCTCGGCCAACTCGGCTGCCGGGTACGGGTGCTGCTCGGCACCCTCGGCTTCACCTCGGTGCGGCAGGTGGAAGAGCTGCTCGACGGCATGGAGGAGTGGCGGTACGCCGCCGACCCCTGGCTGCGGGTGTGGGGCGTGAAGTTCTGGATGGACGGCGGGATCGAGGCCGCCGCACTGGACGCCCCGTACTGTCCGGCGCACTGCCCGACCCCCGGGTACACCGGCCAGCTGGCCTGGGACCAGCGGGAGCTGGAGTCGGCCGTGGAGCAGGTGGTGCGCCGCGGCTGGCGGGTCGGCATCCACGCCTACGGCGACCGCGGCGTCCGAACGCTGCTCGACCTCTACGAGCGGGTGCAGCGCCGCCTGCCGGGGCTCCCGTACGGTGCGCTGGTGATGGAGCACGGCGGGCTGGCGGACCGTCAACAGCGGGAGCGCGCCGTGCGGTTGGGCATCCCGGTGACCATCCAGCAGCCGCTGCTGCACGACGTCGCCGCCATCCAGTCCGAGTACTGGGGCAAGGAACGGGTGGCCGCCCTCTTCCCCGCCCGCGGCTGGCTGGACGCGGGCGCCGACGTCTCGGCCGGATCGGACTACCCCGTCGGCTCCTACGGCGCGGCCCACTCCCTGCATGGCCTGACCACCCGGACGACGGTGGACGGGGTGCTCGGCCCCGAGCAGGCCGTCACCCGCACCGAGGCCATCGCCCTGCACCATCCCGACCTACAACGAGGCCGAGAACGTCGAGCGGATCACCTCCCGAGTCCGCGCCGCCGTCCCCGAGGTCCACGTCCTGGTCGCGGACGACAACAGCCCTGACGGCACCGGCGACATCGCCGACAAGCTCGCCGCCGAGGACGACCACATCAAGGTGATGCACCGCAAGGGCAAGGAGGGCTCGGGGCCGCCTACCTCGCGGGCTTCCGCTGGGGCATCGACAACGGCTACGACGTCCTCGTCGAGATGGACGCCGACGGTTCGCACCAGCCGGAGGAGCTGCACCGCCTGCTCACCGCGCTGCGCAACTCCGACCTGGTGCTCGGCTCCCGCTGGGTGCCCGGCGGCAAGGTCGTCAACTGGCCGAAGTCCCGCCTGATGCTCTCGCGCGGCGGTTCGACCTACTCCCGCCTGATGCTCGGCGTGCCGATCAAGGACGTCACCGGCGGCTACCGCGCCTTCCGCAAGGAGACCCTGGAGGGTCTCGGCATGGACCAGGTCGCCTCGGCCGGGTACTGCTTCCAGGTCGACCTGGCCTGGCGCACCGTCAAGGCCGGCTACAAGGTCAGCGAGGTGCCGATCACCTTCGTCGAGCGCGAGCTCGGCGCCTCCAAGATGAGCCGCAACATCGTGGTCGAGGCGCTCTGGCGGGTCACCGCCTGGGGCATCGGCTCCCGGGTGCAGAAGCTCACCGGCAAGGGCAAGAAGTAGCAGCGGTGTCCGCCGGAGGCCCGTCCTGACAGTGCGTCGGGGCGGGCCTCCGGCATGTGTTCGATCACTCACCTGGGCGTGCCTACTCGGCGAAAGCCCCGGCTACCTCCCAAGCTGGCCGTACGGGGTCCGGAGACGACCCACCACGCCGACCAGGGAGCCGATGTGACGCCGGACCAGTCCGAATACCCGGAAGTGCCGGAGCCGGCCGGGGCGTCCGGACTCTCGGCGAGCAGGGCCCGCCGCGGCCGCGCTGACGGTCGAGGTCTTCACCGGCCCCGAGACCGCGTTCTTCGCCACCTCCAGCCTGATCATGGGCGAGCGGACCGCCATCCTGGTCGACGCGCAGCTCACCCGCGGCGCCGGACGCGAGCTGGCCGAGTGGGTGGCCGGCAAGGGCAGGCAGCTGCTGGCCGTGGTGATCACCCACCACCACCCCGACCACTACTTCGGCGCGGAGGAGGTGCTCCGGCTCTTCCCCCGGGCCCAGCTGCTGGCCGCACCGCCGGTGGTGGCGGGGATCGCCGCCACCGTCGCCGCCAAGGTGGCCCCAGTGGAAGCCGGTCTACGGGGACGACATCCCCGACGCCCCGCTGCTGCCCGCCCCGCTGTTGCCCCAGCCGTTGATGATCGACCGTCAGCTGATCCGGGTGCTCGGCCTCGGCCAGGCCGACTGCGAGGGCTCCACCGTGGTGCACGTCCCGGCATCCGCACGGTGGTCGCCGGGGACTTCGTCTACAACGGCACCCACGTCTGGACCGCCGACACCGACCCCGTCCAGCGCGAGGAGTGGCGGGCCAACCTGGCCAGGATCGCCGAGCTCGGCGCGGACCGGGTGATCGCCGGCCACCGGGCGCCCGGCGCGGACGACGACGCCTCCCGGGTGCTCGCCTTCACCAACGCCTACCTGCGGGACTTCGACGCCGCCTTCGCCGAGCACCGGGAGGACGCCGAGGCGCTGGCTGCGGCCGTCAACGAGCGCTACGGCGGGCTCACCCAGCCGGCCCTGCTGGAGCTCAGCGCGGCGGCCAACGTGGCGGCGTACGCGCAGGCGGTCGCGTCGGTGGTCGAGCAGGGCGGCCACGGGAGCGGTCACGAGAACGGTCACGAGAACGGGATCGTGGACGCGGAGAT
>NZ_BAAAYB010000120.1:0-168599 GCF_039535905.1 Kitasatospora albolonga | reverse complement strand
GCGCACCGGCAAGCGGCTCGGCCGCCGGGTCACCGAGATCGCGGTGGTCTTCCAGCGCGCCCCGTACCTGCCGTTCGACTCCTACGCGACCGAGGAGCTGGGGCAGAACGCCCTGGTCATCCGGGTCCAGCCGGACGAGGGCGTCACCGTGCGGTTCGGTTCCAAGGTGCCGGGCACCTCCTTCGAGGTCCGCGACGTCACGATGGACTTCGCCTACGGCGAGTCCTTCACCGAGTCCAGCCCGGAGGCGTACGAGCGGCTCATCCTGGACGTGCTGCTCGGCGACGCCAACCTGTTCCCGCGCCACCAGGAGGTCGAGCTCTCCTGGCAGATCCTCGACCCGATCGAGCAGTACTGGGACACCCACGGCAAGCCCGCCCAGTACTCCTCCGGCACCTGGGGCCCCGCCGAGGCGGACGAGATGCTCGCACGAGACGGCAGGAGCTGGCGCCGGCCATGAAGACCGACCTCACCAACACCACCTCCAGCAAGATCAACGCGGCCCTGATGGACGCCCGCCGGGACAGCGGCTCCACCGCGGCCGGCATGGTCCTCACGCTGGTGATCGTCACCGACGAGGGCAGCGCGTACGACGCCCTCAAGGCCGCCAACGACGCCTCCCGCGAGCACCCCTCGCGCACCCTGGCCGTCATCAAGCGGGCCGGCCGCTCCCCGCGCGCCCGGGCCGAGACCCGGCTGGACGCCGAGATCCTGGTCGGCTCCGACGCGGGCTCGGGCGAGACCGTCATCCTCCGGATGCACGGCGAACTCGCCTCGCACGCCCAGTCGGTGGTCCTCCCGCTGCTGCTGCCGGACGCCCCCGTGGTGGTCTGGTGGCCGGAGAACGCCCCGCTGCACCCCGCCCAGGACCCGCTCGGCGCGCTGGCCCAGCGTCGGATCACCGACGCCGTCACCGCCGAGTCCCCGGTCGGCCAGCTGGCCCAGCGGGCCGCCAGCTACACCCCCGGCGACACCGACCTGGCCTGGACCCGGATCACCGGCTGGCGCTCCATGCTGGCCGCCGCCCTGGACCAGCGCCCGGTGACGATCACCTCCGCGGTGGTCGAGGGCGAGTCGTACAACCCGAGCGTCGAGCTGCTCGGCCTCTGGCTGACGACCCGTCTGCGGGTGCCGGTGGAGCGGGTGGTGACGGCCGGTCCGGGCATCACCTCGGTGACCCTGCGGACCGAGGACGGCGACATCGTCCTGGACCGCCCGGACGGCCTGATGGGCACCCTGTCGATGCCCGGTGCGCCGGACCGTCAGGTCGCCCTGAAGCGGCGGGAGACGGCCGAGCTGATCGCCGAGGAGCTGCGCCGGCTCGACCCGGACGACATCTACGCGGCCGCCGTGAAGACGCCGATCGAGCGCCTCAAGGAGCCCAGGTCGGAGCAGGTGACGGCTGCTCCGGTGGTCGAGGCCGCCGTCGCCGCCCCGCCCCGGGTCACCGCCCGGGTCGAGGAGGAGGCACCGGCCGCGACGGCTCCCGTGAAGAAGGCGCCGGCCGCGAGGAAGGTGCCGACCGCGAAGACGGCCACCGCCAAGAAGGCCGCCCCGGCCAAGAAGGCGGCACCGGCCAAGAAGACCGCCACCCGGAAGAAGGCCGGCTCGTGAGCACGGCCGCCACTCCCCAACTGGTGGTCCACGGCGACAAGGAGCTGATGGCGCAGGCGGCCGCGGCCCGGTTGATCACCCGGATCGTGGACGCCCAGGCCGCCCGCGGCACCGCCTCGGTGGTGCTCACCGGCGGCCGCAACGGCAACGCGCTGCTGGCCGCCATCGCCGCGTCCCCGGCCAGGGACGCGGTGGACTGGGCCCGGCTGGACATCTGGTGGGGCGACGAGCGCTACCTCCCCGCCGGGGATCCGGAGCGCAACGCCACCCAGGCCCGGGCCGAGCTGCTCGACGCGCTGCCGCTCGACCCGGCCCGGGTGCACGAGATGCCCGCCTCGGACGGCCCGGACGGCTCGGACGTGGAGTCCGCCGCCGCCCGGTACGCCGAGGAGCTGGCGAAGGCCGCCGGCCGCGGCGAGGTGCCCGAGTTCGACGTGCTGCTGCTCGGCGTCGGCCCGGACACCCACGTCGCCTCGCTCTTCCCCGAGCACCCCGGTGTGCGGGAGACCGAGCTGACCGTGGTCGGGGTCCGGGGCGCGCCCAAGCCCCCGCCCACCCGGGTCTCGCTGACCCTGCCCGCCATCCGGTCGGCCCGCGAGGTCTGGCTGCTGGCGGCCGGCGAGGACAAGGCCGGCGCGGTCGCGCTGGCCCTCTCCGGGCCGGGCGAGCTGCTGGCCCCGGCCTCGGCCGCCCAGGGCACCGTCCGCACCCTCTGGCTGCTGGACAGGGCGGCCGCGGCGAAGATCCCGCCGCAGCTGTACCCGCCCGCCTCGGCCTGACCCCGGGCAAGCGTCAGGGCCCGGTCTCCTCGTGGAGGCCGGGCCCTGCTGCGTTCCTGCTGTGGTCGACGCTCGTTCAGATCTCGCCGCGGAGCTTGGCCAGCGCCTCGGCGAGGATCGCCTCGCCGTCGGCGTCGGTGCGACGCTCGCGGACGTAGGCGAGGTGGGTCTTGTAGGGCTCGTTGCGCGAGGGCGCCGGCGGGTTGTGCTCGTCCTGGCCGGCCGGGAAGCCGCAGCGGGGGCAGTCCCAGGTGTCCGGGATGACCGCCTCCGCAGCGAAGCTCGGCTTGGTCTCGTGCTTGTTCGCACACCAGAAGGAGATCCGGTTGCGGGGGGCGGACTCGCCGCGCTCCGCCTCGCCCATCGGGCCGGCACCGACTCTGCTGCCACGGATGGCGTTGCCACTTGCCACGGTCTGACTCCCTGCGAAGGCTTACTGGTGCGTTGCGATCTCGGCCGCTGCCCGGGAAAGGGGCTGGAACGCCCACGCCCGGTGGCGAAGTCGTCCTAGTGTAAGCAGCGGTTAAGGATCTGTCCGCACCACTCCCGGCACTTCACCGCTTTCGAGCATAAGCCGCGATGCGACGCCGCGTCAGGAGTCCGGCAGTACCCGCGGGACCCGAAGTGTGGTGTCAGCCCTTGTACTTGAGCACCAGGCCGAGCACCACGATGCTGGCGAACCAGCCGATGCCGACGATGATGGTGATCCGGTCGAGGTTGCGCTCGGCGACCGCCGAACCGCCACCGGTGGACATCGCGCCACCACCGAACATGTCGGAGAGACCGCCGCCCTTGCCCTTGTGCAGCAGCACCAGGAGGACCATCAGCAGGCTGAAGACGATCAGGGCAATCGTGAACCCGAGAACCACAGCGGGACCAATCTCTCGTATCTTCGGCGAAGGGGCCGGGCCGCTGACGGCGGTCCCGGCCCCAAAGCCTACGTTGCTGGAGCGGCGTTAGCCTACTGCCTGCTCACGGTAGCGCACGATCTTGACGAACTCGTCGGCGTCCAGCGAGGCACCGCCGATCAGCGCACCGTCCACGTCGGGCTTGGCCATCAGGCCGGCCGCGCTCGAGAACTTGACCGAACCGCCGTACAGCACGCGGACCTTGTCGGCCAGCTCGGCCGAGTACAGCTCGCCCAGGCGGACCCGGATCGCGGCGCAGACCTCCTGCGCGTCCTCCGGGGTGGCCACCTCGCCGGTGCCGATCGCCCAGACCGGCTCGTACGCGACCACGATCGACTCGGCGTCGGAAGCCGGGACGCCGTCGAGCGCACCGTCCAGCTGGGCCAGGGTGTACTCGACGTGGGTGCCGGCCTTGCGGATGTCCAGCGGCTCGCCGACGCACAGGATCGGGGTGACCCCGTTCCGGTAGGCGGCCTTGACCTTGGCGTTGACGATCTCCTCGTTCTCGCCGTGGTACTGGCGGCGCTCCGAGTGGCCGATGGCCACGAAGGTGCACTTGAGCTTGGAGAGCATCGGGCCGGAGATCTCACCGGTGTAGGCACCGGAGTCGTGCGCCGAGAGGTCCTGGGCACCGTACTTGAGCTTCAGCTTGTCGCCGTCCACCAGGGTCTGCACGGAGCGCAGGTCGGTGAAGGGGACCAGGACGGCGACCTCGACGGCCTCGTAGTCCTTGTCGGCCAGCGAGAACGCCAGCGCCTGGGTGTGGCGGATGGCCTCGAAGTGGTCGAGGTTCATCTTCCAGTTGCCCGCCATCAGCGGGAGACGGTCCGTCATGTCTCAGTCCTCCAGGGCGGCGAGACCGGGGAGGGTCTTGCCCTCCAGGTACTCGAGGCTGGCGCCACCGCCGGTCGAAATGTGCCCGAACTCGTTCTCGTCGAAGCCCAGGATGCGGACGGCGGCGGCGGAGTCGCCACCACCGACCACGGTGAACGCGTCACTGTCCAGCAGCGCCTGCGCGACGGCCTTGGTGCCCTCGGCGAAGGCCGGGTGCTCGAAGACGCCGACCGGGCCGTTCCAGAACACGGTCTTCGCGTCGGCCAGCTTCTCGGCGAAGAGCCGCTGGGTCTTCGGGCCGATGTCCAGGCCCTCCTTGTCGGCGGGGATCTTGTCCGCGTCGACGATCTCGAAGTCCTCGACCGGGGCGTGGGTCTTGGTGTCCGGGAAGCTGGCGGAGATCGCCACGTCGACCGGGATCACGAACTCGACGCCGGTCTCCTCGCCGCGCTTGAGGTACTCCAGCACGGTGGGGATCTGGTCCTTCTGCAGCAGCGAGATGCCGACCTCGTGGCCCTTGGCCGCGAGGAAGGTGTACGCCATGCCGCCGCCGATCAGGATGCGGTCGGCCTTGCCGAGCAGGTTGTCGATGACGCCGACCTTGTCGGAGACCTTGGAGCCGCCGAGCACCACCACGTACGGGCGCTCCACCTCCTCGGTCAGGCGCTTGAGCACGCCGACCTCGGTGGCAATCAGGTCGCCGACCGCGTGCGGCAGGCGCTTGGGCAGGTCGTACACCGAGGCGTGCTTGCGGTGCACCGCACCGAAGCCGTCGCCCACGTAGAGGTCGGCCAGGGCGGCCAGTTCGTCGGCGAAGGCACCGCGCTCGGCGTCGTCCTTCGCGGTCTCGCCGGCGTTGAAGCGCAGGTTCTCCAGCAGCGTGACCTCGCCGTCGCCCAGGGCGGCGACGGTGGCCTTCGCGCTCTCGCCCACGGTGTCGGCGGCGAAGGACACCGGCCGGCCGAGGATCTCGCCGAGTCGCACGGCGACCGGGGCGAGCGAGAACTGCGGGTCGGGCTCGCCCTTGGGGCGGCCCAGGTGGGAAGCGACGATCACCTTGGCACCGGCCGCGACCAGCTTGGCGATGGTCGGGGCGACGGCGCGGATGCGGCCGTCGTCGGTGATGGCGCCGTTGGACAGCGGCACGTTGAGGTCGGCGCGGACGAACACCCGCTGGCCGTTGACCTGGAGGTCTTCGATCTTCTTCACGGTGGACGGATCTCCTGGGAAGAGGAGGTGGAAGCGGCACGACGGCGGACCGCTCGGCAGTGGCTACCCGGGGGTCCCGACCCGGGTTCGAGACGCAGAGCAGGGGCCCGAACGCGGGGCGTCCGGGCTCCTGCTCACATCACATCAGCTTCCGCTGGATCAGAGCTGGCCACCGACGAGGGTGGTGAGGTTGACCAGGCGGTTCGAGTAACCCCACTCGTTGTCGTACCAGCCGAAGACCTTGACCTGGTTGCCCTGGACCATGGTCATCAGCGAGTCGAAGATCGTGGAGAACGGCGAGTTCACGATGTCGGAGGAGACGATCGGGTCCTCGGTGTACTGCAGGATGCCCTTGAGGGAGCCCTCGGAGGCCTTCTGGAAGGCCTCGTTGACCTCCGCCACGGTGACCTCGCGCTCGAGGGTCACCACGAGGTCGGTGATCGAGCCGGTCGGGACCGGGACGCGCAGCGAGGTGCCGTCCAGCTTGCCCTTGAGCTCGGGGAGGACCAGGGCGGTGGCCTTGGCGGCGCCCGTCGAGGTCGGGATGATGTTGATGGACGCCGCGCGCGCACGACGCAGGTCCTTGTGCGGGAAGTCCAGCGTCACCTGGTCGTTGGTGAACGCGTGCACCGTGGTCATCAGACCCTTGACGATGCCGAAGTTCTCCTGGAGCACCTTCGCGATCGGCGCCACGCAGTTGGTGGTGCACGAGGCGTTGGAGATCACGGTGTGCTTCGCGGCGTCGTACTTCTCGTCGTTGACGCCCATCACGATGGTGACGTCCTCGTCCGTCGCCGGCGCCGAGATGATGACCTTCTTCGCACCGGCGGTGACGTGCTTCTTCGCAGCGTCCGCCTTGGTGAAGATGCCGGTGGACTCGATGACGATGTCCACGCCCAGCTCGCCCCACGGCAGGTTCGCCGGGTCGCGCTCGGCGATCACCTTGAAGGTGTGGCCGTCGACGGTGATGCTGTCGGCGGTGTGCGACACCTCGGCCTGGAGGGTTCCGAGGATCGAGTCGTACTTGAGGAGGTGCGCCAGGGTCTTGGTGTCGGTCAGGTCGTTCACGCCGACGATCTCGATGTCCGCGCCCTGGGACTTAACCGCGCGGAAGAAGTTACGGCCAATGCGGCCGAATCCATTGATGCCTACCCGGATCGTCACGAACCGATCTCCTTAGTGGGTACGTCGGTTGCCCGACGCGATGGAAATGGGATGTCCCCGACCACCTATGACCCTACCCCTCCGGGGCCTGCCTGGGCACATCGCCTCACCGCCGCAGGCCTGCCCTGACGGGCCTCCGGGACCTTGTCAGGGCCTACGTCCCGGCCCCGCAGGGCAGTTGGGCCCGGCCTCCGGGCACCTGACGGGGCGTCGGGTGACACGAAGGCCGGTGTCCACGATGTGGACACCGGCCGTTCGGTGGGTGGGCCCGCTGAGGCTCCGTCAGTTCGTGCCCGACCCGTCAGTTCATCGCCATCTCGTCGGTGAGGCTGGCCTCGGTGCTCGGCAGGCCGAGCTCGGAGGCGCGCTTGTCGGCCATCGCCAGCAGCCGGCGGATCCGGCCGGCCACCGCGTCCTTGGTGAGCGGCGGGTCGGCGAGCGCGCCGAGCTCCTCCAGCGAGGCCTGCTTGTGCTGCATCCGCAGCTGGCCGGCGGCCGCCAGGTGCTCGGGCACCTCCTCGCCGAGGATCTCCAGCGCCCGCTGCACCCGGGCGCCGGCCGCCACCGCGGCCCGGGCCGAGCGGCGCAGGTTGGCGTCGTCGAAGTTGGCCAGCCGGTTGGCGGTGGCGCGCACCTCGCGCCGCATCCGGCGCTCCTCCCAGGCCAGCACCGACTCGTGCGCGCCGAGCCGGGTGAGCAGCGCGCCGATCGCGTCGCCGTCCCGGATCACCACCCGGTCCACCCCGCGCACCTCGCGGGCCTTGGCCGGGATGCCCAGCCGGCGGGCCGCGCCGACCAGGGCCAGCGCCGCCTCGGAGCCGGGGCAGGTGATCTCCAGGGAGGAGGAGCGGCCCGGCTCGGTCAGCGAGCCGTGCGCCAGGAAGGCACCGCGCCAGGCCGCCTCCGCGTCACAGGTCGCGCCCGAGACCACCGCCGGGGGGAGACCCCGGATCGGGCGCCCGCGCCCGTCCACCAGCCCGGTCTGCCGGGCCAGCAACTCGCCGTCCTTGACCACCCGCACCACGTACCGGCTGCCGCGGCGCAGCCCGCCGGGGGCCATCACCACCAGGTCCGAGGAGTGTCCGAAGATCTCCAACAGGTCCTTGCGCAGCCTGCGGGCCGCAATGCCGGTGTCCAGCTCCGCCTCGATCACGATCCGGCCGCTCACAATGTGCAGACCGCCCGCGAACCGGAGGATCGCCGAGACCTCTGCCTTGCGGCAGCAGGCCCGGGTGACGGGGAGCCGGCTGATTTCGTCCTTGACCGCTGCCGTCATCGCCATGGGCCGATCCTTCCATGTGTCCGGAAAATCCGGTCGTACGCAGCCGCCAACAGCTCCCGGTCGTGTCGCGGCGTGCCGTCCGCGGCGGCGACCCGGTCGAGCACCAGTGCGGCACCCATCCGTCCGGCGGCCTTCTCCAGTCCGGCCAGGTCCGCCTGGCCGAAGGCGCCACCGGTGACGGCGCGCTCGTCGACAAGGATCGCATCCACCGAGAGCCCCGGAGCGTGGTCGGCGAACACCTCCAGGTGGCGCTGCGGGGTGAAGCCCTCGGTCTCGCCGGGCTGCGGGGCCAGGTTGAGGGTGAGCAGGCGGCGGGCCCGGGTGTCGGCGAGGGCCGCGGCCAGCTCGGGGACCAGCAGGTGCGGCAGCACGCTGGTGAACCAGGAGCCGGGGCCGAGCACCACCCAGTCCGCGTCCAGCACCGCCTTGACCGCCTCCGGGACGGCCGGGGGCTCCTCCGGCAGCAGCCGGATCGACTGCACCGTGCCGGGGGTGACGGCCACGTGGGCCTGGCCGCGGACGGCGGTCAGCTCGGCCGGGCGGGCCGGGTCGTGCCCGCGCACCTCGGCCTCGATGTCCAGCGGCACCGCCGACATCGGCAGCACCCGGCCCTGCACGTTGAGCAGCTTGCCGACCCAGTCCAGGGCGGCCACCGGATCGCCGAGCTTCTCCCAGAGGGCGACGATCAGCAGGTTGCCGACCGCGTGGCCGCCGAGTTCGCCGTCGCCGGTGAAGCGCTGCTGGATCACCTCGGACCAGGTCCGGCCCCACTCGTCGTCCCCGCAGAGCGCGGCCAGCGCCTTGCGCAGGTCGCCCGGCGGGAGCACGCCCAGCTCGGCCCGGAGCCGGCCGCTGGAGCCGCCGTCGTCGGCGACGGTGACCACGGCGGTCAGCTCGGTGGTGAGCCGGCGCAGCGCGGAGAGCGAGGCGGACAACCCCTGACCGCCGCCGAGCGCGGTGATTCTGGGCGCACGCCGCTGCCGCGCCGGTGCCTGCCCCGCCACCGAGTGACCCACCACTGCCACGCCGACCCCAGTCCGTCGTTCCGCCATGCCTGTACGAGCGACAGCGGGGCCGGATCCGTCACTCCCCGGTGGTGGGAACCCCTGTGCCCAGGACGCCGGTGGTCACTCCCTGCCCATGTCGCGGTGGACCAGCACCGTCTCGACGCCGTCCGCGATCAGACGCTTCGTCAGACGCTCGGACATCGCCACGCTGCGATGCTTCCCACCGGTGCAGCCTACGGCAAGGGTCATGTACCGCTTGCCCTCCCGGCGGTAGCCCTCCGTGACGATCTTGAGGAGCTCGGCGTAGCCGTTGAGGAACTCGTTCGACCCCGGCTGCTGGAAGACGTAGTCGGCCACGTCCGGGTCGGTGCCGGTGCGGGCCCGCAGCTCGGGGACCCAGTGCGGATTGGGCAGGAAGCGGCAGTCCACCACCAGGTCGGCGTCGACCGGCAGGCCGTACTTGAAGCCGAAGGACATCACGGTGGCGCGCAGCTCGGGCTCGTCGTGGTCGGCGAACTGGGCGTCGAGCTTGGCCCGGAGCTGATGGACGTTCAGGTCGGAGGTGTCGATCACCAGGTCGGCCTCGCCGCGCAGCTCGCGCAGCAGGTCACGCTCGCGCTCGATGCCGTCCACGATCCGCCCGTCCGCCTGCAGCGGGTGCGGGCGGCGGACCGACTCGAAGCGGCGCACCAGAGCGTCCTCGGAGGACTCCAGGAAGACCACCCGGAGCCGGACCCCGCGCTTCTCCAGCTCCTCCAGCGAGGTGAGCAGGTCGTCGAAGAACTTGCGCCCGCGGACGTCCACCACCACGCCGATCCGGGGCACCGCGCCCTGGGAGCGGGCGCCGAGGTCCACCATGGTCGGGATCAGGGCCGGCGGGAGGTTGTCCACCACGAACCAGCCCAGGTCCTCCAGGCACTTGGCGGCGGTGCTCCGCCCCGCTCCGGACATGCCGGAGATGATCACCAGCTCGGGGGAGTTCTCTCCGCCACCCGTCTTCTGGGTGGTGCCCCCGTGGTCTGCCGCAGTCACTTCTGGTCCCCGCTCTCGGTACTGCCGAACCTGCTGTCGTCGTCCATGCTGTCGTCAATGATCTCGCCGGTGGCGGTGTTCACCGCCGGAGCGGCGGGTGTACGGACGGCCAACGCCGCCACAACAGTCTCCGCCGTGCGCCTGCCGATGCCCGGCACCTCGCAGATCTCCTCCACGGTGGCGGCCCGCAGCTTCTTCAACGAGCCGAAGTGCTTGAGCAGCGCCTGGCGGCGAGTCTCGCCGAGGCCGGGGACGGAGTCCAGCTCCCCCGCCGTGAGCCGCTTGGCGCGCTTGCCCCGCTGGTAGGCGATCGCGAAGCGGTGCGCCTCGTCGCGGACCCGCTGGAGCAGGTAGAGGCCCTCGCTGGAGCGCGGCAGCACGACCGGGTCGGCCTCGCCGGGCAGCCAGACCTCCTCCAGCCGCTTGGCCAGCCCGCAGACCGCCACGTCGTCGATGCCCAGCTCGTCCAACGCCCGCTGGGCGGCGGCGACCTGGGGCTGCCCGCCGTCGACCACCACCAGCTGCGGCGGGTAGGCGAAGCGCTTGGGGCGGCCGTCCTCGGTGCGCGGGCCGGCCGCGGGCTCCTCCTCCTCGGGCACCGCCCACTCCCCCGTCTGCTCGCGCTCCTGGAGGTAGCGGCGGAACCGGCGGGTGATCACCTCGTGCATGGAGCGGACGTCGTCCTGCCCCTCGAAGCCCTTGATCTGGAAGCGCCGGTACTCGCTCTTGCGGGCCAGCCCGTCCTCGAAGACCACCATCGAGGCGACCACGTCCTGGCCCTGGAGGTGGGAGATGTCGAAGCACTCGATGCGCAGCGGCACCGACTCCAGCTCCAGCGCCTCGGAGATCTCCTGGAGCGCCCGGCTACGGGTCGTCAGGTCCGAGGCGCGCTTGGTCTTGTGCAGCACCAGCGACTGCTGGGCGTTCTTCTGCACGGTGGCCATCAGGTCCTTCTTGTCCCCGCGCTGGGGCACCCGCAGGTCCACCTGGGCGCCGCGCAGGCCGGTCAGCCACTCCTGCACCGGCCCGACCGGATCGGGCAGCGCGGGCACCAGCACCTCGCGCGGCACGGTCTCGGAGCCGCCGCCGTAGAGCTGCTGGAGCGCGTGCTCCACCAGGCCGGCGGTGTCCACGTCCTCGACCTTGTCGGTGACCCAGCCGCGCTGGCCGCGGACCCGGCCGCCGCGGACGTGGAAGATCTGGACGGCGGCCTCCAGCTCGTCCTCGGCCAGCGCCAGCAGGTCGGCGTCGGTGCCGTCGGCGAGCACCACCGCGTTCTTCTCCATCGCGCGCCTGAGCGCGCCGAGGTCGTCGCGCAGCCGGGCGGCCTTCTCGTACTCCATCGCGGCGGCGGCCTGCTGCATCTCCTGCTCCAGCCGGCGCAGGTGGTTGCCCGTCCGGCCGGCCATGAAGTCGCAGAACTCCTCGGCCAGTTCGGCGTGGTCCTCGGCGGAGATCCGGCCCACGCAGGGGGCCGCGCACTTGCCGATGTAGCCGAGCAGACAGGGGCGGCCGATCTGCTGGGCGCGCTTGAACACCCCGTTGGAACACGTCCGCACCGGGAAGACCCGGAGCATCAGGTCGACCGTCTCGCGGATCGCCCAGGCGTGGCCGTAGGGCCCGAAGTACCGCACGCCCTTCTTGTGCGCCCCGCGCATCACCTGGACCCGCGGGAACTGCTCGTTGAGGGTGACCGCGAGCTCCGGATAGCTCTTGTCGTCCCGGTACTTGACGTTGAACCGGGGGTCGAACTCCTTGATCCAGGAGTACTCCAGCTGCAGCGCCTCGACCTCGGTGGCCACCACCGTCCACTCCACCGAGGCGGCCGTGGTGACCATCGTCGCGGTGCGGGGGTGCAGGTTGGCCACGTCCTGGAAGTACGAGGAGAGCCGGGGCCGCAGGCTCTTGGCCTTCCCCACGTAGATGACCCGGCCGTGCCCGTCACGGAACTTGTACACGCCGGGCGAGGTCGGAATGGCCCCGGGAGCGGGCCGGTACGTGGAGGGGTCTGCCATAGTCCCCTACCGTACCGACCCGGACGGACACCCCGGGGCACTGTCCGTCAGCTACGGGCCCTCTCAGGCCCCGATCGCGGTGAGCACCTCCTGCGCGGCGCGGACGCCTTCGGTGGCACCGCCCTCCATGTAGCCCTGGAAGTCGTACGAGGTGTGCTCGCCGGCGAGGTGCAGGCGGCCCTGGGCGGTGCCCTCGTAGCCGGCGCAGGTGGTGAGGTAGCCGACCGGCCAGCAGGAGTAGGCGCCCAGCGTGGTGGGGTTGAGGTGCCAGGCAGAGAGGGTGGCCTTCCCGGTCCAGGCGGCCTTGGTGCCGGGCCAGAGCCGGTCGATCTGGGTGAGTCGGTCGGTGGCCATGGCCCGGGTGTAGGCGGTGCCGGCGTCGGTGAAGGGGGCGCCCGGGGCGAGGGCCCGGGCCGGGGTGCCGCCGTGGTACTGGACCAGGATGCCGCCGGATCCGGGCTGACCCTTCGTCACGTCCCAGGCCTGCTGGAAGGGCTGGTCGCTGAAGCACTCGCCGCTGGACACCCCGGGCCAGGGGCCGGTGCCGGTCCACGGGCGGCTGCTGGTCTGCATGTTGAGCTTGGTGCAGTAGCCCATGGTCATGTCGGTGAGCACCCGCTTCATCAGCGGGTCGAGACCGGCCCCGGCGAGGTCGACGCGCTGCTGGAGCACCGGCAGCGGCAGGGCCAGGATCGTGTGGTCGGCGGTGACGGTCTTCGTACCGCCGCCGTCCAGCTCGAAGGTGAGGGTCTGGCTGCCGTCCGCGTTCCGGGTGACGGCGAGCAGGGTGTGCCCGGGCTGGACGGTGCCGGCCGGGAGTGCCGCCCGGATCGCCTTCGGCACCTGGTCGTTGCCGCCGGTGACGTGGTAGCGCTCGTCGCTGCCGCCCCAGATGTTGAAGCTGCCGGGGTTGGCCTGCCAGGAGAGCATCAGCAGCAGCGCGTAGGAGGACTGCGCGGTGGTGTCGGCGCCGTACTCGACCGCGTAGGCGACGTCCAGCAGGGCGCCCAGGCGGCTGGAGGTGCCGCCGGGGACCCTGGTCTCGATCCACTCCCGCACCGACATCCGGTCCAGGGCCACGGCGGCCTGGTTGTGGTCGGCCCAGGTCGGCGCGGAGCCGCCGGCCTGGATGTCGGCCTTGACGGTCTGCCAGATCTGCTTGAACTCGGCGTTGGCGGTCTCCCTCGGGTAGTAGCCGCCCTGGAACTGCAGGGTCTGCTCGCCGTCCGAGAAGTGCCGGATCGAGGTGGTGGCCAGGCCGAAGCGCCGGCAGAGCCGGAGCATCTCGTGGTGCCCGGTGTCGATCAACTCGGCGCCGTACTCGGAGACCTGGCCGCCGGCCCAGTCGGTCTTGGAGTACATCCGGCCGCCGACCCGGGCCGTCTCCGCCTCGTAGACGGTGGCCGGGATGCCCTTGTCGGCCAGCGTGAGGGCGGCGTTCAGCCCGGAGATCCCGGCGCCGACGATCGCGATCCGGGGCGGGGTGCCCTTGTACTTGGCCGTGTCGGCGACGGTGGCCGCCCGGGCCTTCGGCGCGACGGCGATCCCGGCCGCGCCCAGGCCGAGCGCGGCGGCGCGGGCCAGCAGGGCGCGGCGGGAGGGGCCGTCGGGCTCGGCCAGGGCCTCGTCGCGGAAACCGGCGTACTCGTCGGCGGGCAGCCGCAGCCGCTCGGCGGCGGCGCGGTCGGCGAGGGCGGAGCGGAGCAGGCGGGCGTACGGAGTGCGGGCCATGTGGGGGTGCCTCCTGACGGGGTGTGGGGGGTGCCCGGGCCGTGGGGGCGGCCCGGGCGGGTGGTGACGGCGGGTCAGACCGTGACGGGCTCGCCCGCGGTGCGCTCCTGGGCGTCCTCGACCACCAGGCGGCCCATCACCTCGTACTTGGCCGGGTGCCTGGCCCGCATGTACAGCGCCAGGCCCAGGCCGCCGAGGAAGACGGCGCCGACGATCCACGGGATCAGCTTGAAGAGCAGGGTCTGCGAGGCGGCCCCGGCGGCGGTGTCCAGGTTCGCCACCAGCAGGCCGATCGCGGCGAGCATGCCCAGCCCGCCGAGCAGCGGGGCGGTGAAGGTGCGGAACCAGTGCCGGCTCTCGGGGTGGTTGCGGCGGAAGTAGGCGATCACGGCGAAGGAGCAGAGCGTCTGCACCACCAGCAGCGCCAGCGTGCCGAGGATGGCCATCAGGGTGTAGAGCCCGGCGTACGGGTCCTGTCCGGCGATCCAGAAGCCGGCGACCACGGCCAGCGCGATCGCGGTCTGGGTGAAGGAGGCGACGTACGGCGAGTTGTGCTTCGGGTGGGTGCGACCCAGCGCCGGGTGCAGGAAGCCCTCCCGGCCGATCGCGTAGAGGTAGCGCGAGGCGCACTGGTGGAAGGCCATGCCGCAGGCGAAGGCGCTGGTCACCATCAACCACTGGAACGCGGTGACGGCCCAACTCCCCAGGTAGGTACGGGCCGGAGCCAGAAACAGGTCCAGCGGGCCGCTGGAGGTGGCCAGGCCGACGGCGGCCTCCGGGGTGTCGGCGGCCAGCACCATCCAGGTGACGAAGGTGTACAGCACGCCGAGCGCCAGCACCGCGACCAGGGTGGCGCGCGGGATGATCCGGCGCGGGTCGCGGGACTCCTCGCCGTACATCGCGGTGGACTCGAAGCCGATCCAGGACCAGAAGCAGAAGAACAGGCCGACGCCCGCGTTCACCCCGGCGAAGGCACCGGTCGGGTTGAGGGTGCCGAGGTGCAGCCCGGACGGGCCGCCGCCGTGCAGCAGGATCGAGGCGGCCAGCAGCACCAGCATCAGCACCTCGCCGACCAGGAACACCCCGAGCAGCTTGGAGGCCACCTCCAGGTCGAAGTAGGAGAGCAGCGCGGTGACCGCCAGCATCGCCAGCGCGTAGACCTGCCAAGGGAGTTCGATACCGAACTGGGCCTCGACGGTCTGCTGCCCGAAGTAGGCGAAGATGCCGACGATGGAGGCCTCGAAGACCACGTAGGCCAGCACCGCGAGCAGCCCGGAGGCCATCCCGGCGATCCGGCCGAGCCCGTGCGAGACGAAGCCGTAGAACGCCCCGGCGGTGGTGATGTGCCGGGCCATCGCCACGTACCCGACGGTGAAGACGGTCAGCACCACCGTCACGAAGAGGAAGCCGGCCGGGGCGTGCACGCCGTTGCCGCCGCCGACCACCACCGGGAGGTTGCCGGTCATCGCCGTGATCGGCGCGGCGGTGGCCAGCGCCATGAAGACCACACCTGCCAGGCCCACCGAATTGGCTCTGAGCCGCTGCACGGTGGGCGGCGCCTGTTGCTCGACTGCGGACACGGTGAACTCCCGGTGGGGCGAGGGGGGGATGGGCCCGCCCAGTGTGAGGGCGGTCACGCTCGCCGCGGGACGGTCAGGTTGTAGCCGGGCTCGTTAAAGGATTGACGGCCTGTCACCTGTACGGGGGCGCCACCGGTGCGCGTGGTCGACGTCCCCCGGACGCCTCAGGCCCCCGTGCGGTTCAGCAGGTCCGCCCCCAGCGGCGTGATCGTGTGCAGCACCGCCCCGCCCCGGCGCTGCGTGGTGATCAGGTTGGCGTTGCGCAGCACCGTCGCGTGCTGGCTGGCCGAGGCCGGCGAGACGTTGAGGCGGCGGGCCAGTTCGGTGGTGGTGCAGCCGTCCGTCACCACGTCCAGCGCCGCGGCCCGGGTGCGGCCGAGCAGTGCGGTGAGGGAGTGCCGGGCCGTCGGGTCCGGGCTGAACAGGCCCGCCCCGGTCAGCGGGTCCCGCACCGTCGGGAAGGCCAGCACGTGGGGCGCGTCCGGGTCCGTGGTGTCGGTCAGCAGCACCGGCGGGTCCGCCAGGAAGACCATCGGCGCCAGCACCAGCCCGCGGCCGCCCAGCGGGATGTCCAGGCTCCTCGGGTAGGTGACCTCCAGGACGGGGGCGCGCCAGCGGATGAGGGGGGAGCAGAAGGTGTCGAGCAACTGCTCCACGCCGCCGTCCAGCAGGGTGCGGGCCAGGTCGGCCCGGACGGCGTCCAGGTGGGCGCGGATCCGGCCCCAGTACGGGCCGACGGTGGCGTCGTGGGTGGCCCGCAGCGAGTCGGCCAGCCGCTGACGGGCGCCCAGGTCGCCCTCCAGCAGGGCGCGGACCCACCGCGGGTCGGCCTGCGGGGTGGCGACGTGCCCGAGTTCCAGCCGGACCAGTTCGTCCGGGGCGCCGAGCAGCCGCTCGATGCCGGCCTCCACCGAGGGGTCGCTGCCGGTGAGCGCCCCGAGGTCCAGCCGGGGCCCGGGGCCGTTCACCAACGAGGCCAGCGGCCGCAGCTCCTCGGCCAGCTGCCCGCCGAACTGCCGCCGCCAGGGCCGGAACTGGGCACAGCTGGTGGCCCCGGTGAGCTTGGCCAGCCCGTGGAAGGTCTCCGCCAGCGGGCCCATGGTGGGCGCCACCCGCACGCGCGCCAGGTCATCCGCCGTCAGATGGATACGCAGCACCTTTAAGCCTCCCCCGAAACCCCTGGTCAGTGCCCCCGCCGACCCCGCAGGATCGTCCCTGTCGCCGCTGCCCGGTACGGGGGTACGGACAGCGGAGCGGCCCGGCCACGCCTCCCCAACGGCGCGGCCGGGCCCCGAACGCCTCCGGTCACTTGGTGACCTGGAAGGCCCCGTCCTTGACCGCGACCTGGTACTGCGGCAGCGGGCTGGGCGCCGGACCGTCCTTGACCGCACCGTCGGCGATCGCGAACTTGCTGTAGTGGCACGGGCAGTTGACGGTGCCCTCCTTGACCTCGTCCACCACGCAGCCGGCGTGGGTGCACTTGGCGCTGAAGGCCCTGTACTGGCCCTCGACCGGCTGGGTGACCACGATCTTCTGCTCGCGGTAGACCTTGCCGCCGCCCACCGGGACGTCGGCCACCGCGCCGACCTGCACCGGCCCGGCCGCGGCCGGCTGCTCCGCGGCGGAGGAGCCGCAGGCCGTCACGGCGGCCGCTCCCCCGGCTGCGAGCACCGCACCGCAGAGCAGGGTGCGGCGGCTGGGCCCGGCGGGCGTGGTCTCGGTCATCGGTGAAGCTCCCTCGGCGAATCCGGCTCGGTGCAGGTCCAGTTCGCCGAAGTCTATGCCGGGACGGCGGAAGGGCCGCCCCGTGGGAGCGGCCCTTCTCGCACTGCTGCCGCGGCTACTTCTTCGCGGCTACTTCTTCGCCACCGCCCGCTTCCTGGGCGCGGCGGCCTTCTTCGCCGCCTTGGTCGCCTGGGCGGGCACCGGGGCGGCCGGGAGCAGGATGTCCCGCAGGAACTTGCCGGTGTGACTGGCCGTCACGGCGGCCACCTCCTCCGGCGTGCCCTCGGCGACCACGGTGCCGCCGCCGGAGCCGCCCTCTGGACCCATGTCGACCAGCCAGTCGGCGGTCTTGATGACGTCGAGGTTGTGCTCGATGACGATGACCGTGTTCCCCTTCTCCACCAGGCCGTCGAGGACCTTGATCAGCTTGCTGATGTCCTCGAAGTGCAGACCGGTGGTGGGCTCGTCGAGCACGTAGACCGTCCGGCCGGTGGAGCGCTTCTGCAGCTCGGAGGCGAGCTTGACGCGCTGCGCCTCGCCGCCGGAGAGGGTGGGCGCGGACTGGCCGAGCCGGACGTAGCCGAGGCCGACGTCGTTGAGCGTGCGCAGGTGGCGGGCGATCGAGGGGACGGCCTCGAAGAAGTGCATGGCCTCCTCGATCGGCATGTCCAGCACCTCGGCGATGGACTTCCCCTTGTAGTGCACCTCCAGCGTCTCCCGGTTGTACCGGGCGCCGTGGCAGACCTCGCACGGCACGTAGACGTCGGGCAGGAAGTTCATCTCGATCTTGATGGTGCCGTCGCCCGAGCAGTGCTCGCAGCGGCCGCCCTTGACGTTGAAGGAGAACCGGCCCTGGAGATAGCCCCGGACCTTGGCCTCCTGGGTCTCCGCGAAGAGCTTGCGGATGTTGTCGAACACACCGGTGTAGGTGGCCGGGTTGGAGCGCGGGGTGCGGCCGATCGGCGACTGGTCGACGTGCACCACCTTGTCCACCAGCTCGGTGCCGGTGATCCGGGTGTGCCGGCCGGGGACGCTGCGCGCCCCGTTCAGCTCCCGGGCGAGGTGGGTGTAGAGGATGTCGTTGACCAGGGTGGACTTGCCGGAGCCGGAGACACCGGTGATCGCGGTGAAGGTGCCGAGCGGGAAGCCGACCGTGACGTCCTGGAGGTTGTGCTCGCGGGCGCCGTGCACCACCAGCTGGCGCTTCTTGTCCCGCGGGCGGCGGACCGCCGGGGTCGGGATGGAGCGGCGGCCGGACAGGTACTGCCCGGTCATCGACTCCTCGTTGTCCAGCAGCTCCTTGAGCGAGCCGGAGTGCACCACCTTGCCGCCGTGCTCACCGGCGCCGGGGCCGATGTCGACGACCCAGTCGGCGGTCTTGATGGTGTCCTCGTCGTGCTCGACGACGATCAGCGTGTTCCCGATGTCGCGCAGGCGGACCAGGGTCTCGATCAGGCGGTGGTTGTCCCGCTGGTGGAGGCCGATGGAGGGCTCGTCCAGCACGTAGAGCACGCCGACCAGGCCGGAGCCGATCTGGGTGGCCAGGCGGATGCGCTGGGCCTCGCCGCCGGAGAGGGTGCCGGCCGCGCGGTTCAGCGAGAGGTAGTCCAGGCCGACGTCGACCAGGAAGCGCAGCCGCTCGTTGACCTCCTTGAGCACCCGCTCGGCGATCTGCTTGTCCCGCGCGTTGAGCTTCATGGCGCCGAGGAACTCGGCGCAGTCGGCGATCGACATCGCGGAGACGTCGGCGATCGACTTGTCGAGGATGGTGACGGCCAGGATCACCGGCTTGAGCCGGGTGCCGCGGCAGGTCGGGCAGGGCACCTCGCGCATGTAGCCCTCGAAGCGCTCGCGGCTGCTGTCGCTCTCCGACTCGGAGTGACGGCGCGTCACGAACGGGATGGCGCCCTCGAACGGCGCGGTGTACGAACGCTCGCGCCCGTAGCGGTTATTGTACCGGACCTCGACCTGGGTCTTGTGGCCGTACAGCAGTGCCTTGCGGGCCCGCTGCGGCAGCCCGGCCCACGGGATGTCGGTGCGGAAGCCGAGCTCGCCGGCCAGCGCGTCGGTGAGCCGGGAGAAGTACTCCTTGGTGTGGCCCTGGGACCACGGGTGGATGGCGCCCTCGTCGAGCGACTTCTCCTCGTCCGGGATCACCAGCTCCGGGTCGACCTCCATCCGGCTGCCCAGGCCCGAGCAGTCGGGGCAGGCGCCGAACGGCGAGTTGAAGGAGAACGAGCGGGGCTCCAGCTCCTCGAACGACACGTCGTCGTACGGGCAGTAGAGGTGCTCGGAGTACATCCGCTCGCGCTCCGGGTCGTCCTCGGCGAGGTCGACGAAGTCGAGCACCACCATGCCGCCGCCGAGCCGCAGCGCCGTCTCCACCGAGTCGGTCAGCCGGCGCTTGGCGGTGGACTTCACGGTGAGGCGGTCGACCACCACCTCGATGGTGTGCTTCTCCTGCTTCTTGAGCGTCGGCGGCTCGGTGAGCTGGACGGTGGCGCCGTCCACCCGGGCGCGGGCGTAGCCCTTGGACTGCAGGTCGGCGAAGAGGTCGACGAACTCGCCCTTGCGCTCCCGGACCACCGGGCTGAGCACCTGGAAGCGGGTGCCCTCGGGCAGCTCCAGCACGCGGTCGACGATGGCCTGCGGGGACTGCTTGGCGATCGGGCGCGCGCAGTGCGGGCAGTGCGGCTTGCCGATCCGGGCGAACAGCAGGCGGAGGTAGTCGTACACCTCGGTGATGGTGCCCACGGTGGAGCGCGGGTTCCGGTTGGTCGACTTCTGGTCGATCGAGACGGCCGGGGAGAGGCCCTCGATGAAGTCCACGTCGGGCTTGTCCATCTGGCCCAGGAACTGGCGGGCGTAGGAGGACAGCGACTCGACGTAGCGGCGCTGGCCCTCGGCGAAGATCGTGTCGAAGGCCAGCGAGGACTTGCCGGACCCGGAGAGACCGGTGAAGACGATGAGCGAGTCCCGCGGCAGGTCGAGCGAGACGTTCTTGAGGTTGTGCTCGCGAGCACCGCGGACGATGAGGCGGTCGGCCACTGCTTCTGGCGCCTTTCTCCGAGGGAGGGTGGCTGGGAAGGGCTGCGTGGCCCACTGCTTGGGACCAACAAGCGCAATCGGGTGAATTCTTCCAGTGTGCGCCCGTCAGCCTACTAGCTCAGGCGTTCGAATAACGACCATGTCCAGCCCGGTCCACCCGAACGAGTGACGGCCCGACCGGGCCCCTGGCGCGGCCCCGCGGAAAACCCGCTGCTCACGCCCGTGGCCGCCGGTAGCGTCCACCGTGTCAACGAGGCGCGGCCCTCCGGGCAACGCCTGCGGCCCTCGGAACCGGGAGTGCTCACCCCACCATGACCGACACCACTGACAACGCCGCCGCGGCCACCCGCGCCGCCGCCGACCTCGCCGCCGTCGAGGCCTCCACCGCGGCCCTCCTCCGGGTCGCCGCCGAACTCGACCCCGAGCAGGTGCCGCAGCCCTCCGGCCTCCCCGGCTGGACCCGGGGGCACGTGCTGGCCCACCTCTCCCGCAACGCCGACTCCCTGGTCAACCTGCTGGACAACGCCTCCACCGGCAGCGACACCCCGCAGTACGCCTCCCACGAGGCCCGCGAGCAGGACATCGAGCGGGACGCCCCGCGCCCGCTGGCCGAGCACTGGGACGACCTGCGGGCCAGCCACCGGCGCTTCGCCGAGGCCGCCGCCCGGCTCACCGAGGACGACTGGAGCACCCCGCTCAAGCACCGCTTCGGCTACACCTTCCCGGCCCACGAGCTGCCCCGGAAGCGGCTGATGGAGGTGGAGTACCACCTGGTCGACCTGGCCGCCGGCTACACCCCGGCGGACTGGCCGCTCGACTTCGCCTCGGCCGAACTGCCGCGCCTCGCCGCCCTGTTCGAGAAGGCCGACGGCCTGCCCGAGCTCCGCCTGACCGCCACCGACACCGGCGCGACGGCCACCGTGGCGGGCGCCGCCGACGCCCCGGTCACCGTCGAGGGCCCGGTCCGCCAGCTGGTCGCCTGGCTCTCCGGCCGGAGCCACGGTTCGACGTTGTCCTCCTCGGGTCCGCTGCCCACCCTCCCGGCGATGGGCTGAGCGGGCATGATGGGCACCCAGACGGCCACCGAGGAGCGAGGAGCGGCAGCGGGATGACGTACCACGGAGCGGTGAAGGTCGGCGGACCGCCGGACGTGCGGGAGCTGGCCCACCTGATCATCACCAAGGTCGCGGTCGGGCCCCACGACAACAACGCCTACCTGCTGCGCTGCCGGGCCACCGACGAGCAGCTGCTGATCGACGCGGCGGCCGACGCCGAGGTCCTGCTGGAGTCCGTCGGCCCCGAGCTGGCCACCGTCGTCACCACCCACCGCCACCACGACCACTGGGGCGCCCTGGCGGCCGTCGTCGAGGCCACCGGCGCCCGCACCGCGGCCGGCCGGATCGACGCCGAGGCCATCGACGTCCCCACCGCCCTCCCCCTCGACGACGGCGACGTGGTCACGGTCGGCCGGGTCGAGCTGACCGTCCGTCAGCTCACCGGCCACACCCCCGGCGCCATCGTCCTGGTCTACGACGACCCCCAG
Source organism: Kitasatospora albolonga (assembly GCF_039535905.1). Taxonomy (GTDB): domain Bacteria; phylum Actinomycetota; class Actinomycetes; order Streptomycetales; family Streptomycetaceae; genus Kitasatospora; species Kitasatospora albolonga. The sequence goes on along the minus strand of NZ_BAAAYB010000120.1, from coordinate 147,128 downwards.
GGCCACCCCCACGTCTTCACCGGCGACTGCCTCTTCCCCGGCGGCGTCGGCAACACCTGGGGCGACCCGGCCGCCTTCGAGACCCTCTACCGCGACGTCACCGAGAAGCTCTTCGACGTCCTCCCCGACGAGGCCTGGGTCTACCCCGGCCACGGCAACGACACCACCCTCGGCACCGAGCGCCCCCACCTCCCGGAGTGGCGCGCCCGCGGCTGGTGACGCCCCTGCGGCAGCGGGCCCCGATCTCCGGGCAGGGGGTCGGGGCCCGTGCCGTTCACCCGTGCCGTTCACCCGTGCCGTTCACCGGGCGGAAAGCGGCTGCGGGCCGGAGCGGGGCGCTGCCAGGATGCCGGGATGGATGCGATTCTGCGGGCGGGCGGGGAGGTGCTCGGGGCCAGGCTCTCCGAGCCGGTGGACCTGGGGGGATCCCGGCGGAGCACGGTGGTGCGGTGCCGGACCGACGGGGGCGGGACGGTGGTGGTGAAGGCCTTCGGGGACGGCGAGCACGCGCTGCGGGGGTTCACGGCGGAGGCGGCCGGGCTGTCGCTCGGGCTGGCCGGGCCGGGGTTGCTGGGGGTGCACGAGGAGCTGCCGCTGCTGGTGATGGAGGACCTCGGGGAGGCGCCGACGCTGGCGGACGTGCTGCTGGGCGACGACCCGCGGGCCGCCGGGGAGGGGCTGCTGGCGTGGGCCCGCGGCCTCGGGCGGCTGGCCGCCGCCTCGGTGCCGCGGCGGGGCGAGCTCGCGCCGTTGGCGGCCCGGTACGGGCGGGGGCGGCCGCCGTGGGAGGACCTGCCGTGGCTGGCCGACCAGGCTGCGGCACTGCCGGCCCTGCTCGACGACCTGGGGCTGCCCGTACCGGCCGGCCTGGCCGGGGAGCTGGCCGGGATCGCGGCGGTGGGCGCCGACGCCCACCCCGCGTTCACACCGGGCGACACGTGCCCGGACAACAACCTGCTGACGCCCGACGGCCTGCGGCTGATCGACTTCGAGGGGGCCTGCTACCAGTCGGTCTTCCTGACCGCCGCGTACTGCCGGATGCCGTTCTCCACCTGCTGGTGCGTCTTCCGGCTTCCGGACGGCCTGGCCGCCGAGGTCGAACGGACCTTCCGCGACGAGGTGGTGACGGTGTATCCGGAGCTGGCCGAGGACGAGCCCTGGCAGATCGGGATGGCCCAGGCCGTCGCGGTCTGGACGACGGACGCCACGGTGCGGATGCTGGCCGGCGCCGTGGCGCAGGACGCCCCGATGCACCGCACCCGCCGCCCGGTCCCCACCAAGCGTCAGCTGCTGCGGCACCGCTGGGAGACGGCGAGCACCCTGGACGGACTGCCGGCCTTCACCCGGACCGTGCGGCTGCTGCTGGACGCGTACGACTGGGACGTGCCCCCGCTGCCGGGGTACCCGGCGTTCCGCGGCCGGACGGCATGAAGCAGGGCCCCGACCTGAGGTGGGTTGGTCGGGGCCCTGCCGTTCTGGGGGTGGTGGAGCGTCAGGCGTCGATCTCGTCCTTGGACTCCGCCCGCTCGGCCCTCTCCTGCTTCCGGGAGGCCATCAGCGAGGTGATGGTGGTGATCACCAGGACGCCGCAGATGACGCCGAGGGAGACCGGGATGCTGATCTCGGGGACGTGGACGCCGCTCTCGTGCAGGGCGTGCAGCACCAGCTTCACGCCGATGAAGCCGAGGATCACCGAGAGGCCGTAGCTCAGGTGGACCAGCTTCTTGAGCAGGCCGCCGATCAGGAAGTAGAGCTGGCGCAGGCCCATCAGGGCGAAGGCGTTGGCGGTGAAGACGATGTACGGGTCCTGGGTCAGGCCGAAGATGGCCGGGATCGAGTCCAGGGCGAACAGGACGTCGGTGGTGCCGATCGCGAGCATCACGATCAGCATCGGCGTCATCAGCCGCTTGCCGTTCTCACGGATCGTCAGCTTGGTGCCGTGGTACTTGTCGGTCGACGGGAAGCGCTTCTCGATCGACTTGAGCAGGCGGTTCTCCTCGAACTCCTCCTCCTCGTCGTCGCCCATGGCCTCCTTGACCAGCTTGTACGCGGTCCAGATGAGGAAGGCGCCGAAGATGTAGAAGACCCAGGAGAACTCGGAGACCAGGGCGGCGCCACCGGCGATGAAGACCGCCCGGAGCACCAGCGCGATGATCACGCCGACCATCAGCACGCGCTGCTGGTAGATCCTGGGCACCGCGAACTTGCCCATGATCAGGATGAAGACGAAGAGGTTGTCGACGCTCAACGACTTCTCGGTGATGTACCCGGCGAAGAACTCGCCGGCCGGCTGCGAACCGCCGTACCACCAGAGGAACCCGCCGAACAGGATGGCCAGCACGATCCAGACGGTGGTCCAGATCCCGGCCTCCTTGATGGAGACCTCGTGCGGCTTGCGGCCACCGATGAAGAAGTCGGCCACGATCAGGGCGACGAGCACCCCGATCGTCCCGACCCACAGGCCCACGGAAACGTCCACTTAGCTGCTCCTCCGGCAGGTAGGCGAGAGACAGTCATCGTCACTGCCGGAGGTCTCTTCCGCCCGTCGGGCCGGCTCCGCCTGGCCCACGGACCAGCGCCCCGGGGCACCGACTTCGGCGCCCGTGATGACGGGGACACTGCGGGGGAATACTCCCCTCCGTTCCACCGAGGCTAACAGAAGAACCAAGGAAAGGTAAAGAAGGTAAAGAACTCCCCCTGGCGCGCCGTCAGAGGAAGGGCTCGATCGCCGGGAGCATGTCCTGGAAGGTGCGCGCCTTGGCCGGTGCCCCGATCGCCTGCATCCCCCAACCGCCGACGCCGTCCCGGTAGACCTTGGCCATGATCTGGCCGGTGTGCGGGCCGCCGCCGGTCAGCTCGTAGCGGGCCAGCTCCTGGCCGGTGGACTCGTCCACCAGGCGGCAGTGCGCCTGCTGCACCTCGGCGAAGCTCTGACCGGTGTAGGACGAGACCGTGAAGATCACCTGGGTGATGTGCACGGGGACCTGGGCGAGGTCCACCAGGATGGACTCGTCGTCCTCCGAGCCGACCCCGCCGATCAGGTTGTCCCCGGTGTGCCGGACGGAGCCGTCGTTGCTCACCAGGTGGTGGAAGAAGACCACGTCCGACGGGGTGCGCTCGGCGTACAGCAGCGCGGAGGCGTCGAGGTCGATCTGACGGGTGCGACTGCCGAACAGCCCGCGCTTGGGCGCCGCCTTCCACCCCAGCCCCATCCGGACCACCGACAGCGACTCGCCCGAGCTCTTCTGCAGGCTCACCCGTTGGCCCTTGGCCAGGTTCACCGACACGGCAATGCCCTCTCTCCTCGGCCCGGCCCACCCACCGGACCGGCGCAACGGCGGACACCCCCTTGCCGTCCCCCGGCCGAGGCCCCCTGCGCGGGCACGGAGCCCACGGCCCCCAACCCTATGGCCTGCGGGCATCCGCCCCGTGCAAGGGGCGTACCCCGTGGCGCGCCCACCGACGCGGAGGTGCCACGGGGCACGGAGGTGACCGGAGGGCTTCAGGCCATGCCGGCTTCGCGCATCTGGCGGAGCTCCTTCTTCAGCTCGCCGATCTCGTCGCGCAGGCGGGCCGCCAGCTCGAACTGGAGGTCGGCGGCGGCGGCGTGCATGCGGTCGGTGAACTGCTGGATGAGATCGGCGAGTTCGGCCGCGGGCAGGCTCTTGGCGGGCTTGCGGTCGGCGCCCAGGGCGGGGACCGGGGCCTTGCCCTTGCCGGACTGGCGGTAGCCGGTGGAGAGCAGCTCCTCGGTGTCCAGGTCCTCGCGGGAGAGGGTGTCCAGGATGTCGCCGATCTTCTTGCGGAGCGGCTGCGGGTCGATGCCGTGCTCGGTGTTGTAGGCCTGCTGGACCTCGCGGCGGCGGTTGGTCTCCTCGATCGCCAGCTCCATCGAGGGGGTGATCCGGTCCGCGTACATGTGGACCTGGCCGGAGACGTTGCGGGCCGCGCGGCCGATGGTCTGGATCAGCGAGGTGCCGGAGCGCAGGAAGCCCTCCTTGTCCGCGTCCAGGATCGCGACCAGGGAGACCTCGGGGAGGTCGAGGCCCTCGCGGAGCAGGTTGATGCCGACCAGGACGTCGAACTTGCCGGCCCGCAGCTCGCGGAGCAGCTCGACCCGGCGCAGGGTGTCGACGTCGCTGTGCAGGTACTGCACGCGGATGTCGAGACCGAGCAGGTAGTCCGTCAGGTCCTCGGACATCTTCTTGGTGAGGGTGGTGACCAGGACCCGCTCGTCCTTCTCGATCCGCTTGCGGATCTCGTGCACCAGGTCGTCGATCTGACCCTCCGTCGGCTTGACGATCACCTCGGGGTCGATCAGGCCGGTCGGGCGGATGATCTGCCGGACCTCGCCGTCGCTCCGGGCCAGTTCGTACTTGCCGGGGGTGGCCGAGAGGTAGACCGCCTGCCCGATCCGCTCCTGGAACTCCTCCCACTTGAGCGGGCGGTTGTCCAGCGCGGAGGGCAGCCGGAAGCCGTGGTCGACCAGCGAGCGCTTGCGGGAGGCGTCGCCCTCGTACATCGCACCGATCTGCGGGACCGTCACGTGCGACTCGTCGATGACCAGCAGGAAGTCGTCGGGGAAGTAGTCGAGCAGCGTGTTCGGCGGGGATCCGGGCTCGCGGCCGTCGAAGTGCATCGAGTAGTTCTCCACGCCGGAGCAGCTGCCGATCTGGCGGAGCATCTCGATGTCGTAGGTGGTGCGCATCCGCAGCCGCTGGGCCTCCAGCAGCTTGCCCTGCTTCTCCAGCACGGCGAGCCGCTCCTCCAGCTCCTTCTCGATGTCGTTCACCGCGCGCTCCAGGCGCTCGGGGCCGGCCACGTAGTGCGAGGCGGGGAAGACGTACATCGACTCGTTCTGGCTGATGATCTCGCCGGTGAGCGGGTGCAGCGTGTAGAGCGCCTCGATCTCGTCGCCGAACATCTCGATCCGGAGCGCCAGCTCCTCGTAGACCGGGAAGATCTCGATGGTGTCGCCGCGGACCCGGAAGGTGCCGCGGGTGAAGGCGAGGTCGTTGCGGGTGTACTGCATGTCGACGAAGCGGCGCAGCAGCGCGTCCCGGTCGACCTCCTCGCCGACGTGCAGCTGGGCCATCCGGTCGACGTACTCCTGCGGCGTGCCGAGGCCGTAGATGCAGGAGACCGAGGCGACCACGACCACGTCGCGGCGGGTGAGCAGCGAGTTGGTCGCGGAGTGGCGCAGGCGCTCGACCTCCTCGTTGATCGAGGAGTCCTTCTCGATGTAGGTGTCCGTCTGCGGGACGTAGGCCTCGGGCTGGTAGTAGTCGTAGTACGAGACGAAGTACTCGACCGCGTTGTTCGGCAGGAGCTCGCGGAACTCGTTGGCCAGCTGGGCCGCGAGCGTCTTGTTCGGCGCCATCACCAGGGTGGGGCGCTGGAGCTTCTCGATCATCCACGCGGTGGTCGCGGACTTGCCGGTGCCGGTGGCACCGAGCAGGACGACGTCCTTCTCGCCCGCGCGGATGCGGCGCTCCAGCTCGGCGATGGCCGCCGGCTGGTCACCGCTGGGCTGGTAGGGGCTGACGACCTCGAAGGGCGCCGTGGAACGCTCGATCTTCGTGATGGGACGCACGCCACCACCGTACGACCAGCCACCGACAATCCCCGAGCGCCGCTGCTCAGGGCCGGGCGGCCAAGGCGTTGCGGACCAGCAGCCGGCCCGCCCGGCGGAAGGAGCGCTCGCTCGAGTCGACCTCGTGGACCCGCAGCCGGCGGAGCACCACCACGACGGCCGGAGCCAGCCCCAGCTCGGCCAGCTCCTCCCGGACGCCCTCGGCGACCGCTCCGTACAGCTCCTCCAGTGACCAGCCGTCCGGCGCCTCCGCCTCCGCCTCCGGCGCGGTCTCGAATGCCAGGCCCGGCTCCCAGGGCTCGAAGTCCACCGTGACGTCCGCGAAGTCCGAGGGGCAGCCGACCTGCCAGACGTACACCGCCCGGACCTCACGGAGCGGGCGGGACGGGAAGGGTTCGGTGGAGGTGGTCATCCCGGCACCGTAGTGAGCCGACGCCGGGTCACGCCATCCAGAAGAAGACCGCGGTCATCCGCTTCTCCTCCAGGGTGGCGCCCCAGTACTCGGTGGCGGTGTGGATCAGGTTGGCGGTGTAGAGCAGCAGCCGGTTGTACCGGTGCGGGACGGCGAGGTCCTCGGTGAAGGAGCCGGCGGGGACGTAGCGGGTGCCGAGGGCGTCGACCAGGCTGTTGTGCGGGGCGGTGACCTGGTTCCCGCCGAGGCGTCCGCCCGGGAGGCTCTGACGGTGGAAGCTGGTGCCGCAGCGGGCGGGCACGGTGGGGTTGAGGTAGAGCACGGCGGCGTACCGGCAGAGCGCGCGGGAGTCGGTGTGCGGCCGGGGTTCGCTCTCCCCCGCACCGACCACCTGGACGCAGTTGTGGTTGAAGGTGCCGCCCTCGGCCTCGCCCAGGGCCCAGATCCGGGAGGCGCCGGTGGCCCTGCGGACCTTCGCCTCGACCAGGGCCAGCTCGTCCGGCAGCAGGGCCGGCATGGCGCGCAGCCCGGGCCAGGCCTCGGGCTTGTGCGGGTAGCCCTCCTCCCACTCCTCGACGGCCAGGCAGCGGGCGCGGACCTCGTCCGGGTCGGGCAGCACGTCGTCGAGCACCCAGTAGTCGCGGCCCTTGGTGGGCTTGCGGTACGGGAGGACGGGCAGCACGGGATGGCCGGGCACGGGCCGGCGCAGCAGCTCAGGGGGCATGGGGCCGACCCTAGGAGCGGTCCGGCCCACGACTCTCCCGCAGAGTGGTCAACTCTTGGCCACGGACCGTCAACTTTTGGTCTGGTCAGCTTCGTTCACGATCGAGGCCCGGATGGTCCGCTCGGCGCACCCGAGTCGTACGGGAGTTCCACGCTCCCTAAGCTGGCCGCGATGAACGCCGACCGCCGCACCGTGCTGCGCTCCGCCGCGGGACTGGCCACCGCCGCCGCCCTCGGGGCCCTGTCCGCCTGCTCCGCCTCCGGGCCCCCGGTGGCCGAGGGCCCGGCCTCCCCGCCGCCCTCCCCCACGCCCACCCCCGTGCCCTCGGCGACGCCGGCGTCCTCCCCCGCGGCCAGCCGCCCGCCGGTGGTCCCGGCCTTCGCCCCGCTGGCACCGGGCACCCCGGTGGAGGTGGTCAACGGGCCGCGCACCCGCTCCGAGATCGCCCTGACCTTCCACGGCGAGGGCGACCCGGCCCAGGCCACCGCCCTCCTGGAACGGGCCGAGGCGCACGGCGTCAAGCTCACCGTGCTGGCGGTGGGCCGCTGGCTGGACCAGCAGCCCCAGATGGCCGAGCGGATACTGCGGGGCGGCCACGAGCTCGGCAACCACACCCAGAACCACCGGGACCTCAACGCGCTGACGCCGGATCAGGTGCACGCGGAGATCGCCGAGTGCGCGGACCGGCTGCGCCGGCTGACGGGCTCGATCGGGCGGTGGTTCCGGCCCTCCGCCGCGCAGTACGCCAGCCGGGTGGTCCGGGAACAGGCCCGGCTGGTCGGCTACGAGCACTGCCTGTCCTTCGACGTCGACCCGCACGACTACGCCGATCCCGGCGCCGACCTGCTCCAGCGCCGCCTGCTCCGCTCCGTCCGCAGCGGCTCCGTCGTCGCCCTCCACATGGGCCACCAGGGCACCGTCGACGCCCTCCCCGGCCTCCTCGACGGCCTCCACCGCCTCGGCCTCCAACCGGTGACGGCCAGCCAACTCTGCGCCTGAGCCCCTTTCGGCGACGCCCGGTAGGGCAAGTGCTCAGGGGCGCGAGGAACTGCGCGAGTACGGAAGGCGGACCAGGGCCAGATCGGGGCAGGCGAGCCAGTTGCACGTGCTGCCGTTCCCCCGCGCGCAGTTCCCCGCGCCCCTGGGGCCTTCGGCCCCAGGCGCTGCCCTGCCGGGCCGACTGCCTAGGCGGCGCTGTCGCGGGCCAGCGCGACCAGCCGGGAGATCGCCCGGAGGTACTTCTTGCGGTAGCCGCCGCGCAGCAGCTCCTCCGGGAAGACCTGGTCGAACGGCAGGCCGGAGGCCGTGATCGGCAGCTCCCGGTCGTACATCCGGTCGGCGAGGACCACCAGCCGCAGCGCGGTGGACTGGTCGTCGACCTGGTGCACGCCGCGCAGGAAGACCGCCTGGACGTCGTCGAGCAGCGCGCCGTAGCGGCTGGGGTGGACGACCTTCAGGTGCTCCAGCAGCGCGTCGAAGTCGTCGAGCGCCGCCCCCGGCGTCTCCCCGGCCCGCGCGGTGACGGCCTCGTCCGAGTACGGCGGCGGGGCGTCCGGGAGGCCGCGGTGACGGTAGTCCTGGCCGTCGATCCGCAGCGGGCGGAAGTGTGCGGAGAGGCCCTGGATCTCGCGGAGGAAGTCCGCGGCGGCGAAGCGGCCCTCGCCGAGCTTCTCGGGCAGGGTGTTGGAGGTGGCGCAGAGCTTGACGCCGTTCTCGACCAGGCGGCTGAGCAGCGTGGAGACCAGCACCGTGTCGCCCGGGTCGTCGAGCTCGAACTCGTCGATGCAGAGCAGCCGGTGGGTGGAGAGGGTCTGGACGGCGGTCTGGAAGCCGAGGGCGCCGACCAGGTTGGTCAGCTCGACGAAGGTGCCGAAGGACTTGGGCCCGGGGGTGGCGTGCCAGAGCGAGGCCAGCAGGTGGGTCTTGCCGACGCCGTAGCCGCCGTCGAGGTAGACGCCGGCCGGGCCGGTGGGCGCGGGGGCGGAGCGGCGGAACCAGCCCTTCTTCGCCGGAGCGCTCGCCGCCTGGATGCCCGCCGCGAACTCCTCCAGGACCTGGACGGCCTCGTACTGGCTGGGCTGCGTCGGGTCCGGGTTGTAACTGCCGAAGCTCACGTCGGCGAAGCGCGGCGGCGGCACCATCTCGGCGACCAGGCGCTCGGCCGGGACGACCGGCCGGCGGGAGGTGAGCGCGATCGGAGCGGCGGTCGGGGCGTCGGTCGCTATGGCATCGGGGCGGGAGGCTGCGGGCACGTTAGTAGAGGGTACCGGCCGTGGAAGACTCGACCTCATGCAGCAGCTGATCAGCCCGAACGGCGTCAGGTACGAGGACCTCCACTCCCTGGAGGCGCTCGCCGAGGTCTACGCGTACCCCGACCAGGTGAACCGCGGCCGCCCCTGGCTGCGGGCCAACATGGTCTCCGGGCTGGACGGCGGGGCCAGGCTGGACGGCGTCTCGGAGGGGCTGTCCGGGGACGCCGACAAGCGGATCTTCGGGGTGCTGCGGGCGCTGAGCGACGTGGTGCTGGTGGGGGCCGAGACGGTCCGCTCCGAGGGGTACCGGCCGGCCCGGGCGCGCAGGGAGTTCGCGGCGGCCCGGGCGGCGGCGGGGCAGGAGCCCGCCCCGGCGATCGCGGTCGTCAGCCGGAGTCTGGGCCTGGCGCTCTCCGCACCGCTGTTCACCGAGCCGCTGGTCCGGACGGTGGTGGTCACCACCGAGGACTCCCCCGCCGAGGCCCGCGCGGCGGTGGCCCGGGTGGCCGACCTGATCGTGGCCGGGAAGGGCGACGTGGACCTGACGCTGGCTCAGCAGGAGCTGACCGCGCGGGGCTGGACCAGGCAGCTCACCGAGGGCGGCCCCCGGCTGCTCGGGCAGTTGACGGCGGCCGGGCTGGTGGACGAACTCTGCCTCTCGCTGGCCCCCCTGCTCACCGGCGGCGACGCGCCACGAATCCTCCACAATGCGGAAATGTCTGACACGCAGTCGATGCGGCTGCTCTCATTGATCGAGGAGAAAGGTTTCCTCTTCAGCCGCTACCTGCGACTGGAAGGCCCCGCCCCCACCCCGCAGTGATCCGAATCGCACCGTGGCCCATGTGGCGCGTGTGCAGCGTGAGGAAAGCATCCTCCGGGCACTATGGGAGTCGGGAAGGGACACCGCCCGGGGGCCTGCACCTGCGAAGGGACGCACGTGTTCAAGACCGTACTGATGATCGAGAAGGCGCTCTCCGACGCCGACGTGGAGCTGGTCACCACGCTCCACGGCGAGGAGGAGGTCTCCTTCGTCGTCCTGATCCAGCCGCGCGGCAAGCAGGGCGAACTGCTGCGCGCCCTCGACGACGTGGCCCTCGGCCACCTGGAGAAGGCGGTGCACGAGCGCGAGGAGCAGGAGGCCCCCACCCTGGCGGGCGAATCGCTCCAGCACAGCCTGCGCCACCTCCAGCGGGCCGGGGCCGAAGCGGTCGGCGAGGTGGTCGAGGAGGATCCGCTGGACCGGCTGCGCGAGGTGGTCGAGGAGCACGCCGCCGACGAGGTACTGGTCCTGACGTCGCCTCACTTCGTGGAGGAGTTCTTCCACCGCGACTGGGCCTCGCAGGCCCGGCACAAGGTGGGCGTGCCGGTGCTCAAGCTGTTCGCCAGCGACTCCTGAGCCCGCACGGGGCGGCGCCTGAGTTAGGGCAGAATCGTCCTTGCCCCTGACAGCACCGAGGTACGACGGAGCACTCCTTGAACGACGCCGCGCACGACCTGCACGCCCCGCACTTCATCGGCATCGGTGGCGCGGGGATGTCCGGCCTGGCGAAGATCCTCGCGGTGCGCGGCGCCCGGGTCTCCGGCAGCGATTCCAAGGACTCCGAGACCGTGCGGGCGCTGCGCGCGCTCGGCGCCGGCGTCGCGGTCGGTCACGCGGCCGAGAACCTGCCCGCCGGGGTGAGCAGCGTGGTGGTCTCCAGCGCGATCCGGGCCGACAACCCCGAGCTGGCGGCCGCCCGCGAGCGCGGCGTCCCGGTGGTGCACCGCTCCGACGCGCTCGCCGCCCTGATGGGCGGCCGCCGCGCGCTGGCGGTGGCGGGCACCCACGGCAAGACCACCACGACCTCGATGCTCGCCGTCTCGCTCGGCGAGCTCGGTCTGGAGCCCTCGTACGCGATCGGCGGCGACCTGGACGGGCCGGGCTCCAACGCCCACCACGGCGCGGGCGAGATCTTCGTCGCCGAGGCGGACGAGAGCGACCGCAGCTTCCACAAGTACGCGCCCGAGGTCGCGATCGTCCTCAACGTGGAGCTGGACCACCACGCCAACTACGCCTCGATGGACGAGATCCACGAGTCCTTCGAGACCTTCGTCGGCCGGATCGTGCCCGGCGGCACCCTGGTGGTCTCGGCCGACCAGGACGGCGCCCGCGAGCTCACCGGCCGGGTCCGCGGCCGCGACGGCCTGCGGGTGGTCACCTACGGCGAGGCCGCGGACGCCGACGTCCGGGTGCTGGCCGTCACGCCGCACGGCATGACCAGCGAGGTGACGGTCCTTCTGGACGGCACCGAGCTGACCTTCACCGTCTCCGTGCCCGGCCGCCACTACGCGCACAACGCGGTGGCCGCGCTGGCCGCCGGCGTCGCCCTCGGCGTCCCGGCCGCGGACCTGGCCAAGGCGCTCGGCTCCTACACCGGCGTCAAGCGCCGCCTCCAGCTCAAGGGCGAGGCCGGCGGGGTCCAGGTGATCGACTCCTACGCCCACCACCCGACCGAGATGACCGCCGACCTGGAGGCGATCCGGGAGGCCGCCGAGGGCCGGGTGCTGGTGGTCTTCCAGCCGCACCTGTTCTCCCGCACCCAGCAGCTCTCCGAGGAGATGGGGCAGGCGCTGGCGCTGGCCGACGCCTCCGTCGTCCTCGACATCTACCCCGCCCGCGAGGACCCGGTCCCCGGCGTCACCAGCGAGCTGATCATCGACGCGGCCCGCCGGGCGGGCGCCGACGTCCGGGCCGAGCACGTGTTCGCGGACGCTCCGGCGGTGCTCGCCTCGCTGGCGCGGCCGGGCGACCTGGTGCTCACCATGGGCGCGGGCGACGTGACCGACCTCGGGCCGGAGATCGTTTCTCGGCTCGCCGGTGTTGCACCCTCTGCCTGAACCCTCCAGGAGGAGAGACCCGTGAGCTACGAGATCGAGAAGACCGAGGCCGAGTGGCGCGAGCAGCTCAGCCCCGAGGAGTACCACGTGCTCCGCGAGGCGGGCACCGAGCGCCCGTTCGTCGGCGAGTACACCGACACCAAGACGGTCGGCGTGTACTCCTGCCGCGCCTGCGGGGCCGAACTGTTCAGCAGCGAGACCAAGTTCGACAGCCACTGCGGCTGGCCGTCCTACTACGCCCCGCTGGCCGAGGACCGGGTCCAGTACATCGAGGACACCTCGATGGGCATGAAGCGGGTCGAGGTCCGCTGCGCCACCTGCGGCGGCCACCTCGGCCACGTCTTCGAGGGCGAGGGCTACGGCACCCCGACCGACCAGCGCTACTGCATCAACAGCATCTCCCTGACGCTCCGCCCCGCGGAGTAGCCGCACCCCACCGGAACCCCTGCGGGAGGCTCGCACGACGGAGCCTCCCGCAGGGGTTCCGTGCTGCGCGGGCCCCACCGGCACGGGGCCGCCCGGCCCGTCGGACGTGCACGGATCCCGGGGGTGGGCGTGACCCCGGAGGCGTGCCAGACTTGATCGTTCGGGTCGGTGGGAGGGGACGGGAATGGCCAGGCGAGGCGGCTCCGGGATGTTGGCGATGATCGCGGAGGCGCAGCGGCAGCAGGCCCGCCGGCAGGAGGAGCAGCGCCGGGCCGCGGTGGCGGCGCAGCGGCGGTTCGAGCGGGAGCAGCGGGAGGCGCAGCGGGCCGCGGCGCAGGGGGAGCGCGAGGCGCTGAAGGCGTACCACCAGGGCCGGGAGGCGGATGCGGCCCGGCGGACGGCCGAGTTGGACGAGCAGGTGGCGGAGCTGCGCGGGGTGCTGGCGCGGGGGCTGTCGGGGCGGGCCTTCCGGCTGACGGACGCTCAGGGAACCTTCCAGCCACCGCCGTTCGACCCGGGGCCGCTGGGGCAGCCGGTGCCGATGCCCGATCAGCACCGGTACCTGGTGCCACCGTTGACCGGCCCGCAGGCGTACGACCAAGGGGCGCGGCGGCAGTGGGACGCGCAGGCCGCGCAGGCCCGCTCCCGGTTCGAGTACGACTGGCACGCCGCCCAGCGGGCGGAGGGCGAGCGGCTGCACCACCTGGCGGCGTACCGGGCGCAGTACGACGCCTGGGTCGCGGAGAACAACCGGCTGGCGGCCGACCGGGCGGGCCAGGCCGCGCGGCTGGCGGCGGAGTTGGACGCCGGGTCGGCGGAGGCGGTGGCGGACCTGTTCGAGACGGCGCTGCGGAGCCGTTCGGACTGGCCGGAGGAGTTCCCGCGCGACTGCGAGGTGGCCTGGGACGCGGCGGCCCGTCAGCTGGTGGTGGACTGGGAGCTGCCGGGCTTCGAGGTGGTCCCGGCGGTGGCCCGGGTGCGGTACGTGAAGGCCGAGGACCGGGAGTCCGAGGTGTCCCGCTCGGCCACCGAACGGAAGTCGCTCTACCGGGAGTTGCTGGCCCAGTGCGTGCTGCGGGTGCTGGCCGAGGTGTTCGGGGCCGACCAGCGCGGGCTGCTGGCCTCGGTGGTGGTGAACGGCTACGTGGAGGGCGCCGACCCGGCCAGCGGCCGGCTGGAGCAGCGGTACCTGGCCGCGGTGACGGTCCGCCAGGAGGAGTTCCGGGCGGTCGCGCTGGACCGGGTGGAGCCCCTGGACTGCCTGGTGGACGGGCTGCGCGGGCGGCTGTCGGCCAAGCCGGAGAAGCTGGAGCAGGTGCGCACCGAACGGCTGGCCGGGCAGGTCGGGACGTACCAGGCGCCGCCCGCCGGAGCGGACGGCCCCGACCTGTTCACCATGGACCCGCTGGAGTTCGAGGAGCTGGTCGCCGAGCTGTTCCGGCGGCGGGGCCTCACCACCCGCACCACCGCCCGCAGCGGGGACCAGGGCGTGGACGTGATCGCCGAGGACCCCGATCCGGTGACGGGCGGGCTGATCGTGATCCAGGCCAAGCGCTACCGCCGCACGGTGGACCCGACGGCGGTGCGGGACCTGGACGCGACCCGGGTCCACCACGGGGCGAAGAAGGGGATCCTGGTCACCACGGCCGGGTTCGGCCCGGACTCGCACCGCTGGGTGGAGGGCAAGCCGCTGACCCTGGTGGACGGGCCGATGCTGCTCGCGCTGCTGCACGAGCAGGGCCTGCCCGGCCGCCTCGGCGGCGGGCCCGAGGCCCCGGCGGCCCCGGCGGTCCCGCCCCGTCCCACACACCCGCCGGCCGTCACCACCAGCGAGGACGCCACCCAGGTGCTGCCGCGCGAGGAGCTGGACCGGCCGCTGCCGCGCGAGGACCGGACCCGGGTGCTGCCCGTGCCGCAGGCCACCGCCCTGAGCCCGGGTCAGAACGTGGTGCTGCCCGCCGCCGGCCTGTCCGAGCTCTCGGTGCGCTTCGCCTCCACCGGCCCGGAGGCCGACCTGACGCTGCTGCTGCTCACCGAGGACGGCACGGTCCGCGGCGACGAGGACTTCGTCTTCTACCACCAGCCCACCGCCGAGGGCGGCGCGGTGACGCTCCGTCCGAAGGAGCGCGGCGCGGACGGGCTGCTCACCGAGGCGGCGCTGGTCCGGCTGCCCGGGCTTCCGGGGGCGGTGCAGCGGGTCGCGGTCTCGGTGAACATGGACGCCGACTCGACCAGCACCTGCGCCGAGCTCGGCCGGGCCGAGCTTGAGGTGCGGGCCGCGGACGGCAACTCCTGGTCCTTCGAGCCCCCGGCCGAGCCGGGCGTCTCGGCGATGCTGGTCGCCGAGTTCTACCGCCACCGCGGCGAGTGGAAGCTGCGCGCCGTGGGCCAGGGCTGGTCCGACGGGCTGGCCGGGCTGGCCCGGGCCCACGGCGTGGACGTGGGCTGAGTCAGCCCCGCAGCTCCTTGGTGTAGGACCACTCGCCGGCGCAACGCCGGTACCCGAGCCGCTCGTTGATGGCCAGCATCGGCACGTTGGTCGCGTCGTTGCTGGTGTAGGCGTCGGTGATGCCCCGGGCCAGCGCGCGGTGCAGCGAGTCGGTCTTGGCCAGGGTGGCCAGGCCCCGGCCCCGGTGGGCGGCGGCGGTGGTGGTGAAGGCCGACCAGTAGCGGGTACCGCCGTCGGTCTGCACCGCGCTGAACGCGGCCGGTTCGCCGTCCACCAGCACGACCGTGGTGAGCTCGCGGTCCAGGTCCGGACGCTCCCAGACCTCGGCCAGCCAGTCCTCGTACGAGTAGTCGTCCAGGTCCACGTCACCCGGCTCGTCCAGGGTGCCGTCGACGTCCACCCGGTAGAGCGGGTACGGGTCGGCCAGGAAGTCGGCGGCGGTGGCCAGCGTGACGTCCTCGGGCAGCGCGGGCACCGGCGGCAGCGCGGCGGTCAGCGCGAGGTGGGCGAACTGGGCGCCCCGGCCCTTCCGGTAGCCGTGCCGCTCGGCGAAGGCCGTCGCGGAGGGCTCGTCGTCCACCCAGGCGCGGATCACGGTGGCCCCGTGCCGGGCCAGGTGCCGCTCCGCCTCCGCCAGCATCGCGGTGGCGACTCCCCGGCCCCGGGCCCCGGGGTTGACGCTCAGGTTGGCGAAGCCCTGGCCCTTGGTCGAGGAGGAGGCGTGCAGGCCGACCCGCCCGGAGGCCACCACCTCGCCGTCCAGCTCGGCGACCAGCAGCCGGTAGTGCTGCTCCGGCGCGGCGCTCTCCACCAGGTGGCGCACCGCCTTCGGGGACATCACCAGGTGCGGGCGGCCGGCGCTGTAGGAGGCGGCGGCGGCCTCGGCGTCGTCGGGGCGGAAGTCGCGGATGATCATCGTCATAGACCGCCGACGCTAGTCTCCCCGTCACCTGCGGTCCACTGAAATTCCCCCCGGTGCCGGAAAGCTCAAGTTCAGCTCTGAGAATGCCGGACGCGGGTTGGCAGCCGCCCCGGCGGGATACATCCTCAGGCAGCGGGACGGCGCGCGAAGGAGCCGCCGGACCACTGGAATCCACCACGACGCCGGCTCTCGGCGCGGCCCTCCGAAGGGGGCGGATCACGATGAACTCCACCGCAACGACGCTCCCCCGGCTCGGGGTCGGCGTGGGCTGGCGCCCCGAGATCGACACCGTCGTCGAGCGGCTTCCCGGCCTGGACTGGGTCGAGGTGGTGGCGGAGAACCTCTGCCCGGACGAGCTCCGGGCCGGGGAGCTGCCGCCCTCCCTGACGGTGCTGCGCGAGCGCGGCGTCCGGGTGGTGCCGCACGGCGTGGCGCTGGGCCTGGGCGGGGCGGACCTGCCGGACCGCTCCCGGCTGGAGCGGCTGGCGCTGACCGCCGAGGCGCTCGGCTCGCCGCTGGTCACCGAGCACCTGGCGTTCGTCCGGGCCGGTGGCCGGGAGGCCGGGCACCTGCTGCCGGTGCCGCGCTCCCGGGACGCGCTGCGGGTGATCGCGGAGAACGTCCGGATCGCCCAGCAGGAGCTTCCGGTGCCGCTGGCCCTGGAGAACATCGCGGCCCATCTGGCCTGGCCGGACGACGAGTTGAGCGAGGGCGAGTTCCTCGCCGAGCTGGTCGAGCGGACCGGGGTGCGGCTGCTGGTCGACGTGGCCAACCTGCACACCAACCGGGTCAACCTGGGCCTGGACGTGGCCGCCGAGCTCGACCGGCTGCCCCTGGAGGCACTGGCCTACGTGCACGTGGCGGGCGGGATCGAGCGGGACGGGGTCTGGCACGACACCCACGCCCATCCGGTGACCGCCCCGGTGCTGGAGGTGCTGGCCGAACTGCGCGCCAGGGCGGTACCACCGGGCGTGCTGCTGGAGCGGGACGAGAACTTCCCGCCGCCCGCCGAGCTGGCGGGCGAACTCGACGCGATCCGTGAGGTGTTGGAGGGGGAACCGCACCATGTCTGAGCAGTACGAGTACCTCGTCCGGCCCGGGGCCACCCAGGGCCCCGGCACCGGTCCGGAGCACGGCGCCGACCCGGCCCTGGTCCTGGCCCGGGCCGAACTCGCCCGCAGGCAGAGCGAGTTGCTCGACGCACTGCTGGCCGGCGCCCCGGTGTCGGCCGGTTTCGACGAGGGTCAGGTCCGCACCCAGGCCCGGGGCCTGCTGCACAAGCGGCGGGACACCGTGGCCCGGGTGGAGCCGGAGCTGGAGCGGCTGCTCGGCCACGAGTACGGCCGGCTCTTCCTCCGGTACGCCGAGGGCCGCCCGATGACCGGCGGCTACCGGGCCGATGCCCGGGCCTTCGCCGAATGGGCGCTGGCCGCCGAACCGCAGGCCGCCTGGCGGCCCGCCCTGGAACGCCTGCTCCGGCCCGCCGGACCGTCCCGACGCCGCTGGTGGCGCTGAGGCCCGCCCGGCAATCGGTTCGGCTGGCGTAAGTGGCTACCCCGGGGGCGCGAGGAACTGCGCGCGGGGGAACGGCAGCACGTGCAACTGGCTCGCATGCCCCGATCTGGCACTGGTCCGCCTTCCGCCTCGCGCAGTTCCCCGCGCCCCTGGTGCAACTGAACGCTCAAACTTCACGTACGGGGGATCCCATCATGTGGTACGCCGAGTTCGGCATCGCCGCCGCAGCCCAGCTGCTCGCGGGGTGCAACGCCCAGAACCGCCTGCGCCGGATGCGCCGGGTGCCCCAGCCGCAGGGGCTGCCCGGCCGGGGCCAGCCGCTGCTGGACGCCGCCTTCCTGGCCGGCGGCCCGGCCCGGGTGGTCGACACCGTGATCGTCCGGATGCAGCAGGAGGGACGGCTGATCGTCTCCCGCTCCGGCCAGGTCACGGTCACCGACCGGAACGCCCGGGACGCGGTCGAGGCCGTCCTGATCACCGTGGCCGGCTCCTCCGGCCGCACCGACCTCTCGACCGTGCGCCGCGAGCTGGCCCGGAGCGAGCACGTCCAGCGGATCGGCGACGGCCTGGCCGCCCGCGGGCTGATGCGGCGCCCCGACCTGTTCAGGAAGGCGATGGGCGCCAGGCGGCTGTTCTGGTTCGTCCAGCTGGTGGTGATCGGCCTCGGCGTCCTGGCCGCGATCGACTGGCTCGGGCTCTCGGCGGCCGAGCAGGGCTCCCGCTCCGCCCCGTTCTTCCCCTTCCTCGGCCTGCTGATGGTGGGCCTGTTCTGGCTGGCCGTCAGCAAGCCCGAGCGGGCCCGGATCACCCCGGCCGGCGTCCGCCAGCTGGAGCTGATCCGCACCGGCAGCCCCTGGCAACCGCACGACGCCGCCGTGTTCGGCGGGGCGCTGCTGCTCGGCGCGGTCGCGGTGGACGGCCTGGACTCCCTGGAGGACCTGGAGCTGCGGCAGGCCCTGGCCGCCCAGCAGGCGATGACCAGGACCTCCACCACCACCTCCTCGGGCTCCTCCTCCGACTCCAGCGGCTACGTCTGGTGCTCCAGCTCCTCGCCGGACACCCCCTCGTCGAGCTGCGGATCCTCCTCCAGCAGCTGCGGGTCCTCCTCGTCCAACAGCTGCGGCTCGTCGAGCAGCAGCAGCTGCGGCTCCTCGTCCTCGTCGAGCTGCGGATCCTCCTCCAGCAGCTGCGGGAGCAGCTGCGGCGGCGGTGGCGGCTGCGGGGGCAGCTGAGGTGGCCGGGACGCTGCCGTACGCCGAACTGCTCGCCGCCACCGCCCTGGTGGCGGTCACCGGCCTGCGGGCCACCGTGGCCAGGATCCGGCTGGCGCGCAAGCGCGTGCCGACCCGGCGCCTGAAGGCCGAGCTCTCCGAGCTGGAGCTGGCGCACCTGCTGGGCGGGCCCGCCCTGGTGGCCGACACCGTGATCATCCGGATGCGGGACGACGGCCGGCTGGAGATCTCCCCGGACGGGCGGCTCACCGTGGTCCGCCGGCACTCGAAGGACCCGGTCGAGGCGGAGCTGGTCCGGCAGGCCGGGCCGAGCGGACGGGCCCGCGCGGTCCCGCTGCGGCGGGCCCTGACGGCCAGTCACCCGGTGCGCCGGGTGGGCGCCCGCCTGGTCGAGCGCGGGCTGCTGCACGACCCCCGGCCGCTGCGGGCGGCGGTCCGGGCCCGGCGTGCAATGACGGCCGCACTCGCCCTGGGCGCCCTGCTCGGGGCGACCGCCTGGGTGCGGCTGCTGCTGGCGCACCACCCGGTGCTGCCGCCTCTGGGCGGCTTCGTCCTGCTACTCGCCCTGGGCGCCCTCTGGCGCCGGGCCACCGCCCCCGGCCCCTCCGCGCTCACCCCCTCCGGGCGCTCCCTGCTGGAGCGGCTGCGGGCCGCCGCCGGGCCCGCCGTGGCCGGCGGGGCCGCCGGGGCCGGCCTCGGCGCGACCGATCTCACCTATGCGGTGGGGGAGTTGACGCTCTACGACTGGTACACGGCCGATCCCTCCACAGGCGCTGCGGACGGCTCCTGGTCCGACCCCGGCGGCAGCCACGCCGGCGGGCACGACGGCGGATTCGGCTCCTGGGCGGACCCGGGCTCCTGGTCCGGCCACGACGGCGGGGGGTCCGGCTCCTGGGGCGGCGACGGCGGCGGCTCCTGGGGCGGCGGCGACAGCTCCGGGGGCGGGGGCGGCGGCTGACGGAACGTCACGGTCCGTTGGTGAAGGACTCCGCAGGGCCCTTGCCGCCGTTCGGTTTGCAGTGCAAACCTGATGGCATGGCAGACTCCGCGGTGCCCCCGAACGGCACCCCACACGACGTCCTCGCCGCCCTCGGCGACCTGACCCGGCGCGTCCGGGCCGCCCAGCGCGGCACCTGGTTCCCCCTCCTCCTGCTCGGCCTGCTGGTGCTCGGCGGGATCGCGGTCAACCGCCTCACCCAGAGCGTGCGGGCCGTCCCGTGTGGGCCGGACGCCACCGGCCCCGGTGGCGACTGCACCCTGGTCTCGCAGGGCTCTCCGGCCTACTGGCTGATCGGGTTCGCCCTCGTCTACACCGCCACCGCCGCCTTCTACCTCCACCGGGCCCGCCGACGCGGCGTCGGCACCACGGTCCGGCCGTACGTCCTCACCGGGGCCGCCCTGCTCCTGCTGGTCGGTGCCACCGAGTTCTGGAGCACCCGGCACGGGATGCCGGGCCCCGGCGAGCCGGTCGACCTCTGGGGGATCAGCCTCGCCCAGGGCTCCGTCGCGGCGGACCTGCTCGCCCGGCTCACCGGGACCGCGGTCACCATCGGACTCCCCCTGCTGGTGCTGTGCCGGGTGGAGCGCAGCCGCGCCCTGCTGCTGTTCACCGCCCTCTACCTGGCCGTCGAACTGACGCGGCCGGACACCAGCTGGGCCGGCATCCCGGCCACCTCGCCGTGGGCCTCGCTCCCCCGCCTCGCCCTCCCGGGCCTGCTCCTGCTGCTCGCCGCGCTCGGCTTCGGCCTGGCCGAGCGGCGCCGCGGACGTGACACCGCATGACCGGCCCGAACGACCCGAACGACCCGACCGACCCGTACGGCCCCGATGCCCGGGACGCCACGGCCCGCCCGGCCGACCAGCACCCCGTCACCGCCCTGGACGACGTCGTCCACCAGCGCGTCCGGCTCGGCATCCTCACCGTCGCCCACCAGGCCCGCCGGGTGGAGTTCGGCTTCCTGCGCACCGCGCTCGGCCTCACGGCCGGCAACCTCAGCCAGCACCTCACCGTGCTGGAGAGGGCCGGGCTGGTCGAGATCGAGAAGGGCTACGAGGGCCGGCGCGGCCGCACCTGGCTCTCCCTCACACCGGCCGGCACCCGCGCCCTCCAGGACGAGGTCACCCAGCTCAAGCGGCTGATCCAGCAGATCGAGCAGGGGTCCATCACCCAGCGCTGACCTGCGGTTGCTCCGTGCAGGGGGCGTGCGCGGGTGGTGAAACCGACGGAGTGTCACAGTTCGGTATCGCGATCCCGAAACCCGTTCCACGGGCGGCGCGACCAGGTCTAGAACGAGACCCATGTGGTTGCTCCTGCTCCTCCCAGCCCTGCTCGCGGCCGTGCTCTCCTGCCTGCGGCTGGTCCGGGCCGCAGCCACCGCCGATTCGCTGGCCGGGCCCACCCGGCCACGCCCCGCCGAACCGGTCGGGGTCGGCCTCTACGAGACCGCCTACCTGGCCGGCGGGCCGACCCGGGTGGTGGAGCTGGCCCTGGTGCTGATGGCCGCGCGCGGGCGGCTGCACCTGGCGCACACCGGCTTCACCTCGGTGGTCGACCCGCACGGGCGGACCCGGCTGGAGCGGGCGCTGATCGAGGAGATCGGCCCGGAGGGGCAGTGCCCGACCGGGAAGCTGCGCAGCGGGCTGGCCCACCACCCGGCGGTGCTGGAGATCGGCGGCCGACTGGTGCAGGCGGGCCTGGCCACCCCGGCGGTGGTGCGGGAGAGCACCTCGCTGGCGGTGCGTCAGGTGCGGCAGGCACTGGTGCTCTCGGTGGTGCTGCTGGGCGGCGCGCTGGCGCTGTCCGCGCCCGGCACCGGGGACGCCGGCTCGGCGGTGGCCTGGTTCTCGCTGCCCCTGATCCTCACCAGCGGCACCCTGCTGATGGCCCGGGTCGACGTCCACCCCTACACCCGCTGGGCCAGCCCGGCCGGGCGGGACGTGCTGGACGCGGTGCACGTCCCCCGGCAGGCACTGGGCGCCTCCCCCACCGACGACGCGGTGCTCACCGCCGTCGCGGTGGTCGGCCCGGCCGCCCTGCCGGACGCCCGGCTGCGGGCGGCGCTGCGCTACTGACGGAACGCCCGAGGGGCCCACCGGTGGTGGGCCCCTCGGGCGTGTGCGGCGCTCAGGCGTGCGCCGTGCTCAGGCGAGGCCGTTCAGCAGCTCCGCGATCGGCTTGCGGCGGCCGGTGTAGAACGGCACCTCCTCGCGGACGTGCAGCCGGGCCCGGGACGGGCGCAGATCGCGCATCAGGTCCACGATCCGGTGCAGCTCGTCCGCCTCGAAGGCGAGCAGCCACTCGTAGTCGCCGAGGGCGAAGGAGGCCACCGTGTTGGCCCGGACGTCCGGGTAGCCGCGGGCCATCTTGCCGTGCTCGGCGAGCATGCCCCGGCGCTCCTCGTCGGGGAGCAGGTACCACTCGTAGGAGCGGACGAACGGGTACACGCAGACGTACTCGCGCGGCTGCTCGTCGGCCAGGAAGGCCGGGATGTGGGACTTGTTGAACTCGGCCGGGCGGTGCAGGGCCATGTTCGACCAGACCGGCTCCAGGTGCCGGCCCAGGCCGGTGCGGCGGAAGCGGTTGTACGCCTCCTGGAGGTCGTCCGAGCTCTCCGCGTGCCACCAGATCATCAGGTCGGCGTCGGCGCGCAGGCCCGAGACGTCGTAACTGCCGCGCACCGTCACGTCCTTGGCGTCGAGCTGGTCGAACAGCTCGTGCACCTCGGCGGCCAGCGCGGCGCGGTCCTCGGGCAGCTCGCTCTTGAGCTTGAACACCGACCACATGGTGTAGCGGATGACCTGGTTGAGGTCGCGGGCCTTCTTCTTCACGGGCTGTTCGGTCGACTCACTCATGCGCCCATTCTCCCTTCCCTGACGGACGCCCCGGTCTCCGGGGTCAACATCTCGTTGACGGCGCGGCGGGCACTGGCGATGCAGGCCGGAATGCCGACGCCGTCGTAGGCCGCACCGCAGACGGCCAGGCCGCCGAGGCCCGCCACCGCGCTGCGGATCCGGGCCACCCGGTCCAGGTGGCCGACCGGGTACTGCGGCAGTCCGCCGCGCCAGCGGGTCACCGCCGTGTCGTACGGGCGGGCCCGCAGGCCCACCGCCTCGGCCAGGTCGGCCAGCGAACGGGCCACCAGCTCATCGTCGGGCAGGTCCAGCGCCGCCTCCTCGCGGTGCCGGCCCAGCGAGGTGCGCAGCAGGAACTCCTCCGGGGCCGAACGCTCCAGCCAGCCCCACTTGTTGGAGGAGAAGGTGGAGGCCTTGATCCGGCGGCCGTCCACCGGGGGCACCAGGAAGCCGCTGCCGGTCAGCGCCGTCCCCTCCAGGTCGGCCCGGCGGAACGCCATGGTGACCAGCGCCATGCCCGCGTACTCGACCTGCGCCAGCTCGGCGGCGGCGGACGGCAGCTCGGCCGCCAGCAGCGCCGCGGCGACCGGCGCCGGGACGGCCAGCACCACCTTGTCGGCGTGCAGCACCTCGCCGTTGCTGACGATCCGCCAGCCCTCCGGGGTGCGGCGCAGCTCCTCCACGGGGCTGTCGGTGCGCAGCTCGGCGCCGTTCTTCCGGGCCGCCGCGGCCACCGCCTCCGGCAGGGTGCCGAGGCCGCCGCGCAGGCCCTGGAAGACCGGGCCGCCCGCACTCGGACGGGACGTCAGCTCGCGCACGCCCTCGGCCAGCGGGCCGCCGCGCTGGGCGATCGGCAGCAGGGCCGGGACGGCGGCGCGCAGCGAGATCTCGTCGGCGTGCCCGGCGTAGACCCCGCCGAGCAGCGGCTCCACCAGCCGGTCCACCACCTCGCGGCCCAGCTTGGCGGCCACGTACTCCCCGATCGAGACGTCCGCCCCGATCTCCCCGGCGGCACCGTCCTGCCCGGCCCGCCGCAGGCCCTCCTCGGTCAGCACCCCGGACTCCGCCAGCGCGGTCAGGTCCCCCGGCACGCCCATCAACTGCCCGGCGGGCAGCGGCCGCAGCTCACCCCTGGTCCAGATCCCGGCCTTCGCCGTGGTCGGCGGCTCCAACTCCCCCGCCAGCCCCACCTCCCGGGCCAACTCCACCGCCTCCGGCCGCCTGGCCAGCATCGACTCGGCCCCCAGGTCCACCCGGACGCCGCCGACCTCTCCCCCGTACAACTTCCCGCCGAACCGCCCGCCCGCCTCCAACAACGTGACCCGAGCCGCCCCGCTCGCCAACCACGCCGCCGTCAGCCCGGCGATCCCTCCACCGACCACCACGACCCGAAGCTCTGCCATGCCCGCATCCTCGCAGAGCTCACCCAAATCCCATCAATCAGGGCGTCGCCCGGACAGCAGCACCGCCAGGTCGATCACGACGGGGAACGGCACGGAACGGTCCAGTACTTCGCGGAACACCCCGGCCGCCGCATACGCACCGGTCGGCCCGTCGAGCTCGTACGCGTGCACGACGGGGAGGGCATCCTCCCGCTCGACCAGCCAGTAATGGGCGATCCCCGCCTCGGCGTACTTGCGGAGCTTCACCTGACGGTCCCGGTCGGCCGACTCCGGCGACACCACCTCGACCACCAGCAGAACGTCGGACGGCGCGTACCAGGTGCGGTCCGGGTCGAACTGCGCCGAGCTGACGAGCAGGTCCGGCTCCGGACGGTTCCGCCGGTCGAGGCGGACCGTCATCTCCCGCTCGACGTCCAACCCCTCGGGGGCCTGGCGCCCCAGCTCGAAGGTCAGCCCGGACACCACTCGGCTGTGCCAGGCCCGCTGCGGAGACATCACGAAGACCAGCGCTCCATCGATCAGTTCGGTGTGCCGGGGCGCCTCGGTGAGCTGGTCCAGGTCCTCTGCGAACCAGCCTTCTTCGCGTGGTGCGTACATCCAGTCAGGCAACGCGCTCATGCCTCAAAGGCTGTCACATTCCGGTGGGCTGCGTCGTCACCCTCCCGATGGACGCTTCGACGGAGGAGACGGCGATGGACGACGTGGTGCTGGTGACCGGGGCGAGCGGGGTGCTGGGGCGCGAGGTGGTGGCCCGGTTGGAGGGGCGTGGGGTGGTGGTGCGGCGGTTGAGCCGGCGGGCCCGGGGCGGGGAGGGCTGGGTGGTGGGGGACCTGGCGACGGGGGACGGGGTGGCGGCCGCGCTGGCGGGGGTGCGGGCGGTGGTGCACTGCGCCAGCGACATCCGGCACCCGAAGAACGACCTGCCCGGGCTGCGGCACCTGCTGGCGGCGGCGAAGGCGGCCGGGGTGGAGCACGTCGTGAACATCTCGATCGTCGGGGTGGACCGGATCCCGTACCCCTACTACCGGATCAAGTGGCAGGGCGAGCGGCTGCTGGAGGAGAGCGGCCTGGGCTGGACCAACCTGCGGGCCACCCAGTTCCCGTCCCTGCTGACCACGGCGTTCGGTGCGCTGGCCAAGCTGCCGGTGCTGCTGGTGCCGGCGGGCACCGACTGCCAGCCGGTGGACCAGGGCGAAGTGGCGGAGCGGCTGGTCGAGTTGGCGCTGGGCGCACCGGCGGGCCGGGTGCCGGACCTGGGCGGTCCGCAGGTGCTGGGGGCGAGGGAGCTGGCGGAGGGCTGGCTGCGGGCGACCGGGCGGCGCAAGCGGGTGGTGGAGGTGCGGCTGCCGGGGAAGGCGGCGGCGGCGTACCGGGCCGGCGAGCACACCACCCCGAACGCGGACGGCGTCCGCACCTGGGCCGAGTACCTGGCCGCCGGACCGGTCGCACCCGAACCGCACTGACCGCAACGAGACTTTTCCGTAACGGAGTTGCGATCACCGGACGGGATCCCGGCGAGCCGCTGCCACGTCCAAGGCGTACAAGGACAACCGGGAGGGGCAGCGGAGATGACGGAACGTCAGGGCGGCGGCAGACGGGCGGCACTGGCCGTCGCGGGGGCGGCCACGGCCGCGGTGGTGCTGCTCGGTGGGTGCAGCGCCTCGGACAGCGGTGGCGGCAAGGCGAGTTCGGCGGACATGGCCGCCCCCGCGGCGGCACCGCAGAACGGCGCGGAGAAGGCGGCCGGGGCCCCGGCGGACACCAAGCCGGGCGCCGGTGGCGCGTCCGCCGCTCCCAGCCCCGGGGCGACGGGCCAGGGGCAGGAGGCGTCGGCACCGCGCCTGATCGCCTACACCGCCCAACTCTCGCTCCGCACCAAGGAGATGACCAAGGTCCTGGACGAGGCGCGCACCATGGCGACCTCGGGCGGCGGCTACGTGGCCGGGGAGCAGCTGGGCGGCGGCAAGTCCGCCGACGGCACGCCGACCGACGCCCGGCTGACCCTCAAGGTGCCCTCGGCCGCGTACCAGCAGACGCTGGACCGGCTGGCCGGGCTGGGCGAGGTGCTCTCGCGCAGCAGCCAGGCCGACGACCTCACCCAGCAGGTGGTGGACGTGGAGAGCCGGATCAAGACCCAGCAGGCGAGCGTGGACCGGGTGCGCAGGCTGATGGCGGACGCCAAGTCGCTGGCCGAGATCGTCTCGCTGGAGAGCGAGCTCAACCGCCGCGAGGCCGATCTGGAGTCGCTCCAGCGGCGGCAGCAGGAGCTCTCGGCGCGCACCTCGCTCTCCACCATCACGCTCCAGGTCGTCACACCGGCGAAGGCACCGGAGCCGGTGAAGACGAAGGAGGAGAAGGGCTTCTGGGGCAGCGTCGGCGGCGCGCTGGGTGGCGGCTGGGACGCCCTGGTGGCGGTGGTGAAGGGCCTGCTGATGGTGCTGGCCGCGCTGGCGCCGTTCCTGCTGGTGCTGGGCCCGCTCGGCTACCTGGGCCTGCTGCTGCGCCGTCGGGCGGCCGGGAGGCGACCCGCCGTGCGGCCCTCCGCCCTGCCGCCGCGTCCGGACGAGGACCCGTGGTCGGCCCCGACCGCCTCGACCCCGACCGCCTCGGCTCCGCCCGCGCGGGAGCCGGGCGAGGAGTGAGCTCCCGCCTGACGGCCCGTCACGGGGGTCGGGCCGTCAGGCGGGTCACGCCGTACGGAGGGGTCAGCGCTGGCTGGCCTCGTGCACGAAGGCGACCAGGCGGCTGAGCGCGTCCGGGTCCATGCTCGGCATCACGCCGTGGCCCAGGTTGAAGATGTGGCCGGTGTCGCCGCCGATCGCCTGGGCGGCGTGCAGCACCTCGCGGGCCTTGGTCTCCACCACGGAGGTCGGGGCGTAGAGGACAGCCGGGTCGAGGTTGCCCTGGAGCGCCTTGCCGGGGCCGACCCGCTCGGCGGCCACGTTCAGCGGCACCCGCCAGTCGACGCCGACCACGTCCGCGCCGGCCTGGCCGAGCAGGCCGAGCAGCTCGCCGGTGCCGACGCCGAAGTGGATCCGCGGCACGCCGTAGCCGGCCACCGCGTCGAACACCTTGGTGCTGGCCGGCATCACCGAGCGGCGGTAGTCGTCCGGGGCGAGCGCGCCGACCCAGGAGTCGAAGAGCTGGACGGCCGAGGCGCCGGCCTCGATCTGGATCTTGAGGAAGGCGGCGGTGATGTCGGCGAGGCGGTCCACCAGCCCGGCCCACAGCTCCGGGGCGCCGTACATCATGGCCTTGGTCTTCTCGTGGCTCTTCGACGGACCGCCCTCGACCAGGTAGCTGGCCAGGGTGAACGGCGCCCCGGCGAAGCCGATCAGCGGGGTGGAACCCAGCTCGTCCACCAGCAGGCCGACCGCCTCGGTGATGTACGGCATGTCGTCCGGCTCCAGCGGGCGCAGCCGCTCCAGGTCCGCGGCGGTGCGGATCGGGTCCGCGATCACCGGGCCGACGCCGGGCTTGATGTCCACGTCGATGCCGACCGCCTTAAGCGGCACCACGATGTCGCTGAAGAAGATCGCCGCGTCGACCTTGTGACGGCGCACCGGCTGGAGGGTGATCTCCTTGACCAGCTCGGGCCGCATGCAGGAGTCGAGCATCGGGATGCCCTCGCGCACCTTCAGGTACTCGGGCAGCGAGCGCCCGGCCTGACGCATGAACCAGACCGGCGTGTGCGGCACCGGCTCGCGGCGGGCGGCGCGGAGGAAGGCGGAGTCGTACGCGGCGCCTCGGTGCGCGGCGGCCTGACCGGACTGGGCAGCGGTTGTCTCACTCACACCCCGAATCTTCGCACGCTGCCCGGCCCCGGCCGTCCGCCGGAGGTCGTCGGTTCGCACGAAACGGACACGCCGGGACGGCGCACCAGGTGTCAGCTGACGAACAGTCCGACAACCGTCACGCCACACCGGCCGAAATGACTCGGCCAACGGGCCCGCCCGACCTAGGCTCTCGGTCATGGCAGCGGTCGGCGGGCACCCAGCGCAGGGTGGCGGTACAGGCAAGGAGTCGGCTCCGGTGGAGTTCCGTGCTGCGGTGGAGGCCCTGGCGGGCGCGCGGCTGCGCCCCGAGGTGCAGCTCTCCCCCGCACCGGCACCGAAGCGGATGGCCCCGTTCGCGTACGCGCTGACCGCGACCGTCGAGGTGGACGGCGAGGAACTGGCCGACGGACGGCTGGTGCTGCTGTACGACCCGGCCGGACAGGAGGCCTGGCGCGGCGAGTTCCGCCTCGTCTCGCTGACCAGGGCCGAGCTCGAACCCGAGATGGCCGACGACCCGATGCTCTCCGAGGTCGGCTGGGCCTGGCTGACCGACGCGCTGTACGCCCACGGCGCCGCCCACGCCGAGGCCGGCGGCACCGTGACCCGGGGCATCTCCCAGTACTTCGGCGCGCTCGCCGACCGGGAGACCTCCACCGAGATCGAGGTCCGGGCCTCCTGGACCCCGGCCGACGGCCGCTTCGAGCGGCACCTCGCGGCCTGGGCCGACCTGCTCTGCGGCTGCGCCGGCCTGCCTCCGGCCTCCCCCGCGCCGCTGCCGCTGCCCGACGCCCCGTCACTCGGCGGAGTGGTCCCGATGCCCGCCCGGCGACGCCCGCGCTCCCACTGACCGGTCGCCGTCGTTCGTCGGCGCAGCACCACCCCCAGGGCTGACGCAGAGTGAATCCCCTGCTGCCTGCTGTCAATTGACCGTCCGAATCCGCCCGGACAGGTCCCGAACATGTCGCGTCCTGTGCGATTTCAGGGCATGTCGCATCAGTCACCTGCGCGATTTGTCCGTATTGTTACTCACTAGATCGTGATCTTTCGCTAAAGCCGGGCACGGTTGATGCCGAAGGTGTCTGTGACCCTTTCCAAACGCGGAACACTCCGAGCGCCCCCATCGGCCAGAGGCGGCGACCAGGAGCTGGCCTCCGCCACTCCCCCAGGAGGCACGGTGTCGGTCCTTCTCGAACACCCCGCAAGCGTGGTCGCCTACCGTCCGACGAAGCCCACCGCCATGGTGGTCATCGCCGACCCCCGCGTCCGGAACACCGTCACCCGGCACCTGTGGGCGCTCGGTGTCCGTGACGTCATCGAGGTCTCCTCGATCGCCGAGGCCCGCCCCCGGGTCTCCACCCCCCGCGACATCTGCGTCGCCGACGTCCACCTCCCCGACGGCTCCGGCCTCACCATCCTCGCCGAGACCCGCGCCGCGGGCTGGCCCAACGGCCTGGCCCTGTCCGCCGCCGACGACATCGGCGCGGTCCGCTCCGCCCTCGCGGGCGGCGTGAAGGGGTACGTCGTCACCGGCACCCGCACCAACCTCGCCATGCCGGGCCGCCCCGGGCTGCCGATCGGCGCCGGCGGTCTCGCCGGGCGGATGCGGCGGCCGGGGATGCCCGGGATGCCGGGTGCGGCGGGTGCGCCGCACGGGGCTCCGGGCGCTCCCGGTGCGCCGGGCGTGCAGCCGACCACCTACCGGGAGCTGTCCGGGCGCGAGGTCGAGGTGCTCCGGCTCGTCGCCGAGGGCCAGTCCAACAAGGCGATCGGCGTCGCGATGGGGCTCTCCGCCCTCACCGTGAAGAGCCACCTGGCCCGGATCGCCCGCAAGCTCGGCACCGGCGACCGGGCCGGCATGGTCGCCGTCGCCCTCCGCACCGGCATCATCCACTGACGCCCCGTCACCCCCATCACCCCAGCTCGGGGCCCGGAGGAACGTTTCCCCTCCGGGCCCCTCTCGTTGTTCAGGGGAGGCAGGAAGCGCCCCGCAGGGGCGCGGGGAACTGCGCGCAGTGGAAAGGCAGCACCTGCAACCGGCTGACGTGCCTTCAGTTACAGGTGAGCCGCCTTCCGATTCGCGCCCCGCGGCGGAGCCGCACATCGGCGGAGCCCCGCGCCCCCAGAGGCATCACCTTGGTCCTCACCACCTCCGGGTATGCGGAGGGCGTCGTACCCTTGGTGGGTGACCGACGCCGTAGCCACCCCAGAAGAGACAGCCCCGGTCCCGCTCCTCGAGCCGAGGGAGGGGCTCCCACCCGTGGTGGCCGACGAGACCGCGCTCGCCGCGACCGTCGCCGCCTTCGAGGCGGGCACCGGCCCGGTCGCCGTCGACGCCGAGCGGGCCTCCGGCTACCGCTACGGCCAGCGCGCGTACCTGATCCAGCTCCGCCGCGCGGGCTCCGGCACGGCACTGATCGACCCGATCGCCTGCCCCGACCTCTCCGCGCTCGGCGAGGCCCTCGCCGACACCGAGTGGGTCGTGCACGCGGCCACCCAGGACCTGCCCTGCCTGGCCGAGGTCGGGATGAGGCCGAAGGTCCTCTTCGACACCGAGCTGGCCGGCCGGATCGCCGGGTTCCCCCGGGTCGGCCTCGGCCCGATGACGGAGAGCGTGCTCGGGCTGTCGCTGGCCAAGGAGCACTCGGCGGTGGACTGGTCCACCCGCCCGCTGCCCGAGCCGTGGCTGCGGTACGCCGCTCTGGACGTCGAGGTGCTGGTCGAGCTGCGCGACGCACTCGAACGGGAGCTGGACGGCCAGGGCAAGCTCGAGTGGGCCCGCGAGGAGTTCGCCGCCATCGCCGCCGCGCCGCGTCCGGCGCCGCGCACCGACCCCTGGCGCCGCACCTCCCAGCTGCACAAGGTCCGCCGCCGCCGGCAGCTGGCCGCCGTCCGCGAGCTCTGGCTGGCCCGCGACCAGGCCGCCCGCGACCGGGACGTCTCGCCGGGCCGGGTGCTCTCCGACGCGGCGATCGTCAACGCCGCGCTCGCCATGCCGCTGAACGCTCCGGCGCTGCAGGCCGTGCAGGGCTTCGGCCCCCGGGTGAACCGCCGTCAGTTGGACCTCTGGCTGGCCGCGTTGCAGCGGGCCCGGGAGATCCCGGAGAACGAGCTGCCGCCGGCCACCGCGCCGCACGACGGGCCGCCGCCGCCGCGCGCCTGGGCGGAGAAGGACCCGCTGGCCGCCGCCCGGCTCTCCGGGGCGCGGGCCGCCGTCACGGCGCTGGCCGAGCAGCACCACCTGCCGGCCGAGAACCTGATCACCCCGGACCTGGTCCGCCGCGTCTCCTGGGAGCCCCCGGTCCCCGCCGACACCGACTCGGTCATCGCGGCCTTCCGCCGCCTCGGCGCCCGCAAGTGGCAGACCGAGGTGATCGGCGCGGCCGTCGCCAAGGCCTTCGCCGAAGCCAAGGTGGCCGCCCCCGAGGCCTAGACACGAGGCCCAGTTGCAAGCGCTCAGGGGCGCGAGGAACTGCGCGCAGGGGAACGGCAGCACCTGCAACTGGCTGACGACGGGTCAGTTGCAGGTGAGCCGCCTTCCGCCTCGCGCAGTTCCTCGCGCCCCTGAGCGCTTGCAACTGACCGTGAGCGAGGACACATGCCGTGGGGCTATGGGCAAGGTAGTTACCGGCGGGTAGCATGGCCGGTGAAGCAGCGCCGCCTCCCCGTCGTGGGTCGAGGTCTGCACCCACCTGTCGTGTCCCCTGGAGGAGAGCCCCGTGCCTCGTACCTCGAGGGACGTCGTCTTCGTCGATGGCGTCCGCACCCCGTTCGGCAAGGCCGGCCCGAAGGGCATCTACCACGAGACCCGCGCCGACGACCTGGTCGTCAAGTGCATCCGTGAGCTCGTGCGCCGCAACCCGAACCTGCCGACCGAGCGGATCGACGAGGTCGCCATCGCGGCCACGACCCAGATCGGCGACCAGGGCCTGACCATCGGCCGCACCGCCGCGCTGCTCGCCGGCCTGCCGAAGTCCGTCCCGGGCTACGCGATCGACCGCATGTGCGCCGGTGCGCTGACCGCCGTCACCACCACCGCGGGCGGCATCGCCTTCGGCGCGTACGACATCGTCGTCGCGGGTGGCGTGGAGCACATGGGCCGGCACCCGATGGGCGAGGGCGTGGACCCGAACCCGCGCTTCGTCTCGGAGAAGCTGGTCGACGAGTCGGCGCTGTTCATGGGGATGACGGCGGAGAACCTGCACGACCGGTTCCCGCACATCACCAAGGAGCGTTGCGACGCCTACGCCGTCCGCTCCCAGGAGAAGGCCGCCAAGGCCTACGTCAACGGCGACATCCAGCCGGACCTGGTGCCGATCGCGATCCGCAACACCAACTCCGAGATCGGCGAGACCGGTTGGGGCCTGGCCACCACCGACGAGCCGATGCGCCCGGGCACCACCATGGAGAGCCTGGCCGGTCTCAAGACCCCGTTCCGTCCGCACGGCAACATCACCGCGGGCAACTCGGCCGGTCTGAACGACGGTGCCACCGCCTCCCTGCTGGCGGCCGAGGACGTCGCCGAGGAGCTCGGCCTGCCGGTCAAGATGCGCCTGGTGAGCTTCGCCTTCGCGGGCGTCGAGCCCGAGGTCATGGGCATCGGCCCGGTGCCGGCGACCGAGAAGGCGCTGGCCAAGGCCGGTCTGACGATCGACGACATCCAGGCCTTCGAGGTCAACGAGGCCTTCGCCGTCCAGGTGCTGGCCTTCCTGGACCACTACGGCATCGCGGACGACGACGAGCGGGTCAACCCGTACGGCGGCGCCATCGCGTTCGGCCACCCGCTGGCCTCCTCGGGCGTGCGCCTGATGAACCAGCTGGCCCGCCGCTTCGAGCAGCGCCCGGACGTCCGGTACGGCCTGACCACCATGTGCATCGGCTTCGGCATGGGCGGCACCATCATCTGGGAGAACCCGCACTTCGAGGGTGGTAAGTGACCATGAGCACCACTGAGCTGCTGAAGCGCGCCGCCGAGCTGTTCCCCGGCGAGGTCGTCACCACCGCCCACGTGCGCCACCTGGAGCTGCCGTACGGCGCCGGGCGGATCGCGCTGATCACCCTGGACAACGGCTTCGACCACACCAAGCCGACCACCTTCGGCCCGGGCTCGCTGGCCAAGCTGTCCGAGGCGCTGGACCAGGTCGAGGCGGAGGCCGCCGAGGGCGCGGTCAAGGCCGTCGCGATCACCGGCAAGCCGTTCATCTTCGCGGTCGGCGCCGACCTCAAGGGCGTCGAGGTGCTCAAGGAGCACAGCGACGCGCTGGCCATCGGCAAGGGCGGCCACGACGTCTTCAAGCGGATCGCCGCGCTGCCGGTCCCGACCTTCGCGTTCTACAACGGCGCGGCCATGGGCGGCGGTGTCGAGGTCGGCCTGCACGCCACCTACCGCACCGTCAGCTCGGGCGTCCCGGCGTTCTCGCTGCCCGAGGTCTTCCTCGGCCTGGTCCCCGGCTGGGGCGGCTGCACCCTGCTGCCGAACCTGATCGGCCCGCAGAAGGCCGTCAAGGTCATCGTCGAGAACTCGATGGCGCAGAACAAGCAGCTCAAGGGCAAGGAGGTGTTCGAGCTCGGCATCGCGGACGCGATCTTCGAGCCGGCCGACTTCCTGGAGCAGTCCCTGGGCTGGGCCGCCAAGGTCCTCAACGGCGACGTGGTCGTCGAGCGCGAGGAGTTCGACCGGGGCAAGGCCTGGGACGACGCCGTCACCTGGGGCCGCTGGGTCGCCGACGCCAAGGTGAGCGGCGCCGCGCCGGCCGCCTACAAGGCGCTGGACATCATCCAGCAGGTCAAGACTGGTATTTCTAACAGCGCGGACCTGCAGGCCGGCTTCGACGCCGAGGACGCGGCGCTGGCCGACCTGATCATGAGCGGCGAGCTGCGCAGCGGCCTGTACGCCTTCAACCTGGTGCAGCGCCGGGCCAAGCGCCCGTTCGGCGCGCCGGACAAGTCGCTGGCCCGTCCGGTCTCCAAGATCGGTGTCGTCGGCGCCGGTCTGATGGCCTCTCAGCTGGCCCTGCTGTTCGCCCGCCGGATGGAGGTGCCGGTCGTCCTGACCGACATCGACCAGGAACGGATCGACAAGGGCGTGGGCTACGTCCACGCCGAGATCGACAAGCTGCTCGGCAAGGGCCGGATCGGCAACGACAAGGCCAACAAGCTCAAGGGCCTGGTCACCGGTCACCTGGACAAGGCCGTGGCCTTCGGCGACGCGGACTTCGTGATCGAGGCCGTGTTCGAGGAGATGGGCGTCAAGCAGAACGTGCTGGCGGAGCTGGAGGCGGTGGTCTCGCCGACCACCATCCTGGCCACCAACACCTCCTCGCTCTCGGTCTCCGAGATGGCCTCCAAGCTCCAGCACCCGGAGCGCGTGGTCGGCTTCCACTTCTTCAACCCGGTCGCGATCCTCCCGCTGCTGGAGATCGTCCGGGCCGAGAAGACCGACGACGGCTCGCTGGCCACCGCCTTCGCGGTCGCCAAGAAGCTGAAGAAGACCGCGGTGCTGACCAAGGACGCCCCGGCGTTCGTGGTGAACCGCATCCTGACCCGCTTCATGGGCGAGATCCAGGGGATCATCGACGAGGGCACCTCGTTCGAGACGGTCGAGGCCGCGGTCAAGCCGCTCGGCCTGCCGATGTCCCCGATCGCGCTGCTGGAGCTGGTCGGCCCGGCCATCGCCCTGCACGTGTCGGAGACCCTGCACGGCGCCTTCCCGGAGCGGTTCTCGGTCTCCGAGAACCTCGGCCGGGTGGTCAAGGCCGGCAAGCGCGGCTTCTACGTCTGGGAGGACGGCAAGCAGGTCCTCGACCCCGAGGTCCTGGAACTGCTGACCTTCGGCGACTCCGTCCTGACGGAGGAGCAGGTGCGCGCCCGCGCCCTGGAGGCCGTCGCGCAGGAGATCGGCCTGATGCTGGACGAGGGCGTCGTCGGCGAGGCGCAGGACATCGACCTGTGCATGATCACCGGCGCCGGCTGGCCGTTCCACCTGGGCGGGATCACCCCGTACCTGGACCGCGAGGGCGTCTCCGAGCGGGTCAACGGCAAGAAGTTCCTGGCTCCCGGCCTGGCTTCGGTCCCGGAGTAGTCAGCACGTCCTGACGCACCGTCGGGCGGCACCCCTGTGCGGGGGGGGTGCCGCCCTTCGGCGTTCCCGGAGCCCGTCCGACCGGCTCTGTCCGACCGGCTCTAGCCGGCCACCACGTGGCGGAACTCGGCCCGGGCGTCCTCGGTGTAGAGGCCGTACCTGCCTTCCGGGTAGGGGCGTTCGGTGTCGGTGAAGGTGACCAGCCGGTGGCGGTCGACCAGCACCGTGACGGTGTCGCCGCGCTGGCGGACCTCCACCGTGTGCCAGCGGCCGACCGGGTACTGCGGCGGGCCGGTGGCCAGGAAGCGCTGGTGGCCCGGGTAGGCCGGGTCCTCCTTGCCGAGCTCCCAGCCGGTGGGCTTGAGGGCCAGGTAGTAGAAGTGCCGGGGGTCGGTGTAGTGCCAGACCACCCAGGCCGTCTCCCAGGTGTTGGGGGTCGGGGTGCGCAGCTGCTCGGCGGTGCGCACGCCCAGGCTCAGGGTGAGGTCGGAGCGGGTCTCGGTGGAGACCACCAGGGCGGCGTGCGTCTCGTCCGGGACGGTGGCCGGGCGCGGGGCCAGGACCAGCAGGTCGCCCCGGGCCCCGACGGTGCCCTCGCCGTTGAAGACCGCGACCCACGGCCCGTGCACCGAGCCCTCCGGCCAGGTGGTGAAGCCGGGCCGGGCCGGGCCGGCCAGCACGGCGGTGGCGACGGCGGCCAGCGCGAGCAGCACGGCGACCAGGGCCGTCCGCAGGCCGCTCGGCCGGCCGGGCGGCCGGCCGGGCGGGGCGGGGCCGGCCGCGCGGACCGGCGGCTGGCCGGTGGTCACGGTCACCAGTCCACCAGCGAGACGTCGGGCTGCAGTTGGTGGGGCAGCGGTCCGACGCAGTCCTGGGTCAGCCGCTCGACGATCCGCCGGGCGGCGTAGCCGTCGCCGAAGGGGCTGGGGGCGGCGGCCATGCCCTGGTAGTCGGCCGGGTCGTCCAGCAGCGCGTTGGCGGCGGCGTGGATGGCGTCGGGCTCGACGCCGACCAGGCGGGCCGCGCCGGCCGTGACCACCTCGGGGCGTTCGGTGGTGGTGCGCAGGACCAGCACCGGCTTGTCGAGGCTGGGCGCCTCCTCCTGGACCCCGCCGGAGTCGGTGAGCACCAGTTCGCAGGCGGCCAGCGAGGCGGTGAAGTCGAAGTAGTCCAGCGGCCCGGTGAGGGTGACGTGCGGCTCGTGGCCGAGCGCGGACTCCAGCACGTCCCGGACGGCGGGGCTGCGGTGCACCGGGAGCAGGATCTCCACGTCGCCGCGCCGGGCCAGCCGCTGCAGGGTGGCGGCCATCATCCGCATCCGGTCGCCCTGGTTCTCCCGGCGGTGCAGGGTGACCAGCACGCCGCGCCGGCCGGTGCGGAAGGCGGAGCGGCCGACGTGGCGGCGGCGCACCCAGAGCAGGTTGTCGATCACGGTGTTGCCGGTGACGTGCACCGCGTCGGGCGGCACGCCCTCGGCCCGCAGCCGGTGGGCGGCCCGCTCGGTGGGGGCGAAGTGCCAGCGGGTCATGGTGGAGACCAGGCGCCGGTTGAGCTCCTCCGGGAAGGGGTCGTCCAGCACGCCGCTGCGCAGCCCGGCCTCCACGTGGGCGACCGGGATCCGTTCGTAGAAGGCGGCCAGCGCCCCGCACAGGGTGCTGGAGGTGTCGCCCTGCACGATCACCAGGTCGGGCTCCTCGTGGCGCAGCACCTCGCCGAGGCCGTCGACCAGGCGGGCGGTGAGCGCGGAGAGCTGCTGTCTGTCGCGCATCACGTCGAGGCTGTGACGGGCCGTCAGGTGCAGCCGGTGGAGCATGGGTTCGAGCATCTCGCGGTGCTGGCCGGTGTTGACCAGCACCGGTTCGAAGTGGGGCGAGGCGTCCAGGGCCCGGACCACGGGAGCGAGCTTGACCGCCTCGGGCCGGGTGCCGAGCACCACCGCGGCACGCAGCCGGGGGGAGCCCGCCGGCCGGGCCGAGCCGTTGAGCGGGGCGGAGCCGTTGAGCGGGGCCGGGCCGTCGAGCGGGGCCGAGCCGTTGGGCCGGTGGGAGCCGTTGACGTGCAGCGGTTCGGACATGGTGACCTACTTGGGCAGCGGAAGGCACGGGCCGGCCGGCTCCGGCGGGAGCACGGCGCGACGCGTCGGACAGAGGGGGTGCCCGGGGGGACCAGCCGCTGACGCGGGGTCAGGTCCGGGCGGTCTTCAGCCAGCCGGTGCGGCCTCGGACGGTGCGGCCGACGGCCCACCAGCCGGCGGCGAACCAGAGGTAGCCGTAGCCGACGAAGAGGTGGGCCAGCAGGAGGCAGCGCCACCAGCCGAGTTCGCCCTCCCGCTGCCGGTACACGTGCGCGTAGGCGTAGGCGGGGGCGAAGGCGAGCAGGTACAGCGGGATCAGCCAGTAGGGCGAGAAGGTGCTGTGGCCCGCCGCGAGGGAGTCGGTGAGGAAGCCGACGGCTCCGGCCAGGAAGGCC
Source organism: Kitasatospora albolonga (assembly GCF_039535905.1). Classification (GTDB taxonomy): domain Bacteria; phylum Actinomycetota; class Actinomycetes; order Streptomycetales; family Streptomycetaceae; genus Kitasatospora; species Kitasatospora albolonga. The sequence goes on along the minus strand of NZ_BAAAYB010000120.1, from coordinate 110,148 downwards.
AGCGGGAGCAGCGAGGTGAGCAGCAGCAGGGCCGGGCTGGAGAGGTGGTAGACCAGGTCCGCGGCGGCCCGGCCGGGGATCTCCCGGAGCACCATCGGGACCAGCCGGGTGGCCTGGATGTGGCCCTGGAACCAGCGGGAGCGCTGGCGGACCAGCGGGCGGACCGCGAGCACGGCCTGCTGGTGCACGGCGGCGGTGGCGCAGTACTCGTTGCGCCAGCCGGCCGCGAGCAGCCGGATGCCCAGGTCGAGGTCCTCGGTGAGGCGGTCGCTCCAGGGCTCGGGGCCGAGCGAGCGCAGCGCGCTGAGGCGCATGAACTGCCCGTTCCCGCCCATCCCGACGCTGCCGATGTGGCGGCGCCCGGACTGGAAGACGTCGGTGTAGACGACGAACTCCATGTCCTGCATCCGGCAGAGCAGCCGGTCCTCGCGGTTGTACATCCGCACGCCGATCTGGACGGCGCCGGTGGCCGGGTCGTCGAAGAACCGGTCGGCCTGGTCGACCGCGCCCGGCTCCAGCCGGCCGTCGGCGTCCAGCACGCAGACCACCACGTCCTCGGGGTCGGTGCCGGCCAGCAGGCCGGACGAACCCAGGTGCCGCAGGCCGTCGTTGAGCGCCGCGCCCTTGCCGCGGCGGGCGTTCGGCAGGTGCCGCTGGTGCAGCAGCACCCGGGACGGGTCCGCGGCGCGGACGATCTCGGCGGTGCGGTCGTCCGAGGCGTCGTCGACCACCAGCACCAGCACGTCCTGCCGGGGCAGGGACATCAGCCGGCGCAGGCTCTCGGCCAGCACCCGCTCCTCGTTGAGGCAGGCGAGCAGGAAGACGTACCGCCGGCGGTGCGGGTCGTCCGTCGCTGTGGGCCGGACGACCCGCCGGGACAGCACGAACATCCCGGTGTTGTACGCCAGCGCCGTCACGATGACGGCGGTGGAGAGTCCGAGCAGGACGGCCGTCAGCACGACGCACCCCGCCGGACGGCGGTGGCCCCGGCGACCTCGGAGGGCACCGCGTGGGGCTCGGCCGGGCCCTGCCGGGAACGGCGGTGGCGGACCACCAGGCCGTACAGCAGCAGGAGCAGGCCGACCACGACGTACAGGCCGAAGCCGGCACCGGCGATCTCCAGCAGCAGCCGGGCCAGTTCGGACCCGGAGGCGCCGGAGGGCAGGACGGACGCCGCACTGAAGCAGACTCCGCTGCTGGCTCCGCAGTTCACGTACATGGGAGATCAACCCCGGCGGAATGCGACCGGATGCCGGCCGATGACACGGCTCTCGCGCTCGCGGTGGAGGGGTCGGTCTCGCCATTCACTCCCCGAGCCGGGAAAGGCGACCGTCTGCCGACTCGGATCTTCGCGCGCCCCATGGGGACTTTCACGAACAATTTAACACGGGTGGGGTGGACCTTCAATGAATGAATTCCATCCTTTGCTACTCGCGGGAAGGGATTGACACCCACCCGCGCCGGTGCCAGTGTCGGGTGTACCGCCTGTGCTGCGGCTGGACGGTGTTGACGTCGCGTCAGCGCCAGATCCCCGCGACTCCAGGCCGGTTCTACGGTGCCGTTCCGCGCGCCAGCCGGCCTTCTGTGTAGAGACGCCGGGAGAGAACGCCGCCGGGCATTCCCGTATCCATGGCTTGAACACACATCGCCAGGGGCTGTCATGCCTGTGCATTCAATGAGCCGTAAGCGGGGCCGGACGACGATCGTGGGGGCACTCGCCCTCGTCCTCAGCGTGGGATTCCTCCCGGTCGACTCCGCTTCCGCGAAAGCGCCGCCCGACCAGAAGAAGTCCCAGGAGTCCAAGAAACAGGACCGCGGTCCGACCGACCTCGGTGCCGCCTTCGGTGCCGAACAGAAGAAGGCCGACAAGAACCGGAAGCTGAATCCCCATCAGAAGCTGAAGAAGGCCACCGAACTCCAGGCCCTCCCGCAGGCCCTGGCCCAGGCCCCGGCCAACCCGCCGCCGAACACCGGCAAGAGCACGCTGGTGCTCTACGACACCGCCGGCCCGTACGGACACCTGGGCGAGCTGTACGCGATGACCACCGCCAACCTGGCCGGCCACTTCGGCAGCGTGACGCCGAAGCCGGTCTCCCAGTACCAGCCCGGTGAGGTCAACAACTACTCGGCCACGGTCTACTTCGGCTCCACCTACTACGGGGCCCCCGACACCAACGGCCAGCCGATCCCGGACGGCATCCCCACCTCCTTCTACACGGACGTGACCAGCACGACCAAGCCGGTGATCTGGCTCTACGACAACATCTGGAACCTGGCCAACCAGGTCGGCCCCGCGAACTTCTCGGCCGCCTACGGCTGGGACCCGACCAACTCCTACTTCAACTACAACTCGATCACCTCGGTCGGCTACAAGGGCCAGCAGCTCAGCCGTGACCCGCTGAACGGCGGCGGCGTGCTGGGCGAGACCATCACCGACCCGGCGAAGGTGAACGTGCTCGCCTCCTCCACCGACTCCACCGGGGCCACCGTCCCGTGGGCGGTCCGCTCGAACAACCTCACCTACATCGGCGACGTCCCGTTCTCCTACGTGAGCGCCAACGACCGGGTGATGATCTTCAGCGACCTGCTCTTCGACGCCCTCGCGCCCCAGACCGCCGAGCGGCACCGGGCGATGGTGCGGTTGGAGGACATCAGCCCCGCCGACGACCCGGTCGCGCTGACCGCGATGGGCCAGTGGCTGAAGTCGCAGAACATCCCGTTCAGCTTCGGCGTCATCCCGGTCTACACCGACCCCAAGGGCACCTACAACAACGGCCGGGCGGAGACCATCCGGCTCTCCCGGACGCCCGCGATGATCACGGCGATCAGGTCGCTGATCAACAACGGCGGCACGATGCTCATGCACGGCTACACGCACCAGTACTCGAACATCGCCAACCCGTACGACGGCGTCAGCGGTGACGACTTCGAGTTCTACCGGGCCCAGTGCTCGGTGACCCAGTACCCGCCGTACCAGTTCCGGGCCCCGTGCCAGAACACCGACTGGGTCATCCACCAGGGCCCCGTGCCCAACGACTCCAGCACCTACGCGCTGAACCGGATCAACTCGGCCGCCCTGGAGTTCACCCTCTCCGGCCTGCCGGTGCCGACCATCTTCGAGTTCCCGCACTACGCCGGCTCCGCCGTCGACTACCGGGCCCTCGAACCGCGGTTCGCCGCCCGCTACGAGCGCTCGCTGTACTTCGGCGGCGTGCTCAGCGGCAAGCCGATCGACTACTCGATGATCATCGGCCAGTTCTTCCCGTACCCCGTGCGGGACGTCTACGGCGAGACCGTGCTGCCGGAGAACCTCGGCAACTACGAGCCCGAGATGTCCAACAACAACCCGCCCAGGCTGCCGGCCGACATGATCAACTCGGCCAAGCTGAACCTGGTGGTGCGGGACGGCTACGCCAGCTTCTTCTACCACCCGTCCTACGGTCTGAGCGCCCTTCAGCAGACCGTCAACGGGATCAAGGCGCTCGGCTACACCTTCGCCTCCCCCGCCACCGTCCTCGCTCCCTGACGGAGCACCAGCCCGGTTGCCGGCCCGCTCGTCCGGGCCGGCGACCGGGACCCTTTTACCGAGAGGCTCTGGTTCCGATGTGCGGAATCGTGGGTTACACAGGGGGACGCGCGGCCCTGGACGTCGTCCTGGACGGGCTGGAGCGGCTGGAGTACCGGGGGTACGACTCGGCCGGGATCACCGTCCAGGCGGCGGGCGGGCTGGCCACCGGCAAGCGGGCCGGGAAGCTGGTCAACCTGCGCAAGGCCCTGGCCGACGACCCGCTGCCGGAGGCCGCGGTCGGCATCGGTCACACCCGGTGGGCGACGCACGGCGGTCCGACGGACCTGAACGCGCATCCGCACCTGGACGACGACCGGCGGGTGGCGGTGGTGCACAACGGGATCATCGAGAACTTCGCCGCCCTCCGCTCCGAACTGGCCGCCCGCGGGCACGTGTTGCGCTCGGAGACGGACACCGAGGTGGTGGCGCATCTGTTGGGGGAGGTGTTCGCGGGGGATCTGGCCGAGGCGATGCGGGTGGTGTGCCGGCGTCTGGAGGGTGCGTTCACGCTGGTGGCGGTGCACGCGGACCAGCCGGGTGTGGTGGTGGGTGCACGGCGGAACTCTCCGCTCGTCGTCGGTAGGGGTGCGGGGGAGAACTTCCTGGCCTCGGACGTGGCGGCGTTCATCGCGTTCACGCGGGAGGCGGTGGAGCTGGGGCAGGACCAGGTGGTGGAGCTGCGGGCCGACGGGGTGTCGGTGACGGACTTCCAGGGGCGGCCGGCGGTGGTGCGGGAGTACCACGTGGACTGGGACGCCTCGGCGGCGGAGAAGGGGGGCTACGACTACTTCATGCTGAAGGAGATCGCCGAGCAGCCGAAGGCGGTGGCGGACACCCTGCTCGGGCGGATCGGCACCGACGGACAGCTGACGATGGGTGAACTGGCCCTGGAACTGGGCCCGGTGGAGAAGGTGGTGATCGTCGCCTGCGGCACGGCCTACCACGCGGGGGCGATCGCCAAGTACGCCATCGAGCACTGGACGCGTCTGCCCTGCGAGGTGGAAGTGGCCTCGGAGTTCCGGTACCGGGACCCGATCCTGGACCGGCGGACGCTGGTGATCGCGATCTCGCAGTCCGGCGAGACGATGGACACCCTGATGGCCTTGCGGCACGCGCGCGAGCAGGGCGCGAAGGTACTGGCGATCTGCAACACCAACGGCTCCACCATCCCCCGCGAGTCCGACGCGGTGCTCTACACCCACGCCGGGCCGGAGGTGGCGGTCGCCTCGACCAAGGCCTTCCTCACCCAGCTGGTCGCCTGCTACCTGATCGCCCTGCACCTCGGACAGGTCCGGGGCACCGCACCGGACCCGGCCGGTCTGGTCGGCCAGCTCTGCGCGGCGCCCGCCCAGGTCGGCCGGGTGCTGCACACCATGGAGCCGGTACGGGCCCTGGCCCGCTCGCTCGCCGACGCGCACGCGGTGCTCTTCCTCGGCCGGCACGTCGGGTACCCGGTGGCGCTGGAAGGGGCCTTGAAGCTCAAGGAGCTGGCGTACATGCACGCCGAGGGCTTCGCGGCCGGCGAGCTCAAGCACGGCCCGATCGCCCTGATCGAGGACGGGCTGCCGGTCATCGTGGTGGTGCCCTCGCCGCGCGGGCACTCGGTGCTCCACGAGAAGATCGTCTCCAACATCCAGGAGATCCGCGCCCGCGGCGCCCGCACCATCGTCATCGCCGAGGAGGGCGACCACGCCGTCGCCCCCTACGCGGACCACCTGATCCGCATCCCGGCCACCCACGGCCTCCTCCAGCCCCTGGTGGCCACCGTCCCGCTCCAGGTCTTCGCCTGCGAGCTGGCCACCGCCAAGGGCCACGAGGTCGACCAGCCCCGCAACCTCGCCAAGTCCGTCACCGTCGAGTAGGGAGCACCTCCGATGCGCAGCGGCCGTCGCCACCTCACCGTCGCGGTGAGCTGCCTCGGCCTGCTGCTCAGCTGCTCCACCCCCGCAGGGATGCCCGCCGAGGTGCCCGTCACCACCGCTCCCCCGGCCCGGACGCTGCCCGACACCCTGTACGGCGTCACCCTGGACGACGTCTCCCGGCTGCCCCAACTGACCGCCTCGCTCCGCGACCTGCCGCAGCGTCCGACCGCCCGGATCGTCTTCGACCCGGGCACCGCCCCGGCCGACTACGCCGGGGCCGTCGCCGCCCTGCGGCCCGTCGGCTACCTGATGGGCCTGCCGATGGACTCCACCGCCGTGGCCGGCACCTCCCTGACGGAGCATCACGACCGCACCGCCGCGCTGCTGGCCGCCTACGGCGGGCAGATCGACCTCTGGGAGGTCGGCAACGAGGTCAACGGCGGCTGGCTCGGCCCCGCCGAGCAGGTCAGCGCCAAGGTGACCGACGCCTACCGCCAGGTGGTCGCGGCGGGCGGGCGGACCGCCCTCACCCTGTACTACAACCCCGGCTGCGCCGAGGACCCCGGGCACGAGATGCTGCCGTGGGCCCGGGCCAACCTGCCGCGGGAGCTCCGGGACGGCCTGGACGTCCTGCTGGTCTCCTACTACGAGGACGACTGCAACGGCTACCGCCCGCCGCTCGCCGAGTGGAACGCCGTCTTCACCGAACTGGCCGGCCTCTTCCCGCACGCGCGGGTGGGCTTCGGCGAGATCGGCCTCGCCGACCGGCGGGCCACCGAGGACCGCAAGGCCGAGCAGCTCACCCACTACTACACCCTGCCGGTCACCGCACCGCGCTACCTGGGCGGTCACTTCTGGTGGTACTACGCCGAGGACATGCTGCCGTACCCGCCGGCCAACTCCCTGTGGGCGGCCCTGGCCACGGCGATCGCACCGCCGGTCGGCACCGCCCCGCTCACGCAAGGACCAGAACGATGAGCACCGTCACAGCCCCCGCCGAACCTGCCCCGCTGGAGGACGCCTCCTTCGCCGCCATCCGGGCCGTCATCACCTCCGTCGCCCCCTACCGCCTGCTGGAGCTGGAGCGCGAACGCGACCAGGCGTTCACCCGGGCGCTCGGCGCCGACAGCCTGGTGCCGGTGCACGACTTCCTGGAGCGCTGGCGGAGCGTCGCCGCCGTCGAACGCGACCTCGCCACCGCCGCCCGGCTGCACCTGGCCGAGTGCTCCGCCCGCTCCGGCCAGGACCCGGACGAACGCCGCGAGAGCGCCCTGGAGATCGCCGCCGTACTGCTCACGGTGGCCGCCGAGCTCACGGCGCCCGAGCGGCGGGCTAGCGCTTGAGGCGGTAGATCACGGTGTCGGCGTTGACCCCGACCACCTCGTAGCGGGTGTCGAGGAGGTTCTCGATCTTCGGGATGTGGACGGGCTGGTACGGGGAGCGGCCGGAGTCGTCGACGACGATCTCGGGGAGGCCCTTGGTGGCGAGCTCCTGGTCGAAGGTCTGCCAGGCGTCGGCCATGCTGTACTGCTCGCCGACGTCCTTGCCGTCCTTGCCGCCGCTGAAGTTGGTGAGGAAACCGGCCGTCAGGTAGCGGGTGACGGGGCGTCGGTCGGCCAGCCAGTAGAGCTCCGGGTGCATGCCCCAGACCAGCACGGTGTCCTTGGCCGTGGTCTGCTCGGCGATGGTGCTGGCGACCTGGCTGGTGTGGTCCATCCGCTGGCCGGGCCAGAAGACCGCGAGGGCGCAGAACGCGAAGGAGGCGACCGAGCTGTAGACCAGCACGGGCCTCCAGCGGATCTTCGAGGTGGCCACCGCGCCAGTGCCCAGCAGCACCAGCGGGGGCATCAGCTGCAGGTAGTAGTGGCCGAAGAAGTGGAAGCCGGTGGAGACCGCGACCACCGAGGAGAGCAGCCAGACCCAGAGGTCCGAGCTCGATCCGTGCTCCTCGCCCCGGGGCGAGGGCAGCGCGCGGTGACGCAGCCTCAGCCAGAGGCGGTGGCCGACCGGGGCCAGGAAGCCGAGGCCGGCCGCCAGCAGGATGGCCGAGTTGCCGAGCGCGCGGCCGGTCATCTGGAGCCAGGCGCCGCCCAGCGAGGCGTAGTCGCCGCTGCCGGTCACCACCCAGAAGAGGAAGCCCTTGGGATTGGTGAGGATCACCGCGACCAGCGTTATCGGCAGCGCGAAGCCGAAGCAGATCTTGAACAGCGCCGGCTGCCAGCGCACCCCGCGCAGCCGGGCGTCCTGGAGCAGCATCCAGAGCACCGGGAGCATCACCGCCCCGCCGGTCTGCTTGGTCAGCGAGCAGAGCGCCACCGCGATCCCGGCCGCCAGCCAGCGGCGGCGCTCGGCGTACCGGAACGCGGCCACCATCGCGGGCAGCATGAAGACCTCGAAGGTGGCCGCCTGGGTGTCCTCCGGGGAGAGGCCGATCGAGACCAGGAGGTAGAGCGCGCCGGCCGCGCCGCCGGCCCGGTTGCCCCAGCGGCCGCGGGCGATCGAGGCCAGCAGGATCGCGGTGACCAGGTGGGCGACGATCGCCAGGGTGCGGAGCGGCCAGAGCGAGGCCGAGCCGAAGAGTGCGAAGCAGGCCTCGTACAGCCAGGGCAGCAGGGGCGGCTTGCGGTCCACCACGGTGTCGTAGAGGACGCCGCCGTCGGCCAGCATGCGGGCCTGGGTGGCGAGGTAGCCCTCGTCCGGGCTCCACACGGGGCGGAGGAAGGACGGGATGTGCGTGACCGTCGCCAGTACGGCGAGCACCGGGACCAGTCTGGTCCAGTAGCCCGTCCGGACGCGCTCGGGCAGCCGCCCGGTCAGGGCGGCGAACTGACGGGCCAGGGCAACGGACACGAGGGACAACCTACCGGGCGGCTCTGCCGGGGGCGGTGCCGGTCCGGCCATTCGATGTGACGATCCGACAGAAGTGTGACGCGCGGCACTGTGCGGGCGCGACGGATTATTTTCGGACAGTGCGCACGCGGAGCGCCCGCCGGTGCTCGGGCTGCGCCACCAGGGGCGCGAGGAACTGCGCGGGTCGGAAGGCGGCGCACCTGCAACTGACCCACCATCAGCCAGTTGCAGGTGCTGCCGTTCCCCTGCGCGCAGTTCCTCGCGCCCCTGGGTCGCTGCCTTCCGGAGCTGCCCGCCCGCGCTCTACCTCAGACGGAGGCGCCCGAGCGGGCCAGGGTGTCGGCGACCTTGGTGGCGATGGCCGGGGCGGTGAGGCCGATCTCGGCCAGGATCTGGTCGCGGGTGGCGTGGTCGAGGAACTCCTGCGGGATGCCGAAGTCGCGCAGCGGGACGTCGACCTCGGCGTCGCGCAGGGCCTGGGCGATCATCGAGCCGACGCCGCCGGCCCGGCCGTTGTCCTCGACCGTGACGACCAGGCGGTGCTCGGCGGCCAGGCCGGGCAGGGCCGGGTCGACCGGCTTGACCCAGCGCGGGTCGACCACGGTGGTGGCGATGCCGCGCTCGGCCAGCAGGTCGGCGACGGCCAGGCAGGTGGTGGCCATCGCGCCGACCGAGACGATCAGCACCTCGGGGTCCTCGTCGCGGCGGAGCACGTCCATGCCGCCGACCGTGCCGACCGCCGGGACAGCCGGGCCGACGGTGCCCTTGGAGTAGCGGACCACGGTCGGCGCGTCGTCCACCTCGACCGCCTCGCGCAGCTGGGCGCGGAGCTGGTCGGCGTCGCGCGGGGCGGCGAGCCGCAGGCCGGGGACGACCTGGCAGATCGACATGTCCCACATGCCGTTGTGGGAGGCGCCGTCGGTGCCGGTGACGCCGGCCCGGTCGAGCACGAAGGTGACGCCCAGCTTGTGCAGGGCGACGTCCATCAGGACCTGGTCGAAGGCCCGGTTGAGGAAGGTCGCGTAGACCGCGAAGACCGGGTGCAGGCCACCGGTGGCCAGGCCGGCCGCCGAGACGGCGGCGTGCTGCTCGGCGATGCCGACGTCGAAGATCCGGTCCGGGAAGGCCTCGGCGAACGGGGCCAGGCCGACCGGGTGGAGCATCGCGGCGGTGATGCCGACGATGTCCTGGCGCTCGCGGCCGAGCTCGACCATCTCCTCGGCGAAGACCGAGGTCCAGTCCTTGCCGGCGCTCTTGATCGGCAGGCCGGTCTCGGGGTGGATCACGCCGACCGCGTGGAAGCGGTCCTCGTCGTTGTTCTCGGCGGCGTGGTAGCCGCGGCCCTTCTCGGTGAGGCAGTGCACGATCACCGGGCCGCCGAAGCCGCGCGCCTTGGTGAGGGCGGACTCCAGGGCGTTCAGGTCGTGGCCGTCGATCGGGCCGATGTACTTGAGGCCGAGGTCCTCGAACATGCCCTGCGGGGCGATGAAGTCCTTGAGGCCCTTCTTGGCACCGTGCAGGGTCTCGAACACCGGCCGGCCGACCACGGGGGTGCGCTGCAGCGCCTCCTTGCCCCAGGTCAGGAAGCGCTCGTAGCCCTGGGTGGTGCGCAGGGTGGCGAGGTGGTTGGCCAGGCCGCCGATGGTCGGGGAGTAGGAGCGCTCGTTGTCGTTGACGACGATGACGACCGGGCGGTCCTTGGCGTCGGCGATGTTGTTCAGCGCCTCCCAGGCCATGCCGCCGGTGAGCGCGCCGTCGCCGATCACCGCGACCACCGGGCGGTCGCCGTGGCCCTGGAGCTCGTTCGCCTTGGCCAGGCCGTCGGCGTAGCCGAGCACCGTGGAGGCGTGCGAGTTCTCGATCACGTCGTGCTCGGACTCGGCGCGGGACGGGTAGCCGGAGAGGCCGCCCTTCATCCGCAGCTCGGAGAAGTCCTGACGGCCGGTGAGCAGCTTGTGCACGTAGCTCTGGTGGCCGGTGTCGAACATGATCCGGTCGCGCGGGGAGTCGAAGACCCGGTGCAGCGCGATGGTGAGCTCGACCACGCCCAGGTTCGGCCCGAGGTGTCCGCCGGTCTTGGAGACCTCCTCGACCAGGAACGTCCGGATCTCTCCGGCCAGCTCGGCCAGCTGGGCGGGCGTGAGCCGGTCGAGATCGCGCGGTCCCCGAATGCGGGTCAGCAGGGCCACCCGTTCCTCCTCGTTCCGATTTTTTCTCGGGCCGCGTACGGCCGGACTGCCCGAGTCTAATGTCCGCCTGGCGGACGCTTGTCAGTGCGCCTGGGGTTGACCGGTGTTGACCGACATGACGAGGCTCGGCACCCGAACGGTTCGGGTGCCGAGCCTCACATGATCGGATTTACGGTCAACCTCGACCGGATGACTTCTGGGTCCGCCGGGAGACCGAGTCCAGGACCACCGCGGCGAGCAGCACCGCGCCGGTGATCATGTACTGGATCGACTGGTTGACGTGCACCAGGTCCAGGCCGGTGATGATCGACTGGATCACCAGGATGCCCAGCAGCGCCGACCAGGTCTTGCCCCGGCCGCCGAACAGGCTGGTGCCGCCGATGACGGCCGCGGCGATCGAGTTCATCAGCACGTTGCCGCCGCCGAGCGCCTTGTCGGCCGAACCCTGCTGGCTCATGATGAACAGCCCGCCGAGGGCGGCCATGCCGGCCGAGATCATGAAGACCGAGATCCGCACCCAGGCCACGTTGATGCCGGCCCGGCGGGCCGCCTCGATGCCGCCGCCGACCGCGAAGATCTGGCGGCCGTAGGAGGTGCGGCGGAGCACGAAGTCGCTCAGCACCACGATGCCGAGGAAGATCACCAGCGGCAGCGGCAGGCCCTGGCTCTGGTTGAGCATGGCGGCGGCGACGACCGCGATCACCGCGAGCACGCCGGTGCGCAGGGCGATCTCGCTCATCGGGCGGGACGGCAGCTCGGCGGCCGCGCGGCGGCGGGCGTCCAGCACCTGACCGGCCGCGAAGAGGGCGACGCCGAGGATCGCGAAGATCCAGGTGGCGGCGATGTCGCCGTCGCCGATGAAGTAGTGGTCCAGGTCGGCGATCACGCCGTCGTTGACCACGTTGGCGGTGCCCTTGTCACCGAGAACGTACTGCTGCAGACCGCTCCAGGCGAGCAGGCCGGCCAGCGTGACCACGAAGGCCGGGACGCCGATCTTGGCGAAGAAGAAGCCGTGCAGCGCGCCCATGGCAACGCCGGCGGCCAGCGCGATCAGGATCGCCAGGTACTCGTTGACGCCCTGACGGGCCGACAGCACGCCGGCTATCGCGGCCGAGACGCCGGCCACCGAGCCGAGCGAGAGGTCGATCTCACCGAGCAGCAGCACGAACACGATGCCGACCGCGATCAGGCCGGGGCCCGCGATCCAGAGCGTGATGTTGGTGAGGTTGTCGGCGTTCAGGAAGTCGCCGGTCAGGCCCTGGAAGATGGCCGCGATCAGGATCAGGCCGAGCACGACCGGGACGGAACCCAGCTCGCCGCTCTTCATCTTCCGCTTGAACTCGTCCAGGTAGCCGGCGACGCCCTGCTGACGGACCAGCAGGCGCGGGTCGACGGGCGGGGCCGGGGTGGTGGAGTCGGTGGTGCTCACTTGGCGTCCTCCGCGATGCGTGCCTGACGCCGCGTCACGGCGTTCTCGGTGGCTCCGGTGATGGCGGAGATGATCTCCTCGTGCGTGGTGGTGGCGACCGGGAAGGAGCCGTTGTTGCGGCCCAGCCGGAGCACCGCCACGGTGTCCGCGACGGCCTTGACGTCCGCCATGTTGTGGCTGATCAGGATGACCCCGAGGCCGCGGTCGCGGAGCCGCTCGACCAGGTCGAGCACCTGGGCGGTCTGCTCGACGCCGAGCGCGGCGGTGGGCTCGTCCAGGATGACGATCTTCGGGTCGCCGACCAGGGCGCGGGCGATCGCGACCACCTGGCGCTGGCCGCCGGAGAGCGCGGCGATCGGGATGCGCACGCTGGGGATGCGGATGGAGAGCGTGTCGAGCAGCTCCTTGGCCCGCTTCTCCATCGCGACCTCGTCCAGGGTCCCGAACTTCCTCAGCTCGCGGCCGAGGAAGAGGTTGCCGACCACGTCGAGGTTGTCGCAGAGCGCGAGGTCCTGGTAGACGGTGGCGACACCGAGGGCCTGGGCGTCCTGCGGGCGGTTGATCCGGACCTCGCGGCCCTCCCACTCGATCGAACCCTCGTCGATCGGGTGGACGCCGGCGATGGTCTTCACCAGCGTCGACTTGCCTGCGCCGTTGTCGCCGACCAGCGCGACGACCTCTCCGGCGTGGACCTCCAGGTGGACGTCGGTGAGCGCCTGGACGGCACCGAAGCGCTTGGAGACCCCGCGCAACGCCAGTACGGGTGCGCCTGTCACGTGAACCATCTCCAGGGGTAGTACGAGAAACGTCGAGGGGGCGCGGCGGTCGGATGTCACGCCGCGCGGGGGGCCGGCGCCCCGTCAGGAGCGCCGGCCCGTGCCGGACTTACTTCAGGCCCGCGGCGGCGCAGGCGGCGGCGTAGTCGGCGGTGCAGATGTCGGCCACCTTGTAGAGCTGGTCGGCGATCACGGTGTCGTTGATGTTCGCCTTGGTGACGACCTTCGGGGTCAGCAGCTTCGCCGGGATGCCCTTGTCGGTCGGGCTGTCCACGGTGGAGGAGGCGACGGCCTTGACGTCCTTGCCCTGGAGCAGGTTGACGGCGAGCTCGGCGGCCGAGTCGGCCAGCGGCTTGTAGGCCTTGTAGATGGTGTAGGCCTGGTCGCCCGAGACGAGGCGCTGGATGGCGTCGATGCCCGCGTCCTGGCCGCCGACCGGGACGTTGATCCCGGCGGCCTTCAGCTGGGTGATGATCGCGGCGGCCATGCCGTCGTTGGCGGAGTAGACGGCCTGGAAGCCGTCCTTGCCCAGCGAGGTGATCGCGGTGCCGATCTTCTGGCCCGCGATGGTCGGCTTCCACTCGCCGGAGGCCTCGTAGACGATCTTCTTGACCTTGCCGTCGAGCGCCTTCTTGGCACCGGACTTGAAGTAGGCCGCGTTGGGGTCGGCCTCGTCACCGTTGATCATCACGACGTTGGCGTCGGCGGCCTTGGCGCCCAGCGCCTCGATCAGGGCCTCGCCCTGGAGCTGGCCGACCTTCTCGTTGTCGAAGGAGACGTAGGCGGAGACCGGGCCGGTGGCCAGACGGTCGTACGCCACGACCTTGACGCCCTTCGCGGCGGCCTCCTTGACCCAGGACTGGGTGGAGGTGGCGTCGAAGGCGTCGAGGATGATCACCTTCACGCCCTGCGCGATCAGGGTGTCGAACTGCTGCTTCTGCTTCGAGGCGGAGCCCTCGGCGTTGCTGTACTTGACGGTGCAGTCCCCGCACAGCGCCTTGACCTTGGCCTCGATGAAGGGCTTGTCGAAGGACTCGTAGCGGGTGGAGGACGCGTTCTCCGGGAGCAGCAGGCCGATCGACTTGGTGTCGCCCGACGAGGCGCTGTCCTTCTTGTCGTCACCGGCCTTGCCACAGGCGGCCATTCCGAGGGCCATCGACACGGCAGCGGTACCGATGACGACGCGACGCATCATTGCGTTCATGGTGGGGGGTGCCTCCCTGACGGAGCCGCAACGTTGCGGCGAGGTGAGAGGGAGTCAACCTCCGGCGATCGCTTGTCGTCAATAAGTAAAACCAAGCGAACGACGATCCGAACCTTTTCGTTATCTTCATGAAGGCGAAGCCGAGACCAAACGGACACGTTCGGCCTCGGCTTCGCCACAATCGGACGCTGGAGAGCGATTTCCGGAGTCAGGCCCCCACGGTGGTGGTCTGCCGGATTGCGCCCGATTCGCCCATCTCGCTCATCACCAGCGCGAGCGCCCCGAGCACCTCGGCCCGGCCACCCAGCGTGCCCGGCACCACCGAGAGCTGGCGCGCCGCAGAGGGGATCGCGTACCGCGCCACCGAGTCCCGGATCGGGGAAAGCACCAGGTCACCGGCCTCGGCCAGGTCTCCGCCGAGGATCACCCGGCGGGGGTTGAGCAGGTTGCACAGGGTGGCCACGCCGGTGCCGATCTGCCGGCCGGCGTCGGCGATCACCCGGCGGCAGCCGAGGTCGCCCTGCTGCGCCAGCTGCACCACCTTGGTCAGGGTCAGCTCGCCCGGGTGGTTGGCGTTCAAGAGATTGAGCAGGTACCGGGAGCCGACGAAGGTCTCCAGGCAGCCCCGGTTGCCGCAGCGGCAGACCGGGCCGGACTCGTCCAGCGTGATGTGCCCGATCTCGCCCGCCGTGCCGCCCGGGCCGCGGTAGATCTGACCGTTGATCACCAGGCCGGAGCCGACGCCGCTGGCCACCTTGATGTACGCCAGGTCGGTCAGCCCGCGGCCCGCTCCCCAGACCAGCTCGCCGAGCGCGCCGAGGTTGGCGTCGTTGTCGACGTGCACCTCCATGCCCAGGCGCTGGGCCAGCTCCCGGCCGGGCGCGATGCCCGTCCAGCCCGGCAGGATCGCGGTGGAGCCCAGCGCCCCGGTCTCCTGGTCGATCGGGCCGGGCACGCCCAGGCCCACCCCGATCACCTTCTCGGCCTTGAAGCCGGCCTGCGCCAGCAGCCTGGCCACCAGCGCCTCGGCGCGGTCGAAGCCCTGCTGGGCCGAGACGTCCACGTCGATCGGCTCGCTCTCCTCGGCCAGCACCCGGTGCGCCAGGTTGCCGACGGCGACCCGCAGGTGGGTGTGGCCGAAGTCCACGCCGACCACGATACCGGCGTCCCCGCTGAGCGAGACGGAGCGCGCCCGGCGGCCGCCTGACGAGGTGTCGGCCACCACGACGGTGCCGCTCTCCTTGAGCTCCCGGACGATGTTGGACACCGTGGCCGCGGAGAGTCCGGTGGACCGGGCGATCTCCGCCTGGGTCAGCGAGCCCGCCATCCGGACCGCCCGCAGCACCCGTTCGAGATTGGCCCGGTGCAGCGAGGACTGCGATCCCGGTGTGTCCAGCGACATGATTCACCCTCCTAGGGCGCGACGGCCCGACGGCCTCCGCACCAGCCGCGCCGTTGCGGCGGAGCTCCGGATATTCACCTTCAACTTCTGAACCCTATGCTCGGCCACCCGCCCGACGCCTCGTCAAGAGCGAACCCGCCCTGAACGCAGATCGAACACGGATCGTTGTCTGGGGTCTCCCCTCCAGGATGCGTCCGCGGTGTCGGTCGGATACTCCGGGGCGGGGCGGGAGGACGACGTGGAAGGATGGCCGCACCCATGCCTGACAAAGGAGTCCTACGAGTGCCTGGCACCAACTTGACCCGTGAGGAGGCCCGCACCCGGGCCGCGCTCCTGCACGTGGAGTCGTACGACATCGACCTCGACCTGAGCTCGGCCCGTGAGGGCGGCACCTTCCGCTCCACCACCACGGTCCGGTTCTCCGCCACCACCCCGGGCGCCGAGAGCTTCATCGACCTGGTGGCGCCGAGCGTCTCCGAGATCGTGCTGAACGGACAGGCACTGCCGCTGGACTCGTTCGCCGACAGCCGGATCGCGCTGCCGGGCCTGGCCGCCGAGAACGAGCTGACGGTCGTCGCGGACTGCGCCTTCACCAACACCGGCGAGGGCCTGCACCGCTTCGTCGACCCGGTCGACGGCGAGACCTACCTCTACACCCAGTTCGAGGTGCCGGACGCCCGCCGCGTGTTCGCCTCCTTCGAGCAGCCCGACCTGAAGGCGAGCTTCACCTTCACGGTGACCGCGCCGAACGGCTGGGCCGTCATCTCCAACTCGCCCACCCCGCAGCCCGAGGGCGAGGGCGACACCCGGGTCTGGCGGTTCAGCCCCACCGGCCGGATCTCCACCTACATCACCGCGCTGATCGTCGGCCCGTACGTCGGCGTCTTCGACGAGTACCGCAACGGCGACCAGGTCGTGCCGCTCGGCGTGTACTGCCGCCCCTCGCTGCGCGAGTTCCTGGACGCCGACGCGATCTTCACGGTCACCCGGCAGGGCTTCGACTACTTCCAGGAGAAGTTCGACTGCCCCTACCCGTTCGAGAAGTACGACCAGCTCTTCGTGCCGGAGTTCAACGCCGGCGCGATGGAGAACGCGGGCGCGGTCACCTTCCGGGACCAGTACGTCTTCCGCTCGAAGGTCACCGACGCCGCCTACGAGGCCCGGGCGTCCACGATCCTGCACGAGCTGGCCCACATGTGGTTCGGCAACCTGGTCACCATGGAGTGGTGGAACGACCTCTGGCTGAACGAGTCGTTCGCGACCTTCGCAGAGTCGGTCTGCCAGGCCGAGGCGGCCGGCTCGCAGTGGCCGGACTCCTGGACCACCTTCGCCAACGAGATGAAGACCTGGGCCTACCGCCAGGACCAGCTCCCCTCGACCCACCCGATCATGGCCGAGATCAACGATCTCGAGGACGTCATGGTCAACTTCGACGGCATCACCTACGCCAAGGGCGCCTCGGTGCTCAAGCAGCTGGTGGCGTACGTCGGCCAGGACGAGTTCTTCAAGGGCGTGCAGGCCTACTTCAAGGCGCACTCCTGGGGGAACACCCGCCTGAGCGACCTGCTCGGCGCCCTGGAGCGGACCAGCGGCCGCGACCTCAAGGCCTGGTCCAAGTCCTGGCTGGAGACGGCCGGTATCAACGTGCTGCGCCCGAAGCTGGAGACCGACGCGGCCGGCGTCATCACCTCCTTCTCGGTGCTCCAGGAGGCCCCGGCGCTGCCGGCCGGCGCCAAGGGCGAGGCCGTGCTGCGCCCGCACCGGATCGCCATCGGCGCCTACGAGCTGAAGGAGGGTCAGCTGGTCCGCACCGAGCGGATCGAGCTGGACGTCGACGGCGCCGAGACCGCCGTGCCGCAGCTGGTCGGCAAGGTCCGCCCGACCGTGCTGCTGCTCAACGACGACGACCTCTCCTACGCCAAGGTCCGGCTCGACGCCGACTCGCTGGCCGCCGTCACCGAGCACCTGGGCGCCTTCGCCACCTCGCTCCCCCGCGCGCTGTGCTGGGCCTCCGCCTGGGACATGACCCGCGACGGCGAGCTGGCCACCCGCGACTACCTGGCGCTGGCCCTCTCCGGCCTGTCCCGGGAGTCCGACATCGGCGTGGTCCAGTCGGTGCAGCGCCAGGTCAAGCTGGCCCTGGACATGTACGCCGACCCGGCCTGGCGCGAGCAGGGCCTGGCCCGCTGGGCCGCCGCCGCCGAGGAGCAGCTGCGTGCCGCCGCCCCGGGCGGCGACCACCAGCTGGCCTGGGCCCGCGCGCTCTCCGCCGTCGCCCGGACGGAGGGTCAGCTCGGCCTGCTGGCCGGTCTGCTGGACGGCTCGCAGGAGCTGGACGGCCTGGCCGTGGACACCGAGCTGCGCTGGGTGCTGCTCTCCCGCCTGGTCGCCACCGGCCGCGCGGACGAGGCCGCCATCGCGGCCGAGCTGGAGCGCGACTCCACCGCCGCCGGCCAGGAGCGCGCCGCCTCCTGCCGCGCCGCCCGCCCGACCGCCGAGGCCAAGGCCGAGGCCTGGGCCTCCGTGGTGGAGCGCGACGACCTCACCAACTACGTGCAGGACGCGGTGATCGGCGGCTTCGGCCAGGCCGACCAGCGCGAGCTGCTCGCCCCCTACGCGGAGCGGTACTTCGCCGCCATCAAGGGCGTCTACGAGACCCGCAGCCACGAGATCTCGCAGCAGATCGTGGTCGGCCTCTACCCGGCCCTCCAGGTCTCGCAGTCCACCCTGGACGCCACCGACGCCTGGCTGGCCTCGGCCGAGCCCGCCCCGGCCCTGCGCCGGATGGTGGTCGAGTCCCGCGCCGCCGTCGAGCGCGCCCTCAAGGCCCAGACCGCCGACCGGTCGGCCGGCGCCCGGGCCCTGGGGCACTGACGGTCCGCCGCACGCGGAAGGGCCGCCGCCCGGGAGCTCCCGGGCGGCGGCCCTTTCGGTTGGTGCGGGTGGCGGGTCGGGTTACTTCTTGCCCTTGCCCAGGGACGGGATCATCACCAGGCCGGCGATGATCGCGAAGGCGACCAGCGGGGCGGCCACGAACAGGCCGAGGGTCTGGGCCACGGAGATGCCGGAGCCCGGGTCGTCGCCGTCGTCCCGGGTCAGCGCCAGGGCGGCGGGCGACGTCAGCAGCATCATCAGCGTCGCCGTGGCGGTGACCGCACCGGCTCGCAAAGCGTTCCTCTTGTCCACGTTTCCCAAGGTACCGGCCGCTTATCGGGCACCGCTCGCCGGGGTGCGCCTTCCGAGCGCCTCCACCAGCCGGGCGGCGGAGTCCGAGGCCGCCAGCTGCTCCAGGGTGACGGGGCGTCCGCTCCGGTCGGCCACCGGCAGCCGCCAGTTCGGGTACTGGTCCCAGGTGCCGGGCAGGTTCTGCGGGCGCGGATCCCCCACCAGGTCGGGCAGCCAGACCCCGACCAGCTCGGCCGGGGTGGCCAGCAGGAAGGCGTAGAGGGCCTCGGGGGTCGGCTCCGCCCCCTCGGCCAGCAGGCCGAGCCGGGTCAGTTCGGCCTGCCAGTCGGCCAGTTCGGCGGCGGCCTCGGCCTGCTCCTCGGCCAACGGGCGGCCCAGCAGGCCGAGCCGGTGGCGCAGCTCCACGTGCTCGCCGGAGAGGCGGGCCGCCGTGCTCGGCAGGTCGTGGGTGGTCAGGGTGGCCAGGCAGGCGGCCCGCCAGCGCTCGGGCGGCAGGATCGCCCCGTCCGCCCGCCAGTCCCGCTCGAACCAGAGCACCGAGGTGCCCAGCACCCCACGGGCCGTCAACTCCTCGCGCACCCCGGGCTCCACCGTGCCCAGGTCCTCGCCGATCACGTACGTGCCGGCCCGGTGCGCCTCCAGGGCCAGCACCCCGAGCATCGCCTCCGCGTCGTAGCGCACGTACGCGCCCTGGGTCGGCGGCAGCCCCTCCGGCACCCACCAGAGCCGGAACAGCCCCATCACGTGGTCGATCCGCACCGCCCCCGCGTGCCGCACCGCCGCCCGCAGCAGCTCCGCGTACGGGGCGTACCCGGCGGCGGCCAGCGCGTCCGGGCGCCAGGGCGGCAGGCCCCAGTCCTGGCCGTGGGCGTTGAAGGCGTCCGGCGGGGCGCCGACCGAGATGCCGGCCGCCAGCACGTCCTGCAGCACCCAGGCGTCCGCGCCGTCCGGGTGCACGCCGACCGCCAGGTCGTGCACCAGGCCGACGGGCATGCCCGCCTCCTCGGCGACCCGCTGGGCCTCGCCGAGCTGGTGGTCCGTCAGCCAGGCCAGCCAGCGGTGGAACTCGACCCGCTCCGCCAGGTCCTGGGCGGCCTTGGTGACGTGCGGGCTGTCCGGGTGGCGCAGGCCCTTCGGCCAGTGGTGCCAGTCGTCGCCGTGCACCTCGGCCAGCGCGCACCAGAGCGCGTACCGCTCCAGCCAGCTGCCCTCGCGCGCCGCGTAGGCCCGGTAGGCGGCCTCGCGGCCGGGGCCCCGGGGGACGCGGTGCAGCAGTTCGAGGGCCTCCAGCTTGACGGCGCGCACCGCGTCGCGGTCCACCAGGCCGTCGTGGGCCAACACCTCCTGGCTCAACCGCCTTCCGCGCTCCCCGAGTTCGGCGAGCTGCCGGTGGTCGGCGTACGGGTACTCGGGGACCGCCTCGATCCGCAGGTGCACCGGATCGGTGAAGCGGCGGGAGGACGGGCGGTACGGGGACGGGTCGGAGGGAGCGCCGGGAAGGGCGGCGTGCAACGGGTTGAGCTGGACGAAGCCGGCCCCGAGGGCGTGGCCGGACCAGGCGGCGAGCTCGGCCAGATCGCCCAGGTCGCCCATGCCCCAGGACCGTTCGGACAGCACCGAGTAGAGCTGGGCCAGGAAGCCCCAGGACCGGCGGCCGATCTCCGGCAGCCGCTGCGGGGCCACGATCAGCGGGGTGGAGTCCGCCCGGCCGTCGGTGGTGCGGACGGTCAGGCGGTGGCGGCCGAGCGGCAGGTCGGCGGGCAGCCAGTGCGAGCGGGACGGCGCGAGCGTCCAGGTGCCGCCGCTCTCCAGCTCCACCGAGAGGCGGGCGCCGGCCGGGACGTCCAGCGCGGTGCGGCGGCCGGCCCGGACCACCACGCACGGCGGGAGGACGCGGGCGGCGAGGTCGGCGCGGTGGCGCTCCAGCGCCGCGCGGACGGCGGCCGGGGTGGAGGCGTCCACGCCGAGGGCGGCCAGGACGGCGACCAGGGTGTGCGGCGCGACCGGCACCGGGCCGGCGCCGACGTCGTACGTGGTGTCCACTCCGTGCGCGTGCGCCAGGGCGGCCAACTCCGGTGAGGGCGGCGGCTCCTGGGCCGGGGCCTGCTGCGGGTCGGCGGCGTCACGGTCGAGATAAGCGGCCACTTCAGGGCTCCTGCGCTCGGTGTAACCGTACGGACACCCCCAGTCCTACCCGTGCCCGCCCCGCCCGACCCGACCCGACACGCCGCCCGGAGGGCGGGTTGGGGGCGCGGGGAACTGCGCGAAGCGGAAGGCGGACCAGCGCGAGATCGGGGCAGGCGAGCCAGTTGCAGGAGCTGCCGTTCCCCCGCGCGCAGTTCCCCGCGCCCCCGGGGTGACCACTCTCGTCAGCCAGCTGTGCCATTCCGCCGCGCGCCCATGCGGCGGAGCCGCACATCATCAGAGCCTCGCGCCCCCGGGGTGACCACCGCCCGCGGCGCGGTCGGTGTGGGCGGACGGACATTGCCGCATAGCGGACATAGTGGGCGCGGGCGTTGACAGTGTTTCGGCTTGCTGATGGGCTGTGCCGCCGGGGGCACGTGGACTGGGGCGATGTGGGCGAGGAGGGTCCTGTGCAGGCTCGGGTGTCGGTGGCCGCCGGGAGGCTGCTGCGGCAGCAGATCGAGCAGAGTGCGGCCCTCCGTGACGTGCTGTACCACCCGGCCGCCCTGGCGGCCCGCCGGGCCACGGCGCGGACGGCCCGTCAGCTGGCGCCGCGCGCCGCGGACCGCCTGATCGCCGATCTCAAGGGCACCGCACCGCTGTTGGCCTCCGTCCGGGCCGAGCGGCGGCACCGCCCGGGCCCGCGGCGGGCGACGCTGCAGCTGGCCGCGACGCTGTCGGCGGCGGCCGTGGTGGGCGGGCTGCTGGTGGCCGCGCCGGGCACGGCGTACGCGGAGCCCTCCCCCGGACGGCCCGTCAGCACGGCGGAGCGCACCCCACTGGGTTCGCTGGCGGACCCTCAGCTCTTCCCGCAGCCGCAGCAGTTGACCTCCGGCGGGCAGCCGGTGGCCGTTCCCGCGACGGTGCAGTTGGTGGCGGCGGAGAAGGCGGACGGCCCGGCGGTCGACCTGCTGAGGTCCCTGCTCACCTCGGCCGGGGCGACCGAGATCACCCCGCTGCCCGGGCCGCCGGAGCACCCGGCGCCCGGGAGCCTGACGGTGTACGTGGGCGGCCCGGCCGAGCTGGCCGGCGGCGCGGCCGACCGGGCGCTGCGGGAGCTGGCGCAGGCGGCCGGGCGCAAGGACACCGAGGCGCTCTCCTTCGACGGGCTGCCCGCCGGGGGCTACCTGCTGGCGGCGGGCCAGGTGCCGGGCGAGGGCGGCCCGCACGGCACCGTGGTGCTGGCCGGGGTGGACGCGGACGGGACGTACCACGCGGCGCAGAGCCTGCGTCAGCTGCTGGCCCCGGCGGCGGACGGCAGGGGCTTCGCGTTCCCGGGCGTGACGGTGCGGGACTGGCCCTCGGGCGCGCCGGTGCGCGGTCTGGCGGAGTCCTTCCACGGCACCCCGTGGAGCACCGACCAGCGGATCGCGCAGCTGGAGTTCCTCGGCCGGACCAAGCAGAACTTCTACCTCTACGCGCCGGGCGCCGACCGCTACCGGCTCTCCCGCTGGCGCGACCCGTACCCGGAGGCGGAGGCCGAGGACCTGCGCCGGCTGGCCGAGGCGGCCCGGCAGAACCACGTGACGCTGGGGTACTCGATCGATCCGGGCCAGTCCTTCTGCTACAGCTCGGGCCGGGACGTGGACGCGCTGCTGGCCAAGCTGGACGGGCTGCGCAGGCTGGGCTTCGGGGCCTTCCAGCTGGAGTTCCTGGACGTCTCCTTCGACGAGTGGCACTGCGGCACCGACCGGCGCGGCTTCGGCACCGGCCCGGAGGCCGCCGCCAAGGCACAGGCCGCGCTGGTCGGCAAGGTCCGGGAGCGGTTGACCAAGGGGAAGCTGCCGCTGACGGTGGTGCCGACGGACTACCAGAAGGCGGCCGTCTCGCCGTACCGCAAGGCGCTGTCCGCCGCGCTGCCCGCCGACGTCCAGGTGGCCTGGAGCGGCGGTGCGGTGATCCCGGCGAAGATCTCGGCGGCCGCCACCGCGGAGGCGGCCCGGGCGGCCGGGCGGCCGCTGGTCACGCTGGACGGCTACCCGGCCAACGACTCGGCGCCGGAGCGGCTCTACCTGGGCGCGTACCAGGGCCGGGAGGCCGGGGTGGCGACCGGTTCGGCCGCGCTGCTGACCGCCGCGATGGAGCAGCCGGTGGCCTCGCAGGTGCCGCTGGCCACCGCCGCCGACTTCGGCTGGAACCCGGCCGGCTACCGGCCCGCGGACTCCTGGCGGGCCGCGCTGCGCCCGCTGGCCGGCTCGGCGCAGGGCCTGGCGGCGCTCACCGCGCTGGCCGGGCACAGCTCCTCCTCGGTGCTGGCCAAGGGCGAGTCCGGCTACCTGACCCCGCTGGCCGAGCGGTTCTGGGCGGCCCTGGAGCCGACCGGCGGGGCCGCGCCGGACCGGGCGAAGCTGGCCGAGGCGGCGGCTCCGCTGCGGGACGCCTTCGCCACCATGGCCGGGGCCCGGCAGGCGCTGGCCACCGAGCAGGTCGGGGTGGAGGCGGACCCGTGGCTCGCCGAACTGGCCGGGTACGGGCGGGCCGGGCTGGCCGCGGTGGACATGCTGCTGGCCCAGCGCGGCGGGGACGGCTCGGCGGCCTGGCAGCAGCGGGTCGCGCTGCGCGGCGAGCGGGAGCGGCTCGGCCAGGGCGGCGCCACGGTCGGTGCCGGGGTGCTGGATCCGTTCCTGGACCGGGCGGTCCGGGCCGCCGACAGCTGGTCGGGGGTGAGCGCCGGGCCGGTCTCGCCGACCACCACCCTGGGCACCGCGCACGACCACCGGCCCTCGCTGATGACCGACGACTCGGCCGACACCTTCTACTGGACCGCCTCCCCGCCGCAGACCGGCGACACCATCGGCCTGGACCTCGGGCCGGGCCGCCCGCTGGGCAGCGTCACGGTGCTGATGGGCAGTTGGGGGCAGGGGCCGGACGCCCGCAGCGCGGCCGGCGACTTCCTGCGCGAGGGCGTGCTGGAGTACAGCACCGGCGAGGGCGGCTGGCGGCCGCTGGCCGATCTGAACGGCCGTCAGGACCTCACCGTGGCCGTCCCGCCCGGGGTGGTGGCCAAGGCCGTCCGGCTGCGCGCCACCTCGGGGCAGAAGACCGCCGTGGCGGTGCGCGAGTTCAGCGTGGCCGCGCCCGGCGAGACCCCGGCCACGGTGACCGGCGGCCCGCTGGCCGAGCCCGGCTCCTCGGCCGCGGCGGTCCTGGACGGGAACCCGGACACCGCCTACCGGGCGGCCACCGCCCCGGCCGCCGGGGACGCCCCGCTCACCGTGGAGCTGGGCGCGGCCCGTCCGCTGGACCGGGTCACCGTGCTGACCGACCCGACCGTGAAGGCCTCCGGCACCGTGGAGCTCGGGCTGCCGGACGGCACCTGGGTGCCGGCCGGGCCGGTCCGCCCCGGCTGGAACGAACTGTCCGCCGGCGGGCGGCAGGTGACGTCCATCCGGCTCAGCTGGGCGCCGGGCGGCGAGCCGCCGGTGGTCAACCAGATCGTGCCCTGGTACCAGGACACCCCGGCCGCCCGGCTCTCGCTCTCCGTTCCGGTGCTGGACGTGGTGGCCGGCGCCGCCGCCCCGGCGCAGACCAACACGGTGGTCGAGTCCGGCCGCCCGGACGGGGTGACCGGCCGCCTCACCGCCGAGGTGCCGGTCGTGGCCCAGGGCCTGACGGTGGCTCCGGTGCCCGAGCTGGCGGTGCCGCGCGGCGGCCGGATCGCCGCCCCGCTGCAGGTGACGGCGGCGGCCGGGACGCCCACCGGGACGTACGAGGTGCCGGTGGTCTTCGCGGCCCAGGGCATGACGGTGCGCCAGACCCTGCGGGTGCGGGTGGTGCCGCCGACCGGCGGGCCCGACCTGGCGCCGCGCGCGACGGCCGCCGCCTCGGGCGCCGACTCCGCGAAGACGCCCGCCTCGGCGGTCAACGACGGGGATCCGCGGACCAGGTGGTCCGCCCCGGCGAAGGACGACGCCTGGGTGCAGCTGGAGCTGCCGGAGCCGGTCCGGCTGGGCTCGGCGGTGCTGGCCTGGGAGACCGCGTACGCCTCCGCGTACCGGCTGGAGGCCTCGGCGGACGGGGTCTCGTGGACCACGGTGGCCACCGTGGCGGACGGCCGGGGCGGCACCGAGACGGTGCGCTTCGACGCCCCGGGCACCCGGTACCTGCGGGTGCAGGGCGTCACCCGGGCCACCAAGTACGGGTACGCGCTCACCTCCGTGCAGCTGTACGGCGTCACCACGGGCTGACGGGAGCGCCCCGGAGGTGACCGCCGCCCCAGGTGCCGGAAACGGGACCGCGCCGCCCCCCTCGTGCTCTCAGGTGGTCGGCGCGGTCCCGTGGTGGTGCGCGGCGGGCCTCAGTTGGCCACCGCCAGTGCGGCCAGCAGGTGCTCCTCGTGGCCGAGGGTCTGCAGGGTGCGGAGCTCGGCGCGGCGGATCTTGCCGGAGATGGTGGTCGGCATCCCGGTGACGAACTCCAGGACCTTGACCCACTTCTCGGCCGGCAGCTCGGCCCGGACCCGCTCGAAGAGCAGCTCGGCGGCGTCCTCGCGCTCGGTCCACTCGGGGGCGAGCAGCACGAAGGCCTTGGGGATCCACATGCCGACCGGGTCCGGCACCGGCACCACGGCGGCCTGCTCGACGGCCGGGTGGCCCAGCAGCACCCGCTCCAGCTCCAGCGGGGAGATCCGGTAGTCGAAGGACTTGAACATGTCGTCGTCGCGGCCGACGTAGCTCAGCTCGCCGTCCTCGCCCAGGCGGACCAGGTCACCGGTGTGGTAGTAGCCGCCGGCGAAGGCCGCCTCGGTCTTCTTCTGGTCGCCGGCGTAGCCGACCATGATGCCGGTCGGACGGACCGTCAGGTCCAGGCAGAGCTCGCCGACGCCGCCGGGGGCGACCGGGCGGCCGGTCTTCGGGTCCACCACCACCGGGCGGTAACCGGGGAGCGGGCGGCCCATCACGCCGGCCTGCGGGCGACGGCCGGGGGTGTGGCCGATCTGGCCGGTGGTCTCGGTCTGGCCGTAGCCGTCCCGGACGTAGACGCCCCAGGTCTCCTCGACCGTGTTGATCAGGGTGGCCTCCAGCGGCTCCCCGGCGCAGGTCGCCTCGCGGAGGGTGGCGGGGGCCTCGCCGAGGCCCTCGGCCAGCAGGCCGCGCCAGACGGTCGGCGGGGCGCAGAAGGTGGTGATGCCCTGCTCCCGCAGGGTGGTCAGGACGGCGGTCGGGGTGGAGAGGGCGGAGTCCAGGACCACGATGGTGGCCTCGGCGTTGAAGGGGACGAAGAAGGAGCTCCAGGCGTGCTTGGCCCAGCCGGGGGCCGAGATGTTCAGGTGGACGTCGCCGGGGCGGACCCCGTTCCAGTACATCCCGGAGAGGTGGCCGACCGGGTAGCTGGTGTGGGTGTGCAGCACCATCTTGGGGCGGGAGGTGGTGCCGGAGGTGAAGTAGACGAACAGCGGGTCGTCGCCGCGGGTGGCGCCCTGCGGGTCGAAGGCCTCGGGGGCGGTCTCGGAGTCCGCGTAGTTGGCCCAACCCTCGACCCGGGCACCGGTGTTGATCCGGGTCCAGCCGCCCGGCAGGTCGGCGAAGCGCTCGACCAGCGAGTCCTCGGTGAGCACGTGGCGGACCTTGGCGCGGTCCAGCCGGTCGGCCAGGTCGTCGGTGGTGGCGGTGGCGTAGGTGGGGACCACCACCGCGCCCAGCTTGATCGCGGCGAGCATGGTCTCGTAGAGCGGGAGGCGGTTGTGCAGGGCCATCAGGAGCCGGTCACCGCGCCGCACGCCCAGCGAGCGGAGCCAGTTGGCGACCTGGTCGGAGCGGCGGGAGAGCTCGGCGTAGCTGACCTCGCGGGCCGGGCCCTCGCCCAGCAGGCGGAGGGCGGTGCGGTCCCCGCCCTCGGCGGCGATCACGTCGAACCAGTCCAGCGCCCAGTTGAACTGCGGGAGTTGGGGCCACTGGAACTGCTCGCGGGCGGTGTCCAGGTCGTGCGCGTTGTCCAGCAGGACGTTGCGGGCGGCGCGGAAGGCGGCGGTGGCGTTGGGGTTGCGGCCGGCGGTGTTCACGCGGCTCCTCCGGCGGTGACGGTGGCGGACTGGCGGACGGTGGTGGTGACGGCGAGGTCGAGCATGGCGGCGGCGATCGAGTCGGCGTCGCGGCGGAACAGGGTGTTCAGGCCCGGCTTGCCGCTGCCGACCTGGGTGAACCAGCGGGTGTGCTCGGTCGGGATGCCCAGGGCGTAGAGGTCGCAGCGGATCCGGCCGCCGGCGTCGATCACCCGGAACGGGGCCTCGGTGACGTTCAGGCCGCCGGTGGCGTGGCTCGCGCCGGTCGCCGGGTCGGTCATCACGTACTCGCCGATCAGGCCGTCGGCCAGCAGCGAGGTGGTCAGCGGGGAGGTGTCCTTGTGCAGGTCCGGGGTGGGGATCCGGGCGTCGACCAGCACCTCGGCGTGGTGCACCGAGCCGGCCACCTGCGGGGAGGAGATCCGGAACTTCCCGGCCGTCTCGTCGGCCTCGAACTCGGTGGCGGGGCCCGCCACCTCGACCACGCCGGCCTCGATCAGCGCCACCAGCTGCTCCACCCGCTCGATCGGAGGTCCGGCGGAGAGCAGGGAGTTGACGGGGAGGAACTTCTTCTGGAACTCCTCCACGTAGGAGTCGGGCTGGAGGCCGCCGTAGTCGACCGCCTCGCGCACCACGTTGCGGATGTCGCGGAGGACGTCGAGGGCGGACTTGAGCGGACCGTCCGCGTTGCCGAGCTGGGCCGCATCGAGGTCCTCCCGCATGATGGTCAGCAGTTCGGCGCGGAAGTCCTCCGGGCCGGCGTACTCCTTGCCGCGGAACGGGCGGGCCAGCGCGTCCAGGTCGAGCGGGGCCAGCGGGGCGCCGCCGGAGCGGGCCTGGGAGTCGGCGCGGACCGCCTCCACCTCCTGCATCAGCAGCGGGAGGACGTCCTCGTCGAAGCGCAGGCGGCCGCTGCCGCCGGCCTCGATCCGCCGCTTGCGGGCGTCGGCCACCGCGGCCGAGGTGAGGAAGCGCGGCTTGTGGCTGTGGTTCGGGTTCTTCTGGTTGCGGCCGCGGGCCGGGATCGGCAGGCCGCTGCGCGAGCCGGTGACGATCTTCGGCTCCAGGCCGCTGGCCAGGTAGCGCAGGGTGCCGTCCGCGTCGGTGGCGAAGGTGCCGCCGCGGCCGACGGTCAGGCTGAGCATCACGTCGTAGAAGGAGAGGCCGAGGCCGCGGATCGCGACGGTGGAGCCGGGGCGGACGGTCTGCTGGTCCAACGCCATGTCGGCGGCGGAGTCGCCGGCCAGGTAGGCCAGGCCCGGGTGGCGGTCGGCGAAGGCGAACATGCCGCGCTCGAAGGCGTCCGCCTTGTTGGTCGGGTGGCCGGTGGCGAGCAGGAGCTGGTCGACCTCCACCAGGTAGGGGGCGGCGTCCAGTTCGAGCACGTAGCCGCCCTCGGCGGCCGGCGAGGCCTGGGTGACCCGGGCCTTGACGGACACCAACTCGACCCGTTCCGGGAGGTTCTCGACGATCGAGCGGTAGACGGCCTGCTGGTACTGGCCGTAGCGCTGCCGGGAGGCGTAGTCGTCCGGGCCCAGCAGCGGCTCGCCGTGGGTTCTGGCCCGCTCGGCGATCCACTGGCCCAGCGAGGGGCCGGCGCCGGGGCGGGCCGGGCCGCCGTCCGGGTCACCGGAGTACATCGTCACCTGGCCGACCACCGTGTTCATCGTGAACCAGTCGTCCTGGTCCGTGCGCCACACCCGCCCCGAGCCGACCTCCACCGCGTCGATCAGGTGGATGCGGACCTGACGGCCGCTCAGTTCGCCGTCGTTCAGCCGGGCGGCCAGGCGCTCCAGGACCGAGAGGCCGCGCGGGCCGGAGCCGATGATGCCGAGGGAGAGCGGGGCCTGGGAGTTGCGGTCGGTGGTCACTTGGCGTCCTTGGCGATCGAGGTGGTCGAGGTGAGGGTCGGGCGGCTGTACTCGGTCTCCAGCGCGGCGAGGTCGAAGCCGCGCTGCACGTGGGAGAGCATCCCGAGGAAGTCGTCGGCGCCGAGCCGGGCGGAGCCGGCGGGCTTGGTCGCCGCGATCGGCATGCGGCCGGTGGAGAGCCACTGGAGCCGGCCGTCGCCGTCGATGAAGCTGCGGGCCCGCTGGGCGTTGTCGGCGTGCAGGCAGAAGGGGACGTCCAGGTAGCCCTTCTCGAAGGCCTTGCGCAGCGCCCGGCCGATGTCGGGGTCGAGCTCCAGGACGGCCTCGACCAGCAGGCGGGCCTCGGCGTAGACCGGGTTGTCGGTGATCGAGCCGGGCTGCGGGAGGACGCCCTCCGAGGCCCGGGCCGCCTCGCCCAGGGCGAGGATGTTGTCGGCGACGGTGGGGATGCGGTGGGCCTCGGCCGGGGTCTTGACGATCAGGCGCTCGGCGCCGGTGGTGCGGGCCAGCGTGGCGCTGCCGCGGAGGAGTTCGAGCGCACCGGCCTCGGTGCGGGGGAAGACGCCCATGTAGGAGTAGAGGACGACGTGCCACTGGGTGTCGCCGAGGTACTGGCCGGCCAGGTGGCGCAGCGCCGCGATGGCGTCCACGTCCTGGTCGAAGCTGGTGCCCTGGGCGTAGCTGAGCGAGATGGAGGTCAGGCCGCGCTGGCGGAAGAACATGCCCTCCAGGGCGGAGATCGCCACCAGCAGGCTGGGCGGGCAGAGCTGGCCGAGCATGCAGCCGCCGAAGCTCTCCAGGTGGGCGCCCTGCACCCGCTCGGCGAGCATCTCGCAGCTGGCGGCCCAGGCGTCCACCGCCTGGGCGAGCGGGGTGCGGGAGTAGGGGAGGCAGTAGGAGACCGGGCCGCCCTCGGTGGCGTCCAGACCGGCGTCCAGCAGGGCCTGCACGATGCCGAGCGGCAGCGGGGAGCCGTGCCGGACCTGGATCGCGAAGTCCGGGGCACCGATGTTCGCCAGCATCTCGCGGGTGACGTCGGCGCCGTGCGCCACGATCGGGAAGCCGTTGAGGTCCGAGCCCTCGCGCAGGGCCTTGCGGGCGGAGTCGTGGTCGCCGACCCGGGTGTAGCTGTCGAGGGTGATGGTGCCCACCGTGGTGGCGTCGGCGGCGGCGACCGCCTGGAGCCCGCCGAGCATCACCGGGACGCTGGGCATGCCCATCCGGGGCTGGACGACCAGCCGGCCGGCGGCCGCGGCGGCGGCGACGGTGTCGCCGAAGGGGGGCGGTGGACAGCAGGCGGCGGACGCCGCCCGCGGGGATGGTGGTGGCCAGGGCGCTCATGCCGCTCCTCCGACGATCGCAACGGGCTTGGGGGTCTCCAGGTAGCGGCGGAAGTCCGCCACGCCCTCTCCGTCCTCGAACACCGCGGTGAAGCCCGCGGCCATCAACTCGGCGCCGTAGCCGCCGCCTTCACCACCGCGGATGCCGAGCTTGCCGCCGATCACGACCGGCAGGTCGGCCAGGTCGGCCTCGTCGCGCAGCCGGCCGATCATCCGGCGGCCGTCCAGGAAGCCGTGGCCGTTGACGCTGCTCACCACGACCATGTCGGGGTTGTGGCGGCGGCACTCGGAGATCAGCAGCTCGTCCGGGACGCAGGCGCCGATGTTGACGACCTCGTGGCCCATCTCCTCCAGCAGGAGCTGCAGGAAGACGAGGTTCCAGGTGTGGGAGTCGGAGGAGACACTGGAGACCAGGACCCGGCGGCCGCTGCGCTGGCGCTGGGCCGGCAGGTGCGCCCCGGTCGGGGTAAGCGATGACATGGGCTTCTCTCTGACGTTCTGCTGGGTGGGGTGCGGGGAGGCCGCTGAACTGCTGTCAGCCGGCGGGTGCGTCACGGGAGTTGCGGTGGGCGGCCGGGGTGGCCGGCCCGCGGGGGTCCCCGCCGGGCCGGCCGGCCGGGCCGGTCAGGAGGTCAGCGCGGCGGCGACCGGCCGGATCGGGTGCTGCGGGGTGCGCGGCGAGGCCGGGCGGGTGCGGATCGCCAGCACCGTGCAGCCGGAGGCGCTGGACATCTGGTGCTGGGTGCCCGGGCCCTCGACGATCAGGTCGCCCTTCACGTACGAGTCGCCGTCGCTGTGGTCCAGCTGGCCGTCCAGGACGAGCATCAGTTCGTAGCCGAGGTGCTCGTGGAAGTCGCCGTGCGCGGTGGGCGGGAAGCGGAGCAGCAGGCCCACCGACTCCTCGCCGGTCTCCGCGTTCGGGGCCCACAGGACGTGGTGCTCGACGCCCGCGCGGCCAGGCTCGGCCCAGGTCGTCCACTCGATGTCGGTGAGGTCGAAACCGCTGCGGAAGACATTCTGGATGAACTCGATCTCAGCCATGGGAATCCCCTTCTCGGATTTATCTGGATTGTGGCCGGGGCTTTTCTTTTTCCCGTTCCCCTTGCCTGTAATAAATGTATGGCCCGGGGAGACCCCTGGCCCCCCGGCCTTCCCGATGGGGAGGCAAGCGAGAAGCCGATGGCACGTGACACAGTCAGATCTTGTCGCTGTGGGGGCGGTGTGCACTCGCGCAGGATGAGGGGAACTCGATAGCGAGAGGAGGCGCAGTGGACATAGCCATGTACCAGCTGCGGACTTTCTGGGAAGTCTCGCGCCTGCAGAGCATCACCAAGGCGGGCCGCAAGCTCGGCTACTCGCAGTCCACCATCACCGCGCACGTCCGGGTGCTGGAGGCCCAGGTGGGCACCCCGCTGTTCCAGCGGCTGCCGCACGGGGTCAGGCTCACCGAGGCCGGCCAGATCTTCCACGGGTACGCCGCCCGGATGCTCTCGGCGGTGGACGAGCTGTCGGCCGCCCTCGCCGAGAACGGCGAGGTCACCGGCCAGGTGTCGGTCGGTGCGACCGGCTCGCTGGTGGACCGCGAAGTGTCCCGGCTGATCTGGGAGGCCCGCTACCGGTACCCGCGGGTGACCGTCTCCCCGCTCAGCATGCTCTCCACCCGGATCCCGGAGGAGGTCGCGGCCGGCCGCCTCGACCTCGGCCTGATGATGACCAGCACCGCCGAGCCCTCCGAGCCGCCGCCGGCCGGCGTGGTCCGGGAGCGGCTGCACGAGCTGGACCTGGTCTGCATCGGCTCGCTGGGCCTGCCGAGCGCCGAGGGCGATCCGGTCGGCCGCCTGCGGGAGGCGCGCATCCTCCAGGTGGACCACGGCTGCCCGTCCCAGGAGCAGGTGCAGACGGCCCTGCAGGACCAGTACGGCTTCACCCTGGAGGTGATGTCGGCCGGCTCGGTGGGCAGCGCCCTCGGGCTGATGCGCAGCGGTCCGTTCATCGCGGTGCTCCCCGAGCAGTCGGTGGCCCGCGAGGTGGAGCTCGGCTCGGTGGTGCTCCAGGAGCAGCTGCCGCGGATGCGGCGGGCGGTCTGGATGCTCTGGCGCGACCAGGCCTGGCAGCCGGCCGCGATGGTGGCCCTGCTGGAGCTGGCGCGGCGGGTCGGGCAGCTCACCGGGGAGCCCGTGGGCTCCGCCTGACGACCCGTACGGGCCGTACGCCCCGCGCGTCCCCCCTCGCACGTCGAACGGCCGGAAGCCCTCGTAGCGACGCTACGAGGGCTTCCGGCCGTGGGGCCCTGGCCGGTCCTGGCGGACCGTCAGGCGGTGCCCAGCAGCTGGGCCTTGAGCCGGGCGTTCTCCCGCTCCAGCTCCTCGAGACGGGTGGTCAGCGGTTCGACCGCCGTCTCGATCTCCTCCTTGGTGAACCGGGGCGTGATGTGCTGGCTGCAGTTCCAGTCGAAGGCCTCGACCTCGATCACCATGACCCGCTCGGGCACGCCCGGGTACTCCTTGTCGCGGACCGCCTCGATCAGGGCGCGGTCCTCGTTGACGTCCACCGCCCGGGCCCGGCCGTAGACCTTCAGCCGGGCGCGGTGCGGGTAGTCGACCAGGAAGAGCGAGACCCGGCTGTCGTGGTCCAGGTTCCCGGTGGTGATGTACTGCTTGTTGCCCCGGTAGTCGGCGAAGGCGATGTGGCGCTCGTCCAGCACCTTGACGAAGCCCTTGGGCCCGCCCCGGTGCTGGACGTACGGCCAGCCCGTCGCGCTGGCGCTGGCCAGGTAGAAGCTGTCGCGCTCCTGGATGAACCAGGCCTCGTCCGGACCCAGCTGGTCCGCACCCTCCGCCCCGGCGGCCATCCGCTCGTAGCTGCGCGCGCTCCCGTGCGCCTGCTGATGGCGCTTGGTCTCCGTGGTGAAGGCGATCTGTGCGTACCGGCTGGTCACGGCATTACTCCTCGTCAGATGGGTTACAGGACGTTCTTGTTGACCTCGGCCGCCACCTTGTAGCCCATCTCCAGGGCGGCCTGGTTGTCCCAGCGGAAGTGCACGCCGGCGTAGAGGCGGCTGTTGGCCTTCTCCTGGGCGGCCTGGGTGAAGCTGGTGAAGTGGCGGACCACGCCGACCGCGTTCGGGTCGTCGGTGCCGCTGCTGAACGGGATGTTGTCGCAGCCGAAGTAGTTCTTCATCGCGCCGGCCCAGGCCGCCACGATGCCGGAGTGGCCCGAGACGTAGGTCGGGAACGGCGGCGAGAAGTGCACGCCCTGCGGGGTCATCGAGAGCGGACGCCAGTTCGGGTCCGCGGTGGTCAGCGGGTTGTTGTCGGTGTCGGCGAAGTTGATCGCGGACTCCGGGCGCCACAGGTCGTTCTCGGTGTCGAACTTGGAGTCCCAGATCGCGATCGCGGCGTCGGCCATCGCGACCGAGATCATCGCGAACAGGCGGGCACTCGCGGTGGAGTCGACCCAGGGGTGCTGCTGCTGGTAGACGTCCATCGACTGGACGTACTGGTGGCCGATCGGCTTGTAGGTGCCGTTGACGTCGTTGGCCCAGTAGCGGGCCTGCTCGGTCTGGTCGGCGGTGCGCTCGGTCGAGGTGGCGCCACCGAGGCGGCGGACCTCGTCCACGCCGGCCGCGTACTCCGGGCTGGCGATGAAGGCCGGGATGGTGGTGTAGCCGAAGGGCAGGCTGGTCGGGCGGAACTGGCTGCCGGAGACCAGGCCGAAGGGCTTGACCTTGCCCCAGTTCGGCGAGTGCGGGACCGGGGCGCTGCCCGGGGTGGGCCGCCAGTAGCCGGGCGTGTTGTTGACCACGTAGGGGGTGTTGTCGTCCGCGCCGTCGCCGACCCGGTCGGTGATGATGCCGTTGGCGGCGGCGTTGCCGATGGCTATGCCGCGGTTGATGTTGATCGCGTTGGTCGGGCGGCGCAGCGAGACGGCGGTGTTCAGCTCGTCGTCGAAGTTGATCGCCGGGAAGGCCGCCTTCAGCGCGCTGTAGGCGGCCTGGTCGATGGCGGCCTCGAGCGAGCCGTTGTAGCCACGGCTGTTCGGGACCAGGGTGCGGTACGGGCGGCCGATCTGCTGGATCGAGTTGACGGCGTCGTAGATGGCGAGGTTCATCATCGCGCCGCCGCGGCCCAGCGGGCCGGGGGTGCCACCGGTGGTGCGGAAGGCGTCCATCAGGACGTTGTTCCAGTAGATGACGTGGTCGGTGCGGTGGACGGCCGACGTCTCGGCGTCCTCCACAGCGTTGGCGCTCTGCGGGACGAGCGAGACCAGACCGCCGATGGCCAGGACCGAACAGGCGGCCTTGAGCACGGAACGGCGAGTCCTCGTGGTGCGGTTCATCTGGGCGGTTCCTTTTCGCTAGGAGGCTTGCGAGAAGGAATCTAGGGCCTGTCGACAGGTTTAGACAGAGTTTTCCAGCGAATCAGCCATCGGTATTTCCGATACCGGCACGGACCATCGTTCCTGAGATTTCCCGGGGACCTGACATATGCATCCGATAAGCCTTGATGTGTCTTCGGCAAATCGCCTAGCGTCCCTGCCGTCGGAAATACCTCCGACCGACTCCCCCGCACGTTATACCCCCTGGAGATATGGACGTGAACAGCACGCGTACTCGTCGTGGCCGTCGCACTGTGGTCGCCGCCGCTCTGGTCGCCGGTCTGCTCGGCGCCGGTGGCGTCGCCTCCGCCAGCCCGGGCCACCTGATCACCGCGAAGACCACCGCCGAGGGCAAGTTCGTGAAGCCCCAGAACGTCAAGGTCAAGAACGTCAGCCGGGTCATCGAGCAGACCCTCACGATCCAGCCCGGTGGCGACACCGGCTGGCACGTGCACCCGGGCATCGTCTTCCTGACGGTCGTCAAGGGCACCATCACCCGCCGCAGCGCGGACTGCAAGGTCGAGACCTTCCCGGCCGGCAGCTCGTTCATCAAGCAGGGCGACGTCCCCCTGAACGGCGTCAACCTGGGCACCGAGCCGATCGAGCTCCACCTCACCTACGTCCTGCCCGAGGGCACCCCGCTCCGCTACGAGCGCGAGGCGCCGAAGTACTGCAAGTTCTGACCGTAGGTCAGCCTGCTCGGTGCGGTGGTCAGCGCACCGCACCGAGCAGCACCTCCTCCAACTCCCGCCGGTAGCCGGCCAGCCGGCCGACCCGGTTGACGGTCAGCGCGCCGACCAGCGCGCCGGCCCGGTGGTACGAGACCTCCAACCGCCGCCCCGGAAGGTCGTGTTCGACCACCCGGACCTCGTCGGCGAAGGCCGGCAGGCCGACCGAGCGGACCTTCACCCCGTGCAGGTCCGACCAGAACGACGGCACTCCCGTGAACGGCTCCGGTGCTCCGGGGTGCAGCAGGGTGCGCGCGGCCGCGGCCGCCTGCTCCACCGCGTTGGTCCAGTGCCCGAGCGCCACCCGCGCGCCGCCGGCCAACGGGTGCGGCCAGCGCACCACGTCGCCCGCCGCCACCGCGCCGGGCAGCACCGAGCCGTCCGCCCGCAGCACCCGCAGCGCGGCGTCGCAGCCGACCCCGCCGTCCAGGGCCAGGCCGGCCCCCTCCAGCCACCCGGTGTTCGGCACCGCCCCGAGCGCCAGCACCGCCGCGTCCAGCGCGAGTTCGGTGCCGTCGGAGAGCACCGCCCCGGTCAGCCGGGCGCCGCCGCGGAAGGCCGTCACGGTGACGCCGGTGCGCAGGTCGATCCCCGACTCCCGGTGCAGTGCGGCCAGGTAGCCGCCCGCCTCGGCACCGATCGCCCGGGCCAGCGGCTGCCCCGCGGCCTCCACCACGGTGACCTCCAGCCCGCGGGAGCGGGCGGTGGCCGCGATCTCGCCGCCGAGGAACCCGGCCCCGACCACCAGCAGCCTGCGCCCCGACCGGAGTTCGGCCCGCAGGGCGAGGGCGTCGTCGCGGCCGCGCAGGGTGTGCACGCCCTGCGGCACCGGGCCGTCCCAGCCCCGGGCCGCCGAACCGGTGGCGATCACCAGGCCGTCCCAGCCCAGCTCCTGACCGTCCGCCAGCTTCACGGTGCGGCCGTCCGGGTCCAGCGCCACGGCCGGGGTGCCGAGCAGCCACTCGGCGCCGAGCCCCTCCGGGACGGGCAGGGCGGTGGCGTCCGCCGGATCCTCCGAGGCCAGCTGCTGCTTGGAGAGCGGCGGCCGGTCGTACGGCGGGTGCGGCTCGGCGCCGACCAGGGTCAGCGCGCCGTCGTAGCCGCCGGCCCGCAGCGCCTCGGCGGCCCGCAGCCCGCCCAGCGAGGCGCCGACCACCAGCACGCGCCCCAGGCCGCCGCTCACCGGTCCGCGCCTCCCGCCGCGGCGGTGGCGATGGCGCGGACCGGGCAGACGGCGGCGGCCTTCTCCACCTTGTCGCGCAGCCCGTCCGCGGGCTCGGCCTGGTAGACCAGGTAGTCGTCCTCGTCGAAGGAGAACACCTCGGGCGCGGCGTAGACGCACTGCCCTTGGCTCTCGCACAGGTCCATGTCGACGGTGATCCGCATGTCCGTACTCCTCTGAGGGTCAGCTGACGGGGGTGACGGGAGGGTTGAAGCGGGAGGCTTCCGGGGCGCTCCAGCGCAGCGGGGCCGCGTCCAGGACCTCCCGGACGGCGGTGACGTCGAACTCCACCAGGCGCTGGGCGCCGGGGACTTCGGCGATCAGCTCGGGGTCCCAGACGGTGCGGGCGGTGCCGGTGAGGTGGAGGGAGGAGCCGGACTCCCAGCCGGGGACGAGGATCCCGGCGGCCGGGTTGAGTTCGAGGTTGCCCAGGGTCAGGAACATCGCGTTCCCCACGTAGTCCGGCCAGCGCAGCCGGGTGGGCGAGAGCACCCGGAGGAACCCGGGGCTGCCTCCCCGGTGGGAGGCGTCGGCGTCGCCGCCGTCCGAGGCGGTGGCCACGAAGAAGGTGTCCGCCTCCCGGATCCGCCGCTGCTGGTCCTCGGTCAGCTCCGCCGAGTCGAGCGCGCGGGGCCGGCGGCCGGCGGCCTCCTCGACGGGGAGCGGGCGGTGGTCGCGCTTCTGGATGTACTTGGGGCAGTTGGCGATGACCTGGTCGAGGTCGACCCGCAGGCCGTCGCCGTCCGGGACGGAGCGGCCGTTGATCCGCATCCGGCGCCGGGTGGCGGGCTCGATGGCGATCATGCCGATCCGGGCCGGACCGGCCAGCGTCGCGGCCAGCGGGTCCTGCGGCCCCGGACGGGCGGCGACGGTCAGCGTCCGCTCGTCCGGGGCCCGGAGGAACCCGGGGGTCCCGCTCACCTGGGTGGCCCAGATCCGGCCGTCGCGGTCGGCGCCGCCGATCACGACCATCGGCTGGCCGGTGAGGAACTCCGCGGCCACGGGCGGGATGACCGTGCCGATCCCGCCGAGGGAGAACCCGGCCTGCCGGCTGAGCTCCGCCCGGTCCTGAACGGCGAGTTCCCCACGGTGGTAGGCGGTCGTCACGGTCTCTGTCCTTCCGGTCGGATCGGCGGGGTCGGTGCGGCGGGGCGGTTTAGAAGAAGCCGCAGGTCGGGGCACCGGTGGTGGGGGGCCTCCTGGCCCTCGGCACCGGACGGGCTGTAGATCTCCAGGCGGATGCCGTCGGGGTCGGTGAAGAAGATGCCGCCGGAGGAGGCGCCCTCACCGTGCGGAACCACGCCGTCGTAGGCGAACTCCGCACCCAGGTCGCGCAGCACGGCCTCGGCGTCCTTGACCTCGTCGACCGTCTCCACCTGGAAGGACAGGTGGTGCAGGCCGGCCGAGGCGGTCGGGAAGGCCACGGCGCTCTGCTGCCAGAGGGTGACCTGCAGCTTGCCGTCGCGGCCGAGGAAGGCGAACCGGCGGTCCGTCTCCTTCCCCTCGCCGAGCACCTCGAAGTCGAAGACCTTCCCGTAGAAGTTCATCGAGCGGTCCAGATCGGTGACGTTCAGGCCCACGTGGCCGGTCTGCAGCGACTTGAAGTTACCCATGGTGATCACGTGCCTTCATAGAGGTGGCCCGGATACGTTCCCGAACCGCTGAAAGCGACTTTAGTGGTTAGATTCCGGGGCAGCAAACCGACTAACTTCCGTTTACCGGTTAGTATTGCTAGTCTTTCGCTTTTCACCGCGCACGTGAGGAGGAGCCCGATGGCCCCGTCGACCACGGCCGACCCGCGCCCCCTGGCCGGCGAACCGCTCTCCATCGATCTGCTGAACACCCGCTGGAAGCCCCAGTCCGGGCCGCAGGACCTGCTCGACAGCACCGAGGGCCTGGCCGCCTGGCTCGACTTCCCGACGGCCCGTCAGGCCTTCGGCGCCACCGTGCCCGAGGCCACCCCCGAGGCCCTGGAACGGCTGCGACAGGCCCGGGACGCGATCGCGGCGGCGGTGCGCGCACCCGAGGACCCGGCCGCCCGCGCCGCCCTCAACGAGGTCCTGTCCCACGGCCGGGTCCGCCACCTGCTCACCGACCACGGCCCCGCCACCGCCGTGGAGACCGACGCCCCGGAGTGGCTGCCCGCCTGGACGGCGGCGGAGGACTACCTGCGCCTGCTCGGCGACCGTCCGGAGCGGATCCGCCCCTGCGCCAACCACGACTGCGTGCTGCACTTCTACGACGTCTCGAAGAACGGCACCCGCCGCTGGTGCTCGATGTCCGTCTGCGGGAACCGGGCCAAGGCCTCCCGGCACTACGCCCGGCACGGCAGCGACTCCTGAGCGTCCCGGTGGGTCGGGGGTCATGCCGAAGACGCTAGGGAGCGCCGCTCCGGGCCTGCCAATCCCGGGCCGATACTCCGTCAGGTCCGGTCACCCGCGCGGACGACGGCCTCCCCCGGACGGCCCCGGACGTACGGCGGGCCGCCGCACCGCCCGCGCTGCGGGTGGTGCGGCGGCCCATGAGGCGTACCGAGGGGTGGCCCTGTCGTCGGTCGTGGTGGCGTCGTCGGAGCTGTCGGTGGCGTCGGTGCTGTCGGTGCTGTCGGTGTCGTCGGTGGCGGAAGGTCAGGCGGAGAGCGGCTCGGGCTCGCCGCGCGGGCGGCTATGGTCGTGGTGCTCGTACTCGCGGAACTGCTCGGTGGCCCCGTACGGCTCCAGGTAGGGCCGCCACCGCGGGTCCTTGATGCCGGTGCCGATGATCCGCCAGGCCAGGCCGGTGGGCGGGGCGGGCGGACGCTTCATCCGCCAGCCGAGCTCGGTCAGGTGACGGTCGGCCTTGGTGTGGTTGCAGCGGCGGCAGGCCGCCACCACGTTGTCCCACCGGTGCTGGCCGCCCCGACTGCGCGGGATGACGTGGTCGACGCTGGTGGCGGCGGCCCCGCAGTAGACGCAGCGACCGTGGTCGCGGGCGAACAGGGCCCGGCGGGTGAGCGGGACCGGGCCGCAGAAGGGGACCCGGACGAAGCGGGTCAGACGGACGACGGACGGCGCCGGAACGGCGCTGGTGGCGCTGTGCAGAGTGATCCCGGAATCCTCCAGGCAGACCGCCTTGTGGTTGAGGACCAGGATGAGAGCGCGTCGCATCGAGACCACACCCAGCGGTTCGTACGACGCGTTGAGGACCAGGACATGCGGCACGGAGGCCTCCTTGGACGCCTGCGGCGCGTGGCTCGCGCCGGGACGAGCGGTCGACCGCGGGCGGGTGCCCCGCCGCGATCTCCACAAGTGTCGCCTCACGCCGTCGTGGGGCGCCACCACTCCTGCGAAACGGATCCGATGTGGATTCCGTCATACCCGGTATGCCCATCCACCTCCCGCATCCCACCCCACCACTCCCCCGACGGAGGTAACAGCGGGGCCCGAAGGGCCCTTCAGGGGCGCGGGGAACTGCGCGAGACGGAAGTCACGGACCCGTGTGCCGGGTACGGAGTTCCACTTGCACGTGAGCGTCCGTACCCGGCACACGGTCCAGGCCTTCCGCCTCGCGCAGTTCCCCGCGCCCCCGGGGTAACCACCACGCGCCCACACGGCGGAGCCCCGCGCCCCCGGCACCGGGAAGTGCCCCCTGCGGGCCGGGCTAGGCTGGCGTTTCGCCCAGCCGTAGCACCGAGTAAGGAAGGACTCCGCCCGTGACCGCTTCCGGCACGCTCGGCCTCCTCGCCGACGCCTCCCCCTCCCCCGGCCCGACCGCGGACCCGCTCACGAACCTGCCGACCTCGCCGGCCGAGGCCGCGGAGGCCACCAAGCAGGCCACGGAGTGGGTCGGCCGCAGCTGGCAGGGCTGGCTGGAGGGCGGCCTGCGGATCGTGCTGATCGTGCTGCTCGCCCTGGTGCTCCGCGCGGTGCTGCAGAAGATCATCACCAAGTTCATAGCACGGATGGTGCGCCCCGCCGAGGCCGAGGCCGAGACCGGCCGGTTCAGCGGGCTGCTGGCCAACAGCGGGGTGGTCAACACCGAACGGCGCCAGCAGCGCTCGGAGGCGATCGGCTCGGTGCTGCGCAGCGTGACCTCCTTCACCATCCTGGGGACCGCGGCACTGATGGTGCTCTCCGCGCTCGGGGTGAACCTGGCGCCGCTGCTGGCCAGCGCCGGTGTGGCCGGCGTGGCGATCGGCTTCGGCGCGCGGAACCTGGTGACCGACTTCCTCTCCGGGGTCTTCATGATCCTGGAGGACCAGTACGGCGTCGGCGACGAGATCGACACCGGTGTGGCCACCGGCACCGTGCTGGAGGTGGGCCTGCGCGTGACCAAGCTGCGCGGGGCCAACGGCGAGATCTGGTACATCCGCAACGGCGAGGTGAAGCGGATCGCCAACATGAGCCAGGGCTGGGCCACCGCCTCGGTGGACGTCCAGGTCGGCTACAAGGAGGACCTGGCCAAGGTCGAGGAGCTGATCAAGGAGACGGCGGAGCGGCTCTCCAAGGAGAGCCCGTTCGACGAGTTGATCTGGGGTCAGGTCAAGGTGCTGGGGCTGGAGTCGGTGGCCTTCGACTCGGTGACGGTCCGGGTCGAGGCCCGCACGTCGCCGGGCAACGCGCTGCTGGTCTCCCGCACCCTGCGCCAGCGCCTGAAGACCGCGCTGGACGGCGCCGGGGTGAAGGTCAAGGAGGAGACCGTGACGGCCGCCGCGGCCGCGGCCGCCGCAGCGGCCAAGTCGGCGGAGAGCGCCACCGCCGCTGCCGCCGCGGGCACCGCCGCCGCGGCCGGCACCGCCCCCTCCGCCCTGGCCGACCCGACCTCCCCCGCCTCGCTCGCGACCAAGCCGATCCCCGCCCAGGGCACCGAGTAGCAGCGGCCGCGCCGGGACCCCG
Source organism: Kitasatospora albolonga (assembly GCF_039535905.1). Taxonomy (GTDB): domain Bacteria; phylum Actinomycetota; class Actinomycetes; order Streptomycetales; family Streptomycetaceae; genus Kitasatospora; species Kitasatospora albolonga. The sequence goes on along the minus strand of NZ_BAAAYB010000120.1, from coordinate 69,085 downwards.
TCACCCCTCCGGTGGCGGGGTCCCGGCGCGTGCTGGGTAACGCTTCGGCAACCTGCGGGCGACGCCCCGTTGACACCCCCTGGCCTAGGCGAATAGCCTCCTCCCAGGGATTGGAAACTTTCCTAACAGTCCAACGGGAGGCCCCGAGCCGCACGGCCGGGGCCAGAGCAGGGAGGATTCTGGGCGTGACCGACAACACCCGCACCCCCCTGGCCGGCACCCCGAGCCTGCTGCGCGCGATCAACGACCGTGCGGCGCTGGAGCTGCTGCTCGCCCACGGCCCGCTCTCCCGGACCCAGATCGGCACCCTGACCGGCCTCTCCAAGCCCACCGCCTCCCAGCTGCTCGGGCGGCTGGAGAGCGCGGGCCTGGTGCTGCCGGTCGGCACCACGGCCGGCGGCCCCGGGCCCAACGCGCAGCTGTACCAGGTGAACCCCGCCGCCGGCCACGTGGCCGGGGTGGACGTGACGACCACGCACGTGCGCGCCGCCGTGGCCGACATCACCGGCTCCACGCTGGCCGAGCGCGTCACCCCGACCAAGGGCTGGCCGGCCGCCGAGGCGGTGGCCCGCACCGCCGAGGTGCTGGCCGAGACCGTCCGGGAGGCCGGGCTGGCCCCGGGCAGCCTGCTGGAGACGGTGGTCGGCGTGCCCGGCGCGCTCGACCCCGGCAGCGGCCGGCTCCGGTACGCCTCGCACCTGCCCGGCTGGCACTCGCCCCGGCTGCTGGAGGAGCTGACCGAGGCGCTCGGCTCCGGGGTGACCGTCGAGAACGACGTCAACCTGGCCGCCATGGCCGAGCAGGCCTTCGGCGCGGCGCGGGGCAGCGAGGACTTCGTGCTGCTCTGGGCCGAGGAGGGCCTGGGCGCGGCGATCGTGATCGCCGGCCGGCTGCACCGGGGCTTCACCGGCGGCGCCGGGGAGATCGGCTACATGCCGGTGCCCGGCTCGCCGGTGGTGCACCACCCGCGCAAGAACACCGGCGGCTTCCAGGACCTGGCCGGTGCCGACGCGGTGATCGCGCTGGCCCGCGAGCACGGCCTGGAGGTGACCGCCGCCGACTCCACCGTCGAGGCGCTCGCCGAGGCCGCCGTCGGGGCCGCGCTGCGCACCGAGGGGGCCGGCGACGACTTCCTGGACACCCTGGCCGCCCGGCTGGCGGTCGGCCTGGCCGCGGTGGTCGCGGTGGTCGACCCGGAGCTGGTGGTCCTGGCCGGGCGCACCGTGGCGGCCGGCGGCGACCGGCTCTGCGAGCTGGTCCAGGCCGAGCTGGCCCGGACCTCCGTCCCCCGTCCCGAGGTGCGCTCCAGCACCGTCCCGGGCTCCCCCGTCCTGCAGGGCGCGCTGCAACGCGCGCTCGCCACCGCCAGGGAGACGGTCTTCACCACCCACTGACCCGACACCGCACCACCGGATCCGCCGTCACCACCCGCACCACCGGATCCGTCGTCACCACCTGCTCCGCCTCCACTGCCTGACCCACCGTCACCACGCCACCGCCCGCCCACAGGGCGGTCCGGCCTGCCCGGATTCCCCCAGGAGGACCTTCGATGCGCTCCCCCCGCAGACCGTCCCGCGTACTCGCCGCCGCCGCAGGCAGCGCCGTGCTGGCCCTGCTCGCCACCGCCTGCACCGGCACCCCCGACTCCGGCACCACGGACGAGTCGGCCTCCGGCCAGGACGTCACCATCACCTTCTGGCACGGCTGGAGCCAGGAGAGCGAGACCAAGGCGATCGACGAGAACATCGCCGCCTTCCAGAAGGCCCACCCGAACATCAAGGTCAAGGTCGTCCCGAGGATCGAGGACGACAAGGTCGAGCAGGCCCTGCGGGCCGGCGGCCCGGACGCGCCGGACGTGGTCTCCTCCTTCACCACCGACAACGTCGGCAAGTTCTGCAACTCCAAGGCCTGGATCGACCTCAACCCGCTGCTGCAGAAGAGCGGCATCGACCCGGCCAAGACCTTCCCGGCCGCGATGCTCAAGTACAGCCAGTTCCAGGGCAACCAGTGCTCGCTGCCGCTGCTCGGCGACGCCTACGGCCTGTACTGGAACAAGACCGCCTTCGCCGCCGCCGGGATCACCGCACCGCCGAAGACCTTCAGCGAGTTCGAGGCCGCCGCGGTCAAGCTGACCCAGACCGAGGGCGACTCGTACAAGCAGCTGGGCTTCATGCCGAACTACCACGGCTACGAGACCGCGCTGCCGCACTACCTGAGCCAGTACGGCGTCGAGTACTTCGACGCCCAGGGCAAGTCCACCGTGCACACCGACCCCAAGGTGGCCCAGGCGCTGACCTGGCAGAAGTCCCTGGTGGAGAAGCTCGGCGGCTTCGAGAAGCTGGAGAAGTACCGCTCCGGCTTCGGCGACGAGTTCAGCGCCAAGAACCCCTTCCACACCGGCCAGGTGGCGATGTCGCTGGACGGCGAGTGGCGGACCGCCTCGCTGGCCGAGGAGAAGCCGGACTTCGAGTGGGCCACCGCGCCGTTCCCGGTGCCGGACGACCAGGCCGCCAGCTACGGCAAGGGCTACCAGACCGGCACCATCGTCGGCATCGCCCGGACCAGCAAGAAGCAGACCGCCGCCTGGGAGTTGGTGAAGTACCTGACCACCGACACCGACGCGGTGGTGAACTTCGCCAACGCGATCCACAACGTGCCGAGCACCTTCGCCGCGCTGGACTCGCCGAAGCTGACCGCCGACGCCAACTTCAAGACCTTCCTGGAGATCGCCAAGAACTCGGCCTCCAACGGCGCCCCGGCCTCCATCAACGGCGGCGCGTTCCAGGTCAGCCTGCAGAACTTCTCCTACGAGGTGGAGGCCGGCCGGGCCTCCGACCTCAAGGCCGGGCTCACCGCCACGGCCAAGGAGATCGACGCGGCCGTCGACCAGGCCAAGTGACATGACGCTCCTCGGCACCAACCCCGTCCCGGCGGCGCTGCGCAGCAAGCGCCGCCGGGAGGGCCTGCGCACCCTGGCCTTCCTCAGCCCCTGGCTGATCGGCTTCGGCGTCTTCTTCGTCTACCCGCTGGTCTCCACCGCGTACTTCTCGCTGATGAAGTACAACGGCATCGACCCGCCGGAGTTCCGCGGGCTGAAGAACTGGAACTACGTCTTCAACCACTACCCCTCGTTCTGGCAGGGGATGGGCAACACCCTCTGGCTGGTGGTCATCATGGTCACCCTGCGGGTGGCCTTCGGCCTCGGCATCGGCCTGCTGATCACCAAGGTGAAGACCGGCGCCGGCCTGTTCCGCACGCTGTTCTACCTGCCGTACCTGGCCCCGCCGGTGGCCGCCACGATGGCCTTCGCCTTCCTGCTCAACCCCGGCACCGGCCCGGTGAACGACCTGCTCGGCAGCTTCGGCCTGCCGCAGCCCGGCTGGTTCACCGACCCGGAGTGGTCCAAGCCGGCCCTCACCATGCTGGCCATGTGGGGCATCGGCGACCTGATGGTGATCTTCATGGCCGCCCTGCTGGACGTGCCCAAGGAGCAGTACGAGGCGGCCGAGCTGGACGGCGCGGGCGCCTGGCAGAAGTTCCGCTTCGTCACCTTCCCGAACATCACCCCGATCGTGCTGTTCGCGGTGGTCACCGGGGTCATCCAGACGATGCAGTACTACACCCAGGCGATCGTGGCCGGGAAGGTCGCCAGCGGCGTGATCGGCGGCTCCGGCCAGCAGTTCGAGCCCGGCTACCCCAACGGCTCGACCTGGACCCTGCCGCAGATGGTCTACAACCTGGGCTTCCAGCGTTCCGACTACGGCTCCGCCTGCGTGGTGGCCCTGGTGCTGTTCGCCCTCTCGATGGCGTTCACCGCCGTGCTGATGCGCCGGAAGTCCGGTCTGCTGGGAAGTGAGGACTGATGGCCGCCACCGTCTCCGTACCGCTGACCCGCCAGGGCGCCGCGCTGCGGGTCGCCCGCCGCCGGGCCGCCCTGCACTGGGTGGCCGTCCACACCACGGCGCTGGCCGCCGGGCTGTTCTTCGTGCTGCCCTTCGTCTTCGTCCTGCTCACCTCGCTGATGACGGACCGTCAGGCACTCACCTCGGACCTCTGGCCGCACGAGTGGGTCTGGAGCAACTACGTCGCGGTGTTCCGCACCCCCGGCTTCCTGGAGTGGTGGGGCAACACCCTGCTGTACGCCGGGCTCGGCACCGTGCTGACCATCGTGTCCAGCGTGCCGGTCGCCTACGCGCTCGCCCGCTTCCGCTTCCGCGGCCGGCGGCTGGCGCTGCTGGCGGTGGTCTCGATGATGATGCTGCCGCCGCAGGTGGTGATCATCCCGATGTACCTGTTCTGGGCCAAGCAGCTGCACCTGAGCGGGACGCTCTGGCCGCTGATCATCCCGATGGCCTTCGGCGACGCGTTCTCGATCTTCCTGCTGCGGCAGTTCCTGCTGACCATCCCCAAGGAGTACGTGGAGGCCGCCCGGATCGACGGCTGCGGCGAACTGCGCACCCTGCTGCGGGTGGTGCTGCCGATGGCCAAGCCGGCCATCGCCGCCGTCGCGCTGTTCCAGTTCTTCTACTGCTGGAACGACTACTTCGGCCCGCAGATCTACTCCAGCGACAACGAGCACTCCTGGACCCTCAGCTACGGCCTGGCCTCCTTCAAGGCGGCCCACCACACCAACTGGAACCTCACCATGGCAGCCACCCTGCTGGTGATGGCCCCGGTGATCGTTCTCTTCTTCTTCGCACAGAAAGCCTTCATCGAAGGCGTGACACTGACAGGGGTCAAGGGCTGATGTCCGCACTCAAGTTGGCGATCGTCGGTGGCGGTTCCACCTACACGCCCGAACTCATCGACGGGTTCGCCCGGCTCCGCGACACCCTGCCGATCGGCGAGCTGGTGCTGATCGACCCGGCCGCCGACCGGCTGGAGCTGATCGGCGGGCTGGCCCGCCGGATCTTCGCCAAGCAGGGCCACGACGCGGTGGTCACCACCTCCACCGACGTGGCCGCCGGTGTCCAGGGTGCGGACGCGGTGCTGCTCCAGCTCCGGGTCGGCGGCCAGGCCGCGCGCAACCAGGACGAGACCTGGCCGCTGGAGTGCGGCTGCGTCGGCCAGGAGACCACCGGCGCCGGCGGCCTCGCCAAGGCGCTGCGCACCGTCCCGGTGGTGCTGGACATCGCCGAGCAGGTCCGCCGGGCCAACCCGGACGCCTGGATCGTGGACTTCACCAACCCGGTCGGCATCGTCACCCGGGCGCTCCAGCAGGCCGGCCACAAGGCCGTCGGCCTGTGCAACGTGGCGATCGGCTTCCAGCGCAAGTTCGCCGCCCACCTGAACGTGGCCCCCGAGCTGGTCCGGCTGGACCACGTCGGCCTCAACCACCTCACCTGGGAGCGCGGCGTCACCCTGCTCGACTCCCCCGACGCCACGTCGGGCCGGGAGGTGCTGCCCGAGCTGCTGGCCGGCTTCGGCAAGGAGATCTCCGAGGACCTGCACCTGCCGCTGCCGGTGATCCAGCGGCTCGGCGTGGTGCCCTCCTACTACCTGCGCTACTTCTACCAGCACGACCAGGTGGTCGAGGAGCTCAAGGTCCAGGCTCCCGGGCCGCCGCGGTCTCCGCGATCGAGGCCGAGCTGCTGGAGATGTACGCCGACCCGACCCTGGACACCAAGCCGGAGCTGCTGAGCAAGCGCGGCGGGGCGTTCTACTCCGAGGCGGCCGTCCAGCTGATCGCCTCGCTGCTGGGCACCGACGGCCGCACCACCGTCCAGGTGGTCAACACCCGCAACGACGGCGTGCTGCCCTTCCTGCCCGACGACGCGGTGATCGAGGTCCCGGCCGAGGTGGACGCGGCGGGCGTGCGGCCGCTGCCGCAGCGGCCGGTGGAGCCGCTGTACGCGGGCCTGATCGCCGGCGTCACCGCGTACGAGCACCTGGCCCTGGACGCCGCGCTGCGCGGCGGCCGGGACCGGGTCTTCGACGCCCTGCTGGCCCACCCGCTGGTCGGGCAGATCGAGCTGGCGGACCAGTTGACGGACCGTCTGATCGCCCACAACCGGGCCCACCTCGCATGGGCATGAGCAGTCCGGCGGGCACCCGCGGTCCGGCGGGCACGAGCGGCCCGTCGGGCGTCAGCTTCCCGAGGCAGGCCGGGCCGGGGCAGTCGGTCCGGAACGCCCCCAGCAGTGAGGATCCGATGGAGCAGCAGGCACAGCTCGCAGGCGTCCTGGCCGTCGACGCCGGGAACAGCAAGACCGACGTGGCACTGGTCAGCGCCACGGGCGTCGTGCTCGGCCGGGCCCGGGGCGGCGGGTTCCAGCCGCAGAGCATCGGCGCCGAGGCCGCCATCGAGGGCCTGGCCCCACTGGTCGCCTCGGTGGCCGTCCAGGCCGGACTCGACCCGGTCCGGCTCGGGACGGACGGCGGGGCGCTGACCAGTCACGTCAGCGCCTGCCTGGCCAACGCCGACCTGCCGGTCGAGGAGGAGGCGCTGCTCGCCGCCCTCTCCACCCGGCCCTGGGGCCTGACCAACCACGTCGCCAACGACACCTTCGGCCTGCTCCGGGCCGGCACCGACGGCCCGCTCGGGGTCGCGGTGGTCTGCGGCGCCGGGATCAACTGCGTCGGCCTGCTGCCGGACGGTCGTACCGCGCGCTTCCCGGCGCTCGGCAAGCTCACCGGTGACTGGGGCGGTGGCGGCGGGCTCTCCCAGGAGGCCCTCTGGTACGCCGTCCGGGCCGAGGACGGCCGGGACCGGCCGACCGCGCTCGCTCCGGCGATCGCCGCCCACTTCGGGCTGCCGACCGCCGGAGCGGTCGCCGAGGCGATCCACCTCGACGAGCTGGACCAGGGCCGGCTGCACGAGCTGGTGCCGGTGCTGTTCGACGTCGCCGGCGAGGGCGACCCCATCGCCCTCGAACTGATCGACCGTCAGGCCGACGAGATCACCCGCCTCGCGGTGGTCGCCCTGCGCCGGCTCGACCTGCTCGCCGAGGCCGCCCCGGTGGTGCTCGGCGGCGGCGTCCTCGCCGCCCGCCACCCGCTCCTGCTCGACAACGTCATCGCCCGCCTCGCGGCCACCGCCCCCCTGGCCGAACCCCGCGTCGTGGTCGCCCCGCCCGTCCTCGGGGCCGCCCTCCTCGGCCTCGACCACCTCGACGCCGGGGCCGCGGCCCAGCAGCACCTCCGCAGCGCCTTCCCCACCCCGGCCCTGGCCGCCTGACGGCCCCTGTAGCCCCCGCAAGGGGGCCACAGGGGCGCGGGGCCCTGCTGATGTGCGGCTCCGCCGCGTGGGCGCGAGGCGGAAGAGAACGCGCCGTGTGCCAAGTGGGGACATCACTCCCACGCGCGCCCCTGGGCCCCGCAAGGGGGCCACAGGGGCGCGGGGAACTGCGCGAGGCGGAAGAACGAGACCCGTGTGCCGGGTACGGAGAGCCACTTGCAAGTGAGTGTCCGTACCCGGCACACGGGTCGTCGTCTTCCGCCTCGCGCCCACGCGGCGGAGCCGCACATCAGCAGGGCCCCGCGCCCCCGGGGTGACCACCTGGCTCCGCCTATGGCCGTGCGCTGAAGCTCCGCCGGTAGTCCCGCGGGGCGACCCCCACGCGGCGGGTGAAGGCCGGCCGGAGCGAGACCGCCGAGCCGAAGCCGCAGCGCAGCGCGATCTCCTCGACCGTCAGGTCCGTCTCCTCCAGGAGGCGCTGCGCCGCCAGCACCCGCTGCTCCGAGAGCCACCGCAGCGGCGGCACCCCCACCGCCTCCGCGAACCGCCGCGCGAACGACCGCTCCGACATCACCGCCATCCGCGCCAACTCCCCCACCGTCCACGGCCGCTCCAGCGAACCGAGCACCGCCGCCCGCACCCCGGCCAGCGGATCCTCGCCGGCCACCGGAACCGGCGAGGGGATGAACTGCGCCTGCCCGCCCGCCCGGAACGGCGCCGTCACCATCCCCCGGGCGATCGCGGCCGCCGCCCCCTGCCCGTGCGCGGCCCGGACCAGGTGCAGGCAGAGGTCGATCCCGGCCGCCACGCCCGCCGAGGTCCAGATCAGTCCGTCGCCGGTGAAGAGCACCTCCGGATCCACCGTCACCGCCGGGTAGCGGCGGGCCAGTTCACCGGCCAGGTGCCAGTGCGTGGTGGCCCGGCGTCCGTCCAGCAGCCCCGCCTCGGCGAGCAGGAAGGCCCCGGCGCAGAGCGAGGCGAGCGGCACGCCGGCCCGGTGCGCGGCGCGCAGTGCGTCCAGCACCGGCCCAGGGGTGGAGGCGGACGGGTCCTCGACGCCGGGGACCACCACCAGGTCGCAGCCGGCCAGCGCGTCCAGCCCGTGGTCAGGCCACCGCTCCAGGCCGCCGCCCATCCGGACCGGCCGGACATCCGGGCCGCGGTCCGGGCCACCGCCCGGGCCGCGGTCCGGGCCACCGCCCGGGCCGCAGACCCGCAGCTCGAACTCCGGCAGTCCGGGACGGCTCCCGCCCCGCGACGCCCAGATCTCCCCCACCACCGCGTAGTCGAAGGCCCGTACACCGTCCAGCACCAGGCAGCCCACCGTTCGCATGGCAGGAATCTATCGATCACCGGCGCTCGGCCCCCTCACCGCCCTCCGGAGGCCGGCCGGAGGATGGAGCCATGACGAACACCAGCGCCTTCGACGCCCCGCTCACCCTCGCCCCCGACGCCGTGCTGATCGTGATCGACGTCCAACAGGGCTTCGAGGACGAGGAGTTCTGGGGCCCCCGGGACAACCCGGACGCCGAGCTGCGGATCGGCGAACTGCTCGACGCGTGGCAGCGCACCGGCCGCCCGGTGGTGACGGTCCAGCACGGCGCGCCGCGCGGTCCGCTCGCGGTCGGCTCCCCCGGCTACGCCCTCAAGCCCTTCGTCGCCGCCGCGGCCCCGGACCTGCACGTCACCAAGACCGTCAACAGCGCCTTCTACGGCACCCCCGACCTGCACGAGTGGCTGCGACTGCGCGGCGCCACCCAGCTGGTGGTGGCCGGCATCATGACCAACGTCTGCAACGAGACCACCGCCCGGATGGGCGGCAACCTCGGCTACGACGTCGTCTTCCCGATCGACGCCATGCACACCTTCGCGATGGCGGGCCCGGGCGGCGAGCCGGTGCCGGCCGAGGTGCTGGCCCGGAGCACGGCAGCGGTGCTGCACGCGATGCGGTTCGCCAAGGTGGTCCGCACCGAGGAGGTGCTGAAGGCGGCCTGACCGGGCGTCAGCACCGCTGTCCGGGTCAGAGCAGGTGGCTGCGGACCCAGGCCGCCATCAGCTCGGCGCAGCCGTCCACCGACTCGCGCCAGGTGCGGGCCGCGCCCTCGCCCGCCTCGTCGCTGACGTGCTTGACCAGCCGCACCGGCACCCCGGCCCGCTGGGCGGCGGTGGCCACCGCGTAGCCCTCCATGTCGACCAGGTGGGCCCGGGCGGCCAGCCGGTCGCGGGCGTCGGCGTCGGAGACGAAGAGGTCTCCGGTGGCCAGCACCGGGCCGTCGGCCACGCCCTCGAAGACGATCTCGGCACCGAAGGTGCGGCCGGTGAGGGAGTGCAGGACGGGCGTGTCCAGGTCGTGCTGGATCACCCGGGAGACCAGGTGGGTGCCCTCCAGGCCGGGGTGCAGGGCGCCCGCGGTGCCCAGGTTGACGATCTCGGAGGGCCGCTCGCCGCGGGCCAGCACGGTGGCCAGCGCCACCGAGGCGTTGACCTTGCCCATGCCGGTGAGCAGGACGGGGAGCTCGCCGCCGAGGTGGGCGGCCTCCTCCTCGACCGCGACGACGAGCAGCGGGCGGTCCGGGGCGATGGTTCCGATCAGGCGCATGGCCCCCATCGTAGGACGAACCCCTCCCCACCCCCCATGGCCTTGATCGCCAGGAACCGCATAGGGTGCGTCCGGCGTCGCCGGTAGAGCGCGGAGGCTGCCGGAAGCTCAAGAGCGGCGCAACTCGCGTGTGGCGGCCGGACCCGGCGGCCATACTGCTCGCGGGGGACGGTCCCGGAGGCGGGGCGGGTCCCAGGGGGAGGTTGGGGCAGGTGGCGACACCGGTGGTGCACGGCGGGCGTCCGCCGATACCGAGAACACCCGGCGGCGAGGCCGCGGCCGGGGCGGGGACGGAAGCAGGGACGGAAGCGGCCCGGACCTCCGGAGGTCCGGCGCGGCTGCTGGACCCGGACCGGCTGAGACGGCTGACCGGCACCGCGCCGGCGCGGCTGAGGGCCGCCATGACGGTGCTGACCGTCCTGGTGCTGGCCTTCGGGGCGCTGACCGCCTGGCAGGTGAGCGTCCGGGCCCGGGCCGCCGGGCAGGTGGTGACGCACAGTCAGCCGATGAGCCAGGACGCCGCCGAGGTGTACCGCTCGCTGGCCGACGCGGACACCACCGCCGCCGCGGTCTTCCTGCTGGCCTCCGACGCCCCTCCGGAGCTGCGCGCCCGGTACGAGAAGGACCTGGCCACCGCCGCGGAGCTGCTCGCCCGGGCCGCGGCCCGGACCGGCACCGGCGGCAGCAGCGCGCAGACCCAGCAGTGGGTGGCCGACCTGAACCGGCAACTCCCGGCGTACGCGGGCCTGGTGGAGACCGCCCGGGCCAACGACCGGCAGGGCCTGCCGCTCGGCGGGGCCTACCTGCGGTACGCCTCGAAGCAGATGCAGACCGAGCTGTTGCCGGTCGCCCAGAAGCTGGTGGAGGCGGAGAACCGACGGCTGGACGCGGACTACGCCGACGCCCGGTCCGTCCCGTGGGCCGGTGCGGTGCTCGGACTGCTGGTGCTGGCCGCGCTGGTCTGGTGCCAGGTCCTGCTGCTCCGCCGGACCAACCGGGTCTTCAACCCCGGCATGCTGGGCGCCACGGCCGCGGTGCTGGCCGGACTGGCCTGGCTCACCGTCGGCACCACCCTGGCGCAGTCGGACCTCGGCGAGAGCCGGGGCAACGGCGCCGCGCCGCTGCGGGTGCTGAACCAGGCCCGGATCGAGACCCTCCAGGCCCGGGCGGCGGAGAACCTCGACCTGGTCTCCCGGGGCGGCTCGGACGGATACGACAAGGACTGGGCCCGCTACACCGCCGCCCTGGCCGGAGCTCCCGTAGAGGACGGCAAGGCCCGGACCGCCGTGAAGGGCACCCTGGGACGGGCCCTGGACGAATCGCCGCGCGGGGCCCGCAACGCGGTCACGGAGGCCGCGAACGACTTCCTGCGCTGGGACGCCCTGCACCGGAAGTCCGAGAGCGGCGACGACTACGGCGCCTCGCTGCGGATCGTGGTCGGCAGCGGCGGCGGGGCGGAGAGCTCGGCAGCCGTCTTCGCCGAACTGGACCGGAAGTTGGGGAGCGCCGCGGCTGCCGAGCAGGCGGCGTTCGACCGCGCGGCCCGCGGGGTGGACGGCGATCTGGCCGCCCTGGCCTGGGGCCTCGGAGTGCTGACGCTGCTCGCGGCGGCGGGGGTCGTGGTGGGCCTGGGCCGCCGCCTGGCGGAGTACCGGTAAGGGGGAGTTGACGGTGCACACGGAACGAACGGTTCGTGGAACGACCCTCGCGGCCGCGGCGGGCGGCGTGGCGGTGGCCCTGGCCGCCGCCGGTCTGACGGTGGGCCTGCGGGCGGCCCCGGCCGGGCCGGCGGGCCCGGAAGCGGTGCCCGCCGCGGCACTCGCCGCGCCGGCGGCTCCGGCGGCTCCGGCGGCTCCGGTGACCGAGGACTGCGCGGAGAAGACGGTGGCGCCCAGCTCCTCGCTGACGGGCCGCAAGGTCCAGGAGATCCGCAACCGCGGCACCCTGGTGGTCGGCGTGGACCAGAACAGCTTCAACTGGGGCTACCGGAACCCGCAGACCGGCCGGATCGAGGGCTTCGACATCGACCTGGCCAAGGCCGTCGCCAAGGCGGTGCTGGGCGACCCGGAGAAGATCACCTACCGGACGGTGCAGACCCCGAAGCGGATCGAGGCGATCCGCACCGGCCAGGTGGACCTGATCGTCCGCACCATGACCATCAACTGCGAGCGCTGGAAGGACATCGCCTTCTCCGCGCCCTACTTCGCCAACGGCCAGCGGCTGGTGGTCCCGAAGGCGGTGCAGGCGAGGACGGTGGCCGAGGGCCTGAAGGGCAAGCGCGCCTGCGCGGCCCAGCAGTCCTCCTCCGACACCGAGTTGAAGAAGCCCGAGTACGGCACCGCCTCGGTGACCCTGGTGGAGAACCAGCTGGACTGCCTGGTGCTGATGCAGCTCGGGAAGGTGGACGCCACCCTGACGGACGGTTCGCTGGCCGCCGCCCAGGTGGCCCAGGACCCGACCGCCAGAATGGTCGAGGAGAACCTCGGCTCGACCCGGATGGGGATCGGGCTGAAGCAGGAGGACACCGACCTGGTGGCACTGGTCAACCAGGTGCTGGTGGACTACCGGGCGAACGGCGGCTGGCAGGCCTCCTACGACCACTGGCTGGCGGCGAGCATGGGGGCCTCCTCGGCTCCCTACCTGCCGTAGCGTCGTCGGCGCCGAGCCCGTGGATCGCGGTGCGTGGTGCGCGGCTCCTGGTGCGTGGTGCTCGGTTCGTGGTTCGAGGTTCGTGGTTCGAGGTTCGTGGTTCGTTCGGTGATGTGGTCTTGGTCGAGAGAGGGATGACGTGGCGTTGGCAGGAGCTGCCGGGCCGGCGATGAGCCGGGAGGAGGTGGACCGCGAGCTGGGCCGGCTGGGTGCCGAGCGCGACGCGGTCGAAGCCGCGCTGCTCTCCCTCCAGGAGCACCAGGGCCGGCGGCTGCTGGAGGGCGCCGTCCTGAGCGGGCGGACCCAGGAGCGCTGGGCGGTGGCCGAGCCCGGACTGGCGCTGCTCTGGGCGCTGTTCGACCGCTACGCCGAGGCGCTGGCCTCGGCCCGGGCGGTCCGGGCCCGGCGCAACCGTCCCGGTGGGGCGGAGCTGGCCGAGCTGACCGAGCTGCTGAGCGGCCCGGCCGTGACCGTCTCCGGCGGCCAACTGCCGGACGCCGCAGGGCCGGTGCCGGTCCGTCTGGTGGAGCAGATCAGCCTGGCCGAGCTGCTGGAGCGGATGAACGCCTGGTACGCCGCGGTCTACGAGGTGGTGGCCCCGGCGGACGCGGTCTGGACGGCGCTGCCCGCCCGGATCGACCTGCTGCTGGCCGAGCTGGGCCGGGTCCGGATGCTCTCCGGCTCGGTCGGGGTGCGCAGCGGGGCGCACCCACTGGCCGACGACCTGGACGGCCTGGAAGGGGAGTTGACGCAGCTGCGGTCCGAGGTGCGGTCCGATCCGCTGGCGTTCTGGCGGCCGGGCCGGGTGCCCTCGCAGCGCACCGGGACCGTCTCGCCCGGGGCCGCGATGGCGGGGGTGCTGGCGGGGGCCGCGGACACCGAGCGGTTCGACCGGGCCGGCCGGGCGCTGGACGGGCTCAGACTGGAGCTGGACGGGCTGCTGCGGCTGCGCGACGAGGCCCAGGACCGCCTGCAGCAGGTCGGAGACCTGCTGCGCCGGGCCGACGCCACGCTGGCCGAGGCCCGCCGGGCCCGGGGCGAGGTGCTGGCCAAGATCGCCGCCACCGAGGTGCCCCAGGTCCCGGGACCGGCCTCGGCGCTGCGCGAACGGGTCACCCTCGCGGTCGAGTTGCAGCAGAGCGGCCAGTGGCACCGGCTGGCGCCGCTGCTGGACGCCTTGGAGGACGTGGCGGTCAAGGAGCTGGGCCGGGCCCGGCAGTCGCTCACCGAGGTGGCCCAACCGCTCGCCGTGCGGGCCGAGTTGCGCGGCCGCCTGGAGGCGTACAAGGCGATGGCGGCCCGGCTCGGGCTGGCCGAGGACCCGGTGGTGGTGGAGCGCTTCGAGAAGGCGCGCTGGCTGCTGTGGAGCGCGCCCTGCGACCTGCGCGCCGCGGCGGAGGCCGTGGTCCGCTTCCAGCAGGCGCTGCGGCCGCCGGCACCGGCGCCCGCCGAGCCCGCCGCGGCGGCCGCCGGACAACCGCAGGACCGGATACCGGATGGACAGGGGGATGGCGTCGATGGGTGAGAACTGCGTCCGACCGGACTGCTCCGACGGGACTATCGACCAGGACGGCTACTGCGACAACTGCGGCCTGGCGCCGCTCGGTTCGACCACCACGGCATCGACCGGCACGGCGTCGTCGGCCACGGGATCCTCGGCCGCCGCGCCGGACAGCGGGCGGGTCGTCCCCGGCCCGCCGGTCACCGGGAGCGCCTGCACCCGCGGCTGCGGCGGGACCATCGACCCGGACGGCTACTGCGACGAGTGCGGCCTGGCCGCCGAGACCGGCCGGGTGAGCGCCGTCCCGTCGGCCCGGACCGGGTCGCACTCCGGCACCACCTCCTCCCGCTCCTCCCGGACCATGTCCGGCCGCTCCCGCTCGCACCGCTCCACCCGGACCGGCAGCGGCCGTTCGGTCTCGGTGCGCAGCGGCACCGGCAGCGGCTCCACCGGGACGGCGCGGCGCGGCAACCTGGGCGCGGGCCTGGTGAACGTCCCCGTGGTCCCCGCGGCCGACCCGGCCTCGGCGGTGCTGACCGATCCCCAGGTGCCGGAGCGCAAGCGCTTCTGCAGCAACTGCGACGCCGAGGTGGGCCGGGAGAAGAACGGCCGCCCCGGACGGGCCGACGGCTTCTGCACCAAGTGCGGCACGCCGTACTCCTTCACGCCCAAGCTCACCCGGGGCGACCTGGTGGGCGGTCAGTACGAGGTGATGGGCTGCCTGGCGCACGGCGGCCTGGGCTGGATCTACCTGGCGGCCGACCGCCGGGTGAACGACCGCTGGGTGGTGCTCAAGGGCCTGCTCGACACCGGGGACCAGGACGCCCTGGCGGTGGCCATCGCCGAGCGCCGCTTCCTGGCCGAGGTGGACCACCCGAACATCGTCCGCATCATCAACTTCGTCGAGCACCCCGACCTGCGGACCGGCTCCACCGACGGCTACATCGTGATGGAGTACGTCGGCGGCCTGTCGCTCAAGGACATCGCCAACGACCGCCGCACCATCGAGGGCCGACGCGACCCGCTCCCGGTCGAGCAGGCCATCGCGTACGCGCTGGAGGCGCTGCCCGCGCTGGGCTACCTGCACGCCCGCGGGCTGGTGTACTGCGACTTCAAGATCGACAACGTGATCCAGAGCGAGGACTCGCTCAAGATCATCGACCTCGGCGCGGTCTGCCGGATCGGCGAGGACGGCCCGATCTACGGCACCCTCGGCTACCAGGCCCCGGAGATCGCCACCGACGGCCCCTCGGTCGCCTCGGACCTGTACACCGTGGCCCGCACCCTGGCCGTGCTGACCTTCGACTTCCAGGGCTACAACACCCGCTTCCGGTACGAGCTGCCCGGCCCCGAGCAGGTCGAGCTGTTCGCCCGGTACGAGTCGTACTACCGGCTGCTGGTCCGGGCCACCGACCCGGACCCGGCCCGCCGCTTCGGCTCCGCCGAGGAGATGGCCGGGCAGCTCACCGGCGTGCTGCGCGAACTGCTCAGCCTCCAGGACGGCCGCCCCCGGCCCGCGCTCTCCACCCTCTTCGGGCCGGAACTGCGGGTGGTGGACCGCGAGCTGACGCCGGCTCCGCCCGCCCCGGCCGCCGCCGCGCTCGCCCTGCCGGTGCCGCTGGTGGACCCGTCCGACCCCTACGCGGGCCTGCTGGCCACCCTCAGCACGAGCGGCCCCACCGAGGCGCTCGCCGCGCTGGCCACCGCTCCGGCCCCCTCGCCGGAGCTGCGGCTGCGCGCCCTGCGCGCCCATCTGGAGCGGCTCGCCGGGGACCCGCGGACCCCCGAGCCCGCCTCGGTCGTCATGGTCCCCGGCGCACCGCCCGTGCAGGTCCCCGCGCCCGGCTCGCGGGAGGCCGCCGCGACGGTCGCCGCCGAGCAGGAACTGCTCGCGCTGGAGCAGGACCACGGGGACGACTGGCGGGTGGTCTGGCACCGGGGCCTGTTCGAGCTGGTGGCCGGCCGGGCCGCGGCGGCCGCCGAGTCCTTCGACGCGGTCTACGACGCCTTCCCGGGCGAGCAGGCCCCCAAGCTGGCCCTCGCGGTCTGCGCCGAGCTGCTCGGCAACGGCGAGGACGCCGCCGAGTTCTACCGCCTGGTCGGCACCACCGACCGCGGCTACGTCAGCGCCGCCTTCGGCCTGGCCCGGGTGCTGCTGGCCGCCGGCGACCGGGAGGGGGCGGTCCGGGCCCTGGAGAGCGTGCCGGAGTCCTCGGCGCACTGGACCTCCGCCCGGGTCGCCACCCTGCGGGCCCGCCTGCGCGGCCGGCCCGCGACCGACCCGCTCGGCCCGGAACTGGCGCGCTGCTCCGAGCAGCTGACGGCGCTTCCGCTGGACGCCCGACACGCCGAGGAGCTCTCGGTGGAACTCCTCGAGGCCGCCCTCGGCTGGGTACTGGCGGGCTCCCCCGCCGACGCCGCGAACGGGACCGGGAACGGGGCCGGGAACGGCGCCGGGAACGAGCCTGCGAGCGGAGCCGGGAAGGCCGGCGGAGGTGCCTCCACCGGTACGATCGACGTGCTCGGCCGACCCGCCGTTGAACGGGAACTGCGCTTCGCCCTGGAACACTCCTATCGAGTACTGGCACGGTTGACCGACCGCGCCGAGATCAGGATCGAGATGGTGGAGCGGGCCAACCGTGCCCGCCCCCGGACGTGGGTGTGAACCGATGCCGCAGCAGACCGTGTGCCCGAGCTGTGCCGAGCCGCTGGACCCCGAGGACGACTACTGCGGCGCCTGCGGCGTCGGCGTGACCGACGCCACCGCCCCGGTGCCCGCCGCTTCCGACGGAGCGTCAGCGGCCGTGCCCTGCGTGCACTGCGGAGCGGCGGAGCTGACCGCCGACGGCTACTGCGAATCCTGCGGCGGCGTGCAGCCCCGCCCGCGCGACCACCAGGAGCGGGAGGTGGAGGGCGTCGCCGGGGTGACCGACCGGGGGCTGCGGCACCACCGCAACGAGGACGCCTTCACGGTGGCCGCCACCCGGCTGCCCAGCGGCGAGCCGGTCGCGCTCGCGGTGGTCTGCGACGGGGTGTCCTCCTCGGCCCGGCCCGACGAGGCCTCGGAGACCGCCGTCCGGGCCGCCTCGGCGCACCTGCTCGCGGCGCTGGAACGCGGTCAGCGTCCGGACCAGGCCATGCGGGAGGCGATCGGCGAGGCCGCGAAGGCGGTCAGCGAGCTGGCCAAGGACGGCGTCCGCACCCCCGGCGGCAGCCTCAACGCCCCGGCCTGCACCTACGTCAGCGCGGTCTCGGCCGCCGGGCTGGTCACCATCGGCTGGGTGGGTGACACCCGGGCGTACTGGATCCCGGACGACCGCGAGTCGGCCGTCCCGTACCGGCTGACCGAGGACGACTCCTGGGCGGCGCGGGTGGTGGCGATCGGCCTGATGGACGAGGCCGAGGCGTACGCCGACCCGCGCGCCCACGCGATCACCGGCTGGCTCGGCGCCGACGCGGAGGACCTGGAACCGCACACCGTGAGCTTCACCCCGCACGTCCCCGGCGTGCTGCTGGTCTGTACCGACGGCCTGTGGAACTACGCCGAGGCCGCCGCCGACCTGGCCGAGCGGGTCCGCCCGGACGCCCGGACCGAGCCGCTCGCCGCGGCCCGGAACCTGGTGGAGTTCGCGGTGGCCGCCGGCGGGCACGACAACATCACCGTCGCGGTGCTGCCGATCAGCCCGCCGCCGGAGTCCTCGCTCCAGACCGTTCCCCTCCAGGCCGGCGCCGCGACCGGTGCCGCACCGCTCCACTCCGACCCGACCATCCAGCTCCAACGGCCCGCCGACCAGACCCTCCAGCTCCAGCTCCAGCTCCAACCGGCCGACCGGGCCTGACGACCGGTCACCCCGGGGCCGGCGCCCCCGGCCCGCGGCCGTCGGCCCCGGCCACCCGCTCCCCCGCGCCCGTGCCCGTGCCCGTGCCCCACCACCGACCCAGCGAACCCGCGATCACCCGATCCGCACGACAGGAGCAACGATGGCCGTTCTGTCCCGGTCCGAGCCGAGTTTCAGCGTCGACGTCTTCCAGAACGAGTACCTCGCCGAGGGCGCCCGCGAGGTGAACGCGATCGTCACCGTGACCGCGACCGGCGGTGGCACCACCGGGGGGCGGCCGGTCTCCCGGGACGCCGCGGAGGGCGCGGGCGGCGCGGGTGGTTCCGGCGGCGCGGGCGGCGCCCAGGCCGCCGTCGTGATCATGGTGGACTGCTCGGGGTCGATGGACTACCCGGCCGAGAAGCTGCGCAACGCCCGCGCCGCCACCGCCGTCGCGGTGGACACCATCCGGGACGGCGTCGCCTTCGCCGTGGTGGCGGGCACCCACGAGGCCACCGAGGTCTACCCGGGCGGCGGAAAGCTCGCGGTGGCGGGCGAGGCCACCAGGGCCCAGGCCAAGGAGGCCCTGCGCAAGCTCTCCGCCGGCGGGGGCACCGCGATCGGCACCTGGCTGCTGAAGGCCCGTCAGCTCTTCGCCAGCCGCCCCGAGTCCACCATCCGGCACGGCATCCTGCTCACCGACGGGCGCAACGAGCACGAGAAGCCGGGCGGCCTGGAGGGCGCCCTGGAGTCGGCCGCCGGGTACTTCACCGTGGACTGCCGCGGCGTCGGCACCGACTGGCAGGTGGCCGAGCTGCGCAAGATCGCCTCCGCCCTGCTCGGCACCGTGGACATCGTCGCCGAACCCTCCGGCCTGGCCGAGGACTTCCGGCAGATGATGGAGGCCGCGATGGGCAAGCAGGTCGCCGACGTGTCCCTCCGGGTCTGGACGCCGGCCAACGCCGTGGTCCGCTACGTCAAGCAGGTCTCCCCCTCGCTGGAGGACCTGACGGACCACCGGTCCGAGGCCGGACCGCGCGCCGGGGACTACCCGACCGGCTCCTGGGGCGACGAGAGCCGCGACTACCACGTCTGTGTGGAGGTCCCCTCCGCCGAGGTCGGCAACGAGATGCTGGCCGCCCGGATAAGCCTGGTGCTGCCCCGACCGGACGGCAGCACCGAGGTGCTCTCCCAGGGTCTGGTGCGCGCGGTCTGGACCGACGACCTCGCCTCCACCACCCGGATCAGCCCGCAGGTCGCGCACTACACCGGCCAGGCCGAGCTGGCCTCCTCCATCCAGGAGGGCCTGGAGGCGCACCGGGCCGGTGACCTGGACCGGGCCACCGCCAAGCTGGGGGCGGCGGTGCGGATCGCCCACCGGACGGGGAACGACTCCACCTACAAGCTCCTGCAGAAGGTGGTGGACGTGGTGGACCCGAAGGAAGGTACCGTTCGGTTCCGTAAGAACGTGAGCGAAGCCGACTCGATGACGCTGGAGACCCGGTCCACCAAGACCGTCCGGGTGAAGAAGTGACGGTCCAGTGAGACCGGGCCGCTCGTGCTGGACTCTGCTGGAACGTGACGTCGCTGGAATGTGGGGGACCTGATGCCGATCTGCCCTAGGGGCCACGAGTCGCAGGCCGAGGACTGGTGCGACTTCTGCGGCTTCCCGATGACGCCTCCGCCCGGGCTGGCCGTGCCGGGCTCGGCCGCACCGTTCGGCAGCGGGCACACTCCCGCACCGGGCACGGGGGCGCCGCCGACCGCCGCACCGCACCTGCCTCCGGTGTCGCCGGTCGCACCGGTGTCCCCGGTGGCGCCCGCACCAGCCGTCGCTCCCCCCGCGCACTTCGGGCGCCCGGATGACCCCTACGGCGCGGGCGCACCGCAGCACACCCAGCCCGGCCGGCCCGACCCGTACGCGGCCCACCCGGCGCAGCCCCAGGGCCACCAGGCCCCGGGACACCCGGCGCCGCACCAGCACCAGGCACACCAACACCACGGGCAGCAGCACCAGGCGCACCAGGCCGCCGCGTACCAGCCGCAGCAGTCACAGCAGCCGCACTCCGCGCCCTACCAGCCGCACCCTCAGCAGTCCGACCCGTACGCCCAACCCCCGGGCGGAGCTGGGCAGTTCGCCCCTCCGGCCGGCCCCGGCGCGCACGCCCCGCACCCGGCCCACCCCGGGCAGGCCGGGCACCCCGGGCAGGCACCCGAGCTCACCACCGACCTGGTCACCTGCCCGATCTGCCGGACCCCGCAGACCGGCCGGTACTGCGAGGAGTGCGGCTTCGACTACGCCCTCTCCAACCCCGAGGCCCAGCACCCCGGCGCCGGTCGTCACCCCGGCTTCCCGCCGCCCGCGCCGGCCCCCGCCCCGGGGCCGTACCAGCCACCCGTGCCGGCGCCGGCCCCGGCGCCCGACCCCTACCTGCCCCCGGTACCGCCGCCCGCGCCGAGCCCGGAGCCCTCGCCGTTCCCACCGGTCGGCACCCAGGGCGCCCCGGCCGCACCCCCCGTACCCGGGGTGCCCGGCGTGCCCGGCTCCCCCGCGGCGCCGGGGCCGTTCGGTGCGGGCGATCCGTTCCGCAAGCACGAGCGGTTCGCGGAGCCGACCGGCGCCGAGGCCCTGCAGACCTTCGACTCCGGCCCGACCTACGCCCAGCCCGGCACCGCCCCCGGTGACGAGTTCGGCACCTCGTTCCACCTCCAGCCGCCGGCCGCACAGCAGCCCCCGGCCGCTCCCGTCCGGTCCACCTGGATCGCGGTGGTCAGCGCGGACCGCGACTACTTCACCGACATGATGGCCCGCAGCGGCCCGGAGGCGGCCGGGCTGTTCTTCCCGCCGTACTGCCCGGAGCGGCGGATACCGCTCACCGGCCGGGGACAGCTGCGGATCGGCCGCCGCAGCCAGCACCGGGGCACCGTCCCGGAGATCGACCTCTCCGTCCCGCCGGAGGACCCGGGCGCCTCGCACCAGCACGCCCTGCTGGCCGAACAGGCCGACGGAAGCTGGGTCCTGGTGGACCAGGACTCGACCAACGGCACCACGGTCAACGGCGGTGCCGAGCCCGTGCCCCCGCACACCGCCATCCCGCTCAACGACGGCGACCGCGTCCACATCGGCGCCTGGACCACGATCACCCTGCACCGCTCCTGACGGCCCGTACGCCAGGACCCGCACCACCCCGGCCCGCAGCACCCCGCCGCCCCGGCGGCCGCACACCCGACGTACCACGGTCCTAGGCCGATGGACCTGGTGTACGGCCGCTGGGGCGGTCTGCGACCATGGTCAAGTGACTGACGAGGTGACCTTCTTCGACCAGGTCGGCGGCGAGCCGACGTTCCGACGCCTGGTGCACGTCTTCTACCAGGGCGTCGCCGAGGACGAGTTGCTTCGCCCGATGTATCCGGAGGAGGACCTCGGCCCGGCCGAGGAGCGCTTCGCGCTGTTCCTGATGCAGTACTGGGGCGGCCCCCGCACCTACAGCGAGGAGCGCGGCCACCCGCGGCTGCGGATGCGGCACGTCCCGTTCAAGGTGGACCGTGCCGCCCACGACGCCTGGCTGCGCCACATGCGCACCGCGGTCGACTCCCTGGAGCTCCCGGCCGACGCCGAGCGCCAGCTCTGGGACTACCTGACCTACGCCGCCGCCTCGATGATCAACACCCCGGGCTGACGCCGGAGGGGTCGGGACCGATCGGGTCCGCGCAGGTCCGCCCCGACCCGGCCCGACCGACCGGCGCGGGCCGGTCAGCGCAGCGGGCTGAGGCCCAGACCCGCACCCGGAGCGGCGGCCGCCCGCAGCGCGACGGAGCCGGCCGGAGTGCCCAGGCGCAGCCAGGCCCCGGAACGGTGGGCGGTGACCGGCCCACCGGGGGCGAGGAAGCCGATCACCTGGGCGGCGTGCGCCGCACGCAGCGGGAGCCCGGGAGCCGCGGTCAGCGGGCGGGACCAGATCTCGTCGGCCAGGCCCTCCAGCACCGACCGGCTGTGGTGGTGCTCCGGCACCTCCGCGCTGCGCTGCTTGAACTCCTCGATGGCGGCGGCCAGTTCGGGCGCCACCTCGGCTGCGGCGGTCTCGGCGATCCGCTCCCAGCCGGTCCGCGGCGGGAGCAGCCCGGCCCAGGCCGGGCCGGTCACGGCGGCGGGCAGGCGCAGCTCGTCGGCCGCCTCGTCCAGTCCGTCGAGCAACTGCCCGGCGGAGACGGTGAGGTCGAACTCCGGGGCGTCCGCGCCGAGCCGGACGCTGCGCACCGCGAGCACCCCGGTACCGCCCAGCGGAAGCCGGCCGAAGACCGCGAGCACCACACCGCCCGCACCACCGCCCTCGGCGCCGCCACCCGCCCGCACCGCCTGCAGCCGGACGGCCGCAGCGCGGTCGAAGCGCAGCAACCTGCTCAGGAAGGCGGCCAGACCGGCGGCCTCGCCCTGGTCGGCGAGCGGGAGCGGGGCAGGGGTGGTCAACGGATCAGCTCACTCATGGGGGCGGCTCCGCGCGGGGCTGCGACGCGTACGAGGCGGCGACGCGCGGGAGACGGCGACGGGAGGGCCCGCCGGACGGGTCCCGGGGCGGGCGGTGACGGAGGGGCGGGCGGTGACGGACCGTCAGGCGGGCCGGGTCAGGCCCGGGCCCGGACCGCGACGGGCGCGCGGGCTCAGGCCGCGGCGGCCGCCACACCGGGCGACCGGTCCCCGACCTCGTCGGCGTCCTCGGTGAAGCGGCTCAGGAACTCGCGCTCGACCGGGCTGATCCGGCGCGGGCGACCCTCGGCCAGGTCGTAGGGGACGACCACGGTGGAGGCGCGGACGTAGACCGTCTCGGTGCCGTCGGCGGCGGTGTCCTTGATCTCGTAGGCCACGGTGAGCGAGGCCCCGCCGATCTTGGTCACCCAGGTCTCCACGGTGACCGGCTCGGGCCGGTGCACCAGCGGGCGCTTGTAGTCGATCTCGTGACGGGCCACCACCGAGCCGCCCGCGAACTCCCCGGCGCCGGCGGCGGCGGCCTGGGTGAACATGAAGTCGATCCGGGCCTCCTCCAGGTAGCGCAGGAAGACCACGTTGTTCACGTGTCCGAAGGCGTCCATGTCGGACCACCGCAGGGGGCAGGCGTAGATGTGGCGTGCCACGGTCGATCTCTCCTCAGGTTTCCGGTCGCCCGTCGGCCGACGTGACCCGTCGGCAGCTTACGGGCGGCGGTCCGGCAGCCCGCCCGCGGGGCGGGCTGCCGGACGGGGCGCACCGACCCGTCAGTCGCGGGTCAGCTTCTTGTAGGTGGCCCGGTGCGGGCGGGCGGCGTCGGCGCCGAGCCGCTCGATCTTGTTCTTCTCGTACGACTCGAAGTTGCCCTCGAACCAGAACCACTTGCTGTCGCCCTCGTAGGCGAGGATGTGGGTGGCCACTCGGTCCAGGAACCAGCGGTCGTGGGAGATGACCACGGCGCAGCCGGGGAACTCCAGCAGCGCGTTCTCCAGCGAGGAGAGGGTCTCGACGTCGAGGTCGTTGGTGGGCTCGTCGAGGAGCAGCAGGTTGCCGCCCTGCTTGAGGGTCAGCGCCAGGTTGAGACGGTTGCGCTCACCACCGGAGAGGACCCCGGCCGGCTTCTGCTGGTCCGGGCCCTTGAAGCCGAACGCCGAGACGTAGGCGCGGGACGGCATCTCGACCTGGCCGACGTTGATCCAGTCCAGACCGTCGGAGACGACCTCCCAGAGGGTCTTCTTCGGGTCGATGTTGGCCCGCGACTGGTCGACGTAGCTGATCTTGACGGTCTCGCCGACCTTGACCGAACCGGAGTCCGGGGTCTCCAGGTCCTGGAGCATCTTGAACAGCGTGGTCTTGCCGGCGCCGTTCGGGCCGATGATGCCGACGATGCCGTTGCGCGGCAGGGTGAAGCTGAGGTCGTCGATCAGGACCTTCTCGCCGAAGGACTTGTTGAGGTGGTCCACCTCGATCACGACGCTGCCCAGGCGCGGGCCCGGCGGGATCTGGATCTCCTCGAAGTCCAGCTTCCGCATCTTGTCGGCCTCGGCCGCCATCTCCTCGTAACGGGCGAGGCGGGCCTTGGACTTGGCCTGGCGGCCCTTGGCGTTGGAGCGGACCCACTCCAACTCCTCCTTGAGCCGCTTGGCGCGCTTGGCGTCCTTCTGGCCCTCGACCTTGAGACGGGACTGCTTGGTCTCGAGGTAGGTGGAGTAGTTGCCCTCGTACGGGTACGCGCGGCCGCGGTCGAGCTCGAGGATCCACTCGGCGACGTTGTCCAGGAAGTACCGGTCGTGGGTGACGGCGACGACGGTGCCGGCGTACTTCTCCAGGTGCTGCTCCAGCCAGTTCACCGACTCGGCGTCCAGGTGGTTGGTGGGCTCGTCGAGGAGCAGCAGGTCGGGCGCCTCGAGCAGCAGCTTGCAGAGCGCGACGCGGCGGCGCTCACCACCGGAGAGCTTGGTGACCGGCCAGTCGCCGGGCGGGCAGCCCAGCGCGTCCATGGCCTGCTCCAGCTGGGCGTCGAGGTCCCAGGCGTTGGCGTGGTCCAGGTCCTCCTGGAGGGTGCCCATCTCCGCGAGCAGCTCGTCGGAGTAGTCGGTCGCCATCAGCTCGGCGATCTCGTTGAAGCGGTCGAGCTTGCCCTTGATCTCCTTGACGCCGTCCTGGACGTTCTCCAGGACCGTCTTGGTCTCGTCGAGCGGGGGCTCCTGCAGGAGCATGCCGACGGTGAAGCCCGGCGACAGGAAGGCGTCACCGTTGGAGGGCTGGTCCAGCCCGGCCATCATCTTCAGCACCGTGGACTTACCGGCGCCGTTGGGGCCCACGACGCCGATCTTCGCCCCGGGGAGGAAGCTCAGCGTCACGTCGTCAAGGATGACCTTGTCGCCATGGGCCTTGCGCACCTTGCGCATGGTGTAGATGTATTCCGCCACGTGAGATCGCTCCGGCGTCGTCGTGTGAGATGGGGACCGCCCCGCAACTACGGGGAGCCGAACATTCGGCTTGCAGCGTTCCATTCTGCCGCAACGCGGCACCCGCCCCGAACCGCCCTTCCCCGGACCGGCCCGAGTTGCCGCGGCGGGCCCGGCCGGGACGGCACCGGCCCCGTCCCCTCGACTGCGGAGGGAACGGGGCCGGTGCGGGGGCTCAGCCCTCGGCGGGCTGAGTCACCGTCAGGCTCAGGCGCGGCTGTGGCGGCCGCGACGGCGCAGGGTGTAGACCGCGGCGCCACCGGCGATCACCAGCGCACCGGCGATGCCCGCGAGCAGCGGGGTCTGGCCGCCGCCACCGGTGTTGGCCAGGACCGGACCGCTCGGGCTGGCCGACGGGGTCGGGGTGGCGCTCTTGCTGCCGGAGACCGACGGCTTCGGGCTCGGGGTCACGGCGGTGTCCGTCTTGCAGTTCAGGACGCCCTTGAACTCCTCGAACTTGCCGCCGCCCAGCGGGACCTTGATGTTGTACGCGGTGTCCTCGGCGACCTTGACCGGGACGCTCTTGCTGGCGCCCGGCGGGACGGTCACGGTCTGGCCGGCCAGCGTGAAGGTGTAGTCCTGGTCACCGTTGTTGGCGACGGTGACCACGACCGCGCCCTGGATGCAGTCGATCTTGGCGGAGGGGGCCGGGATCGGGCCGGTGGGGGCCCAGTTGACCGTGACGGAGGCGGCGGCGTTGACCGGCTGCGAGCCCGCCAGGATCAGGGTCTGGCTGTGCTTGTTCTCCTTGCCGACGCCGACGAAGGCCCGGCCGACGGAGACCTCGGCGGCGGTGGTGGTCGCCTTGATGGCGGCGCTGCCCGCGGCGGCACCGGCGGCGCCGGCCTTGGCGAAGACCTGGTCGCCGTTCTTGGCGCTGGTCACCGGCTTGCCGCTCTTGTCGGTGATGGTCAGGCCGGCCTTGGTGCCCGCCTCGTCCAGGGCCAGCGAGACCGCGGTGCCGTTGGTGGTGACGGTGATCGGGCCGAGCAGGTCGCCGCTCTTGCCCGACACCGAGGCCGGGTTGAGGGTGAGGGTCGGCTTCGGCTCCTCGAGCTTGACCGCCTTCTGGCTCAGGTAGTCGGCGAGCTTGACGGCCTTCTCGTTGTTGATCGGGGTCGCGTTGACCCCGTCGGAGAGGCGCCAGATCGCGGCCTGGGTGGCGACGGCCGCGTCGTCCTCGGTCAGGCCCTCGATGCCGCTGGAGGTGGAGAGCGCGGCCGGCTTCACCAGCGGGTAGGAGTTCTTGAGGATCCAGAGGATCTTCCCGGCCTCGGTCGGCTTGTCCGCCAGCGAGGTGGCGGACCAGCCGGTCTCGCTGTAGTCGGCGCTCTCCTGGGTCGGGTTCAGGAGGTCGATGCAGTACGTGTCGAGGGTCTTCTCGTCCTCGGTCATGAGCTGCAGGATGCCGCCCTGGACCTTGTGCTCCTCGCCGTTGCGGTCGTACTTGATGCTGCCGCTGTGCCGGACGCCCGGCAGCAGCTTGGCCTTGGTACCGGTCGAGCTCGGCGTGTCGGCCGCCGACGCGGCCGTGGCCATCGCTCCGCCGACGAGCATGCTCGTCGCGAGCATGACAGAGCCTATGCGGGAGAACGCCCGCCCCTGCTTGTGGAACATCTCGACCCCTCCGGGCTGGGCGTTGCCGATGGCAGCCCGCCTTGCAAAGCGACGCACCCTGTGACACCGCCGCACCTGTGTTGAACCAGACGCATCCTATTGACCGACGGGCGCCAGCAAACCTCCGTGCCGAACCAGGACGGTTCCGTATCTATATTGTTATCAAGCAGCTGATCACAACGGTGTACTGACGATCCGCCAGATTCTCACGATCAATCAGGACGGTTTCCGCTTCGGCACTCCCGCGGCCGGGAAGTGTCCGGAGTCGGTCGGAGCCCGGCTCATCCGGCGACTACTCGATCACCTCCCGCATTTCCGTCACCCGCCTGCTCCAACTCCCGCACACCATCGGCCCCTCCCTCCCCATCCGTCCCACCCGCACCAACCGCCACCGGGACCCGCACCGACTCCGCCACGGCCGCCCGCCTGGAGTCCAGCGCCGCGACGATCCACCCCGGCACCGCCTGCTCGGCCGGGGCCGGCTCGCGCCCGCCCGGCTGCGACGGCGGCGGCCCGGCCGCCGGATCGTCCCGACCCGAACGGCCGCCCACCAACTCGGGTTTGGCCTGCACCGCCCAGCGGAACGCGGTGGTACCGCGCCCGAGGTCGTGACCCACCACCCGGGCGTCGATCTCCACCACGCAGTGCCGCTTCTCCGGCTCGCCCCACTCCCTGACCCTCAACCGGCCGCTCACGACCACCGGATCGCCCTTGCTCAGCGAACTCACCACATTGGCCGCCAGCCAGCGCCAGGCCTTCACCGTGACCCAGCTGGTGTCCCCCTCCACCCAGTCGCCCTTCTCCCGGTCGTAGCGGCGCTCGGTGGCCGCCATCCGGAAGTTGGCCACCGGAACCCCGGCGGCGGTCTGCGAGTAGTTCACCACCGTCGCGACATTGCCGATCATGGTCACCATCGACTCGTTCACCGGAACACCCTCCGTCCGTCGGGAATCACCCTGCGGAATCGCCCGCAGAACCGAGGGTTCCCCCTCCGCGGAAATGCACGGAGAAGTTCCGAAATCCTGTGGACAACCCGGGCATGGGGATAACCGATGTCACTCTCCGGAGTGAATCAATCGCATTTCCGACTGACCTGACGCCAGCTTTTCGGGGCCATGACAACATCCTCGCCCCGACACCCCCGGGCGCCCGCCCGCCGACCCTCCCCGGCCCCGCCGCCGGTCGGTGCGCCGCCCCGGCATCCCCGCACGTCACCCGGTGCCCACTAGGCCGAAAACCTCCCCCACCCGGCCACCGGGCACGGGCATTCTCCGCACCGAATCCATAACAGGTGGGGAGACAGCCCCGTAACGACTGCACAACGTCCGCCGCCAGAAGCCGTCAGAGCGCTGCGCACCCGGCCGCCACCTGCGATTATCGGACCGCTCAACCGGCTCGACACACCCGGCACGGTGCTTGAAGACCCGGACGAGTATCTGGGCTCCCTTATCCTGTCCCGGACCTCGCACGCCGACCGAAGCCCTCCCCGGGCGGATGTCGCCGCGCCCCCATAGCTCAGCGGATAGAGCACCCGCCTTCTAAGCGGTAGGTCGCAGGTTCGAATCCTGCTGGGGGCACCACCGCGCCACGGCGGGCCCGCTCCGGCCACCGCCGCCGACCCCCTCAGAGGGTCTCCAGGTACCCCTCCAGCAGCGCCGCCTGACGCTCCGCCGGGAACTCCTCCGGCGACAGCAGGGCCTGCACCACCAGCCCCAGCGCGAAGGCCTGCACCCCCGCCGCGACCTCCGTCGCCGACCGCTCCGCCGACACCTCCCCGGCCCGCTGCGCCGCCTCGACCAGTGCCGCGTTCCGTTCCCTGGCCCTGCGGTAGCGCTCCGCGTGCTGGGCCGTCAGCTCCGGATCGGCCAGGGCCGTGTCCCAGGAGCTCACCCAGATCCGGTTCCCCGCGACGGACTCGGGCGTGGTCGGCAGGATGCCGAGCAGCACCTCCCGCAGCCGCTCCAACCCGTCCGCGCCCGGGGCGGCCGCCCCGCGCCCGGCGTCGACCCCCGCCGCACCCGCCGTCCCGGCCGGCTCCGCGGCGGGCAGCCGGCCCTGGGCGTCCTGGTCCAGCAGCTCCAGCGCGTACGAGAGCAGCGCCCGCTTGTTCGGGAAGTAGTGCGTGAGCAGACCGGTGCTGGCCCCGAGCTCGGCCGCCACCGCGCGGAGCGTCAGACCGCCGAAGCCGCGCTCGGCGAGCACGCGCCAGACGGCGGCGGATACGTCGTTGCGACGGGCGGCATGGTCTCCACGGGCGGGCGGCATGGCGCTAGGGTACCTACCAAACGTTTGTTATGTACGTACGACCATCCGCCCACAGGAGGCCCCGTGTTCGCCGTACCCCTCGCCGAGGGCGCCGAGCTCCGCCCGCTGGAGCCCTGGCAGGCCGAGGAGTTCCTCGCCCACATGGACCGGGCCCGGGACAACGTCAACCCGTACGTCCCCTGGGCCACCCGCTCCACCGACCTGGAGTCGGCCACCGCCACGCTCCAGGGCTTCGCCGACCGGAAGGCCGCCGACGCCCGCCAGCTGTTCGGCATCTGGCTGGACGGCACGCTGGTCGGCGGCGTGATGTTCGTGGCCTTCGACGCCGAGCAGGGCAACTGCGAGATCGGCGCCTGGACCGAGCCGGCCGGCCAGGGCCGCGGCCTGATCAGCGCCGCCACCGCCCGCCTGCTGGACTACGCCTTCACCGAGCGCGGCCTCTACCGGGCCGAGTGGCACAACAGCTCGGTCAACCCGCGCAGCCGCGCGGTGGCCCAGGGCCTCGGCTTCCAACTGGAGGGCGTACTGCGCAAGTCCGCGCTGTACCGCGGCGAGCGGCTGGACTACGAGGTCTGGGCGATCCTGGCCCCGGAGTGGGCCGAGAAGCGGGGAGGCTCCGACCGTGCCTGACAGCTCGTGGGCGCTCGACAGCGCGTGGGCGCCGGCCGGCTCCCGGTCGCCCGACAGCTCGTGGACCACATGGCGCCCCGCCCCGGAGAGCGGCGCCCGGGCGGCCCGGAAAACCGGGTGACAGGCCGGGCCGGACGGCCGAGGATCGGAGGTCGTCCGGCCCGGCCCACCCAGGCCCGGCCCACCCAGACCGGGCCCGCCCAGGCCCAGCCCCTCGACCGGTCGGAGTCCCGATGGCCCAGCACCGCACCGTCCCCGCCCTCTTCCCGCCGCCCGGTTACGCGCACACCGCCGTGGTCGAGGCCGGCGAGCGGCTGGTCTTCCTGGCCGGCGGCGTCCCGCTGGACGCCTCCGGCGGGCTGGTCGGCCCGGGCGATCCGGTGGCCCAGGCGCACCAGGTGCTCGCCAACCTGGAGACGGCGCTGGTCTCGGTCGGCAGCTCGCTCGACCGGGTGGTGGCCTCCACCGTCTACGTGGTGGCGGACCGGCCGGGCCCGCTCTCCACGGTCTGGGACGTGGTCGACGCCTCGGCGCTGCACGACGGCCCGCACACCTCGACCCTGCTCGGGGTCACCACCCTCGGCTACACCGGCCAGTTGGTGGAGATCACAGTCACCGCCGTGGTGCCGGAGCCGTCCGCCGTGGAAGGCTGAGCCGACCCACCCCCAGGAGGCGGCCTTGACCGAGCAGTTCGAGAGCGACCGGTCCGGGATCGAGCACGTCGACACCGGCGTCCCCGGCCTGCGGGCCACGGTGGACGGCGCGGTCGCGACCCTCGTCCTGGACCGCCCCGAGCGGCGCAACGCCGTGACGCTCGCGATGTGGCGCGCGCTCCCCGGCGTGCTCGACCGGCTGGCCGCCGCCCCCGGGGTGCGCGCGCTGCTGCTGACCGGCGCGGGCGGCACCTTCAGTGCCGGCGCCGACATCGCCGAGCTCTCCGAGGTGTACGCGGACCCGGACCGGGCCGAGGCCTACCACGCGCAGAACGTCGCGGCCGAGCAGGCGCTGGCCGCCTTCCCGCACCCGACCGTCGCCGTGGTGCACGGCCACTGCGTGGGCGGCGGCTGCCAGTTGGCGGTCGCCTGCGACCTGCGCTTCGTCGCCCACGACGCCCGCCTCGGCATCACCCCGGCCAAGCTGGGCGTGGTCTACCCGGCGGTGCCGACCACCCGGCTGGCCCGGCTGGTCGGCCCGGCCCGGGCCAAGTACCTGCTGTTCTCCGGCGAGTTGGTGGACGCCCGGCGGGCCGAGCTGTTCGGACTGGCCGACGAGGTGCACCCGGCGGCCGAACTGGACGCCCGGGCACACGAGTTCGCCGCGATGCTGGCCACCCGCTCACCGCAGACCCTCGGCGCGGCCAAGGCCGCGCTGGAGGCCGGGCCCGGGGTCGAGGACGCCCGCGCCGCCCTCGCCCCCTGGGAGCGGAAGTCCCGCCGGTCCCCGGACGTCCGCGAGGGCCTGGCCGCCTTCCTGGAGCGCAGGCCCCCGCGGTTCTGACGGCACGTCACCACGCGGGCACCACCACCTCGGCACCACCGCGCTAGCGGATCGGCATCCCCGAGATGGCCCGGGCGATCACCAGTCGCTGGATCTCGCTGGTGCCCTCGAAGATCGTGTAGATCGCGCTGTCCCGGTGCATCCGCTCCACCGGGTACTCCCGGGTGTAGCCGTTCCCGCCGAGCAGCTGCATCGCCTGCGAGGTCACGTACTTGGCGGTCTCGCCCGCGTAGAGCTTGGACATCGAGCCCTCCGCCGAGGTGAACGGCTGGTTGGTGGCCGCCATCCAGGAGGCCCGCCAGACCAGCAGCCGTGCCGCGTCGATCCGGGTCTTCATGTCGGCCAGCTGGAAGGCCACGCCCTGGTTGTCGATGATCGGCCGGCCGAACTGCACCCGGGTCCTGGCGTAGTCCAGCGCCACCTCGTAGGCGGCCCGGGCGATGCCGATGGCCTGCGCTCCGACGGCCGGGCGGGAGGCCTCGAAGGTGGCCATCGCCGCGTTCTTGCCGCTCTTGCGGGCGCCCTCGCGGGCCCGGGCCAGGCGCTCGTCGAGCTTCTCCTTGCCGCCGAGCAGGCAGCTGCCGGGGACCCGGACGCCGTCCAGCACCACCTCGGCGGTGTGCGAGGCGCGGATGCCGTGCTTCTTGAACTTCTGACCCTGGCTCAGTCCCGGGGTGCCGGGCGGCACCACGAAGGAGGCCTGGCCGCGGGCGCCGAGCTCCGGGTCCACCGTGGCGACCACCACGTGGACGTGGGCGATGCCGCCGTTGGTGGCCCAGGTCTTGGTGCCGTTGATCACCCACTCGTCCTTGGCCTCGTCGTAGACGGCGCGGGTGCGCAGCGCGGAGACGTCGGAGCCGGCGTCCGGCTCGGAGGAGCAGAAGGCGGCCAGCTTGACGTCCTCGGGGGTGCCGAACATCTGCGGCGCCCAGGTGCCGATCTGCTCGTCGGTGCCGTTGGCCAGCACCGCGACGGCGGCCAGGGTGGTGCCGGTGATGGCCAGGCCGAGCCCGGCGTCGCCCCAGAACAGCTCCTCCATGGCGATCGGGATGCCGACGCCGGAGGGGTCGAAGAACTGCTGGGCATAGAAGTCCAGCGAGTAGATGCCGAGCTTGGCCGCCTCCTGGATGACCGGCCAGGGGGTCTCCTCGCGCTCGTCCCACTCGGCCGCGGCCGGGCGCATCACGTCGGCGGCGAAGCCGTGCAGCCAGTCGCGGACGGCGAGCTGGTCCGGGCCGGGGTCGAGGGAGAAGGTGCTCATGCGGGGTGCCTCCGGTCGCGGTGTCGTCCCATGCCGTGGGGTGTTACCCCCGGTAACATGCTCGGAGTCTGCTACTGATTGGTAGGCCTGTCAACGTCCACATCCACCCCCACGCCCAGGGAGCAGCACATGCCGGACGAGCCCCGCCGCGAGCAGTTGCTGAACGCCGCCGACCGGGTCGTGCAGCGGGACGGCCCGGGCGCCAGCATGAACGCCATCGCGGCCGAGGCCGGGATCACCAAACCGATCCTCTACCGCCACTTCGGCGACCGGAACGGCCTGATCAGCGCCCTGACGGAGCGTCACACCAGCGGCCTGCTGGCCGCCGTCCGGGCTGCGCTGAACGAGCCGCTGGAGCGCCGCGACCGGGTGGAGCACGTGCTGGACGTCTACCTGGCCGGGATCGAGTCCCGCCCGCAGGTCTACCGGCTGATCACCCAGGGCGGCGACCAGGGCCGGGCCGCCGGGCAGGCGCTGGCGCCCGCGCTCCAGCAGATCGCCGACGAGATCACCAAGGCCGTGCAGGCCCAGGTCGACCTCGGGGCGGACGGACCGCTGCTCTCCGAGACCTGGGGCCGGGCGATCACCGGCATGGTGCTGGCCGCCGGGGACTGGTGGCTGGACCAGCGGCCCTGCCCCCGGGCCCGGATGGTGCAGGCACTGGCCGACCTGCTCTGGGGCCGCCTCGCGGCGGCCGCCGCGCTCCCCGGGGCGCTCGGCTGACGCCACGTAACATGAGCCTGCCTCACCTCTTGTGCGCACCAGGGGGCTGAGGCAGGATCGGCGCACCCAGACTGGCCCCAGGCCCTAGCCGCGAGGTGTCCCGTGCGCGCTCGACGTACCGCCGCCGCTCTCTCCCTGGCCGCCGCCACCGCCCTCACCGGCCTGGCCGCGCCCGCCACCGCCTCGGCCCACCAGCAGCAACCGCTCTTCCCCTCCGGCACCTCGACCACCGCCGACGGCCGCACCCACCTCACCGACGCCCACGGCCGGGTGGTCCAGCTGCGCGGCTTCAACGTGGACAAGTACGCCGAGGTGACGGAGGCCGATCTACGGGCGGCGGCCGCCCAGGGCTTCACCCTGGTCCGGGTGGCGATCTCCTGGAACCGCCTCGAACCCACCCGCGGCCGGCTCGATCCCGCCGAACTGGCCCGCCTGCACCGGGTGCTCGACTGGGCCGAGAAGTACCGGCTGCTGGCCCTGGTCGACTTCCACCAGGACGTCTACGGGCCGAAGTTCGGCGGCGGCGACCGCGGCATCCCGCTCTGGGCCACCCGGGACGACGGCCTGCCGTTCGAGGCCGACCCCGACGACTGGTTCGCCGGGTACTACCAGCCCGCCGTGCAGGCCGCCTTCACCCACCTCTACGACGACGCCGACCTGCGCCGCTGGCAGGCCGACTTCTACACCCGGCTGGCCCGCGAACTCCGCGGCCACGGTTCGCTGCTGGGGTACGACCTGTTCAACGAGCCGTCCGGCCCGATCCCCGGCGACCCGACCGACCCGGCCGTGCTGGTCGCCGCCTCCGCCGCCCTGGAACGCGACCGGCTCCCCGCCATGTACCGGCGGCTGATCGCCGCGGTCCGCCAAGTGGACTCCCGCTCCTGGCTGTTCGTGGAGCCGACGGTCCTGGTCGGGCTCGGTGTGCCGACCGAGCTGCCGCCGTTCGCCGACCCCCGCTCCGGGGCCGACCGGATCGGCTACGCCCCGCACTTCTACGACACCGCCGTCGAGGCCGGGAAGGACTGGGACCCGTCCGGCGGCTTCGTGGAGAACTACACCGCCGCCGTCACCGCCTACCCGCGGGCCCACCGGCTGCCGGTGATCGTCGGCGAGTGGGGCCCGCCCAGCGCCCGCACCCCCGGCAACCGCGAGCTGGTGCGGCGTCAGACCGCCGCGATGTCCGCCTTCGCCGAGGGCTGGGCCATGTGGTACTGGTGCAGGGGCAACGGCGGCTACTGCGCGCTGGACCCGCAGGGCCTCCCGGCCCCGGGGCACGAGCCCGCCTTCGCCCCGTACGCCCGGGCGCTGGCCGGCACCCCGCAGGACGAGACCTTCCGGGACGGCGCCTACGCCCTCACCTTCACCGCCGGCGGGCGCACCGCGGGCGGCAGCGGCGGCTGGACCGAGATCACCCTGCCCGCCACCGCCTACCCGAGCGGCGCGAAGGTCACCGTCTCCGGCGCCCGCGCCTCGGTGCTGGACGTGGAGCAGCCCCGGGACGGGCGGGCTGGCACCGCCCGGGTGCTGCTGCCGCAGGCCCGCCCCGGCACGGTGGTCACGGTGCGGATCACCGGCCGGTAGCGGGCCCCCTGACGACGGGTCAGGACGGTCAGCCGTCCAGGCCCCGGCGGGCCAGCAGCGGCTCCAGTTCGGGGGCGCGGCCCACCACGTTCCGGAAGCAGGTCAACGCGTCCACGCTGCCGCCCCGGGAGAGCAGCTCGGTCCGGAAGACCTCGCCGCTCTCCCGGACGCCGCGCCCGTTGGTCTCGAACCAGCGGACGGTGTCGGCGTCCAGCACCTCGGACCAGATGTACGCGTAGTACCCGGCGCTGTAGTCGTTCGAGAACACGTGGCTGAAGTACGTGGTCCGGTACCGCGGCGGGATCAGCGGCTCGGCCAGCCCGGCCTTCGCCAGTGCGAGCGCCTCGAACTCCCGCGCGTCCCCGATCTCCTCCCCGGCCGGCACGGTGTGCCAGGCCCAGTCCAGCAGCGCCGCCGCCAGGTACTCCACGGTCCGGAAGCCGTACCCGAACTTCTCGGTGGCGGCCATCCGCTCCACCAGCTCGGCGGGCAGCGGCTCGCCGGTCAGGTGGTGCCGGGCGTAGTTGGCCAGCACCTCGGGCCGGGTCATCCACATCTCGTTGACCTGCGAGGGGAACTCCACGAAGTCCCGCGGCACCTCGGTGCCCGCGAAGAACGGGAAGCGCACCGCCGAGAACAGGCCGTGCAGCGCGTGGCCGAACTCGTGGAAGAGCGTGCGCACCTCGTCCCAGGTGAGCAGTGCCGGCTCGCCGTCCGCCGGGTGGGCGATGTTCAGGTTGTTCACCACCACCGGGCGCTGGCCCAGCAGCTCGGACTGCTGCACCAGTTCGTTCATCCAGGCGCCGCCGCCCTTGGACTCCCGGGCGAAGAAGTCCCCGATGAACAGGCCCAGCGAGGAGCCGTCCGCCTCGAACACCTCGAAGACCCGGGCGTCCGGGTGGTACGCCGCCAGGTCGGCCCGCTCGGTGAAGGTCAGCCCGTAGGCCAGGTTCGCGGCGAAGAACACCCCGTCGTGCAGCACCCGCTCCAGCTCGAAGTACGGGCGCAGCTCGGCGCTGTCCAGCTGGTACTCGGCCTTGCGGACCCGCTCGGCGTAGAACTGCCAGTCGTGCGCCCCGAAGTCGGTGACCCCGTCGACCCGTTCGGCGAACGCGGCCAGCTGCTCGGCCTCCTTGCGGGCGTTGGCCACGGCCGGCGGGATCAGCTTGGCGAACAGCTCCTCCACCGCCTCCACGGTGCCGGCCGTCTCGTCCGCCACCACGTACGCGGCGTGGCTCGGGTAGCCCAGCAGGGCCGCCCGCTCGGCCCGCAGCGCGGCCAGCTCGACCGCCAGCGGGCCGTTGCCCTCCACCGCCCGGTCCAGCGAGGCCGCCATCAGCCGGGCCCGCACGCCGCGGTCGGTGAGCTCCGCCAGCTCGGACTGGTTGGAGAAGTTCTTCAGGCTCAGCACGTAGGCGCCGTCCTGGCCCAGCGACCGGCCGTTGGCCGCGGCCGCCGCGACCGCGCCCGGCGCGAGGCCGGCCAGCTGCCCGGCGTCGTCCAGCACCAGCGCGTTGGCCCGGGTCCCGGTGAACACGTTCTGCCGGAAGGCCGACTCGGCCGCCGCCATCCGGGAGTTGAGCTCGCGCATCCGCAACTGCTGCGCCTCGTCGAGGCGGACGCCGGCCCGGACGAAGCGCGCGTGGTGGCGCTCCAGCAGCCGCAGCGCCTCGGCGTCCAGGCCGAGTGCCTCCCGCCGCTCGTACAGCGCGTCGAAGCGGGCGAACAGGGCGCGGTCCAGCAGGATCGCGTCCCGGTGCGCGGCGAGCCGGGGGCTCAGCTCGGCGTCCAGCTCCTGCAGCCGCGGGCTGGTGTCCGAGGAGTTCCTGTTGTCGAAGACCAGCCGGACCCGGCGCAGCAGGGCACCCGAACGCTCCATCGCCTCCACCGTGTTGGCGAAGCTCGGCGGCTCCTCGGAGGCCGCGATGGCGGCCGTCTCGGCGAGCTGGTCCGCCATGCCGCGCTCGAAGGCGGGCAGGTAGTGCTCTTCCCGGATCGCGGCGAAGGGCGGCAGTTCGAACACCAGGGTGCTGGGTGCGAAGAAGGGGTTGTCCGTCATGCCCGCGACCATACCGCCCGCGGAAGGCCGGAGCGCTGGCGGTTGGATCAGGGGCGGGAGGCTGATCACCCCGGGCGGCGCGGGCTGGTGGTCACCCTGGGGGCGCGAGGAACTGCGCGAATCGGAAGGCGGCCCACCTGCAACTGAACCGCCGTCAGCCAGTTGCACGTGCTGCCGTTCCCCTGCGCGCCCCGCGGCGGAGCCGCAGATCAGCAGAGCCCCGCGCCCCTGCGGGGCGCAATCCACGGGCCTGTCGGCGGCGGGCGGTAGCGTCGGGGCCGAAAGTCTGTTCCGGTACGTGCAAGGAGGCCCCGTCGTGGTGGCGAGGATCGCGGTGGTGCCTGCGGAGCACGGCCCCGGCGGGCGGATGGTGGAGCTGACCGAGGACGGGCGGCCGGCGGGCGGGCCGGTGAAGGTGGCCGACCTGGCGGCGGCGGTGGCGGAGCGGGAGGCGGCGGTCCGCCCCCGCTGGGTGTTCGCCTCGGCCGAGAGCGCCTACGCGCCGCTGCTGCCGCAGCAGGTGGCGAGGTGTCACGACCTGCGCCTGGTCGAGGCACTGCTGCTCGGCCACGAGGGCCGCTGGGGCGCACCCCGCAGCCTCGGCGCCGCCTGGGCCCGCCTCCAGGGCTCCCCCGTCCCGCCCGACCTCCCGGAGGCCGCCGGAGGCGAGGAGCAGGACAGCCTCTTCGCCCCCGACCGCCTCCAACTCCCGCCCGGCACCGACCCGCTGGCCGCCGTGGTGGCCGTCCACGCCGACCAGCTGCGCCGGATCGGCGAGACCGAGCACCCCGGCCGGTTCCGCCTGTTGGTGGCGGCCGAGTCGGCCGGCGGCCTGCTGGCCACCGAGATGGCGCGCGACGGCCTGCCCTGGCGGGCCGACCTGCACGACCGGCTGCTCACCGAGCTGCTCGGCGCCCGCCCGCACGTGCCCGGCACCCAGCCCAGGCTGCTCGCCGAGCTCGCCGTCGAGCTCCAACGCGCGCTCGGCGGCCGCCCGTTCAACCCGGACTCGCACGCCCAGGTGCTCAAGGCCTTCGCCGACCAGGGCATCCGGCTGAACTCCACCCGCAGTTGGGAGGTCCGCGGCGTCGACCACCCGGCGGCGCCGCTGCTGATCCGGTACAAGGAACTGTCCCGGATCCACGCCGCACACGGCTGGGCCTGGCAGGACACCTGGGCGCGCGGCGGCCGCTTCCGGCCGGAGTACGTGGTCGGCGGGGTGGTCTCGGGCCGGTGGGCCAGCCGCGGCGGCGGGGCGCTGCAGATCCCCCGGGTGCTGCGCGGGGCGGTGGTGGCCGATCCGGGCTGGGCCCTGGTGGTGTCGGACGCCGCCCAGCTGGAGCCCCGAGTGCTCGCCGCGCTCTCCGAGGACGCCGGGCTGGCCCGCAGCGCGGCCGGCGGCGACCTGTACGCGGCGCTCGCCGCCACCGCCTTCCAGGGCGACCGGGAGAAGGCCAAGCTCGGCCTGCTCGGCGCGATGTACGGCCAGACCAGCGGGGACATCGGCCCGCTGCTGGCGACCCTGCGCCGCCGCTACCCCGCCGCGATGGGCTACGTGGAGGCGGCCGCCCGCACCGGCGAGGAGGGCGGCATGGTCCGCTCGCGCCTGGGCCGCACCTGCCCGCCGCCCTCGGCGGACTGGATGGACCTGACCGAGGCGCCGGACACCGCCGGGGAGGCGGGCGCCCGTTCGGCCCGGGCCCGCGGCCGCTTCACCCGCAACTTCGTGATCCAGGCCAGCGGGGCGGACTGGGCGCTGGCCCTGCTGGCCGCGCTGCGCCGCCGCCTGACCGCCCTGGCCGACGGGCCGGACCGCCCGCACCTGGTCCTCTTCCAGCACGACGAGGTGGTGGTGCACACCCCGGCCAATCTGTCCGAGGCGGTGGCCGCCGCGGTGGAGGAGAGCGCCGAGGAGGCCCGGCGGCTGGTCTTCGGCGACACCCCGGTGCGGTTCCCGCTCACCACCGCCGTGGTGGAGAGCTACGCCGAGGCCAAGTGAGGGCCTGAGGGGGCGTCAGAGCTTGCGGAAGCCCCGGGCGTCCTCGGCCGCCGCCACCACCTCGTCCAGCCCCGCCCCGGTCGAGGCGGTGACCACGGCGGCCACCGCGCCCTCCACGAACGGCGCGTCCACCAGCCGCACCCCGTCCCGGGGATGGTCCTCCAGCGCGGCCACCGTGGTCAGCACCGAGCTGCCCAGGTCGGCCAGCACCACCACCCCCGCCGGGCTCCAGGCCTGCGCCACCTCCCGCACGATCAGGTCGTAGCTGGTGCCGAGCCCGCCGCCCTCGGTGCCCGCCGCCAGCCGTACCGCCACCTGGCCGGAGCCCAGTTCGGCCAGCAGGTCGCGGAGCCCGGCGGCCAGGCCGGGGCTGTGCGAGACCAACACGACGCCCACGTGGTTGCCCATGCCCCGACCCTAACGGCGGCCGCCCCGCCTGCCCAGACGACCGGTTCGCGCCGAGCGTGTCGGATCTCCCGTCCCCGTGCTCCCGGTTGACGTAACGTCGGCCGCAGGATCCGTTCGAGGGAGGACCACCGGTGAAGAAGCTGATCAACGCCCCGGAGGACGTGCTCACCGACGCGCTGGCCGGATTCGCCGCCGCCCACCCGGAGTTGACGGTGGACCTGGAGCAGCGCGTGATCCACCGGACCGCCCGCCCGGCCGCCCCCAAGGTGGCCCTGGTCTCCGGCGGCGGCTCCGGTCACGAGCCCCTGCACGGCGGCTTCGTCGGCCCCGGCATGCTCGACGCGGCCTGCCCCGGCGAGGTCTTCACCTCCCCCGTGCCCGACCAGCTGCTGGCCGCCGCCCGAGCCGTGCACAGCGGCGCGGGCGTGCTCTTCGTGGTGAAGAACTACACCGGCGACGTCCTGAACTTCGAACTGGCCGCCGAGCTCGCCGAGGAGGAGGGCATCGAGGTCCGCACCGTCCTGGTCGACGACGACGTCGCCGTCCAGGACTCCACCTGGACGGCCGGACGGCGCGGCACCGGCGCCACCGTGATGGTCGAGAAGTGCGCGGGAGCGCTCGCCGAACGGGGCGCGCCGCTCGACGCGGTGGCCGCCCTCGGCTCCCGGGTCAACGCCGCCTCCCGCTCCTTCGCCATCGCCCTCACCGCCGCCACCACCCCCGCCGCCGGCAGACCCGGCTTCGACCTCCCCGAGGACGAGATCGAGGTCGGCGTCGGCATCCACGGCGAACCGGGCCGCCGCCGCGAACCCCTGCGCCCCGCCGCCGAACTCGCCGCCGAGGTGGTCGACACCGTCCTGGCCGACCACGACCTCACCGCCGGGGACGAGGTGATCGCCCTGCTCAACGGACTCGGCGCCACCCCGCTGCTGGAGCTCTACGTGCTCCACGGCACCGTCCGCGACCGCCTCGCCGACCGCGGCATCACCATCGCCCGCAGCCTGGTCGGCAACTACGTCACCAGCCTCGACATGGCGGGCTTCTCCCTCACCCTCACCAAGGCCGACCCCGAACTCCTCGACCTCTGGGACGCCCCCGCCACCACCCCGGCGCTGCGCCGGCCCTGAGAGGACCTCACCCGTGGACACCGCCCTCGCCCTCGCCTGGCTGCGCGCCGCCGCGGCCGCCGTCGAGGAGCACCAGCAGCAGCTCACCGACCTCGACACCGCCATCGGCGACGGCGACCACGGCACCAACCTGCGGCGCGGCTTCGCCGCCGTCCTCCCCGCCGTCGAAGGCCTGGACTCCGCCGGCGCCGTCCTCACCAAGGCCGGCACCACCCTGATCTCCAAGGTCGGCGGCGCTTCCGGCCCCCTCTACGGCAAGGCCTTCCGCGCGATGGGCACCGCCCTCACCGCCGGCTCCTCGTTCGCCGACGCCCTCGACGCGGCGCTCGCCGACGTCCGACGGCTCGGCGGCGCCGCCCCCGGCGACAAGACCATGGTCGACGCCTGGGCCCCCGCCGCCGCGGCCTACCGGCTCACCGGCTCCTACGCCGACGCCGCCACCGCCGCCGAACGGGGCGCCCTCGCCACCACCCCCCTCCAGGCCCGGAAGGGCCGCGCCTCCTACCTCGGCCCCCGCAGCACCGGCCACCAGGACCCCGGCGCCACCTCCACCGCCCTGCTCTTCCGTGCCCTGGCCGACGCCGGACCGAGGTGACGCCTCTGGGGGCGCGAGGGCGTACGTGGTTACCCCGGGGGCGCGAGGAACTGCGCGCGGGGGAACGGCAACACGTGCAACCGGCTCGCCTGCCCCGATCTAGCGCCGGTCCGCCTTCCGTACTCGCGCAGTTCCCCGCGCCCCTGCGGGGCGCAGCCCGGTGCGACCGCCCGCGTCAGCCGTCGGTGCGGCTGATGAGCAGGAGCAGCGCGTCGTCCCCCAGCTCCCCGCCCGTGTGTACCAGCAGGTCCGCGTACACCCGCCCCACCGCCGTCTCCAGTTCCGCCGCCGAGCGCGCGGCGTCCCGCACCAGCGGCCCCACCCGCTCCGCCAACGGATAGAAGTCCCCCGCCCCCTTCTTCCGCGCCTCCACCACCCCGTCCGTGCAGAGCACCAGCACGTCCCCGTCCCCGAACGCCGCCTCCATGCTCGTCGGGGCTCCCGCCGCCATCGCCCCCAGCCCGAGCGGCACCCACGGATCGTCGGCCTCCAGCACCGTCACGGCCCCGTCCCGGGAGACCACGATCGGCGGCACGTGCCCGTAGTGCATCAGCTCCACCACACCCGGCCGCCGGAACTCCGCGAACAGGGCGGTGGTGAACTCCCCGTCCGGCACGTGCCGGTCCACGCTGACCTCGACCCGGGCCGCCACCGCCGTCAGCCCGCTCTCGTCGTAGGCGGCCTCGCGGAAGGCACCGAGCACCACCGCCGCGGTCTGCACCGCGCCCAGTCCCTTCCCCCGGACGTCCCCCACCAGCACCCTGGTCCCGTTCGGGGTCTCCAGCACCGAGTAGAGGTCCCCGCCG
Organism: Kitasatospora albolonga; assembly: GCF_039535905.1. GTDB lineage: Bacteria > Actinomycetota > Actinomycetes > Streptomycetales > Streptomycetaceae > Kitasatospora > Kitasatospora albolonga. The sequence continues at coordinate 27,819 of NZ_BAAAYB010000120.1, read as the reverse complement.
ATCCGGGCGGAGTCCGCCGCCGAGGCGTACCGCACCGCGAGCCGCAGCGGCCCGACCACCGGCCCGGGCGGGCGCAGCAGGGCGCGCTGGGCGGCCTCGGCCACCGAGGAGACGGCGGCGAAGGCGGCCGCCCGCCGCATCCTGATCCGGGCCACCCAGGCGCTGAAGACGGAGAGCACCAGGTAGCTGACCACGGCGCCGAACAGGAACTGACCGTTGTTCAGGTCGGCCACCTGGTCGTAGTGCCCGAGCCCGATCAGCGCCAGGAAGCCGAGCAGGCAGACGAGCAGCAGTTCGACCGGCCGCAGGGTGAGCGCGGCCAGCGAGGGGACCACCACCATCAGCGGGGCGAGGTAGCTGTCCCGGCCGGTGACCAGGTCGGCGAAGACCACCAGCAGCAGGGCGCTCAGCGCGGGCGTGGCCCGGCGCCGCCGGGAGAGGTCCTGGAGGTCGGTGGCGAGCAGGGCCCGCTCGCGCCGGGCGGGCGGCAGCCCGGCGGCCTTGGGCATCGTGGGCGACTGGGCGCGGACGAACCGGGACACATACCGAACATAGCGGAGAAACCCCCCACCACCCGCGCGTCCCGAGGGCAATACCGCCCGAAATAACCCTTTTGTCATACCGTACGGACAACGTGACGCCCACTCACCCCACTCACCGAGGGAAGGGTCTTCGCCGATGTCCGACCACGTCCGCACGCGCACGGCCGCCCCACCGAAACCGACGTACTGGCTGAAGCTCTTCCTGACCGGCCTGGCGCTCTGGGTGGCCACGGTGGTGGTCACGTTCTTCACCGACAACAGCAACCTGGTGCCGACCATCGTCCTGCTCGGCAGCTTCCTGGTCCCGGCGACCTTCGTGGTCTGGGCGTACGAGCGCTACGCCGACGACGTCGGCCTGGAGCGGATCGCGGCCTGCTTCGGCGTCGGCGGCATCATCGGCGTGCTGGGCGCCTCGGTGCTGGAGACCTACCTGCTCTCCCCCTCGGTCTGGATGTACCTGGGCGTGGGCCTGATCGAGGAGGCCGTGAAGCTCGGCGCCCTGATCCTGGTCGCCCGCCGGATCCCGGTCAGCGGCCTGCGCCACGGCCTGGTGCTGGGCGCCACGGTGGGCGCCGGCTTCGCGGCCTTCGAGAGCGCCGGCTACGCCTTCAACGCGGTGCTCACCATCCAGGGGCTCTCGCTCAAGGACCTGGTGGAGACCGAGATCCTGCGCGGCATCCTGGCCCCGGTCGGCCACATCCTGTGGACCGGGATCATGGGCGGCGTGCTCTTCCGCGAGCGGCGCGGCCTGCACTTCCGGCTCAACGGCCCGGTGCTGGCGACCTACCTCGGCGTCTCGCTGCTGCACGCCCTCTGGGACAGCATGAGCGGCATCGCGGTCTGGCTGGTCGCCCGGACCACCACCAGCGACTTCCAGCGCTCGCTGTTCGAGCTGGGCTACATGCCCACCCCGACCGAGCAGCAGGTGCACCTCTACACCCTCTACAACGCCCTAGGGCTGATCCTGATCTCCCTGGGAGGCCTGGGCTGGCTGCGCTCACTGGTCCGGCAGAGCCGGACGGCGCCGGCCCCGGCGACCCCGGTGACCTGACACACCTCCGATCACCTGACGAACACCAGGTCACCTGACGAACCGCAGGTCACCTGACACACCACGCACCCACCGACGGGCGGCCCCGGGATACTCCGGGTACCGCCCGTTCGGCGTCCCCGGGGCGCGGCCCTGCGGACGGTCGCGCACCCAGTGTGTCCGTCCGGTTACTCTCGGCGGGCGACGTGACGACCGCAACACCGCGCACTGATCGCCATCCGATGCGGGGAATACCCCCTGGGGGTATGGTGTTATCAGAGTCGAACCCAGCCCCTGCGGAAGCCCATCGGAGGCACCCATGTCCAGCACCGTCACCTACTCCGTCTCCGGCATGACCTGCGGCCACTGCGAGAAGTCCGTCCACGAGGAGGTCTCCGCCCTGCCCGGCGTCCTCGACGTCCTGGCCGACGCCAAGACCGGCACCGTCACGGTCTCCTCCGCCTCCCCGGTCGACGAGGAGCAGCTGCGCGCCGCCGTGGACGAGGCCGGGTACGAGCTGGTCGGCCGCACCGCCTGAGCCCCCACCCCCTCCGGGGGCCGCCCGCCGGCCCCCGGGGCACGACCCGAGGAGAGCAGCCAGCGATGAGCACCACCGCACCGGGCATAGAGCCCGACGCCGTCCACGACCGGGTGGAACTCGCCATCGGCGGGATGACCTGCGCCTCCTGCGCGGCCCGGGTCGAGAAGAAGCTCAACCGGATGGACGGCGTCCAGGCCATCGTCAACTACGCCACCGAGAAGGCCCGGGTCGACTTCGGCCCCGAGGTGAGCGTCGCCGACCTGATCGCCACCGTGGAGCGCACCGGCTACACCGCCGAGCTGCCCGCCCCGCCGGTCACCGAGGCCGCCCCCGCCACCACCGAGCCCGCGAAGGCGCCCGACCCCCTGCGCGACCGGCTGGCGGTCAGCACCCTGCTCACCGTGCCGGTGGTGCTGCTGTCCATGATCCCGGCACTGCAGTTCGACAACTGGCAGTGGCTCGCCTTCGCCCTCACCGGCCCGGTGGTCTTCCACGGCGGCTGGCCCTTCCACAAGGCCGCCTGGACCAACCTCAAGCACGGCGCCGCGACCATGGACACCCTGGTCTCGCTCGGCACCCTGGCCGCCTTCGGCTGGTCGGTCTGGGCACTGTTCTGGGGCCACGCGGGCATGCCCGGCATGCGGCACGAGTTCTCCCTCGCGGTCGGCGGCGCCGACGCCTCCTCCACCCTCTACCTGGAGACCGCCGCCGGGGTCACCGTGCTGATCCTGCTCGGCCGCTGGCTGGAGGCCCGCTCCAAGCGCCGCGCCGGAGCCGCCCTGCACGCCCTGCTCGACCTCGGCGCCAAGGACGTCGCGGTGCTCCAGGACGGCCGCGAGGTCCGGCTGCCGGTCGGTCAACTGACCGTCGGCACGCGCTTCGTGGTCCGCCCCGGCGAGAAGATCGCCACCGACGGCACCGTGGTCGAGGGCACCTCCGCGGTGGACGCCTCGATGCTCACCGGCGAGTCCGTGCCGGTGGAGGTCGGCGTCGGGGACGCCGTCACCGGAGCGACCGTCAACGCCGGTGGCCGCCTGGTGATCGAGGCCACCCGGGTCGGCGCCGACACCCAACTGGCCCGGATGGCCAAGCTGGTGGAGGACGCCCAGAACGGCAAGGCCGCCGCCCAGCGCCTGGCCGACCGCATCTCCGCCGTCTTCGTGCCGGTGGTCATCCTGCTCGCCCTGGCCACCATGGTCACCTGGCTGCTCGTCAGCGACAGCCCCACCGAGGCCTTCACCGCCGCGGTCGCCGTGCTGATCATCGCCTGCCCCTGCGCCCTCGGCCTGGCCACCCCGACCGCCCTGATGGTCGGCACCGGACGCGGCGCCCAGCTCGGGATCCTCATCAAGGGCCCCGAGGTGCTGGAGACCACCCGCAAGGTCGACACCATCGTGCTGGACAAGACCGGCACCGTGACCACCGGCAAGATGACCCTGCTCGCCGTCCACACCGCTGACGGCGTGTCGGAGACCGAGACCCTGCGCCTGGCCGGGGCCCTGGAGCACGCCTCCGAGCACCCGATCGCCGCCGCCGTCGCGGCCGCCGCCACCGACCGCCTCGGCACCCTGCCCCCCGTCGAAGGCTTCGAGAACCTGCCCGGCCGCGGCGTGCAGGGCATCGTCGAGGGCCACGCCGTGGTCGCCGGCCGGGAGGCCCTACTGGCCGACTGGGCCCAGCACCTGCCGCCCGCCCTGGCCGACGCCAAGAGCGCCGCCGAGGCCGCCGGGCAGACCGCGATCGCGGTCGGCTGGGACGGCCAGGCGCGGGCGGTCCTGGTGGTCGCCGACGCGGTCAAGCCCACCAGCGCCGAGGCCATCACCCGCCTGCGCGCCCTCGGCCTGCGCCCGGTCCTGCTGACTGGCGACAACGCCGCGGCCGCCAAGGCCGTCGCCGCCGAGGTCGGCATCGACGCCGCCGACGTCATCGCCGAGGTCCTCCCCGAGGACAAGGTCGCCGCCGTGCGCAGGCTGCAGGAGGAGGGCCGCTCGGTCGCCATGGTCGGCGACGGGGTCAACGACGCCGCCGCCCTCGCCCAGGCCGACCTCGGCCTCGCCATGGGCACCGGCACCGACGCCGCCATCGAAGCCGGCGACCTCACCCTCGTCCGCGGCGACCTGCGCTCCGCCGCCGACGCCATCCGGCTCTCCCGCCGCACCCTCGCCACCATCAAGGGCAACCTCTTCTGGGCCTTCGCCTACAACGTCGCCGCCATCCCACTGGCCGCCGCCGGACTGCTCAACCCGGTGGTCGCCGGGGCCACCATGGCCTTCTCCTCGGTCTTCGTGGTCACCAACAGCCTGCGCCTGCGCCGCTTCGACGCGGCCCGCTGACCGGGAGCCGACGCAGCGTCAGGGCCCGGGACGGACAGACCGTCCCGGGCCCTGACGGCGTCTCAGCGGCCGAGCAGCTCCCCGCCGTTGCAGTGCAGGATCTCGCCGGTGATGAAGCCCGCCTCCCGGGAGGCCAGGAAGTAGACCGCCGCCGCGACCTCGCCGGACTCGCCGATCCGCCCCAGCAGGGTGCGGGCCGCCCGGCGGGAGACCTCCGCCTCGTCGAGGCGGGGGCCGAAGAACTCGGTGCCCGAGACGGTGCCCGGGGCCACGATGTTGGCCGTGATGCCGGAGGTGCCGAGCTGGGCGGCCAGGAAGTGGTTCCAGGCGTGCAGGGAGGCCTTGGCGGCCCCGTACGAGCCGGCCCCGCGCAGGGCGGCGATCGAACTGACCGTCACCACCCGCCCGCTGCCCTGGGTGAACCGGTCGCGGAGCGACTCGGTGAGCAGCACCACGGTGAGCACGTTCCGCTCGAAGTCCCCGCGCCAGCGGGCCAGCAGCGCGTGCGGGCCGCCGCCGATCACGGTCTCCCGGCTGCCGGCGTTGTTCACCAGCACGTCCACCTGGGCCGGCAGCGCGTCCAGCGCGTGCTCCACCGCGTCCGGGTCGGCCAGGTCGCAGACCAGCGGGGAGACGTTCGGGCCGAGGTCGGAGGCGGCTCTCTCCAGGACCTCCCGGCGGCGGCCGACGATCACGACCCGCTCGCCGGCCTCGGCGAAACGGCGGGCCACCTCGTACCCGATGCCGGTGCCACCGCCCGTGACGACGACGTTCCTGGCCATCTGCGCACTCCCTCCCTGCTCCGGCCACCGCAGCTGAGGGCGCGGCGGTCCGTCCCGGAATGGGTCGATTCCTATCACGCTCGGTTGCGGCGACTGTGGGGAGGGTGACGTAGCCCGTCTGAGATGGTGTGGTATGTGCCGTGTACCGGCCATGCACCCGGTCATGCACGGAGCGTGGAGAGAGCCAACTCACACCCCCTCCCCGTAACTTTGCGACCCCGGACACGTCTTACCTTTGTAGTACGACGGCTCCGGCCGTCGGGACGGGGCTCCGGCGGGCCCCGGTACGGCTGCCGAACCGTTTCGGCGGCCTCGCGCACGACGCCGGGGAGCGGTAACGGGCTCGGAACGCTTTGAGCGGCCGTTCCGGGCCCACCAGGACCGCCCCCGGGCGTCGTGCGCCGCGGGAACGCGGAAGGGCCCGGCTGCCAGTGGCAGCCGGGCCCTTCCGCGTCAGTGGGGCGCCCGTGAGGACCTCCCGGGTCAGCGACCCTCGAGCTTCACGTAGTCGCGGATCTCCACGCCGGTGTAGATCTGACGCGGACGGCCGATGCGGCTGCCCGGGTCGTTGATCATCTCGTGCCAGTGGGCGATCCAGCCCGGAAGCCGGCCGAGGGCGAACAGCACGGTGAACATGCTGGTCGGGAAGCCCATGGCGCGGTAGATCAGGCCGGTGTAGAAGTCCACGTTCGGGTAGAGCTTGCGCGAGACGAAGAAGTCGTCCTTGAGCGCGTGCTCCTCCAGCTTGAGCGCGATCTCCAGCAGCTCGTCGGACTTGCCGAGCTGGCCGAGCACCTCGTGCGCCAGGATCTTGACCTGGGCGGCACGCGGGTCGAACGCCTTGTACACGCGGTGACCGAAGCCCATGAGCTTCACGCCGTCCTCGCGGTTCTTCACCTTGCGGATGAAGGTGTCGACGTCGCCGCCGGTCTTCTGGATCTCCTCCAGCATCTCCAGCACCGCCTGGTTGGCGCCGCCGTGCAGCGGGCCCCAGAGGGCCGAGATGCCCGCCGAGATGGAGGCGAACTGGTTGGCGTGGCTGGAGCCCACCAGGCGGACCGTGGAGGTCGAGCAGTTCTGCTCGTGGTCCGCGTGCAGGATCAGCAGCTTGTCCAGCGCGTTGACGATGACCGGGTTGATCTCGTAGTCCTCGGCGGGGACCGCGAAGGTCATCCGGAGGAAGTTCTCGACGTAGCTCAGGTCGTTGCGCGGGTAGACGAACGGCTGGCCGACCGACTTCTTGTACGCGTACGCGGCGATGGTCGGGAGCTTGGCGAGCAGCCGGACCGTCGACAGGTGGCGCTGGCCGGCGTCGAACGGGTTGTGGCTGTCCTGGTAGAAGGTGGACAGCGCGCCGACCACCGACGACAGCATCGCCATCGGGTGGGCGTCCCGCGGGAAGCCCTGGTAGAAGCGCTTGACGTCCTCGTGCAGCAGGGTGTGCTGGGTGATCTCGTTGCTGAACTCCGCCAGCTGCTCGGTGGTCGGCAGCTCACCGTTGATCAGCAGGTACGCGGTCTCGATGAAGCTGCCCTGCTCGGCCAGCTGCTCGATCGGGTAGCCGCGGTAGCGCAGGATGCCGTTGTCGCCGTCCACGAAGGTGATCGCGGACTTGTAGGCGGCGGTGTTGCCGAAGCCGTTGTCCAGGGTGACCAGGCCGGTCTGCGGGAGCAGCTTCGAGATGTCGAAGCCGGCGTTGCCCGCAGTGCTCTCGACGACGGGGTACTCGTACTCGCCGTCCTGGTACCGCAGTACTACCGAGTTGTCGCTCACGTCTTCCTCACCGACGAAATGAATCCTCATCCAAGGTGCCCTGACTGACTCTACGATCCACCATCGGGCCGATCACCGTGCACCCGGGGTGGGCCGGAAAGGCCCTGCACCTACAAAAGCTGTCGCCCCACCCGGTATGAACCGGACAAGATCGGCACAGACTAGGTTCCGCCGTAAATCTCTTCACGTCAAGACAACCCATCAGGTCGGAGCGGCCCCGCTGATCAGCCGACCGCCAGCCGGTGGTCCAGCGCGGAGTGCCTGCGACCTGCGCTGACGGCCCGGACCGCCTGGGCTATCGCTCTGCGTGATCCGACCAGCACCACCAGTTTCTTCGCACGCGTCACGGCGGTGTAGAGCAGGTTCCGCTGGAGCATCGTCCACGCCGAGGTGGTGACCGGAATCACCACCGCCGGGTACTCGCTCCCCTGCGAACGGTGGATCGTCACAGCGTAGGCGTGGGACAGCTCGTCGAGCTCCGAGAACTCGTACGGCACCTCCTCGTCCTCGTCCGTGCGCACCGTCAGCCGCTGCTCCTCCACGTTGAGGTCCGTCACCACCCCCACCGTGCCGTTGAAGACCCCGTTCCGGCCCTTCTCGTAGTTGTTGCGAATCTGGGTGACCTTGTCACCTACGCGGAAGGTCCGCCCGCCGAACCGGCGCTCCGGCAGACCCTCGCGCGCCGGAGTGACCGCCGCCTGGAGGAGCGTGTTCAGCGCCCCCGCGCCGGCCGGGCCCCGGTGCATCGGCGCCAGCACCTGGACGTCCCGCCGGGCGTCCAGACCGAACCGCTGGGGGATCCGCCGGGCCACCACGTCCACCGTCAACCCGGCCGCCGCCTCGGTGTCCTCCTCCGCGAACAGGAAGAAGTCCGGCAGCCCGTCGGTGATCGGCGGCAACCCCTCGTTGATCCGGTGCGCGTTGGTCACCACACCCGACTGCTGGGCCTGCCGGAAGATCCTGGTCAACCGCACCGAGGGCACCGGGCTCTCCGGCGCCAGCATGTCCCGCAGCACCTCCCCCGCCCCGACCGAGGGCAGCTGGTCCACGTCCCCCACCAGCAACAGGTGCGCCCCGGGGGCCACCGCCTTCACCAGCTTGTTCGCCAGGATCAGGTCCAGCATCGAGGCCTCGTCCACCACCACCAGGTCGGCGTCCAACGGCCGGTCGCGGTCGTACGCCGCGTCCCCGCCCGGCCTCAGCTCCAGCAGCCGGTGCACCGTGGACGCCTCGGCCCCCGTCAGCTCCGCCAGCCGCTTCGCCGCCCGCCCCGTCGGCGCCGCCAGCACCACCTTGGCCCGCTTCGCCAACGCCAGCATCACGATCGAGCGCACCGTGAACGACTTACCGCACCCCGGCCCACCCGTCAGCACCGCCACCCGCTCGGTCAGCGCCAGCTTCACCGACTCGCGCTGCTCCGGCGCCAGCTCGGCCCCCGTCCGCTGCGCCAGCCACCCCAGGGCCGCCTCCCAGTCCACCCCCTGGAAGGCCTGCAGACGGTCGACGTCAGCCGTCAGCAGCCGCCGCAACTGGTTCGCCAGCGACACCTCGGCCCGGTGGAACGGCACCAGGTACACCGCCGTCACCGGCTCCCCCGCCTCCCCCGGCACCTGCTCCCGCACCACCCCCTCCGCCGCCACCAACTCGGCCAGGCAGTCGATCACCAGACCGACGTCCACCTGCAGCAGCTTCACCCCGTCCGCGATCAACCGCTCCTCGGGCAGGTAGCAGTGCCCCTGGTCACTGCTCTGCGAGAGCGCGTACTGCAGCCCCGCCTTCACCCGCTCCGGACTGTCGTGCGGGATCCCCACCGCCTGCGCGATCCGGTCCGCCGTCAGGAAGCCGATGCCCCACACGTCCGAGGCCAGCCGGTACGGCTCCTTCTGCACCACCTCGGTGGAGGCGTCCCCGTACTGCTTGTAGATCCGCACCGCCAGGGAGGTCGACACCCCCACCGTCTGCAGGAAGACCATCACCTCCTTGATGGCCTTCTGCTCCTCCCAGGCCGCCGCGATCATCTTCGTCCGCTTCGGCCCCAGCCCCGGGACCTCGATCAGCCGCTTCGGCTCGTTCTCGATCACCTCCAGGGTCTCCACCCCGAAGGCCGTCACGATCCGCTCCGCGAACCGCGGCCCGATCCCCTTGATCAGCCCCGACCCCAGGTACCGCTGGATGCCCTGCACCGTGGCCGGCAGCACCGTCGTGTAGTTCTCCACCATGAACTGCCGCCCGTACTGCGGGTGCGAGCCCCACCGCCCGAACATCCGCAGCGACTCCCCCGGCTGCGCCCCCAGCAACGCCCCCACCACCGTCAGCAGGTCGTGCTGCCCCCGCCCGGTGTCCACCCGGGCCACGGTGTACCCGGTCTCCTCGTTGGCGTACGTGATCCGCTCCAACACGCCCTCCACCTGGGCGAGCTGACGCTGCGGCGACTGCGCGGGCTGAGTACCCATCGGGCTGCCCCCTCGGATCGGTGACCGTGCGCTACGCACCGTACCGCCTCCCGGTGACAGTCCGTACCGGATCCGTCCTATCCTCACGATCATGACCGACAAGCTGACGATCCGTCCGGCCACCGAGGCCGACCTCCCCGCCATCGTGGCCCTGCTCGCCGACGACCCCCTCGGCGCCGCCCGCGAATCCCCCGACGACCTCACCCCCTACCTCGCCGCGTACCACCTGATCGCCGACGACCCGAACCAGCACCTGGTCGTCGCCGAACTCGCCGGCCAGGTCCTCGGCACCCTCCAACTCACCGTCATCCCCGGCCTCTCCCGCCGAGGCTCCACGCGCACCCTGATCGAAGCCGTCCGCGTCCACGCCGACGCCCGCGGCACCGGCCTCGGCACCACCCTCGTCGAATGGGCCGTCGACCGCTCCCGCACCCTCGGCGCCGAACTCGTCCAACTCACCTCCGACGCCACCCGCACCGACGCCCACCGCTTCTACGAACGCCTCGGCTTCACCGCCTCCCACCTCGGCTTCAAACTGGCCCTCGGATGAGCACCCCCGCCTTCGCGACCGACACCGAACGCGACGCCCTCAACGGCTTCCTCGACAAGCAGCGCACAGCCCTGCTCCGCAAACTCGACGGCCTCACCACGTCCCCATGATCGAGGAGACCGCCCGGCACGCCGGCCACGCCGACATCATCAGGGAGACGCTGGACGGTCGGACGGGAATCTGACCGGAAATGCGAAAAGGCCCCCCGGCTAAGCCGGGAGGCCTCTTCTGAATGATTGTTCGGCGGCGTCCTACTCTCCCACAGGGTCCCCCCTGCAGTACCATCGGCGCTGTGAGGCTTAGCTTCCGGGTTCGGAATGTAACCGGGCGTTTCCCTCACGCTATGACCACCGAAACACTATGAAACTGTCAACCGCACCATGACCTGGCCAGACCATGGGGTCGTTGTTTCAGAACAACACAGTGGACGCGAGCAACTGAGGACAAGCCCTCGGCCTATTAGTACCGGTCAGCTCCACCCCTTACAGGGCTTCCACATCCGGCCTATCAACCCAGTCGTCTACTGGGAGCCTTACCCTCTCAAGGAGGTGGGAGTGCTCATCTCGAAGCAGGCTTCCCGCTTAGATGCTTTCAGCGGTTATCCCTCCCGAACGTAGCCAACCAGCCATGCCCTTGGCAGGACAACTGGCACACCAGAGGTTCGTCCGTCCCGGTCCTCTCGTACTAGGGACAGCCCTTCTCAACACTCCTACGCGCACAGCGGATAGGGACCGAACTGTCTCACGACGTTCTAAACCCAGCTCGCGTACCGCTTTAATGGGCGAACAGCCCAACCCTTGGGACCTACTCCAGCCCCAGGATGCGACGAGCCGACATCGAGGTGCCAAACCATCCCGTCGATATGGACTCTTGGGGAAGATCAGCCTGTTATCCCCGGGGTACCTTTTATCCGTTGAGCGACGGCGCTTCCACAAGCCACCGCCGGATCACTAGTCCCGACTTTCGTCCCTGCTCGACCCGTCGGTCTCACAGTCAAGCTCCCTTGTGCACTTACACTCAACACCTGATTGCCAACCAGGCTGAGGGAACCTTTGGGCGCCTCCGTTACTCTTTAGGAGGCAACCGCCCCAGTTAAACTACCCACCAGACACTGTCCCTGATCCGGATCACGGACCCAGGTTAGACATCCAGCACGACCAGAGTGGTATTTCAACGACGACTCCACCCAAACTGGCGTTTGGGTTTCAAAGTCTCCCACCTATCCTACACAAGCCGAACCGAACACCAATATCAAGCTATAGTAAAGGTCCCGGGGTCTTTCCGTCCTGCTGCGCGAAACGAGCATCTTTACTCGTAATGCAATTTCACCGGGCCTATGGTTGAGACAGTCGAGAAGTCGTTACGCCATTCGTGCAGGTCGGAACTTACCCGACAAGGAATTTCGCTACCTTAGGATGGTTATAGTTACCACCGCCGTTTACTGGCGCTTAAGTTCTCAGCTTCGCCTAGTCGAAACTAGACTAACCGGTCCCCTTAACGTTCCAGCACCGGGCAGGCGTCAGTCCGTATACATCGCCTTACGGCTTCGCACGGACCTGTGTTTTTAGTAAACAGTCGCTTCTCGCTGGTCTCTGCGGCCGGCCCCAGCTCAAGGAGTAAATCCCATCACCAGTTCCGGCCCCCCTTCTCCCGAAGTTACGGGGGCATTTTGCCGAGTTCCTTAACCATAGTTCACCCGAACGCCTCGGTATTCTCTACCTGACCACCTGAGTCGGTTTGGGGTACGGGCCGCCATGAAACTCGCTAGAGGCTTTTCTCGACAGCATAGGATCATCCACTTCACCACAATCGGCTCGGCATCAGGTCTCAGCCTTAATGAGTGGCGGATTTGCCTACCACTCGGCCTACACCCTTACCCCGGGACAACCACCGCCCGGGCTGGACTACCTTCCTGCGTCACCCCATCGCTCAGCTACTACCACCTTGGTCCGACGGCTCCACCACTCCCCTTTGCCCGAAGGCTCCGGGGCGGCTTCACGATCTTAGCATCAGAAGGTTCGCCGTTGGCGCTTCAAAGCGGGTACGGGAATATCAACCCGTTGTCCATCGACTACGCCTGTCGGCCTCGCCTTAGGTCCCGACTTACCCTGGGCAGATCAGCTTGACCCAGGAACCCTTGGTCAATCGGCGCAAGAGTTTCCCACTCTTGTATCGCTACTCATGCCTGCATTCTCACTCGTGAACCGTCCACAACTGGATTCCTCCGCTGCTTCACCCGGCACACGACGCTCCCCTACCCATCACAGCAGGCGTTGGCCCTATAGCTGCAATGACACGACTTCGGCGGTGTACTTGAGCCCCGCTACATTGTCGGCGCGGAATCACTTGACCAGTGAGCTATTACGCACTCTTTCAAGGGTGGCTGCTTCTAAGCCAACCTCCTGGTTGTCTCTGCGACTCCACATCCTTTCCCACTTAGCACACGCTTAGGGGCCTTAGTCGGTGTTCTGGGCTGTTTCCCTCTCGACCATGGAGCTTATCCCCCACAGTCTCACTGCCACGCTCTCACTTACCGGCATTCGGAGTTTGGCTAAGGTCAGTAACCCGGTGAGGCCCATCGCCTATCCAGTGCTCTACCTCCGGCAAGAAACACGTGACGCTGCACCTAAATGCATTTCGGGGAGAACCAGCTATCACGGAGTTTGATTGGCCTTTCACCCCTAACCACAGGTCATCCCCCAGGTTTTCAACCCTGGTGGGTTCGGTCCTCCACGAAGTCTTACCTCCGCTTCAACCTGCCCATGGCTAGATCACTCCGCTTCGGGTCTTGGGCATGCAACTCAACCGCCCTATTCGGACTCGCTTTCGCTACGGCTACCCCACACGGGTTAACCTCGCTACACACCGCAAACTCGCAGGCTCATTCTTCAAAAGGCACGCAGTCACGAGATGCACAGCAAGCTGCACATCCGACGCTCCCACGGCTTGTAGGCACACGGTTTCAGGTACTATTTCACTCCGCTCCCGCGGTACTTTTCACCATTCCCTCACGGTACTATCCGCTATCGGTCACTAGGGAATATTTAGGCTTAGCGGGTGGTCCCGCCAGATTCACACGGGATTTCTCGGGCCCCGTGCTACTTGGGAGAAGCTCAAGCGAGCCGCACAGATTTCGTCTACGGGGGTCTTACCCTCTACGCCGGACCTTTCGCATGTCCTTCGACTATCCATACGGTTTCTGACTCGCCCAGCCGCCGGCAGACGACTGAAGAACTTTCCCACGACCCCACGATGGCAACCCCTGCCGGGTCTCACACCAACGCGGTTTAGCCTCATCCGGTTTCGCTCGCCACTACTCCCGGAATCACGGTTGTTTTCTCTTCCTGAGGGTACTGAGATGTTTCACTTCCCCTCGTTCCCTCCACACACCCTATGTGTTCAGGTGCGGGTGACAGCCCATGACGACTGCCGGGTTTCCCCATTCGGAAACCCCCGGATCAAAGCCTGGTTGACGGCTCCCCGGGGACTATCGTGGCCTCCCACGTCCTTCATCGGTTCCTAGTGCCAAGGCATCCACCGTGCGCCCTTAAAAACTTGGCCACAGATGCTCGCGTCCACTGTGCAGTTCTCAAACAACGACCAGACACCCAAACTCAACACCACTTACATGGCGCCTCGCATGAGGCCGGCATCTCTGAAGCAACAACCTCACGGCCGTTCCCTCAGGACCCAACAACGTGCCCGACACACCAGACGGTGTCCTGTGTTCCACGCCGAAGCAGTACTAACAGGGCCTACCTAGTGTGCCGAATAGTCAACGTTCCACCCATGAGCAACCGTGTGAGACATTCGCTCACATCCGGCTATGTGCTCCTTAGAAAGGAGGTGATCCAGCCGCACCTTCCGGTACGGCTACCTTGTTACGACTTCGTCCCAATCGCTGGTCCCACCTTCGACGGCTCCCTCCCAAGGGTTAGGCCACCGGCTTCGGGTGTTACCGACTTTCGTGACGTGACGGGCGGTGTGTACAAGGCCCGGGAACGTATTCACCGCAGCATGCTGATCTGCGATTACTAGCAACTCCAACTTCATGGGGTCGAGTTGCAGACCCCAATCCGAACTGAGGCCGGCTTTTTGGGATTCGCTCCGCCTCGCGGCATCGCAGCCCTTTGTACCGACCATTGTAGCACGTGTGCAGCCCAAGACATAAGGGGCATGATGATTTGACGTCGTCCCCACCTTCCTCCGAGTTGACCCCGGCAGTCTCCTGTGAGTCCCCATCACCCCGAAAGGCATGCTGGCAACACAGAACAAGGGTTGCGCTCGTTGCGGGACTTAACCCAACATCTCACGACACGAGCTGACGACAACCATGCACCACCTGTATACCGACCACAAGGGGGCGCCCATCTCTGGACGTTTCCGGCATATGTCAAGCCTTGGTAAGGTTCTTCGCGTTGCGTCGAATTAAGCCACATGCTCCGCTGCTTGTGCGGGCCCCCGTCAATTCCTTTGAGTTTTAGCCTTGCGGCCGTACTCCCCAGGCGGGGAACTTAATGCGTTAGCTGCGGCACCGACGACGTGGAATGTCGCCAACACCTAGTTCCCAACGTTTACGGCGTGGACTACCAGGGTATCTAATCCTGTTCGCTCCCCACGCTTTCGCTCCTCAGCGTCAGTAATGGCCCAGAGATCCGCCTTCGCCACCGGTGTTCCTCCTGATATCTGCGCATTTCACCGCTACACCAGGAATTCCGATCTCCCCTACCACACTCAAGCCTGCCCGTATCGAATGCAGACCCGGGGTTAAGCCCCGGGCTTTCACACCCGACGTGACAAGCCGCCTACGAGCTCTTTACGCCCAATAATTCCGGACAACGCTCGCACCCTACGTATTACCGCGGCTGCTGGCACGTAGTTAGCCGGTGCTTCTTCTGCAGGTACCGTCACTTGCGCTTCTTCCCTGCTGAAAGAGGTTTACAACCCGAAGGCCGTCATCCCTCACGCGGCGTCGCTGCATCAGGCTTTCGCCCATTGTGCAATATTCCCCACTGCTGCCTCCCGTAGGAGTCTGGGCCGTGTCTCAGTCCCAGTGTGGCCGGTCGCCCTCTCAGGCCGGCTACCCGTCGTCGCCTTGGTAGGCCATTACCCCACCAACAAGCTGATAGGCCGCGGGATCATCCTGCACCGCCGGAGCTTTCCACCTTCAACCATGCGGAAGAAGGTCATATCCGGTATTAGACCCAGTTTCCCGGGCTTGTCCCAGAGTGCAGGGCAGATTTCCCACGTGTTACTCACCCGTTCGCCACTGATCCACCCCGAAGGGCTTCACCGTTCGACTTGCATGTGTTAAGCACGCCGCCAGCGTTCGTCCTGAGCCAGGATCAAACTCTCCGTGAATGTCTACCGGTAATCCGGCAAGCACCCGCGTTGAGCGGCACGGCAACCACCGGAATAGGGCGGTCCCGCGCACTGCGTCCTCGCTAGTGTTTACTTCATAAAGGAATCTCCAACCCCACCGAACGGTGAGGCCGGGGATGTCAACATATCTGGCGTTGACTTTTGGCACGCTGTTGAGTTCTCAAGGAACGGTGGCTTCCTTCGGTCCGCCTTCCAGCGGGCCCTCCGGGCGCTTCGTTCGTTTTTCCCAGCCTATCAGACGTTTTCCGCTCCGTTTCACCGGAGTTTCATCCATCTGACCTGCTTTTGTTCGCTGCTCTCGCGGCGACTCCGGAACTGTACGGGGATCGGCGCCCCACAAGCAAATCGCCCCCGCCCGGCGGACCGGGCGGGGGCGAAGCGCGCTGCGCGTCAGCGGACCTCGGTGATCTCCGGGCCGCGGGCGAAGGGGTCGAGCGAGGCGTCCGCGAAGCGGGAGCCGGCGCCCTCGACAACGCCCGCGCCGCCGTCGGCGACCATCTGGGCGTCCTCGGGGAGCTTGAGGACGATCGGGTCGCGGGGGGCCATGGGGGTCTCACCGCGGACCACGACGGTCTGCTGGAAGACCTGCTCCAGGACGCCCGCCATCTCGGGCTGGACCGCGGCCTGGCCGGAGATGACGCCGCGGAGGAACCAGCGCGGGCCGTCGCAGCCGACGAAGCGGACCAGCTGGACACCCTGGGTGCCGTCCGGGAGCTGGACCGGGACCTGGGCGCGGAGGTGCCAGCCCAGCGGGCCCTCCTCCTCCTCGACCAGACCGCCCTGCTGGGTGATGCCGGTGGCGATCTCCTCGCGGACCTCGCCCCAGATGCCCTCGGACTTGGGGGCGGCGAAGGCCTGCAGCTGGATGGCGCTGTTGCCCAGGACCAGGGTGGCGGCCACGATCGCGTCGCCGGCCACCTCCACCCGGAGCTCCATGCCCTCGACGCCGGGGATCAGCAGACCGCCGAGGTCCACCCGGCCGTCCTGCGGGGTCTCGAGCTCGGAGACGTCCCAGGGGCCCTCCGGGCGCGGGGCCGGCGGCAGGCCGACCCGGTCGGCGGGGTCGATGCTGTTCTCGCTCTCGGAGTCGGCGGAACCTTCGACGTCATCGGCCGTCTCGTCGGCGCTGATGGCGTCGTCGGCGAGCTGCTCGACAGCGTCCTCGCTCTTCTGGCGACGACGGAACACGGTCACTGTCCTTCCCGGTCCAAGACCGATGCGAATACCTGCTCGACTACTGCTCGGCTACTGCGCTGGCGCGGGCATGGTAACCCTGTCGTGACCTCCGGTCGACCCGAACCCGCCTTCTCCCCGGGACGAACCGGGCAGTTCGGCCACCTCGTGGAAGAGGGCCTTCTCGACCTGCTGGATGACCAGCTGGGCGATCCGGTCCCCCCGGCGGAACTTCACGGGCTCGCGCGGGTCCAGATTGACGACGATCACCTTGATCTCACCACGGTACCCGGCGTCGACCGTCCCCGGGGCGTTCACCAGGGCAACGCCGCACCGGGCCGCGAGGCCGGAGCGCGGGTGCACGAAGGCCGCGTAACCGTCGGGCAGGGCGATCGCCATGCCGGTGGGGAGCACGGCCCGCTCGCCCGGGGCCAGCTCGGCGTCCTCGGTGGTGCGCAGGTCGGCGCCGGCGTCGCCGGGGTGCTCGTACGCGGGCAGCGGGATCTCCGGGTCCAGCCGGGTGATCAGGACGTCTACCGGCGGGCGGGCGGTGGTGCTCACGGGTTCACCTCAAGGGCTCGGGCGCGTTTGAACAGGTCCGGGTCGTCCATGGCCTTCTTGATGTCCTCGGGACGACCGTGCGTGGTGAAGTGTTCCAGCTTCACCTGGATGAAGAGTGCCTGGGCGCGGATCGCGACCGGTCCGTCAGGTCCGCCGATCCGGCCCTCGGCGGCGCTGTAGATCTTGCGGCCGTGCACACCGGTGATCCGGGCGTGGATGTGCAGCTCCGAGTCGACGGGCACCGGGCGGACGAAGTCGCACTCCAGGCGGCCGGTGACGGCGGGGGCGTTCAGCAGCCAGTTGAGGGTGCCGATGGTCTCGTCCATGGCGGTCATCAGGACGCCGCCGTGGGCCAGGCCGGGGCCGCCCTGGTGGCTGGGGCGGACGGTGAAGCGGGCGGTGACCTCCAGGCCCTCCCCGGCCACCGCGTCGAGCTGGAGGCCCTGGGGGTGCTGCGGGCCGCAGCCGAAGCAGTGGTCGTAGTGCGAGCCGAGGTGGGTGCCGGGCGCCGGTGCCTGGGGGTGACGGGGCGGCAGCACGGCCTCGGCGGGCGGGGTGGTGGGCGGGAGCGCCGGTGGGGCGGGCGCTGCGGTGGGGGTGTCGGTGGAGGCGTTCACGCCCGCGACCCTACCGGCGGGTAGCTTCCGGTGCACGGGGTGTCCGGCGCCCGCCCGCACGGACGCCCGAGGTGCCCGGGCGGGCCTCCGGCGGGGCCCCCGGAGGCCGTGGGCGGCGTTGGCGCACCCACAATGGAGGCATGTACGACGAACGCCTCACCGTCCCGCGCAGCTGGTGGCTGCTGCCCGTCGCGCTCGGCCTCACGCTGGGCCTGATCATGATCCGGTTCGACGCCGTCGCGGCCCTGGTCGCGCTGGTGATCGGCCTGGTCCTCGGCGCGGCCGCGCTGAGCAGCTACGGCTCCGCCCGGATCCGGGTGGTGCAGGGCTCGCTGGTGGCGGGGCAGGCCCGGATCCCCGCCGAGGCGCTGGGCACCGCGCACGTGCTGAACCCCGCCGAGACGGTCGCCTGGCGGACCAGCAAGGCCGATCCGCGCGCCTTCATGCTGCTGCGCAGCTACGTCCCGACGGCCCTCCGGGTCGAGGTGACCGACCCGGCCGACCCGACGCCGTACGTCTACCTGTCCACCCGCTCGCCGCAGAAGCTGGCCGACGCCCTGGCCGACGCCCGCCGGGTCGGGCGCACCAAGTAGGCCCGAGCGGCGCAGGTCCGCGCCGGGCGGCCCCGGACACGGAGGAGGGACGGCTCCGCGTGGTGTCACGCGGGACCGTCCCTGTGTTCCGGTACTGCTGCCGCTCGGCCGGACGGACCGGCCGTGCGGTGGTGCGGGCGCGACCGCCGGAGCGGCCGCTGCTGCTGCCTCCGGCCTTGCTGCCCAAGGCCGGGCGGGGTGGTGTGCCGGGCCGGCGGTGACCGTCGGACCCGGGCCGTTCCCGCTCCGGCTCAGGCGCCGCAGTCCACGCAGATGGGCTGGCCGTTCTTCTCGCCGGCCAGCTGGCTGCGGTGGTGCACCAGGAAGCAGCTCATGCAGGTGAACTCGTCCGCCTGGCGCGGCAGCACCCGGACGGAGAGCTCCTCGTTGGACAGGTCGGCGCCGGGGAGCTCCAGGCCCTCGTTGGCGTCGAACTCGTCGACGTCCACCGAGCTGCCGGACTTCTCGTTCCGGCGAGCCTTGAGCTCCTCGATGCTGTCTTCGTTGACGTCGTCGTCAGTCTTGCGTGGGGTGTCGTAGTCCGTTGCCATTGTTCGCTCTCCCCCTCTGGGTGTGTGCGGGTATCTCCAGCGCACGTAACGCATGGGGGGCCGGTCTTGTGCCCGACCCGAGGCCGAGATTTTGCCTTACTTCAAGCCCCGTTACTCAATCGACACCCTCAAACGGCCCCCTGGGGCACGTCCTGAGGGGCCGTCAGGGGTTCACGCAGAGCTGCCACCGCCGGTGCGACAGGGCACTCGGATGGTCACGCTGAGCGACGGCCGCCGAGGGGACAATTCGCCAACTTACCTGCAACGCCATGGATTTGACGCTACGTCGACAATTGTCCCCGCCGAACGGGCCGTCACCCTGCGGAGCCGATTCACCCTGATCGGTGATCACCAAGAGAGATCATCCGAACGGGTCGAGGGCGTTTGTGTGAGATCCGTCACAGTCTGAACTTTTCGGGCAAATCCCGAAGAATCCTCCTGCCCCGCGACTACTTCCGAGCGGCCGCGGCGGCCCTGCGCGCGAGCAGGGCGGCCTGCCGCTCGTCGAACTTGGTGGCCTGCGCGTCCAGCCCGTCCAGGAAGGCGCCGAGCTCCTGCTGGGCCAGCAGGCCCTCCGGGCCCAGGCCCCCGATCTCCATCACCTTGAGGTGGCGCAGCACCGGCTGCAGCACGTCGTCGTGGTGGATCCGCAGGTTGTAGACGCCGCCGATGGCGATCTGGGCCGCCGCGCGCTCGAAGCCCGGGATGCCGTGGCCGGGCATCCGGAAGTTGATCACCACGTCGGCGACGGCCCGCATGGCCTGGTCCGGGGCGATCTCCAGGGCGGCCTTGAGCAGGTTCCGGTAGAAGATCATGTGCAGGTTCTCGTCGTTCGCGATCTTCGCCAGCAGCTGGTCGGCGAGGGGCTCGCCGGCGCACTTGCCGGTGTTGCGGTGCGAGATCCGGGTGGCCAGCTCCTGGAAGGCCACGTAGGCCACCGAGTGCAGCATGCTGTGCGCGTTGTCGGACTCGAAGCCCTCCGACATGTGCGACATCCGGGCCCGCTCCAGCTCCACCGGGTCGACCGCACGCGTGGCCAGCAGGTAGTCACGGATGGCTATCCCGTGCCGGCCCTCCTCGGCCGTCCAGCGGTGGACCCAGGTGCCCCAGGCGCCCTCGCGGCCGAACATGGTGGCGATCTCGTGGTGGTAGCTGGGGAGGTTGTCCTCGGTCAGCAGGTTGACCACCAGGGAGACCCGGCCGAGCGGCGTCACCTGCGACTGGTCCAGCGACCAGGCCTCGCCGCCCAGCACGCCGTCGAAGTCCCGGCCCTGGCTCCACGGCACGAACTCGTGCGGCATCCACTCCTTGGCCACCTTCAGGTGCCGGTTGAGCTCCGTCTCCACGACCTCCTCGAGCGCCATGATCAGCCGCGCGTCGGTCCAGCCGGTGGTCGCGAGCGGGGCGGCGGTGGGGGCGGCGACGGTGCGCTGCACGGGTGCGATGGTCACGGTGCTCCTCGGGCGGGCAGGGACGACGGCGGTCGCGGTCGGGCCTGGGTGGCTGCGATCCACCTTACGGCTGCGTAGGTTACGACACCGTAAGTTCTCCCGGCGGCAAAAGACAAGCCGCCCCCGCCAGGGCATATGTCGGCTGACTTGCCTGGCGGAGGCGGCTGTTGGGCGATCGTGGACGTAACGGAATGCTCCGGACACGGAGCGACGCGGAGGCACCGGGGCGGCCGGTGGGGGCGGCTGCGGGGGCACGGGGACGGCGGGGCGGCGCGGGGACGCCCGGAGGTCAGACTCCCGGGATCCGGACCCGGATGGTGAGCCCGCCCCCGGGGCGCGCGGTGGCCTCGATGGCGCCTCCGTGCGCCCGGACCACCGAGCGGACGATGGACAGGCCCAGGCCGACCCCCTTGTCGCTCCTGGTCCGGTCCGCGCCCTTGACCCGGCGGAACGGCTCGAAGATGTGCTCCAGCTCGTAGCCGGGCACCACCGGCCCGGTGTTGCTGACCGTCAGCTCTCCCCCACCGCCCGGGGCGGGGGCGCTGGTGATCTCCACCCAGCCGCCGGGGGTGTTGTAGCGGATGCCGTTCTGCAGCAGGTTGAGCGCGATCCGCTCCAGCAGCACGCCGTTCCCGCCGACCACGGCGGGGTGCAGCTGGGAGCGCACCTCCACCTCGCGGCCGGCCGCCTCCGGCTTGGTCACCTCCACCGCCCGCTGGGCCACCTCGGACAGCTCGACCGGGCGGCGCTCGGTCAGCTCGTTGTCGCTGCGGGCGAGCAGCAGCAGGCCCTCGACCAGCTGCTCGCTGCGCTCGTTGGTGGCCAGCAGGGTCTTGCCGAGCTGCTGGAGGTCGGGCGAGGCCGCCGGATCGGAGAGCTGGACCTCCAGCAGGGTCCGGTTGATCGCCAGCGGGGTCCGCAGCTCGTGCGAGGCGTTGGCGACGAACCTGCGCTGGGAGTCGAAGGCCCGGTCGAGCCGCTCCAGCATCTCGTCGAAGGTGTCGGCGAGCTCCTTGAGCTCGTCGTCCGGGCCGTCCATGTCGATCCGGCGGTGCAGGTCCGACCCGACCACCTCGCGGGCGGTGCGGGTGATCCGGTTGAGCGGCTGGAGCACCCGGCCGGCCAGTGCGTAGCCGAGGATGAAGGCGATCACGGCCAGGCAGACCATGACGGTCAGCGACTTGCGCAGCAGGGTGGTGAGCGAGTCCGCGGACTCCTGCTGCTGGTACTCCCGGATCAGCTGGTTGAACGTGCCCTCGGTGGCCACCTGGCCGTTCGGCAGGGCGACCTGCACGTTCGGCCCGAGCCTGATGTACGGCAGCGAGGCGTCGTGGAAGGCCTGCTGGACGAAGTAGTACATGAGCAGCAACAGCAGCACGCCGGCCATCAGGAACATCCCGCCGTACAGCAGGGTGAGCCGGATCCGGATGGTCGGGCGCAGCTGGAGCCAGCCGAACAGTCCGCCGCCGCTCGCCGGCTCGGCCGGCGACGGGGCCGCTGCCACGGCCGGGGGTTGGGTCGGCTGCGGCGGTGCCGGGGTGCCTCCGGGCGCGCCGGAGGACCCGCCGGGCGAGGGCGGGGTGGTCATGGCTGTCCTCTCGGGTGCGGTCCGGGGCCGGGGCGGTCCGGGGCCGGTGGTGGGTGGGGCCGGTCGGGCTGACGCGGCGTCAGGTCGGCTGGCCCGGACTCAGATCCGGTAGCCGGAACCGGGCACGGTGACGATGACGGCCGGGTCGCCGAGCTTGCGGCGCAGCGTCATCACGGTCACCCGGACCACGTTGGTGAACGGGTCGGTGTGCTCGTCCCAGGCCTTCTCCAGCAGCTGCTCGGCCGAGACCACGGCGCCGCCGGCCCGCATCAGGACCTCCAGCACGGCGAACTCCTTGGGGGCCAGCTGGATCGGCCGCTCGTCCCGCAGCACCTCGCGGCGGCCCGGGTCCAGCGAGATCCCGGCCCGCTCCAGCACCGGCGGCAGCGGGACGGTGGCCCGGCGGCCGAGCGCCCTGACCCGGGCCACCAGCTCGCTGAAGGCGAAGGGCTTGGGCAGGTAGTCGTCGGCGCCGATCTCCAGGCCCTCGACCCGGTCGCTGATGTCGCCGGAGGCGGTCAGCATGATCACCCGGGTGGCGAGGCCCTGCTCGACGATGCTGCGGCAGACGTCGTCGCCGTGCACCAGTGGCAGGTCGCGGTCGAGCACCACCACGTCGTAGTCGTTGACCGCGATGCGCTGGAGCGCGGCCTCCCCGTCGTAGACCACGTCGACGGCCATGGCCTCCCGGCGCAGACCGGTGGCCACTGCTTCGGCGAGCAGCTGCTCGTCCTCCACGACGAGAACCCGCACGGTGGTTGTCCCTTCTACGGCTTGGCTGCGGCCCACCGTGGCGGTGCCCGGGCAGGCCGTGGTGCGGCCGGGCGCGGACACCGGCGCGGACACCCACCGGCCTTGCGGCGGCGGGGCCGGGCACAGCGGTCCGACGGTGGCTCCATCCTGCCTGGTCGGGCGGTAAAGCAGCGATAAGACCGACCGGCAGTCGGGGGGTGGAAGAAGGAGCGGCGTTGGGGTGCGTGCCTCGGCGGCGCCGACGAGGAAGTCCATGCGGAGCATCGGCGACCGAGGAGAAGCCGGCGAGGTGCGCACCCCGGCGTCGCGACGCCGCCCCCCGACTGCCGGTCGGTCTCGACCAGGGCACGTCAGGTCGAACGGTTCCGTGTTCGGACTGTGACGCGGGCAACTTTCCGTCCCCGTCAGGTTTCCCGGCGGTGGTGGCGGGGAGTAGAGCTGCACACCCACGATCGCGCCGAACGCCGATCGTGGTCACCACCCGCCGTGCGTTCATCCGCACCGGTCCGGGTTTCGGAGTCACATAGGGCGGCCGCAGGCCGTTGACGCACCAGCCGGGGGAGCAGGGAGCCCGGCTGGGGCGTTCCCGTTGTCGCCGTCATCCGGATCGGGGAACGCCGGACCGTGCCCGTCCGACACCGTAAGGGGGCCCGAATGGACGCCTTCACCGCCGGGATCATCCAGCGCATAAGGAACGCCGAGGAAGACCTGCACCGCGCTCTCGCCTCCGGGGACGAGTTCCTCGCCGAGGTCGAGCAGTCCGAGCTGGACGACCTCCGCCGGCTCGCCGCCGAACACGGCGTCGACCCGGTGCAGGAGCTGCACCGCTCCGCCGCCTGACCCAGCGCCACCCGCACCGCCGCGCCACCCGCACAGACCGAGCCCTGGCACCCCCCGTGTGCCAGGGCTTCGTGCTGCCCGGGCACAACGGGCACGGGGTGCGGGAGCGGGGGTGCGCGTACGGGGGTGCGGGAGCCGGGGGTGCGCGTGCGGCTGCGGCCCGTCAGGCGCCGAGCTCGGCCAGCCGGGCGGTGAGGCGCTCGAAGGTGGCCGGCGGCGCGGCCACCGTGAGCCCGTCGCCGGCCGGTTCGCCGGGGCGGCCGCCGGAGACCCCGCCCGCTTCGGCGACGATCAGCAGCCCGGCGGCCCGGTCCCAGGCGTGCAGGCCGCGCTCGTAGAAGGCGTCCAGCCGGCCCGCCGCCAGGTCGCACAGGTCGACCGCCGCGGCGCCGCCCCGGCGGATGTCCCGGACCTCCGGGAGCAGGCCGAGCAGCACCCGGGCCTGCTCCTCCCGGACGGCCCGCACGTAGTTGAAGCCGGTGGAGACCAGGGCCTGGCCCCAGGGCGGGGCCGGGCGGCAGCGGATCGGGGCGCCGTCCAGGTGCGCGCCGCGGCCGAGCACGGCGTGGAAGAGCTCCCCCCGGGCCGGGACGGCGACCACCCCGACCACGGCCCGCCCGTCCAGCTCGGCGGCCACGCTGACGCCCCAGGAGGGCAGCCCGTACAGGTAGTTGACGGTGCCGTCGAGCGGGTCGACCACCCAGCGCACCCCGCTGGTGCCGGGCCGGTCGGCGCCCTCCTCGCCGAGGTAGCCGTCCTGCGGGCGGCGGGTGCCGATCAGCTCCAGGACGAGCTTCTCGGAGGCGAGGTCCATCTCGGTCACCACGTCCACCGGGCTGCTCTTGGTGGCGGCCACCCCGAGGTCGGCCGGGCGGCCGTCGTGGAGCAGGGCGCCGGCCTTGGTGGCGGCCTCCAGTGCCACGTCGAGGAGTTCGTCGAGCAGGGCGGGATCGGGCACGGGGTTTCCTTCCGACGGTCCGTCAGGGTGACGCGGCGTCAGGACGACGCCGCGTCAGTTCGGCTCGGCGGCTCAGCGTTCGGCGGCGGCCGGACGCGGGGCGCGCGGGTTGGGGCAGCAGGCGACGGCGCACACGTCGTGGCTGGGGCCGAGCGCCCCGAGCGCACACCGTTCGGGGCGCTCCCCGCGTTCGGCGGCCGCGCGCTCCAGCACCAGCTCGCGCACGGCGGCGGTGAAGCGCGGGTCGGCGCCGACCGTGGCGGCCCGGGTGACCGGCAGGTCCAGCTCGGCGGCCTTGGCGGCGGCCTCGGTGTCGAGGTCGTACTTGACCTCCATGTGGTCGGAGACGAAGCCGATCGGCACCACCACGGCGGCCGGGGCGCCGGCCTCCTTCAGGCCCTCCAGGTGGTCGCAGATGTCCGGCTCCAGCCACGGGACGTGCGGCGCGCCGCTGCGGCTCTGGTAGACCAGCTGCCACGGACGGCCCGTCACGCCCGTGCGCTCGGCGACGGCCTCGGCGACCAGCCGGGCCACCTCCAGGTGCTGGGCCACGTACGCGCCGCCGGGCTCGCCCCGGGCCGGGTCGTCGGGGGCCCCGGAGCCGTCGGCCATCGCGTCCGGGATGGAGTGCGTGGTGAAGGCGAGGTGGGCGCCGTCGCGGGCCGCGGCGGGCAGCCCCTCCAGGGCGGCGAGGGTGGCGTCCACCATCGGCTCGACGAAGCCGGGGTGGTTGTAGAAGTGGCGCAGCTTGTCCACGCCCAGCCCGGTGACGCCCTCTGCCTCCAGGGCGGCCAGCGCGTCGGCCAGGTTCTCCCGGTACTGGCGGCAGCCGGAGTAGCCGGCGTAGGCGCTGGTGGCCAGCACCAGCACCCGGCGGTGACCGTCGGCGGCCAGCTCGCGCAGGGTGTCGGTCAGGTAGGGCGCCCAGTTCCGGTTGCCCCAGTAGACCGGCAGGTCAGGCCGTGGTCGGCGAAGTCCTTGCGGAGGGGCGGCCAGCAGCTCCGGTTCTGCTCGTTGATCGGGCTGACCCCCGCCGAACAGGAAGTAGTGCTTGCCGACCTCGGCCAGCCGCTCCTTCGGGATGCCTCCGGCGCGCGGTGACGTCTCTACAGGAGACCACGTCCTCGGGGGCTCCGGTCCGCCGAAGGAGAGACAGCAGCAGGGCGTCGCGTACGTGGGGCCGGCACGGATGTCCCCGCCACGCGGGCGAGTGAGGGTGCGCGAAGTCGGTGCATGCGGCGACACGATCGTCTCGGCCACCAAAGGGACGTTCCCCGGCGCAGGTCCACAGACTAGGAACGGAAGCATCAGGATACTGTTCGCCGCTGGGCTCGTAGTGCTGTGTACTGCGTGACGGTCCGAGTGTTGCCTTGACCTTTCGCACGCTAGCGAGCCTCCGCGCGTGCGCTGTCCGAGTCGCTAGCCGCTGGCCCAAGAGATCTGTCGCTCGCGGCTTCCATGCGCGACCCCGGCTAGCCAGCGCCTTCTCGAGTCGTCCGCGGATTCAATTGTATGCCGTGAGTGCCGATCTCGATAGACCGCCGGATACGCGAGCAGTCATCAGCTATGGAAGCTGCTGAGTATGCCGCGAGCTGCGCGAGAGCGCGCTACGGGGAAGTGCGTGGCGCAGGCCCGCTGGTGCTCGGCCGCAGTGGCCGTCTCCGGTCGCGCGTGCTCTGGGCGCACCCTAGGTCTCCGCACGGCCTGGTCGACACCTGCGTACAGCAGGCAGCGGCGGATCCACCTTGCCCGCGGAGCCGCGCGGTCACGGATTTACTGCCGCCGGCGTGAAGTCGGAGCTGACTGTCCATGCTGCCCGGGGCCTGACACGCGGGGCCCAGTCTGGACGCGCTTCCTGCGCCCGCGAGTCGCGGCAATGAGCGCGAGCATGCCCCATCGCCGCACGGCTCGATGGTCGCGCGGCCACGCATTGCTGCGCAGAGACCTGTACCGACAGCTCGCCCCCGCCACAGGCTTGGCACACCACCGCGTAAAGAACTCAGCTCGCGAGCGCGGTGCGTGGACGAGCCACTCTAGACTTGTCATCAAATCGGGGCCCGGATCCTCTCACCGCATCACGACTAGGCCACCAGCTGTCCTCTCAACGCGACGTCCGGCAACCGTGCTGCTGCGCGGGCGTCCGTTCTGCATGGTCGGCGTGCCGCTGCCTCTCCACCAGCCCAGCGCGCGCGACGAGGCGCACGGTGCGCTACCGAGGACGCACCGGGCGCGGCCGCGTCGAGCGCCTCCTCTCTCAAGGGTCCCTCCAGGTGCTGGTTGGCCAGCCTCAGTCGTGGCTGACCTGCGCGTCTTCGGTTCGGTCGAGGTGTCACGTCAGCCTGCGCCGTACGCCGATGGCCAGAGCACAATGAGCCTGACCGCGTGCGTGGTGCTGGCGATCTACGCGCACCCGCTCGCGCTCCTGCGCCTAGCGCCGGCGGTCGTGTGCCTCGGCGCAACGCTGTTGAGCGTCACCGGAGTCGCATGGCCGCACGCTCTCCTCGTCGGGCCGGTCGTCCGCTCGATGGCTGGCCAGCATGGTGCCGCCTGGTGGTGTGCGTGGCCCTGCGCTGGTGCGCGACCCGCGCGGGCTGTGCGTGGACGCATCCGCGCGACGACTGCTTTCGTGGCGCGGCGAGGTCTGCATACTCGCCGACCTGATCACGCGATGGCGCTGGTCGAGCGAGCTGATGCGGCCACCAGCTGACCGAGGACTGACCTGGACCACCAATCCGGCCGGACCTGGCGTGCCGCTCTCGGGTGGGAACCGGTTCGACACAGACTCGGTGGCCTGGTGGTGGACGCGGCGAACGCTCGGCCGGGTACTGGGTGCGGGTGGCCTCCGCCGCTTCGGCGCGCCTGTGTCGACCCCTCGGCGGCATCTTCGGCGGCTGCGCGCGGAGGCTGCCGCCCCCGTAGCGCAGCAGGCCCGTGGCGGTACTGAGACCGCTCTACGAATGATCGTCGTGCGTGACCCCGGACCCTGTTTTTCCGGGGCGCGCGGCGACTACGCTCCCCACTACTCCACGGTTACGGCGCGGGCCGGCCCGGAGCGGAGGCACCCCATGCCCTCAGGCCAGCGCTGCGGAACTGGGCCGAAACCATATCGCCCGGCCAGCCGACGGCGACGCCGCGCTCGGTCGAGGGGAGCATGTCGGCCCTGATCGGCCACGGCCGCAGAGTCGATGGCCGGACGGCTGAAGGCGGTCGGCTCCGGCCACTCCTTCCCGCGATCGCCTCCGCCTGGGGACGTCGCTGCTGATGCCACCCCGACGGCCTGTCCGCGCTGCGCGCTCGACCGCGAGGCCGGCACGTCACAGTCGAGTCCCGCTTCCCGCTCTGGAAGCT